>CAYPXY010000015.1:0-60450 GCA_964414815.1 uncultured Pirellulaceae bacterium | reverse complement strand
CTGAAAGGCCTGACGACGCTCGACATATCGGATAACCGGATCGGCGGCGAAGGTGCGCGCGAGATTGCGAACCATCTGAAAGGCCTGACGACTCTCGATATATCCGATAACCGGATCGGCTACGAAGGTGCGCGCGAGA
This sequence comes from uncultured Pirellulaceae bacterium, assembly GCA_964414815.1. Classification (GTDB taxonomy): domain Bacteria; phylum Planctomycetota; class Planctomycetia; order Pirellulales; family Pirellulaceae; genus Mariniblastus. The sequence goes on along the minus strand of CAYPXY010000015.1, from coordinate 60,311 downwards.
TTGCGAACCACTTGAAAGGCCTGACGACGCTCAGCATAGGAGGTAACGGGATCAGCGACGCAGGTGCGCGCGAGATTGCGACCAATCTGAAAGGCCTGACGACTCTCGATATATCGGATAACCGGATCGGCGACGAAGGCGCACGCGAGATTGCGACCAATCTAAAAGGCCTGACGACTCTCAAGATATCGTATAACTGGACCGGTTACGAAGGTGCGCGCGAGATTGCGAACCATCTGAAAAATCTGACGACGCTCAATATACGGGGTAACGAGATTGGCTATAGAGGTGCGCGCGAGATTGCAAACCATCTGAATAGCCTTTCGACGCTTTGTATAGGTGTGAACCAGATCGGCGATGAAGGTGCGCGAGAGATTGCGAACAATCTGGGAGGCTTGACGACGCTCGATATATCTGATAACGGGATCGGCGACGAAGGTGCGCGCGAGATTGCGAACCATCTGAAAGGTCTGATGACGCTCAATATATCGGATAACCGGATCGGTGACGCCCAGACGATTATCGATATGATCAAACAGCTTTGTCCCGGCGGTAACCCGGTTGGCGGGTGGAAAAACAAATTCGTAGATGGAAACCCTTGGGCTATTGTGCTGAGGCGACGTCGCGAGTGGAGAAGCATCTTCGTTGATGGAAACCCGCTGACTTTTTCGCTGCCCAGTGGGAGCAAGCGGGGAATACCAATAGAAGCGCTCTACATTAGCGATTCGGAAATGCTTCTGGCCCGTCTGCTGGAATTTCGGCCGGACAGCGGCGTCGAGCAAGAGCCAATTTTCTCCATTCGTATGTCCGTTGTCGGCAAAAAGCAGGTGGGGAAATCGCATCTGTGGCAGCAGATTGAAGCGAGCGGAATGGCTGTCGGGACTCCGGAAAAGACGCGAGCATGGGAACTGCGAACCGTCGGGCTCGATGGAATGGGGCCGAATAACCAAGCGGTGCTGGCGCGGTTCTTCGATCTGGGGGGAGATCTTGAACTTCACGGCGGGCACAAGACGTTCTTTGGCGACAAACGCTGCATCTACCTGATCGTCGTCAACGCATCGGAGCCACGATCCGAAAGTCTGTTGGACTATTGGCTGCGGATCGTCCGCTGTTACGGCTGGTACGAAGATCAAAAAAAGAACGACGCGCCGCAATTCGCGCCAAGTATCGTTGTCCTTTCTCATAGAGATCGAGGAGTGCATGAGGATTTTACCGAGGGAGTACTGCTCAATGATGCGGTCCAAGGCGATCCGGAACTGAGTACGCAGATCGTCCGCGACTATTGGGATCCGCGAGGCACAACAGGAAGGGGCGCGAGATCGGAGATGGCGAAGAAGGAACTCGCCAGGCTGGACTATGAGACGCAGTACGAAGTGCTACGCGGAGCGATTGAACGGGCGGTGCAGGCGTTGCACCCGGAGATCAACTACAGTTATCCCGCCGGCTATCGGCAGGTAATGGAACAATGCGAGGCGGAGGATGGCCCGCTGAGTAAGGGGCCAATCACCCGCGCGGAACTGAGTGCGTTGTTTTTCAATGTAACGGGCAATGAAAATGACAAAAAAGATAGCTTGGGCCTTGATCTGCTGCGGAACTTGGGGGTGGTGATTTGTCCTCAGCGCGACAAAGAGTTGGCAGCAGAGAAAAAAGAAATGGCCAGGCAGCGAGGCCTTAACCTGCTCATGCCGCGCGAAACTGTCGAGGCGCGGGACCGGCTGGGCGATCTGGTGTTCGGGGTGTCGTGGTTGCGCGGGGTCATGTACCGTGTGGTCAGCGCGACGACCGACACCGAACCGGGCATCGTGCCGTTCAAACACGACAAAGGCGTGGTCACAAGGCAGAGTATGATGGATCAGTTGACGGTGCTGGTCGGTGGAGACACGAATGTAGCCGATGCCGTTCTGAACTTCCTGAAGACAAGCCGTCTGGTGTTTGACTTCGTAACCAACGATGACAGTGAGGCAAAGTATCTGGTGGTAGACCGTATTCCTGAATCCGTGGAGGCCGAACCTGGAAGCTCAGTCTACTATCAAAATCAGGTCTTCAAGGATGGCAGTGTTTCCGTCATGAAACTGAAACTGTTGCTTGCCACCCATCTGCCGCAGTTTATTGGGCTGGCCTATGAGCCATTACAACGGGACCGACTGGGGCTTGCGGACAGTGTATTTCGCGATCGGGTGGTGGTCTGCGATGGCGACGTACAGATTCTGGTTCGAGTGGATCTAAATGCTGGCGAGATTCATGCCACCGCGATCGGCGGAGATGCAGGACAGCAGAAGGACCTGCTTGCGCGAATCAAACAGAAGCTGTTCGAGGTGACAGGAGAACGGAGTGAGTTTGAACCGGTGGATGGGGGAGAGGTGGGACCGAAAACATGGTCCGCAGTACCTGCTGCCAGAGGATTGCCTGACTCCCGCAGAAAAGCTTGGTGCGCATGCGATGAATATATTAAAAAGCATCCGGAACCAACTTGGAACAGTCGCAGAGCGTTGTTTTTAATACTGAAAGGAGATAGGGAATATCGGGACGACCTTCCCGATGAGTATGAGTCTTTTGCAAGATACCTGAGAGAAGCTAAAAAACACTTAGGCGAACCTGGCCTGAGCGACAACGACGGTCCCCGTAGTGCGGAGTCTTATTGACCGGACTGACAGGCGGATCGGACAAAAGCGGACTGAAAAAAAATTTTTCTGAACTTTTTTCACGCCTCGGGCATTGAGCTAGAGGCGTTTTCTTTGGACTTGTCCGCCGAGTCCGCCTTGTCCGGACCGTGTTATACGAGACCGCGCGACAGCAATATCAGTTGCGGCGACGGTCGGAATCTATAGCACGGAGTATCACATGTCTCATTTCAAGGTAACGCCCGCCGTAGCGTATCCCAGCGGCAGTAGTGACAGAGGTTGGTTGTTTTTTTTGTTGGTCGTCGACTTGGCAATCTATGGGCGAGTTGCTCTCGTCTTGACCGGAGTTCTGACCTCATGAGCAAAAAAGCAAAAAAGCCGAAACGTTGGTCTCGTGTAGGAGACGTCGGCAGCAAACGCCGCAACCAGTCTGGGCAGCGCGCTAAGCAGGACGCAAGTTCCCGCACGACGCGGTTTGCTGCTTTTTTTTGGGGGCTAGGTCAAAAAAACGACTCTCCCAACAACGAGTAATTATGTACTGACACCCTCCCGGCCAACGGCAGTTCCGTTAGCCGGGGTATTTTGATCCATTCGCAGTTCGGAATTTGTATACGGATCAGTTTATATTTATGTTGCTAAGGCGAGCGGCAGATAAGAATCTACCGGAAAAGTAGGCGAGTCTCTCCGAGACTCGCAAGGTCGCCGTCTCGGAGAGACGCCGCTACTTGGTAAGTTTTTATCTGTCGCTCGCCCAAAAAAGAGTTGGGATTAAATATTTTTCAAGCAATAAGGGGGCCGATGTGTTGGCGCGATACCGGAAGGACCAAGTCGAGCACTATGCGAAACTCAAAAACATGCCGATCAACGAGATCGAGCGGTGGTTATCGCCGACGTTGGGGTATTGATAAATAATATGTGTTGACAATGTATACACATTATCATATGCTTATTTGATGCAAAGGAATAGGTAGTGAGTTAATGATTGGAGTAAGCAGTGGAAACCGCCCAAAGTTCAACGATCAATCTCCGAATACAAGCCAACGCTCGTGATTTGATTGACCGAGCTGCGGCGGCGGTCGGCAAATCTCGTACGGAGTTCATGATTGAAGCGGCGCGCCGCGAAGCGGAAACGGTGTTGCTGGACAAGTGCTATTTTGCACTTGGCGAGAAGCCGTTCAAACAATTTATGGCCTTACTGGATCAGCCGCCGGCCGAGAATTCGAAGCTGCGACGTTTGCTGCGTACCAAAGCACCTTGGGATTAATCGCTTGTGTCTCCAAAGGAATCGACGAATCCATTTCGATCGCCTGAGCCGATCTCATCCGGACATGATCTGACTCAATTCGATTGTGGCGAGTCTTCACTCAATGAATGGCTTCGGCAAAGAGCGATCAAAAATGAAGACGTAGGTGCATCTCGAACTTACGTTGTCTGCACTCATTCGGGAACGCGAGTCGTGGCCTACTATTGTCTGGCGGCGGGTGCTGTTGAACGGACGGCAGTGCCAAGTCGAGTTCGGCGCAACATGCCTGAACCCGTTCCGGTCATTGTCATCGGGCGGTTGGCAGTGGATCGCAACGATCACGGTAAAGGTTTGGGACGAGCGCTATTGCGCGATGCCATTCTGCGAATCATTCAAGCGGCAAGGATCGCCGGAGTCCGGGCGATTTTGGTCCATGCAATTTCTGAGGAGGCAAAACGCTTCTACGAGCAGAGCGGATTTTATCCTTCGCCGATCAACCCGATGACGTTGATGATCACGGTCGCTGAAGCAGAAAAGGCACTGTAGGCCGGAACATGCAAACGGCAATACGGTTGGAAGTCATTTTGTCTTTCCACGTTCGCGCTGTTCCGGCATGCCCCAGTGGCGGTGCCGGAACTGCGGTCGCGGTGGCATGAACGGTTCAATCGATGGCGGTTTCGCCGCGACCTGGTTCCGGCCTACTTGAGTGCATCCTGACCGCCGACGATGGGCAGGGTCAGTTCGGTATTTTCGATGTCAATCGTCAACTCGGTTCCGGGTTCGGGCCATAAGGTGAAATCGCGGTCGGAGGAAAAAATCATCAATCCGATTTTCTGCCCCGCAGGGATGACTTGATCATCCGGCTGAAGCGTAAACTCCAGATCGTAGAACTGGCCCGGAACAAGCGGTTCGCTTTCGGTGAGCGACTTGTGATTTTGAGGATCGGCCCAGCCTCGTGTGATCAAGTTGTCCGTGATGGGCTGGCGGCGGTCGCCTTCCCATGGCAAGGAGACCAACCACACCGAAAGATTGGCAGCGGGTTTACTGCATGCCAGTCGAATCTTGAGCGTTGGCGTTCCCGAAATATGAACCGGCTGCTTCAGTTCCGCTGTGGCGAACAACAGCCGGTTGGCCGAATCATTGGCTTGGGCCAATTGAGATCCTCGTAGGGAGACGTCGTCGGTCAAGGTTTGAAGTTTCCAACGGTCGGCCACGGATTCACTTGACTCACTAGCCGCTGAGCCCCCTGCGCCTTGGTGGGTGCCTGCCGCATTCGGGCCGACGGCGCTTGCCACCGTTAGGCCGCCTTGGGTTTTACCGGAGCCAGAGAGCTGGAGTGTGACGGCACTCGCTTCCGGATGAGGGTAATCGGGATAAGCCGTCGGATCGGAGGCAGAATCACTTTCCCGGACAATCCATGACTTGGGATCGTTTTCGACACCGTTTTCCACGTCGTACAAGTATCGGGTAAACCAACGGTTAAGCATCTTCAGCGGAGGATCGCCGCCGTGGCCACCCTGATGAGCAAAATACTGACAGGGAATGCCACGCTTGTTGAGCGCCTCGTAGATACGAATGCTGTGTTCGGGCATCACGTTCCAGTCATTGAATCCGTGCGCCATCAAAACAGCTGCTTTGACGTTGTCGATTTTGTTCAGGTAATCGCGACCGGCCCAAAATTCGTTGTAGTCGCCCGTAAGGCGGTCCATGTTTTGCGCAAACAACTTGTCGCGGACTTCGCAGTCGCAATGTTCGCGTTTGGCAGGATCGCCACTGTGAATGAACTCGTACAGCACGTCGATATCCTCGCCCATGTAGCCGCCCGGATGTCGAATCAGACCGTGCGAGCGATAGTAGTGATAGTACGACGTATTGGGGGCAACGGGAATGATCGCTTTGAGGCCTTCAACACCGGTCGTTGCCGCCGCCAGTGGCAGCGTACCGTTGTAGGAGGTTCCGATCATGCCAACATTTCCGGTACACCAATCGGCAACCACTTCTTCGCCTCCATCCGGTTCGGTGTAACCTTTGGCGCGACCGTTAAGCCAGTCGATGACAGCTTTCGGAGCCAGAGATTCGTTCTCACCGCCGACGGTTGGGCAGCCTTGGGAAAGCCCTGTTCCCGGTGAGCAGGAATGAACGACCGCAAAACCACGTGGTACCCAAGTCGTTGTCAGCTCACGAGTGATGATGGGACGTTTGCTTTGGTGTTCGACCGATGGAGACGTTGGACGTTTCGGAGGTGTTTCACCCAGTTCATGTTTGGGATCCCAGAAATGTTCACGACCGGCACCGCTGACTCCGCTGTAGTAGGGGCTGGTGCCGTAGATGACGGGCACTTTCAGTCCTTCGGTGTCGGTTTGTTCGGGCCGGCAGACCGAGACGTGCATGCGGTCGGGTTTGCCATCGCCGTCGGTATCGAATTCAGTTTCCACCCACAGATCGTGCCAGATCCAGGAACGAGGGCTTCGGAAGCCTGGGACGACTTGGGATTCCCCATCAACAAAAACAGGAAGCGTCTTCGCAGGAGCGGAATCAGCCGCGTCTGGGGATGTGGATTCGGGATCTTGCGGATCCGCGGATTGTCGGGAGCCTTCCGTGGTCTCTTGCGACTCAGTGGGGGGCACGTATCCGAAAGAAACAAAGCAAATCGAAACCAGAAATACAAATAGCGAACGGATCATAAATGAGTTTCCTGTTATTTTCGTGACGATAGTTTTCGTGGGATAAATTCCGTTGTGGGATAGGCCTCCCACAACATCTCAGGCGACCGGCAGATAAAAATGTAGCCTAGTGTAGGCGAGTCGCTCCGCGACTCGCAACTCAGCGTCTGGGAAACACAATACTGCTTGGGAAAATTTTTACCTGCCGGTCGCCTTAATTGTCCAGATACTCTTTGAGGTATTGGACATACGGTTCATTAGACATTGAAAAATCTCCGCTTGCAACAAAGCTGGCGATGGCAATATGGCCATCTCGATGGTTGCGTGGAAAATCGGAAAAAAAAAGCCCCCGGTAGATACCGAGGGCGGGGATTACAGGTGTAGCCAATGTTTCAGAGCGAATGCCTAGTTCCCTTGCTTTTCCTTTTTGGCTTTGAGTTCATCGAGGAACTGCTTGGCATCGTCCGCGGTGCTATCCGTGGCATGTTCGACTGCCTTTTCCTGAATTTCAATCGCTCGATCCAGATCACCTTGGGCATCCACGAAGCGGGCCAGTGTGTCGAGGATGGCGGCATCTTCGGGGGCTGCCTGGGTGGCCAGTTCGGCAACGTCAGCGGCGGCTTCAAGCATATCCATGTCGAGCGGCTTTTCCTGATGCTTTTTCCATAGTGACTTGGTAACGACGCTCAGGAGTTGCGAGTTCTGCTTGTTGCGTTCGCCCAGTTCCTTGAGGGCTTTGACGGCTTCTTCACCATCCACATGCATAATGAGAATTTGAGACCGACGAAATTCCAGCATTGGCTTCTGCGGTTCAAAGGTTTCATCCGCTATCAATTCGTCCAATAGCTTGACGGCATCGGCGGCTTGATCATCTCCGATCAATTTTTGTACTTCCTGAAGCTTCGATTGAATCGCGCGCTGAGCCTTCATGGCTTGGGCTTGTTGAAGTTGCTGTTCCCTGTAAGTAACCGCAAACTCTTCACGGTCCCATTCGTCGGCTAGAATCTGATCGATTACACTGTGGAGCATGTTGGTTTTGTCTTCTTTTCTCTCCATTGGATGGCCAATCCATTCGACATGACCTTCTTTACCGACAACAAATGCGCAAGGAATCCCTCGCTGACCGGCGGCACGGAAATAATCGGACATCACCGATTTGTCAGGATCGGCGGTTAGGCAGTAATTTTTGGTTAATTCGGCGTAGGTCATGTCGTCTTTGCCGCGGACCTTTGTTTTGAGGAATTTCTCGACCGTATCCAGGTCTTCGTCGCTGACACTGATCAACTGAACCCCTTTCTCAGCGTACTTTTCCTGGGTCTCAGCCAGGTGAGGCATGGAAGCAATACAGGGACCGCACCAAGTGGCCCAGAACTCAACGATGTAGACCGTGCCTGATTTCAGCTCCGTCACGTGTTCATATTTTCCATCACCGTCGCTGACCCAATGTTCGATATCCAGAGCCGGGGCTTTCGAACCGATCGTAAATTTTGGAAGATCATCTTCGTCATCATTTGCAACGGCAAAAGGGGCGCCGAGCGACAAAGCACAGCAAAGGGTAAGCGTTTTCAAGAATGCTGTTCGTACGGACACAATAATTCTCCCGTGTTGATAGGTCGAAAATCTCGCCAGGATTGGTTTGCCCGCCGAGGAAGACACCACTGTTGACGCAACAATGGCTACCACGGGTGATTCACACAACCGTGGCTACAGCAGAAGATTTCCTACTGTTGATAGGGATATGATAAGATGTTGTCGAAGCATTGCAAACAGGCAATTTCGATGAAAACTGGTTCCTCCGGACGAAATAGGATAGAATCCTGTTCGGAGTGACTGCAATGTGGCACGTACCTTGACCAGGAGACTGTGTTTTCGATTACGATTGGCATCAGTTCAGTTGTAAGAATCGAAACCAACATCTGGCCGCTGCCACGGAGTATCCACGATTTATTTTTTAACTACCAAAACTCACCTTTTTAATATTCTATCTCCCGCCATGACCCAACTTCTCAACGCTCGCGCCGGCCAGATTACTCCCGAAATGGAATTTGTTGCCCATCGCGAGAATTTGTCTCCTGAATTGATTCGCTCGGAGGTCGCTGCCGGACGAATGGTGATTCCCGCCAATCGGGTTCACTTGTCCAAGCGGCTCGAGCCGATGGCGATCGGGATCGCTGCCAAGACCAAGATCAACGCGAACATCGGCAATAGCGCGGTCACCAGCAACATCGGTATCGAGCTGGACAAGCTGCATACGTCCGTTCATTTTGGTGCCGATACCGTGATGGATCTTTCAACCGGCAAGGACATCGATAACATCCGCGCTGCCATCATTGATGCTTCACCCGTTCCCATCGGGACGGTTCCAATTTACCAGATGCTCGAAGAGCTGGGCGGAAACATCGAAGACATGCGACCGCAACATTTTCTCGACATGGTCGAGCACCAAGCCAAACAGGGGGTCGATTATATGACGGTCCACTGCGGTGTGATGCTGGAGCATTTGCATCTGACCACGAAACGAGTGACCGGAATCGTGTCGCGCGGCGGTTCGCTGATCGCCAAATGGATGATGGTGCATCGGAAACAGAATCCGTTGTACACGGCGTTCGATGACCTGTGCGACATCATGCGACAGTACGACGTAACGTGGAGCCTGGGGGATGGGTTGCGTCCCGGCAGTATTGCCGACGCGAGCGATGAAGCCCAATTTGCCGAGCTGGATGTTCTGGGTGAGTTGACCCAGCGTGGCCAAGAGCAAGGCACCCAAGTGATGGTCGAAGGCCCCGGTCATATTCCGATGCACCAGATTCAAATGAATGTCGAGAAGCAGATCGAAATTTGCAACGGCGCTCCGTTCTACGTGCTCGGGCCGTTGGTGACGGATATTGCTCCCGGCTACGACCACATCACCAGCGCAATCGGCGCAGCGATGGCGGGCTGGCATGGTGCGGCGATGTTATGTTACGTGACGCCGAAAGAACATCTTGGACTCCCCAACAACGAAGACGTGAAACAGGGGGTCATCGCCTACAAGATCGCAGCTCATGCAGCAGATGTCGCGCGCGGGCGTGTGGGGGCTCAGGATCGTGACGATGCGTTGTCGAAAGCCCGATTCGAGTTCGACTGGAATGAGCAGTTCCGTTTGTCGCTCGATCCGGAAACCGCTCGCGCCTATCACGATGAAACGCTGCCGCAGGAAACGTTCAAGAGCGCCCATTTTTGCAGCATGTGCGGCCCCAAGTATTGCAGTATGAAGATCACGGAAGAAATTCGGAAAATGGGAGATTTGGAGTTGATCGGAATGAATGAGAAAGAGAGCCGTCGTTAATGGGGTGTGTGTGGAGATGGTAAAACGCTCACGGTTCTCACACAGAGACACCGAGGCACAGAGTCGTGTACCACGGCAGCGATCAGGGAGGTAGGTTGCAGTGAAAGTAGGGTGTGTGCAGCGGTCGCTCTCGCCGTAAGAAATTTACTTGGTATTCGTAGGACTGGAAGTGGTTACGAGGTTAAAGCCAATAAAGCGACCGCGTAACACACCACACTCTCTACGATAGCGATCAGAGTTCAGGCTGTTTTTCGGATTTTACTTCATCGAGCCGGTATTCCAGTATCGAAACTTCACCGAGGCCCTTGAGTTCCTTGAGCCGGTGCCAGCCGCGTGTGACCAGGCGTTCTCGTTCGGCGACGAAGTTCGAGTCAAGGTGAGTTTTCGAGAACTCATCATCGACAGAAACAGGCTCAAAATCTTTCGCCACAATGAATTGCGCAAGAGCCCGGTTGCAGCGGATATGTCGCTCGGGTGTCACATGCAGCAGTTCGGGGTCGAGCAACCCAATGACAAAACGCAAGTACAAATCACTCTCCGTAATTTCGGCCACATCGCCACCGCAAACGCAGCATAAATATCCTTCGTCACATTTGGCCATTTTATTGGAGGGATGAGGGATGAGGGGCGTGGGATAGACCTCTTGGGCTGTCATTGCGACTTCGACAGACGTGGACGTCTATCCCACCTATAACTGACAACTGCCTAAAACCCTAGCACTTCTTGCATGGAATACAAACCGGGCGGCTGGTCCATGACCCACTTCGCAGCGGCGATGGCTCCCGAAGCATAGCAATCGCGATTGCTGGCGGCGACCGATACTTCAATCGTTTCGCCCAGCATCCCGAACAGGATTGTGTGTTCGCCTGGATTGTCACCCAAGCGAACGGCATGGTAGCCGATCTCGTTTTGCGGGCGCTGGCCGACGATCCCATGACGACCGTGTTGGTGATGGGTGTGACCGATTGCTTCGGCCACGATTTCGCCAAACTTCAGTGCGGTTCCACTGGGTGAGTCCACCTTGTATCGATGGTGTTTCTCAATGATTTCGACATCCACGCTTTCGTTTTTTAGTGCCTTGGATGCAACTTCAACCAGTTTCATCGCCAAGTTGACGGCCAGACTCATGTTCGGTGCAAAGACGACCGGGATCTCAGAGGCAGCTTCCTTGAGCCGGTTGATCGTCTCAGGCTCCAGCCCCGTTGTCGCCATCACCAACGGTATGCGATGGGCAACGCAGTATTCGATTGCGGCTTCGGCTCCGCTGGGATGGGAGAAGTCAATGACGGCGTCCGGAGCAGGCTGCAAGTCGGAGAACTGGCTGATCTTCACGCCCAGTTCCGTCAAACCTGACAAAACACCCGCGTCTGAACCTTGTCTGGGATGCCTAGCGGCTTCAATGGCGCCGCCCAGTTGGACTTGGGGATCGGAGGTGATTAGATGGATCAACCGCTGGCCCATTCTTCCTGCCGCTCCACATACTGCGATCGTTTTCATAGTCAATTAAAGTCAAATTTTCCAAAATTTAGGAGTTGTGTCCCGAAATAAGTTCCCGGTTCTATCAAGGTCCATCATAACCCGAAGCGTAAGCGAGGGACCAACTTCTGCTTGGTGATGCGGTCCCTCGCTTACGCTTCGGGTTATGATGAAATATGGAAGTTATCCGGACAATTCCTTAAGGCCCAAGCCGCAAACTTATCGAAAAAACGCCAATTTTGGGAACCAAGGCACGATGGTTTGCGTAGCAAAGAGAACGTATTTGGTAATCGTTGCGGCTATTTCAGTCAAATGGCCTTGGCCAAAAACCGGTATCCGAGCAGTGGCTTGGCGAAAATCCCAACCCGAAGCGTAAGCGAGGGAAGAGAAACACGGTCCCTCGCTTACGCTTCGGGTTAATTATCAACCGTGATTGCAGAGAATTCTACCAGACCACTCCAGCAGTGTCACAACGCCATTGGGGAGAAAAGCTGTACTGGAAATGCCGATCACGGGGTTTTGCGGGCCGTTATCCCATAGGTATTTGGGAATACTGCGGCAAAACTGCACGATTTTGTTTGACTCGCTTGTTTCGCGTCCATAGAATACGTCGTTTCCATAAGTAAACCGAATCATTGGGGCACAAAACGGAATCCATTCTGATTGGATTCAATTCCGCTCGGGATCCGTTCCGATTCAAGGCAACTCTGTCAATTAATTGAGAGAAGAAAAAAAATGGGGAAAATGCAGTCGAAAATGACCAAAACCGAGATGAAACCCTATCGGGCGATTCTATTGGGGTTGCGGATGAGGTTGAGGGGCGACGTGAATACGTTGGCAGATGCGGCTTTGTTGTCGGGTGGAAAAGGGGGAAGTGCTTCGTCGACCGTCCCAAGCCACATGGCCGATCTGGGGTCCGATACGTTTGAGCAGGACAACACGTTGCTGTTGATGCACAACGAGGAAGAAACATTGTCCCAGATTGAATCTGCTATTGAACGAATCGAAATGGGGACTTATGGTTTTTGCATCGAGTGCACCGGCCGGATTCCGAAAGCTCGACTCAATGCCCTGCCCTACACCCCGTTTTGTGTCAAATGTGCCAGTGAACTCCAAGGAAGCCAGTTTTAGTACGAATCAAACCTCCTCTCCATCGGACACGAGTCTCTCCCAGGGCGAACGATTGCCAATCAGTCGTTACGCCCTGTTTCTTTTGCCGATGCTAGTGATTGCAGTGTCCGATTTGTGGACCAAGCATTCCATATTCGAAAAATATTTTCCGCAAGGGCCGTTCGATGCCAATGAGCCGGTGTGGTGGATTGAGGGGATATTTGGCATCCAACCCGCGACCAATCCGGGGGCTTTGTTTGGTTTGGGAAGCGGCTATGGCTGGTTGTTTGCGGGTTTGTCCCTCGTCATTTTTGGATTCATTCTGGCGTGGTCGTTTTGGCTGGGTGGGGCGAGAGATCGCTGGCTGGCGTTTGCCTTTGGCCTGATCAGCGGCGGGATCATTGGAAACTGCTATGATCGACTGGGATGGGGATACGTCGAAGGACGACCAGGAGAAATTCGCTACAATGTCCGCGACTGGATTCTGTTTCAACTCGAAGGCGTCCCCTATTTCGATCCGTGGCCGAATTTCAATATCGCTGATGTCGGGCTGGTGATCGGCGCCGTTATGTTGCTGCTGCATACTTTTTTTTCGTCGCCTCCGAGTGAGCAAAGTGTGCCAGAGGGAGCTTCGGACCAGTAGGTGTTTTTCTGTGTTAGAAAATATACATTAATTAGGAATTGCTCAGTGGCAGCTGCTTGAATGCTGCAAGTTAAACCTCAGGAGTTGAATCATGATGTTGGTCGTCCGGTATTTCTCGATCATTGTAGGCTTGGCTTCAGTCCTGATTTGTGGAGCAAGTCATGGTCAGGATCGGACACCGATGGTCGATGGAGCGTTGAAACCAGAAGCCGTGCCAAAGACCGCCATCTACGACGGTGAACACTTGGCGAGGATTCGCGCAGGATTGCTCAGAGATGACAAAAACGTCGCTCGATCGTTTGAACATCTTGAACTTCGTGCCAAGGAAGCACTGACCCGCAAGCCTCGCTCAGTGGTCGAGCATGGTGAGCTTGCCGCAAGCGGTGATCCTCACGACTATGTCAGTTTCGCGCCGTATTGGTGGCCCAATCCGAACACGCCTGACGGTCTCCCCTACGTTCGGCGCGACGGGGTTTCCAACAAGGAACTGACGGCTCAGGGAGATCGTGAGCTATTGGGGCGGATGACTCGCGATGTTACCGACCTTGCGCTGGCTGGATATTTGCTCGATCAGTCGCAATTCTCTGAACATGCTGTCTTGATGTTGCGCACCTGGTTCATCGAAGCTGAAACCCGAATGAATCCGCATCTCAAGCATGGTCAACTCATTCGAGGCGTCAACACGGGACGATCCATCGGAATCATCGACTCGAGAGACCTGGTGATGGTATGCGAAGCCGTAAAATTGTTGGAGCTCTACAGGGGATGGAGCGATCAGGACAGCACGGAAATGGTTCAATGGATGGACGAGTATCTGACTTGGCTGAGAGAACATCCGTTTGGCAAGGCAGAACGCCGGGAGAAGAACAATCATGGAACGTATTATGACTTTCAGGTCGCCGGTCTGGCGCTCTTTGTTGGAAAAACAGAAATTGCGAAATCGGTTGTCGAAGAAGTGACGTTGCGGATCGATGCGCAGATTAAACCTGACGGCCAGCAGCCAGCCGAACTGCGACGCACTCGAGGGCTGTCGTACAGTTTCTTCAATTTTCGCGCTTTCTGCCTGTTAGCCCGACTGGCAGAGCAGGTGGAGGTCGATCTGTGGAGCCATCCTTCCGAAAGCGGCAGCTCGATTTGTGCGGCCTACGATTTCATGGTCCCCTATTTGATGGAATCATCATCGTGGCCCCATCAACAAATTACGCCGGAAGACCGCCCTTGGGATGCGTTGCCTTGTTACCTGATCGCATCTCGATTCAACGAACCTGAGTATCTCCAGCCTGCCTTGGACGAGAATGGCTTGGTTCGCCCGTCCAGTATCGCTCCACTGGTGTTCTCGAAGGATTGATCGGCCGAGTCGCGAGCAGCTATTTTTGGGGAGTGACCTTCAGTAAATCGGCAACGATTTGGGGTGCGAATTTCAGATCGTCAGGACAGTTTTCCTTCCAGTCTGCCAACAACCATTCGATTGAATTGACTGAGTTCGGGCCAAGTTCGCTCCGCAGATAATAGAAAGCCTGATAGAAGTCCGGATTCTTGTGGGCTTCCATGGCGAGCTGACGAGCGAGTACCAGATTTTTGTCACGATCTGTCGGTTGGCGATCCAACTCGTCGCGATGGTCCTGATACCATTGAGCCATGTTATCCGTTGCCGGGATTCGGTTTTTTACATTGTCAGAATATTCAGACAGCCGAGGAGCATAGGACTTCCAGTTGCCATAAGGTGCGTTGGTCTTCCAGGAGACACCCATTCGGTCCATGGTCCATATCGAAAGAGACTCGCAAAATGCCTCCTCGAACCAGTGTTGGGGTGAACGAAGCGTGGGATCACCACACAACACATGGCCCAGTTCATGAGCGAATTGATACGCGACTTGGGAAAGGTAGATGCCTTGAGTGTTGAGAAAAACAATGGACTCATTGTTCGGACCTCTGGCGGCGAGCGCTTTCGGGCCTTGCGCATTGGGGACGATCAGGATCGTCAATTCCTGATCCTTGGCTGGCCGGATGACGTAAAAGATGGTTTCCGCGACCGACGCGCAGACGCTTGCGACATTGTCGGCGCCTCCCGTTCCCCAACCTTCCGCAGCAATATGTAATTTCACCCTTTGTCCTTCTTCCAGTGACACCTCTCGCTCAATGCCACTGCGAGCCTGAACGACATAGTTCAGTATATTGATTCGACTCTGCAATTCCCGATTGTCAGTTTCCAGAGCGGCAATGCGAGCTTTGAGCATTTCGACATCGTCCTGAAAACCGCCCGACCAACCGGTTCCAGCGTGGGACAAAGGAAGAGCAGACAGGAACGACGCGATGGCAAGCCATAACAAGTGGAAGAGATTTGCAGTTGTCAAAGTTTCTTTCCTTAGGGCGTTTGGTTTTGCTGTGTCGCTATCCTGTGATCATGCCAGATGATGCAATGTTGCGGTGAATTTTACCGCAACGGATAACGCTGAGGTAGTGCGTTCCCGTTGTCTGCGGTGCGAGCCGCTTTTGGGTCGGGCAGGCTGACTGTGCGAGGATTGGATCCCACAACACGGCTTTCGCCCAAGCAGCCGTATGGATCGGCACCGATCCCGCAATAACCGTTGTCGGTTCGCCGATAGTCAATCAGTTTGAAAGACTCCAGATGGTTGAACCGATCGTTGATGCGCGGCCGGAGTGCGTGGCATGGATCGAGCGCCTGTGAATGACTATCACGTAGCGCTGAAAACGGAGCCGACCAATCCAGGCTGAAGCGGTCGTGGTTCCGGTGCCCATGTTGGGCACATTCGCAACCGCCCGGCTCGCGATCCTGATACGGACGACCGTTCTTGCCGGGCCACTGAAAACGCCCTAATCCTTGATCGGAATTTCCTTGCGTGCATTCGTTGCAGGGCTTACGCGGATCGATGGGGTACGGATTGTAATCGCGGTAAATCGAATAGTCCAAACCATAGCGGCCTGGAATCGGAGGTTTGCCAACCTGGAGAGCGTCCGCTGGATGCGGTAGCGAAGAAGTTGGGGGCACGATCAATGCAGGTGGAGCAGGCTGGATCAAATTTCCGGAAGGTGCTTGCCCGGCCGGTATTGGTTCAGCGGGCAGTACTTCTGAAGAGAGTCCATCGGAATGAGGCCGCGGGTCGGGTATGGCTTCATACAGCGGGTATCTAGTTGGAGGAACCGGATCTTGCGGGCCGATCTGCGGTTGCCCAGGTTGTCCATGGCCTGAGTAGTATTGGGGCACGGTGTAATTTTGCGGTTGGTGTCCCAATTGCCATTGCTGGGCGTCCACGGAGGCGCACACGCAAATGGAAACGAGAATTGCTAGTGAAACGAGGCCGATGAGTTTCATGAGGTATCCTTATTCAAACTAACTAAAATTTCGACTACAATTGTTTCAGTCGCTAAATCACGAACTCCAGGTTCCGGATATGACGGTTGCTCCCAATCGCCACATAAACCGGTCTTGCGGATGAAGTCGATTTCAGCCGTTAAACTTTGACTGTTGTAGCGGCTGTTTCCTGTATTTTTGGCCTTCAATCGTTTTCAGTGTTAATGACCATCCGTTTTTGCTGTAATTGTTATGTGCTTCTACTCGTTGCAGGAGTCGCTACGCTTGCCTTCACCGGCTGTATGACCACGGACTACGAGCCACTGCGAGTCAAGGAACGGCTGAAACAGCTTGACGAGAAAGTCGAGCAGTTGAACCAGAAGGTGGAATCGCTTGAAGCCGCGTTGGCCAATGCGCCAGTGCCCCGCCCTGGTACCGGTGCCGGTGCTGCCGCCAGCCAGCAATCGTCTGCTGCGCCTGCCCAACGCAACGCCGTGGTCAGCAATACCGCGTCCGAAACGGTGGCCGTGAATGCGGCACCGAATCGAACCTCGCCGGAAGAAGCGGCGAAAATGTTCGAGAGCAAAAGCGGCTTCGTGGCTCGCAATGATGCAGGCAGTGTGATTGAAGTCAATTTGTACGATTCGCGTTTAACGGCGGAAGAGCTTTCGCAGTTGACCGCGTTTCCGGACGTGCAAAAACTGGTACTCAACGGTGCCAACACACCCTCGGAAATTTATGACATCCTGCCGCAGTTGAAAAACCTGCGGCAACTGGATTTCGAACGGGCGACTCCGACTCTCGATGAATTGGCCCGGCTCAAGACGCTCCCACGATTGACCTATTTGCAACTCGCCCGTGCGGATTTGTCCGATGAAGCGGTCAAGGTCCTATCGACATTTCCAGCATTGGAACAGATTCGTTGCGGACAAACCCGAGTCGGCGATGATGCACTGGTCCATTTGCAGAACCTGAAAACATTGCGAGCGATCGATCTCAGTGATTGCAACCGTGTCACCGACCGTGGCCTTTCGTATCTTGCGGCGCTGCCCAACATGAGTTTTATCAAAGTTTGGGGGCCGCAGATCACGGACGCCGGTATGGAGTCGGTTGCCCAGATGAAAAAGCTGAAGGTGCTGGGGCTTAACGATACCCGAGTGACCGATGCCGGGATTCAGAAGCTGGCTGATTTGAGCGAACTGACGGAAGTTCACTTGTTCCGGACGGCGGTCGGTGATCTCGGAATGCAGGTTCTGTCCCGATTGCCAAATATCGTGCATCTGAATCTGCGCGACACACAAATTTCGGATACGGGGCTGGAGTATCTGTCGCAATTGCAGAATTTGCAGCGGCTCGATCTGAGCGAAACGAATAAGCCAGGCCTTACATTCGCAGCGGGACGTGCGCTCGAGAGAATGAAGAACTTGAAGGAGTTGAACTTGTGGAGCACCGCCACCAATGACATCGTGGTTCAGTCCATCGTCAAGCTCGACAAGTTGACTTGGCTGAATCTGGACAATACGCAAATCACCGATGCCAGTATTGAACTGCTTGAACAGATGCCTCAATTGACCTGGTTGCATCTCGGTTCGAATAATATCAGCGACAGCAATCTTTCATCGCTGATGAAGCTGAATCAGTTAAAGTATCTGAATATCTCGCATACCAAAATCAGCGAAGATGGTTTGTTCGATCTCGATGACCATTTCGCACCGTTGAAGTGTCAGGTCGTGGGGCCATAGTCAGCCTGGATGAAGTTGCACAAACAAGTAGGCCGGAACAAGCAAACGCCGAATAAGGCAAGCCATTCCGCTGGTCTTCAAGCGTTTGCGCAGTTCCGGCAAGAACCCGGTGGCGATGCCGGAACTGCGGTCGCGGTAGCAAGTGCGGCGGTTTGGGTGGCTCTTTTTCCGCGACCTTGTTCCGGCCTACGAAAATGCGCAACTTCAAAGCATCTGCCGCGCGTAGTTTGGCATTGCACGCATGTCGTCGGGTAAATTCCCCGGGCCGATGATCATGGGACCATCGTTGGGATCCGCAGGAAGGAGTCCGTGACTGCCGGAAACCAGATTGGCGTCGAGCGGTATGACGTCCATCAAATAGCGGAATCCCAGTTTCTTTTTCGCCAAGGCTCGCATGGCCAGAGCTTTGCTGGTCATGAATAATTCGCATGGATCATAGCCCGGCTTTCGGTGAATATCGACCGTTCGGGCAAAGTCAGGAGCGTTGCGGTCGTCCAGCCAGTAGTAGTAAGTAAACCAGGCGTTCGGCTTGCCCAGCGCGATCAACTCTCCGCTTCGCGGATGATCAAGCTCCAATTCCTGCGGGAGTACGATTCGATCCACCCCCGCCAGGTCGCGAAGTGCGTTTTGGACTTCTTCGATGCGATTCGAGTCGCGAACATAGACGTGAGCCAGTTGATGATCGGCAACGGCAAACGCCAGCGACTCTCCCGGCATAAGCATCTCGCCAAATGGGCCCGAGCGAACGGAAAGCCAGCCTCGTTCGCGCAAAAATCGGTTGATATGAACCGGCTGGTTGGCCGGCGACAGCCCATACTCCGAAACGATGATGGGCGTTGCTCCAATGGATTGAGCCGCTTCCATCACGGTTGCGGCACATTGATCGACTTCCGCCACTCGCGCGGGATTGTTGGAGGGGAACCGCTGAAAGTCGTAGTCCAGGTGCGGTAGATAAACCAGGGTCACTCTCGGTTGTCGTTCTTTCAGGACAATCGCTGTGGCATCGGCAATCCATCGTGACGATGGCAGCCCTGCATGGGGGCCCCAGAAGCTGAAAAACGGAAACGGACCGAGTTGCTGCTGCAATTCACAGCCGGTTTGGTCCAGAATGTCAAAGACTTTCGAACCGTCCGCTCCGTAGTGTGGCTTGGGGGTGGCGCTCCATTTTGCTGATGAGCCCTGGTTGAACCACCAGAACATCTTGGCCGTTTCGTAGTCGTCGTAAAATGGCTTGCCCTGGATCAACGAATTGGCTTGTTGCCAGAACCGGATCTCCTGGGTGTCGCGATAGTACCAGCCATTGGCGACGATGCCGTGCTGACTCGGTGGAAGCCCCGTCAACATCGTAGCCTGACAGGTTGATGTCACTGCTGGCAACGGACTCTTCCACGGCTGAGCCCCATAGTGTTCGGAGCTTGCCAATCGCTCAATCGCTGGCGCGTGCGGCAGCAGGCGAGGCGTCAATCCGACAACGTTGATAATACAGATGCGATTCACAGGTTAGTCGTCCGCCCATTCAGGGCGTCGTCGATGATGGGGTTGAGAAAGGCAAAGGCCGCTTTGGCAATCGCCGCTCCGTTGTGACTGTGGCGGCTCAATTCGATATGCACGCCGCGGTGGTAGCCGACGGACAGCAACGATTCAATCACGGGAGGAAAATAGATTTGACCTTCGCCGAACATCAAATGCTCGTGGACACCGGCTTGCATGTCTTCGATATGAATATTGACCAAACGGTCCGCCCATCGTTCGATAAAATTTGCGATCGGGACTTCGCTTAAGCAAAACAGATGGCCGATGTCCATCGTCATCATCAATCGCGGCGAGTCGATCAAGTGAATCAACCGCTCAAAACGCCCCGTCGTGTCGATCAGCATTCCTGGTTCGGGTTCAAATCCGATCGTGACGTTGCGTGATTCGGCGTACTCGATCACCTTGGCCAGATTACGGACCAGTCGGTCGAGACCTGTATTGAACGTGATTTCCTGCGGGCGAATGCCAGACCAGATCGACACGCAGTCGCTTTTCAGTTCCGCCGCGAGGTCAATGCAATACTTGTAGAAGTCGATTCGTTGTTGAGCCCGGCCTGCGTCGGGATCAAGCAGCGTCGGTGCATGCTTTTGTCGGGGATCGAGGATGAATCGGGCACCCGTTTCAATCACGTTGGCGAACCGGTTCTCGCTGAGCCAGTGTTTGAGACGCTGGAGCTGAACTCCGGCTCCCGGGTCGCGAGGGCTAAGGCAGTTGTGATCTACGGTCAGTGCAACACTGCGATAACCAATTTCCGCCAACCACTCCAGCGCATCGAACAGCTCGTGATGAGCCAGACCATTGGTGTTGTATCCGATCAGCATGGGAGGGATGGGGGAGAGGGATGAGGGATGAGGGATGAGGGATGAGGGATGAGGGATGAGGGATGAGATCTGACTTCTGACTTTTGACTTCTGACTTCTGACTTCTGACTTCTGACCTCTGACCTCTGACTACGTCACCTTGGTCCATCGGCTCAGCAGTAACGAAGGAACCAGCAGCGCCACGACCCATAGAGCATAACTTGAAAAGTTCGGCGCCGCCAGAAAGCAGAGCGTGGCATCGAAAACAATGATGCTTCGCAATGCGGTTCCGACGGCGGCTTGAACCGAACGCGGCTTGCGGTCGATCGCAGCCATCAGCATCCGGCGGAGGACGGGCAAGGCGACCAGGGCAAGCAGCATCGGCAGCATCGGGTTTTGTTTCTCAACGGGAACGAACGGGAAAATGGTATTGGCAAACACCATCGCCAGCAGGCCCGCGATTGTAATCAGTGCTCCGGCCATCAAAGTGACTGTGTTACTTTTCTGCTCGGCTTCTTGCTTTGCAAACAACGTTATTCCGGCGACATACACTCCGAGCGCCGCACTCAACCACCCAATAACGGGCGCAAAACCCAGCCAGGTTCCGTCAGAGCCATCGACCGGCGAAAACGTACACGCGCCGAGCAGCAAGTTGAGTGTCCGGCAGAATCCCATACTCACCGGAGCCAAAAATGTTCTCTTGAGCACACCATCATAGGCGACAATCGCCAAGCACAACAAACTGGCGACCAGAAACGGCTTCAGAATGCTCCAGGCATGATTCGGTCCGATGATCCAGCCTGCCAGCATCGCGATCAATGGCCCGGCAAGCAACAGAACCAGGCCAACCGTCCGGGCAGTACGGAGCCCGATTTTTCCTGCAGGCAAAGGGCGTTCGGGGCGTTCGAGGCGATCGACATCGATATCAAACACGTCGTTTAAAATCATGCCAGCAGAATACATGGCGGATGATGCAGCGATCAGCAGCATCAGTTCCACCAGATGGAACGAACCGCCGCCAAGCTGGGTTGCCAGCAGGTAGCCAAGCATGACATTGGAAATAGCGGTCGGCAACGCGGAAAGGCGAGCAAGTTGCATCCACGCCTGCCAGGGACGAAGTTGGGCTGTCGAATTCATGAGAGCATCTTACAGGATGGATGAAGTTGGCAGGATGAGGGGGAGGATCCGCCTGAACGAACATCTGCCGATGACAGTCTGGTATAATCAAGTCCAGCCAAAATCCGCCAACCCCTCGCAAACTTCTTTATCGCAGATTTCTTCGCAGACTTCTCTGTCGGTCAGGAGTCAACCGCAGATGGCGCCGATGAACGCAGATTTGATTTTGGCAATTCTGAAGACGGGTCAACCACAACTTGTACCCAGCAATCTGCGCACATCGGCGAAATCTGCGGTTCATCCCCAATCGGCGCGCAATATCACGTGAAGACGAAGTCTCCGAAGGGTTGCCGGATTGTGCTAGCATAAGACGAAGTCTCCGAAGGGTTGCCGGATTGTGCTAGCATTGCTTGGCTCGGTTTGTGTTACCGGCTAAATTTGGATTGGCTTGAGGTTTATCTGATTTAGGCTGAAAATCCGGCAACCCTTCGCGGATCTTTCGCGGCGGATTTTCGTCTCCGCGGATCTTCGTCTCGGATCTTCGTCGCGGATCTTCGCGCGCGGATCTTCGCGTCCTCCAAGACCATGAGGCGCGTCAGGTGGTTGGTAACGAAATTCAATTTACGCGATCCCTTAGGTGAACTGGCTGAGACTTGATTTGACAACCTGAAAACGTACCTAAGTTTACGAATGTGGACGGATCATGAAGCGCTTGTCGTTACGTAGTTTGCTAGTCCTTTTATTGGCAGTATCGGCAATGTTTACCTGCATATCGGTGAAACTAAAACAAGATTCACGGCGCGTGAAGGCTTTTGAAACACTAGGGAATCTAGGGTTTAACTGTGGATTCACAATTGGCAACACGAATATGGTAAATATTCGATTGGATTCGACGGATTTTCGCCAAGATGATCTATCTACTTTTATCGATTGCTTGACCACACTGACGTGTCGTTACAATCTTGGTTGGACGCAAGGCAACGTAATAAATTACATGAACTTCGAACTGATCACCCTGACGGAAGAACAGGTCCATTCGCTTCGGCGACACTTTCCGAATACACCTATTGATTGGTTTGATGGCAAAGGGTACCGACAAACGGGTAGGAAAAGAAACTGAGAAAATGAAGCCGTATGGTCAAAAAACTCAAACGCAGATGAATCAGCGAAGGGTTGCCGGATTGTGCTAGCATTGCTTGGTTTGTGTTTCCGGCCAATTCCTAGGGTTCTTTGGAGTGATAAAACCATAGCGGTGATTGCATCCCCGCACTCCATTGAAGAAGCCATCAAACCATAGCGGAAAATTATTTCCGCACTCCATGAACGGATACAAAAAAAGAAACCCGGTCGACAAGACTGCCAAACCGGGCTCAATCCCCCCTGGGATTCATAGTGATTCCGAATACCCGATTTTATCGGCTTGGCTTCATCGAGACCTTGCGTCAATTTTTTCCGATTTGCGAACGTCCAACAGTTGGTGAGAAAATCCGCATTTGAGTGATTTTTCCAGCAATCCATCGGTTGCGATTAAGTCCCATTAAACCGATGCCGTAAACTTTGCCGATTAGGTAAACAGTGATTCCGTGCTGCGGGTGGGGCGTGGAATTTTCGAATCAATCATGCAGGTTTGGTCTGGAAGAGCGGTTCCGTGAGACGATCGACGAGTTGGATTTCAGTTTTGCCGTCGCTGGTGATTCCAGTTTGCGTTGGGCTGATGCTGTACCTCGGCACGATGGCACTCATCGACCACCAATGGATCGCCGACGAAGTCTTGTTGCGGTACCTGATCGGGCACCCCATCTGCAAGATCACAATCGCGATGTTCTTTATCGGTGCGGCATCACTGGCGACCATCGGACTCGACGTGCTGGTTCAGTTTTCGCGAGAAGGCCAAATCCGGCTGGACGATGATTCGGAGGCAGAACGGCCAGAACGAACCGACGGCGCTGAGGATTCAGAACAAGCCGCCCATGCGAGTGAGCCAGGAACGGTTGGGCCGGGGGATTCGTCCGATGAAACGTTTGAATCGCCAGCCGATCAGGCCGTTCGATTGGGCCAGTCGCTCAAACAGTTGCCAGCGTCACTGCACAGCCACTATTTGTGGCAACGGCTTTCAAAAGTGCTGCAATCGATTTACCTGAGCGGATCGGTAAGCCGAGTCGAAGAGGAACTGAAGCATGTGGCGGAAGAGGACATCGAGCGACAGCAACAACGATATTCGTTCGCACAGATTCTGATTTGGGCCATTCCGATGCTGGGATTTCTTGGCACCGTGTTGGGAATTTCGGAGGCGTTGGGAAACATCTCGGTCGGCGAAGAAAACAATTTCCAGCAGATGCTCGACGGGCTTAAAGGCAGTCTCTACATCGCGTTCGACACCACGGCGCTGGCATTGATGTTGTCGATGGTGCTGATGTTCGGCCAGTTCTTTGTAGATCGCTTCGAACAACAGTTACTGCAACTCGTCGGTCAACAAGCCCATGCTGAGATCGCAACCCATTTTGACCTCACCGATGAAGTGTATGAAAATTCACATTCCGAGCAGCTGGAGTCGGAGTTGCTGTCCACGATGGTGAAGGCTGCAGAACGTCAGGCCGCCATTTGGCAGGAGTCAGTTCGTGCGACGGAGACCGCTTTGACGGAGTCGCTCAAAGGAAAGCAACACCATGTCGAACAGAATCTGGCGGTCGCGATCGACGGATGTGTGCAGGGCTTGGCCCATACGCTGGGCGAATCAATCCAGCGTGCCGATCAATCGATGTCCCATCGCTGGGAGCAGTGGCAAGTAACGCTTTCCGAGAACGCCCGTCAGGTCGCAAAAAAGCAATCTGAATTCGCGGAGCAGACTCAAGTCGTTTGCAAGCTCCTCGAACAGACGGCCACGGCGACTTCAGAAGCTTCCAATCGAATCCTTGATCAGGTGAAGGAAGTCGCCGAAGAACAGCAGCAACGTAACGCGTTGCCAGAAGTTGTGTTTCACGAGCCAACGGTATCAACGGTACTGTTTGAGCCAGTGATGTCAGAGTTGGTCATGTCGACGCCCGTTGTATTGGAGTTCGTTTCGCATGAGCCCATTGTGGCCAAGCCGGTTGTGCAGGATCCAGTTTCATCTGAGCAAACTATGGCTTGGCGAGATCAACCAAGCCGTACACAGTGGGTGGCGGTCTCGCCTGAATTTTTGTCTGAAGTTGCGGACCATGAGCAAGTGATTCTTCCCTTCCCGCAGGCGGCTCGATTTTGCGATGCGGGCGATGGAGGTGATAGGGGCACTGGTTTTCAGCGTTCATTGCCCCCAGCAAGATCGCAGGCGGCCTCGGATGAAGTGGTGTTACCGTTCCTGAGAAAAGCAGCGTGACCAGCAGGCTGAGACAAGACAAGGCTGAGACAGGACAGACAGTCTGCTTTCGCCCATGAAACGACGTAGAAAATCTCCCAAATACACGGTTTCACTTTTTCCGTTTCTCGCCGTGTTGATCTGCACGCTCGGCGCGTTGATTGTCATTCTGGTAATCGTCACAAAATCGGTCGATGTTCATGCGGCTCAAGCGCATGCGGAGCGCGCCCAAGTGATGGAGCAGCAATCGTTTGAATTGAAGACCTTGCAGCGTCAACTTGACGGCGATGAACTGAAAATGGAAGTGCTGGGGGCGGCCAGACCCAATGCACTGGCTCGACTGACCGCAACGCGTGAACATCGAGGGCATCTGGAGGCCGAGATTCGCAAACTGAAGCAGCGGATGAATGAGATTGCTCAGTCGATCATCGAGCTGGAGTCGCATCCGGTCGATTTGGATACTGCGGCGGTTTCCGAATCGCGGATTGAGCAACTGAAAGCGGAAATTGCTGAGGCAAAAGAGGCGCTGGAGGCCAAACGGATCGAGTCTCAGGGCGATGTGCGGACGACGTACTCCATTGTTCCTTACGCAGGCGGCGGAGGGACGTTTCGGCGACCGATTTTTATTGAGTGCGATCAACGGGGGATCACGCTTCAGCCGCTGGGAATTTTGCTGGCCAAAAGTGATTTCATGCCGCCGCTCGGGCCAGGCAATCCGCTCGATGCCGCGGTGCTGGCGATCCGTGAGTACTGGCAGCAGCACGGTATCGAAGGAAGTGACGGAAGCCCCTACCCCTTGATGGTAATCCGGCCGGAAGGATCGGAGGGCTACGCGATTTGCCGCCGTGCCATGGTCAGTTGGGATGACGAGTTTGGCTACGAGTTGGTCGAGGCAGAAAAGGAACTTGATTTTGGGCCGGTGGATGTCCAATTGAAACAGGTTGTGGAAGAGGCGATTGCGGAATCGCGAAACCGGCAACGCACGATGCTGGCCGCTCGCGCGGCGCATCAACCGCTGACTCCTGTACAAGTTTCCCACCGCGCCGGAGGTGGAACGGGTGGAGCCGGCGGGCGATCTGTCGACTCGCGACCTGGTTTGACGGCTTCCGGGACCAGCGGAGGTTTTGTTATCAATTCCGCGTGGGACCGATTCGACTCAGGTGATGAATCGGGACTGGCGGCTTGGTCCGGTGCAGGTGAATCGAGTTCAACACCAAATTCAAACTTTGAACACTCGGCTTTCCAGCGTTCCAGTTTCGAGGGAGAACCCGGTCATGGTGGTGATGTTTATGGCGACAGCAATGCGTCGACGGGCGGCGGCTCCAATGCTCAGCAGGGTATGGGAGCAGCTCCGCCGCCGATGAGTCTTGCCAAGTCAAAAGGAAAGAGCTGGGCCGTTCCCAAGGCAACTCAAGGCGCGACCGCCTATGTTCGGCCGATTCGCGTCGTCTGCACCGAGTTTGAGATTGAGGTCCGATCTCCGCTGGGCGTCGAGAAACGAATTCCCGTTGGGTCAGACGTCGCACAGGCGGTCGATCCACTGGTCAATGAAATCTGGAGACAGATCGAGTCATGGGGTATGCCAGGTGAGCGAAGCTACTGGAAGCCGGAACTCCGCATCAGTGTGGTCGAGGGCGGCGAGGCAAACTTTGAAACGCTGCGCGGACTGTTGTTCGACAGCGGGATTCAGATCAAGGAGTCAAAATGACGGTCAAGGAAATTACCACCGGTCAGGATTCCTTTCTCGACCTGATCGCCAACCTGGTGGGCGTGATTATTATCCTGGTGGTGGTGATCGGTGCCCAAGCAAAATCGGCCTGGAAGCCGGACGAGGCACAGCCCGATCGTTCATCTGAGATTGGCCAGATCAAATCGGAAATCAGTTCCAGGCAAATGCTGGCCACGAAGATGGAGGCTGATGGCGTGATTCTCGAATCTCAATATAACGAGCAAGTCGCGGCGAATGTAACCTTGGGCGAAGTGCGGCATGAGATGCTGGTGCAGATCGAAATCGTCGAGCGGGAACTCGCCGGTCGTCAGGCAGAGCGATTGGAAAAGCTGGACGAGCAGGAACGTCAGAAGCTGGCACTGCTCGAAGAGGAACGCCGTCTGAACTCGGAGATGAATGAGCTTCAGCGATCGATGGCGGCGGTCAGTATCGTTCCGACGAAGAACGAAACGATTGACCATTTCCCGAATCCGATTGCTAAAACCGTTTTTACGGAGGAAGTTCACTTTCAGATTCGTTCCGGAAAAATTGCGTATGTGCCGCTTGAGGAGTTGCTCAACCGGATGAAGGGGGAGGCCAAGTCGAAAGCGGAGCAGTTGCGACAGTCACCGCGTGTCACGTCCACCATCGGCCCGATTCAGAATTTTCAGCTTCAGTATGAATTGGTTGGTGAAACGACTCGGCAATCGACGCCTAACGGAGTTCAAGAGCGAACGATGATTCACTTCAACGGATTCCAGCTCATTCCTTCGAGCCTTGATCTGGGGATGCCCGTGCCGACGGCACTCGATGAATCAGGGCCAGTGACAGAGTTTCGCAATATCACCCAGCGTTTTCCACCGGAGAAAACGACGGTGTCGTTGTGGGTTTATCCCGACAGTTTTGCGGAGTACAACCAGGTGAAAAACTGGCTGTATCAGCGAGGCTATCAGGTCGCCTGCTGGCCGCTCGAACACGACAAACGCATTTCCGGCAGCCCTTCGGGATTCAGAACCTCGGCCCAGTAGCGGTCAGAGTAAGTGTTGAAGATGCGCTTACTTCGGGACAGCTCCTCAGCCCCCAAGACCGGTTGCAAACTCCAGGTGAAACACCGAAAATTGGCTTTCAACATCCATATCCCAGTCAGAAAGAAAATTCTAGCGATGCCTGCCCCCAGTGAACTTGCTCAAACGGTCCGAGACACTCTCGTAAAACTGCCCGATCCGGAAACCGGCCGGCCGCTTGGTAAACAAATTAAATCGATTGAAGTCGATGGAGATACGGTTTGCGTTCAAGTCGGGTTGACCACGTTTGTATCGCCGCTCAAAGCCGATTTCCTGAATCAGGTTGAAACGACTCTATCAACGGCGTTCCCCGATCAGAAATTCAAGATCGAAATCGTTCCGCATGACCGTCCGCCCGTTCCGATGGGGCAGTTGGGGCTGACCGCCAAAGCCGCCATCGCCGTCGCAGCAGGGAAAGGAGGCGTCGGAAAAAGTACGGTCGCGGTGAGCTTGGCGGTGGCATTGCATCGGGCCGGCTGCAAGGTCGGAATATTGGATGCCGATGTTTATGGGCCAAGTATTCCGCAGCTAACAGGGATTCGAGGCGACATTGCTCGTGATGAACAGGGGTTGATTCCGCTGGACTATAACGGCATCCCGTTGATCAGTATCGGGTTCATGGTTCCACCCGGTGAGGCCGTTGTCTGGCGCGGACCGATGCTGCATAAATATACGGAGACGTTTCTCGGGCATACTCAATGGGGGGATCTCGACTATCTGATTATCGACATGCCACCGGGAACCGGTGATGTCGCGCTCAGCCTGTCGCAGATGTTGCCGCTGACCGGTGCCGTGATCGTTTGCACGCCGCAGGAAGTCGCCTTGATCGACGCTATTAAGGCGGTGGCCATGTTTCGCAAGGTAAACATTCCGATTCTCGGCTTGGTCGAGAATATGAGCAGCTTCGTCTGTCCCGACACCGGCAAGCGTTACGACATTTTCGGCAAGGGTGGCGCACGGGAATATGCAGGTCAGGATCAAATTCCGTTTCTGGGCGAAATTCCGATCAACATCAACCTGCGGGAACGCGGCGACGCAGGTACAATGGCCGCTAACCTCGACGACCCGAACGTCGGGCCTTACCTGGAGTCGATTGCCTGGCAGCTTTGCAAGACGCTTTCAGAGCAATCGATCGCTCAACCTAAAATGACAACGCAATTGCCGGTGCTTGGATAAATGGCCTTGAATTGGGCAATTCTTGGCTTTAGGGATTATTTTTGGAGAAATTCAGAAACCGTGATTTTTCTTACTTGAAAAAAGACTCCAACGCTAGAATGACGGCTACTGGTGAATTCGTCGATTCACTTTCAGTCCATCGTAACTTCCGTTACAATTTACCGTCACAAGGAGACTATCATGTCAATCAATGATCGAACTTGTTCTTATGTTGGATTTCTTTTCTTTTCTTTTCTTTGCTTTGCCTTTGTTGCAGTCTTTTTCCCTTTAGTGGATTCGACATCAAACTGGCTTCATCGAACCGATATTGCCGGTGGCGGTGGCACCGCCCCTCTCGCTTGCGATATTAACACCGAAACGAGGACGATAACAAAATGCGAGGGGTCGATGGCATGCGAGAGTGTGTATATGTATCATTACAGTTCGGCATGGTTTGACTACGAAAATGGCCTTGTGACAAATACGAAATATTGCTCGTACTTCGGGTGTGGAGGTTCGGGACAGGATGATAACTGGATCCCCTATTGTGAGTGGAATTGGTAAATGCCTTTAACTCATGTAGGTTCGTACTGATTTTAGCGACGGGAGCCATGCGCAACATTGCCAAATTTCTGCGATTAGGACTTTTTCTTTGTTGGGCCATTGGTGTGCCAATTCGATTTGTATCGGGCCAGGAGTCAGAGAAGATCGAATTGGTACAACAGCTCAGAACCGCCTTTCCCGACCGGACTGGCAATCAAATTGAAGTTCTGAGTTTTGTTCGCGAAAGTGCAAAGAAAAAGAATCTTGCTGTCAAAGACAACGACGAACCTGCACGACACGGGGGAGAAAAAACTCACGACGACAGCTGGACAATTCACGAGCTTTCGCGAGTTGCAATTCCGAAAGAAACCATCCCGGCCAGGAAAGCTGTTTTTACCTATTTGCAACATCCCGATGGCAAGCATGAATTCAGTGTGATGGAAAGGCAATATCGGGCAAATGAAGTAATACTGGCGAAAGGGGGGATAGTCGATTTGAAATTGTCCCTTCCGTTGGACGAGATTCCAGCGCCGGTACTTGATCCGAAATCTTTATGGCTGAGCGGTGCCCTTTACGCCAAGAGCTACAATTCAGTTCAGCCTTCGGTTACTCAAGCGATTTTTGAAGAGATTTTAATTGATTCAGTTTTTTTTGGAGTGTTCCATTCGGACGGAGTCATCACTTCGATACACTCATCTGATTTTGCCCAGTCGTGTGTTGTCGTTGAAGGAAAAGGTGATCACGAGCGGGTTTTGAAAAATGAGGCTGCGAGACTTGAGTTTCAGTTTTGTAGTGGAAAACTACAAGGTTGGTTCGACAAGGAAACGTACAAGGATAAAACCTGGACCTCGGAGTACCGTGTGGTGACAGTTGGTGAACATGGCGAGGTCACGACATTCTCGGGAGGCCGGGTGCCAAATCCTGAAAGTATTCGCTATGTGCTGAAGGAAACGATCCCCATTTCCATTGAAGACTTGAAACAGTGGAGTGCCTTCCATATTGAAGATGGTGTGAAGGTGCAAAAGGAAGGAGATGCGAGTCCTTTTTATGTGCTGGTCAACGATGAAATTTGCACGCCGATTGATCCAGAAGCAGAAGGGCTGATCGAACGCGAATTGAAAGATCAGACCGACCGACCACCGATTTCCATCGATCAAACAAACTCAGGTTTTGTCCGAAAACCTTATCTTAACTCATCGGCTTCTTCAACTCACTGTGGAGTCTATTCACTTGCGTGGTGTGCTGCCCGATGTGGTATTCGGATTCCATTGAATGAGATTGTTGCTAACAAATATTTTACTTCGCGGTACGGTAGTTCGATTCCTGATTTGAAGCGCGCCGCCAAGGACTTCGGATTGTCAGCGGAAGCCGTATCGAATGCCTCCATAGATCTATTGCGACGGTTTGATGGTCCAGCCATTCTTCACTTCAAGAATGCAGACGGAGCCGGCGGGCATTGGATCGTGTGTGATGGATTTGCAGACAATGGAAATGTTGTGATCGTTGATTTGCCTAATGATCGGATGGAGATTTCTCCCGCCGAGCTGATGACTTATTGGGACGCTGTTGCCATTCTCGTATCACGGGAAGACAAATTAGGGAGATCAAATGGATTTGGGATGCGATCACGATTACGACAAGCAATGCCGATCGGACTGTTATTGGTGCTGTTGATCGGTTTTGGCCGATTTTCTGCGTTCAAGCGAGACAGATTCGGGGTTAATTCATTGATCTTGTTGGTTTTATCTTTAGTGATCGGAGTTACCTGGAGCTTTGCCAGCGAGTTTAGTTATTTGAACAATCCTGATGCAGTTCGCTTAGCTGCTGCAAAGTCAGTATTTTCGACAGAATCTGTTCGTGTACACAATGATCGAGATCGATTGTCAACTACAAACGTTCAATTGATTGATGCCCGAAAGCCATCGGATTTTTCTCACGGCAAAATTGGCGATGCGATCAACTTGCCGATCAACTGTCGCCTTGGGGAATTTGTAACGGTTACTGCAAATTTGAACAAAGAATTTCCGACAGTCGTTTACTGCATGAATTCGCATTGCTTGTGGGCGGACCAAATCGCAAAACGCCTTGAACTACTCGGATTCAAGGATGTATCGGTATATCGACCGGGATATCACGGTTATATCAAAATGGATTCTTTCCAGGAATTTGAAACGAATCAGCTGGACCGTTTTATAAAATGACAAATCTTGTCTCATTGTTGCTTAGGATTTTTATCGGGTTAGTGCTTGTTTTCGCAAGCATGGCTCATTTCAACAATCCTTTCATGTTTCTGGGCAGCTTCCTTCGTTACCAAATTTTTGAGTTTGGTGTTTCCTCAATCTTATTGCCTTGGGCCATGGCAATTGAATCAGTGCTTGGAACCGCATTGCTGGCAAGCCTTTGGCCAAGGACGACTCTGAAATTGTGCTTTCTCTACTTCACTGTTTGTGGTTTAGCTCAAATCTCTGTGTTTCTTCGAGGTATTCGGACGGACTGTGGTTGTTTTGGCTCGTTTAGTCAGACGATCGGTCCTCTAACGATTGCGATTCCTTTGGCATTAGCGGGAATTTGTGCCGCTCTGGTTTGGATAGACCGAAAAAATGGCGATTGGGCAACGGCGGCAATTGGGTAAAGACTAGGTCGGTTTCGGCTACAACTTATGCAGCGTCGACACAAAGATTGGGGTTGGTGTTTCCGCAACTAGTTTTGATTGGGCAGCGTTAAGGCAGTCTCTACCCCAAAATTAAGACTGGACGCTGCACTAGGCATTTTTTCGTTTACCTTCTCGGATTTCGACGATTGGACACAGCAATGTATCTTGGCTCAGCTTCATGGTTTCATAGCGCTTGTACCAAAGTTGCAGGGAGCTTCATTGGCTTCTTCTATTCCGTCGGCTTTGCGTATGGATTACAAGCTGAATTTGATCCGGTTGAGTGGTTGGAACCCGATCAGGCGGTGGTTTTGGAAGTTGCCGACGCCTCGAATCTAATGGGCAAAGTAAGGAAATTGGACTTTTGGAATTATGAACTGTTGAGCCAATTTGTTGAAGAACTCGACAGCGACCATTGCCGGGAGTTGCTTGCCAGCCGAGGGCTGCAACTGAATGGAAAATCCCTCGAAGAGTTCCAGTCCGTCTTCAATGAATTTTCACTGGGCAGATCGTACTTATTTTTGAATGCTAAAACGGCTGGGCGGGACTGGATTGCCGCGATTGAGTGCCCGCATGATGAAGCAGCAAAAATAAATCGGTGCCTCCGCGAGTTGATAACCGCTTTCCTGACACCCGAATTGAAGCAAGCTGCCGAAGACCGCTTTGACAATGCAGATTCCATTCATGCTTTGCCTTTTAATGCTGGAAGCTGGTTTCTGCACGAAGGCTGGATTTTTATTCATCCGGATGAATCGCGTGCAAAACAAATGAGGGATTCGCTGCGGGCCAATTCTCGGCCCAAGCGAAGTCTTGCCCAGAACCGGAAGTGGTTGTCATCCAGTCACTTGTCAGGAGTCGATGAAAGTGATCTGATCCTTTACGTTGATCCTTCGATATCCAGACCTTTTCTGCGATTCCTCAGCGAAGAACAATTCAGATCGACCGGACTACATGAACTTCCCGGTGCAATCTTGAAAGTCAATTTCGGCGGAGCGACCCCTGGCAATGAAACAGGCTTGAAGCCCTTGATCACTGGACGACTCCATATTCGTCAAGCCTTGCCAAGAACCGGAGTGTGGGAATTGTTGTCAGGCGTTCGAGAAATTGAAAGGGTTCCTCCGCTGGCAGAGGACATCCGCTCCGCCTGGTTTGCTCATGTTGATCCTGAAGGCATTTATAAAGTGACCCGGCAACTGGTCGATGCGATTCAAGGCGATGGCTTTTTTGACGCTGCGGTAGCTCAAGTGCGTCGCCGTGAAGTTGATATCGATCTGGTTAGAGAATTGATTCCTGGATCGACTGGCTTTTTTGGCAATGTCGCCTATAGTAAGTTGCCAGAATTGCTGTTGAGAAACTCTGAGGATCCCTCGTTGGAAACTCGGGGAGACTTTTTCGTGATGGTTGGAGTCAAGGATCGCGAAGTTTATAAAATGATTGTTGAAAAGCTGGTCAAACGTGGGGGGCGAGCCTCGGTAGACGAAGTCACGGAAGATTCCATTTCTTATTGGTATGAGACCGAAAAGCAATCTGAGGAACGCTTACGGAAACTCTATGAAACAATGAAGCCCAACCTTCAAGATCCTCAGATCGAGTTTGAGGAGTTTAAAAAAGGCTGGATGATCTATGGCTACGCCTTAACCGATCAGTTTCTTTTTTTCGGATTAAAGGAACGGTCTTTATCGTTCAACGAAAATCAAGTTCCGCTGCGAGAATGTCATCTGGATGTTGCCGCAGCGAACCAGTTTTACATGAACCAATTCGGGCGAAAGGGGCAACCCTTTTTGGTGTACTATGCCTGGAAATCTGAATTTCAGATCTGGATTGGCACCTATCTCTGGAGCCGTGAGCGGCAGCGTCGAACGACGTCGCAGGGGTTCGACATGAGTGACTATCAACCATCCGTAAAGTCGCTTGAGGAAGTCAAATCGTTGGATGAGCTTGCTGAAAATCTGGCCGTCCGAATTGCCATCACCTTGAAAAGCCAGGTTGAGTTCGTATCGGGACAGGTTTATGATATGGAAACCTATCTGATGGCCGAAGGAGGCTTATTTACAAAGGACTCTAATAAACGGTAACTAACTTGGGATTGATTCTGAGTTGCTTCCAAAGCTCAGCAGAGGAAGCCCGATTGTTGAAAGAGCCGATTGACCATTAAAATGTTGGTAACCGTTCCCAACTTTCTCTCCAGTCGAATGTCGCTGTCATGGAAAAAATTGAGCTGTTTACCAATCTGGTCAATCTGGCTGCTGCCGATCAGAAATTCACGGAGGAAGAAATCCGATTTCTGATCGACCGAGCGAATCGTTGGGGAATCCCGAACGATGAGCTCGAAACGATCGTGGCTGGAATTGGAGAAGCCGGAATCGAAATTCAGGTTCCTCAATCTCATGCCAGTCGAGTCTTGCTGCTGAAAGAAATGATTCGGCTGATGGCCGTTGATGGCGAGTTGGCTGAAGAAGAAAAATCGCTTTGCGCCCGCGCGTCAAGCAAAATGGATTTCACGACGCAGCAGTTTAAAGAGATTTTGAATGAAGTGATTGGGTAGGTCGGAGGTCGGAGGTCGGAGGTCAGAAGTCAGAAGTCAGAAGTCAGAAGTCAGAAGTCAGAAGTCAGAAGTCAGAAGTTGGTGGTCGAATTGAAACAGCTTGCGGACAAGTCGCCAGTTGAACGCAGGAAGGTGCTTGTTTCCCAAGCGAATCTATTGCGATCGGTCGGGCCTTGGTTAGTGTTCGACGATGCCGAACCTGTTTTTGATGGAGTCAGCGCAGGAATGGGGCTGGGGTACAACTCAACGCCCCTGTTCGGCACGATTCAGCATCCGGAAAGCTGGAGCAATGGGTGGAGCGAAGAGACGACTACCGAATTGCGAGAAGCGATCACGCGATATTTCGGAGCCGATAACAAATTCGGTTCGCTGATGGATGGAGGTAAGCCACGTACCGATGTTCGAAGCTATATTGCTCTGAACATCATCGAACAGTTTCCAGAAGAATTTGATTGCATTGGAACTAAACTTGCGGAAGCAATCGCTGCACGGTCCGCTCGTGTTCCTGAATTGGAACGAGCTATATCCGTTGAAGGCAATAAGATTTTTATCGACTTCAACAGCCGACACGACAATCCGTTGGAGTTGTTTTTAGATCAGAGAGTATTGGCCGGAATATCGTCCGGGTCGTTTGTCGATATTAGAATTCCACTGCTCTCTACTTCGCATGACATTGAGTTTCTCGCTGATGCCATTGCCAATGTATGGAACAACAACGGCACCGCAACGCCAGACCGTTTCGATTTTATTGAGTCAAACTACAGCGATCCGGCCAACAATTATCGCTTCCATGCAAGACTGCTTTCTCACAAGTTGTCGATTTCGCGCGGCGAAAAACTCGATCCGAACGACGAGTTGCGATTCATTCAGGGGGCTTTGCCGCCTAAACTGCATGACAGCCGTGTTACATTGATCGGCTCTGACAACTGGCCGCTTTTCAGGGAGCGGGTCGCTGCGATGCAGGAGGCCGTCTACGAACCAGTGCGACAGACTCCCATCAAAAAATTCGACCAATTGTTTGCCGATCCTTTCGGTTTTGGCCTTGTGGTTGAAGTCGACGATTCGATTGCCGGCATGGCTTTCGCAGGACCGCTCGAATTGTTTCCTGACGAACGAGGAACGCTTGATGATCCGTACCGATCTGATCGACACACCCTTTATGTTCTCGATTTGACCGTCGCAGCGGCCTTTCGTGGGGCGTTGGGAAAGATTCTGAAGCAGGGCATCACGCTGTACGCTACGGCTGCGGGTCACAACGCGATTCACGGCAGGAATCGGGATCGTTTGGCAGCAGGAATGTGGGCAATTAATCTGGGAATGGGAAGTTTTGAAACCCGGCGGTTGATCGATGACTATCCCGATCAGCAACCGTATCGCGATTGTATTTATTATCGTTGCCCGTTGCGTTGGCCAAGTGATGCTGCCATTCCCGAGTTCGATCCAGAATCAGAAGCCGGCTTGAAGGAATTGGCAAGAATCGTCAATGGTTAGAACATTTCATCGATCCGTAACTAACACGACGAGGTGTTTGCCAACCGCTTCTGCGTAACGTACCAGAGTTTCAACCGTTGGGTTTCCCCGCTGTCCGTTTTCGAGTTTCGAAAGCGCCGATCGATCCATGCCGGTCAGTTCCGTCAGGTCAGCAAGACTCAGTCCCTTGGACTCACGCGCGGCCTTGAGTTGATCCAGGACTTCATCCAGTTGATCCAAAGTAGCCATCCGCTGATGATGTCGAGCAATCAAATCAGGAAGGTCTTCCGTAACTTTGGCGCGAATCGATTTGTAATTGGCAGCTTCATCCGGCGTCAAAAGCCGGTCGCGGTTGATCCGTTTCATCGTTCTCTTTTCCTTGGCACTTCATACGCGGTTACTGGATAAACAGTGTCAGAATTGACTTCCTCATAAACCACCATTAAATGACGGCCTCCGTTTGTATCTCCGAAAACTACCGGTCGACCAGAGGATAGACTAATGTCCGAGTCGATAATGTTTTGGAATACCTCTTCTACTTCTTCTTGGGTGACTCCCATGTTCCAAGCAGTGTTGTACATTTCCTTCAGGATCGTCCTCAAGATCCCATATAATTGAACCAAACGACACCTATCGACTCCTGGTGTCTGTGGTATTATAATACCACGATTTGCCAAAATTACAACCCGACTTTCAAAGGCTCGAACGGTCGGATGGAAACCTGCCATAAAATGTAACTAAAACTATAAGCTGTCGCAGTGATTGGCTTTTTTTAGTAAAACATCTTTGCCACGACTTTGTCCCAGCCTGCCATGGACATTCAATTTCCCATTATCGAATATGCTTCCGGTTCGACCCCGAAAAACTGGGGGCGTGCGCATGGTGAATCGTGGCGGACTGCTATTCAAGAATTGGTGAAAATTCGTACAAAATTGATGCGAGAGAAGAATGCCCGGCTGGATTCGGCGTTGATCGAGTCACTGGCCCAAGAGCAGTGGCATTTAACCCAAAAATTCGACGTTGATCTTGCGGATGAGGTTGAAGGGATCGCCGAAGGGGCTGCGGTTTCGATTTCGGATATGGTGGTACTCAACAACTACACGGACTTCCGGGATATCGAAGTACCCGATCAAGGATGTAGCGCCATTTACGTCCATCGAAACGGAAATCGAGTCGCGGGACAGACCTGGGACATGCATGGCAGTGCGAAACGATATGTGTGTTGCATCCAAATCCCGGCGGCCGATGATCGCCCGGAGCTCATTGTGTTCAGTCTGGTTGGATGTGTCGGGATGATGGGATATTCCGGTACGGGGCAAATGGTCGGTGTCAACAATCTCAACACGGTTGGGGCAAAGCCGGGCGTGCTGTGGCCCGTTCTGATTCGTCGGTTGCTTCAAACGCCAGACCGGCAAGCCCAACGAAGCCTCTTGAAAAGCAGGTTACTTACTTCCGGCCGAAGCTTTCTGTTGGCGGGGCGAGACGGTGGCGAGTTCTGGGAAGTCTCTCCATCCGCTGATGAAATGGTTTCGCAACTGAATGGAGAAACTGAAGGCTGTCTCTTTCACACCAATCACTGTTTGAGCGAAACGGTCCGCCAGCAGGAGGCTCGAGTTGCCATGACTTCGACAACCCATGTCCGATACGAGTTGATCGAGAAGAAAATCGGAGATGTGGTTGATCTTGAAACGGCAAGCCAGTTACTGAATGATCACGAAGGCTATCCCCGATCGATTTGTTCAAATTTTCAAACCCATTCGCAAGACCCCTCAATCACCTGCGGCGGTGCGATCGGAGACTTGAATACCGGCCTGGTTCGAATGTGGCGGGGCGACCCGCTTCATGACGCAAATTTTGTTCAACACGAGTTTCAATTGGAATCAACCTAGAACGAAGTTCATTCTGTTCTACTTATACTTATGAA
This sequence comes from uncultured Pirellulaceae bacterium, assembly GCA_964414815.1. Lineage (GTDB taxonomy): Bacteria > Planctomycetota > Planctomycetia > Pirellulales > Pirellulaceae > Mariniblastus. The sequence continues at coordinate 22,330 of CAYPXY010000015.1, read as the reverse complement.
TTCATTTTTCTATACGTGGACCAAGCAGCGCTCGATGCCAAGTCTCAATATCGAACGCGCCGAGCATGACGAGTTCATTTTGTCGGATGGAAGCCGGCTGTATGATTTCATTTCCACGAGTTTTCAGGCATCGTTTGGCCACAGCAATCAGCCCATTGTCGATCACATCACCCGGCAACTTCACGAGCTGCCGATCTGCACGCCGAAAGGAACTTTTTCACTGAAGGAACGTGTTTCCCGCGAGTTGATTTCGCTGACCGGACAAAACCAGGGCAAGGTTTTCTATACCGTCAGCGGCGCGGAATCGGTCGAAAATGCGATCAAGATGGCTCGACGAGTCACCGGACGGCCCATCATCCTTGCTCGCAAGAAAAGCTACCACGGTGCTTCATTGGGCGCGATGTCCGTCTCCGGTGACTGGCGAAGCGATGAACATTTGACGTTTGACGAAGGGACGGCACGCATTCCCGAACCCGATGTCGATCCCAACGCGGACGGCGTTCGTGAGGTCATCGAACAGGTCGGACCTGAACGGATCGCTGCAATCATTGTGGAGACAATTTCCGGCACGAATGGAGTGGTCATCCCGCCGCCAGGATGGTTTGCCGGGTTGCGAAAGATTTGCGACCAGTGGGGTTTGATTTTGATTCTGGATGAAGTCCTGGTCGGGTTTTGCCGATGCCAAACGCCGTTTGCGTTTCAATCGTTGGATGCCAAGCCGGATATGATCTGCATGAGCAAAGCAATCACCGGTGGATACATTCCGTTCGGTGCGGTCTGGGTCAGTCAATCTATCGCCCAGTTTTATGACGATCAGATTTTGATTGGCGGTTTGACGAACTATGCCCATCCGTTGGGACTGGCTGCCATGGGGGCGGTGCTGGATCAGATCAACGAGCGGACGTTTCGCGAAAATCTAACTCGCTTGGAAGCCGTATTCCAAGACGGTGTGCAATCGATTGCCCAGACGTTCAACGCTTCGGCCGTTCGTATTCAAGGAATGTTGGCTGCCATCGAATTCGGTGATCGTGAGTTGCCGCCGTGGACAACTTGGGTGGCGAATGGGTTGTATTTGTTTACGAAAGGCAACATGATGATCCTGGCGCCACCGTTGGTATCGGAAGAGAAGCGACTGGACGAAGCATTTGAGAAAATGAGGGAAACTTTAAGAAGCGCTTGATCTATTAATGTTTCTTGCTCGTGTTCAAAAATCCTGACAGTACGGTCAGAATGCTCCTCCTTACTCAAAAGGATTAACGCAAAGACGCCGGGACGCGAAGCCGCAAAGGGGTATTAGTATAAAGTAAGTTAATTACAGAAAGTTAATCTTTGCGTCTCTGTGCCTTCGCGCCTTTGCGTTTAAAATTCTCTTCCTTGCGTTCCATCAGTTGAGGATTAAAATCATGACCGAAAATGAAATCAGCCGGCTCATCGTCGAATCTGCAATCGAAGTCCACCGCACTCTCGGAGGCCCCGGCCTACTCGAAAGTGTTTATGAGGAAGCCTTGGTTTGGGAATTGCAACAACGGGGTTGCCAGGTACAACGTCAGTTGTCACTCCCCATTCCCTACAAAGGGCACATACTGGCTTCGCCTCTGCGGATCGATTTGATGGTGGACAAGCTGGTCATCGTCGAGTGCAAAGCAGTGACAGCTTACAACGCGATTTTCGAAGCCCAAACATTGACTTACTTGCGGTTGACCGGACTGAAATTAGGACTGGTGATCAACTTTGGCGAGCGAATCGTCAAAAACGGAATCCATCGGGTGGTGAATGGCCTATGAAACGCAAAAGCTTCAACGTAGAAACTTCAACGCAAAGGCGCCAAGACGCGAGGCCGCAAGGGATATTCAAAGAAGGTCGAGTTCCTTCATAGCGTCTCTGCGTCTTGGCGCCCTTGCGTTTAAAGCTTTCAGCGATCATTCCCAATCTATAACCATGGAAGATAAAAACTTCAACGCCAGGGCGCCAAGACGCGAGGGCGCAAGGGATATTCAAAGAAGGTCGAGTTCCTTCATAGCGTCTCTGCGTCTTCGCGCCCTTGCGTTTAAAACTACTTTGAACCTATCAGCGATCATTCCCAACCTGTAACTCTTATTCCCATGAAAAGTAAAGTTTTCCCCAATGCATCTGAAGCACTCTTTGACGTCACCGACGGCATCTCATTGATGAGTGGTGGGTTTGGCTTGTGCGGGATTCCTGAAAACAGCATCGACGAATTGGTGCGACGCGGAATCAAAAACGTTCATGCCATTTCGAACAACATTGGCAACTCCGGTCGCGGGTTGGCATTGCTGCTCAAGAACCGACAGATTTCAAGAGCCACCTGTTCCTATGTCGGCGGTAATCCGGATCTCGAACAGCAGATGTTGGCCGGGGAGGTCGACGTCACGCTGGTCCCTCAGGGAACGTTTTCCGAGCGAATTCGCGCCGCGGGAATGGGGATTCGCGGTTTCTATACTCCCACCGGTTACGGTACGGTGGTTGCGGATGGAAAGGAGGTCAAGCACTTTGATAAACCCTGCATTTTGGAGCTGCCGCTCCATGCTGACTTTGCAATGATCAAAGCCCAGCGAGGTGATACGTTTGGGAATCTTTGGTTCAAAGAGACCGCTCGCAATTTTTCACCGCTCATGGCGATGGCGGCAACAGTAACGATCGCCGAAGTGGAAGAACTGGTTCCGCTGGGCGAAATCCAGGGAGAAGACGTTCATCTTCCCGGCATCTTCGTTGAGCGAATCTATCAAGGAGCCGACTATCGAAACGACATCGAAATTCCGGTGTATGCGAATTAGTTAAAACTACTCAACAAACTTCTTCACAATGATTGAAGCATTGTGCCCGCCGAACCCGAAGCTGTTGCTCATGGCGTAGGTGATGTCCCGTTTGCGGGGAGTGTTGGGCGTGTAGTCGAGATCGCAATCGGGATCGGGAGTCTCCAAATTGATGGTGGGCGGAACGACGCCTTCCAGAATCGCTTTGACGGTGACGATCAGTTCAATCCCACCGCTGGCGCCGAGCGAATGGCCCAGGGATGATTTGGTGCTGCTGATGCTCACGCGCGTCGCATGATCGCCCAACACGTTTTTAACAGCCTGCGTTTCGGCTTTATCGCCCAGTGGGGTGCTGGTTCCGTGGGCGTTGATGTAGTCGATTTGGTCAGGCCGAATATTGCCGCTCTCGAGTGCGGCTTGCATCGCGGCGGCAGCGCCTTCGCCCCGCTCATCAGGAGATGTAATGTGGCCGGCATCGCACGACGTTCCGAAACCGACGACTTCTGCCAGAATGGTGGCTCCACGGGCTTGAGCGTGTTCCAGCGACTCAAACAACAACACGCCGGCTCCTTCGGAAAACACAAATCCATCTCGGTGGAGTTCGAACGGGCGACTGGCTTTCGCTGGATCGCCATCGTAGGTTGACAGGGCTTTCATATTCGAAAACGCCGCCAGTCCGAGTCGATCGAGGGCGGCTTCGGTTCCACCGGTAACGACCATGTCACACACGTTCATACGGATCAGATCGAAAGCGTTCCCCATGGCGTTAGTGGCGCTCGCACAGGCTGTTGCGACGCTGTAGTTCGGCCCGCGGAAGCCATGCTTGATTGCGATATTGCCGCCCGCTGCGTTGAGCATCAGTTTGGGGATGGTCATCGGTGAAACGCGGCTGGGACCTTTGGCGATCAGTCGTTCCATTTGCTCGCCATGGGTAAGCATCCCGCCGATCCCGGAGCCCATTACCACCCCGTATCGATGCCCGTTTTCGAGCCTGTTACTGCCGCTTGCACTCAGCGCAGTGGTTGGAAAATTGGCAAACCGGAGGGCATTGTCAGCCGCTACCATCGCGAACTGGGTGTAGCGGTCAATTTTGTTGACCTCTTTCTGGCCCAGTGCTTCCGTCGCGTCCCAGTTCTGGACATCTCCGCCGAATTTGACTTTCTGATCTTCGACAGAAAAAAGAGTGATGGGATGAATGCCGCTTTCGCCGTTGAGCAATCGCTGCCAACAGTCGTCCACATCGCAACTAAGCGAAGTCACAATTCCCCAACCAGTGATAACAACTCGACGTGTCATGGTTTTCAGTTTTCAGAGTACAGTTTTCAATTTTCAGTATCGACATCGTTCGAATTTAGAGATCGAATGAGGCCTGTCAACATTTTCGAGATTTCTTTTGATTCAGATCCAAACACCTGTACAGACAATCGGCATCCCTTTTTCCAAACATCCAAATCTTCAAACGAATGGCATGTCATCGCAACCGCCCTTTCGGCACAGATTGAATAACTGAAAACCGAAAACGGTACTCTGAAAACCAAAAAAAGCCCGCAGAGGCAACATCGTACCAGTGCGAGCTAAGCGCGGATATTGTTTTATCGCTGAGTCAGGTGGTGTTGCGGACGATTCCTATAGCAAACACATCTTGTATCTGCCTGGGGATTTCAACAACCCACAACTAGTTGGACGCAGCGAGACAACTGTCGATATGAGTGACTGCCTGTCCGACGGTCTGAATTTTTTCGGCAGCGTCGTCGGGGATATTGATATCAAACTCTTCTTCCAGTTCCATCACCAGTTCGACCGTATCGAGTGAATCGGCGCCCAAATCGTTGACAAAATTGGAATCCAGTTTGATTTTTTCTTTTTCAACTCCAAGTTGCTCAGCAACAATGTTGATGACTCGTTCTTGGACCGATGCCATGAATCGGCCTCCTTTTCAGTGTGAGGAAAACTAAATACTTCTACAAACTACGATTGCGTTTCCACAAACAATGGTTGTCTGAGGACGCCTAAAAAGATAGAGGATTTACATAAACAGGGTCAAGGGTCTTTCCACCTATTTTGCCTGATTTTTTTGCCGAAATCAATATTTGCTGTTGATAGGGGCCATAAACGGCTCTGGTCCGTCGGTAAATTTGTTTAAAAACCCGGGTAATCCAGCCGGGAATGATTGGGGGAGTTGAAAGTTTCTCCCCAGTAAAGGATAGTTGTACCCATCGTTAGAAACTTCGGGGTTGGCGGGCCATCATCATTCACACATAAAGGGCGTCATATGGGCACTTTTTCGGTCACTAACGGAATGAGTTCACCACCATTTCTGAATCGGTTCCTGCCAGGGTTGTTGGGAATCGCTGTTTTTTCAATTTTTCTCGAATCCAATACCGGACGGCTCTGCGGTCAGGATGACGTACTCAATGGACAGCAGGCCACTGCCACCAAAGACGCGGTGATCCCCAGTGCCCTGGTGGATCCCTTGCTAAAGATCATCGACGAGGGCAAGAATCGGAACCAGACGATGAAACATCTGGCCTACCTTTGCGAAGAAATCGGCCCTCGACTGACCGGTTCATCAAGACTTGAGCGAGCGAATCACTGGGTGGCTGATCAATTCCGGGAGTTCGGAATGGAGAATGTCGAAGTTAAGGAATGGGGACAAATGCCCGTTCGTTTCGACCGAGGACCCAGCAGTGGCGGCATGCTCAAGCCCATTGAGCGGCGATTCGAATTCACGACCCGGTCCTGGTCAGCCGGAACGGACGGCCCTCGTCAAGGTCATGTCGTTCACGAACCGCGAACGGAAGAAGAACTGGAAGCCGTCGCCGAACGCCTCGAAGGCGCATGGGTGCTCAAGCGTCCCGGTGCTCCGACCACACGTCGCCCGGGCGGTGCTGATTCTGCATTTGCGTCTCGTATCGAAAGTGCTGGAATCGCTGGCTATATTTCAACGGCCCAAGGCGAAATCGTCAACACCGGTGGGGTGCCAGGGATCATGCAGCTGGATATCAACAACTTGTCTCCCGTTGTCACCGTGACCGTCCGCCGGTCAGACTATGACGCTATTAACAGCCGCGTCTCCGACGGTGAAGAAGTCGTTGTCGAATTCGATTTGAAACATGAATTTACTGCGGGGCCTATTCCGCTTTACAACACCATCGGTGAAATTCCTGGCACCGAATTGCCGGACGAAGTCGTCATCATTTCGGCTCACCTCGATAGCTGGGATGGCCCCGGCTCGCAGGGAACCGTCGATAACGGGACGGGCTCAAGCGTCACGATTGAAGCCGCTCGAATTCTGACCGCCGCCAAGGTCAAACCCAAACGAACCATTCGGTTTATTCTTTGGTCCGGCGAAGAGCAAGGGCTGCTTGGATCGAGAGCTTACGTCCAGAGCCTGTCCGAAGAAGAACGCGCCAAGATTTCGGCCGTCTTTGTCGATGATAGTGGCACCAATCAACAAGCGTCCTTGACCTGCGCTGAGAATATGGAAGAAATGCTCAGCCCTGTCGTCGCAGTGATGAGTGTCGCGTTTCCTGAAGTCCCTATTAAACTCAACGTCCAGCCGCGCATGCCAGTACGAGGGGGCGCGAGCGATCATGCCTCCTTTAACGCGGTCGGAGTCCCCGGCTTCTTTTGGGGCAAGACAGGGACGGCCGATTACCGGTACGCCTGGCACACGCAAAACGATCGTCTGGATCAGGCCGTTCCAGAATATCTTGTGAAGAACTCGACGGTGTCTGCCATTGCCGCGTTCATGCTGGCCGAAGCCGATACGTTGTTGCCACGTTCGCCGGCTTCTGCGGAAGATCAAGCGGCGGAACCCCGACGGCAAGGACGGCGAGGAGGCGCTGCTGAAGCAGGCAGTGCAAACGGCCAACCCCGTCGCGAAGGCCAACGGCAACGCGACCGCGCAGAAAACGCTGAAGGTGTAGAAAACTAAAGCGAAGTAAAAGCTCAGAACAAGCTACCGTTATAACGCGGTAGCTTGTTCTGTATCTGTTCACGTATTGCTTCGTTAACGGTCGGCCTCATCTTCATCCTCTTCGCCCGCTGCCTCGTCCTCCTCATCATCATCATCATCATCTTCATCCTCGAAATCGAAGCTCGATAGCGTCATGGCGCGTTGAAATGCAGCCGGGTCGATTGACTTTAGCTCTTCCAGATGTGCTTTGGCCTCGGGTAACGGGCATTCGATCAGGTACTGGAAAATCGGGACTCGCACCCAATTCGACTTGGTATCGCCTGCCTGTTTGAACATCGTCACCAACTCTTCCATCGCGGTCCAGTCTTCCCAGCGAGCCAGATCAGGGATAATCAGATCCGCCAATCGCGGGCGCGAAAGCAGCTTTCGGACGGTGGTAACCAGCTGCTCACGTGGCACAATATCGACCTCCGTTCCGTGAAACCGAAGCGCAGCCGCAATCTGATGCATGGTCTCGAACCTGGTGTCTTCGTTCACGAAAAATCGTTGCTCAATGAACGCCAGCCCATCTCCTCCTTTGAGACATAAATAACAGGCGGTCAGTGAATCCAGCCCTGCCATATCCACAGGATCATCGGATCGCAGTAGGGCTTCGAGTTTGGGCACGTCTTCCTCTGGCCGCCCGCATACGCCCAGCATCGTAAAGTACAATCGGCGATGAGTTTCGCTAACCTCTGGCTTCAGGATGAACTCCCACAGCTTGTGGCGTTTCATTTGCTCCCGCATCCCGATCAGGTCTGCATAATCACAGATGGCAAACTCGTCGTAGGCATCCATGGCCAGTACCAGCAACTCGTCTTCCAGATAGTCCTGAAAGTAAATCAGTCGTTCCGGTCCCTTTTCCGGCAGCTCCTGAATTTCTTCCAGATACGTTTCGACGCGGGCATGGCTGGCAATCGGCTCGTCCCACGCGATAAACGGCGGCCCAATCCCCAAACACAAAAACTCCTGCCCGACAGCCACCTGCTCTATATCTTTAATCGTAGCGGTAAATCGTGTGCCCTGCGATATAAAATTCTCGCCCTTAAAGATGCGTCTAACCTCAAACGTCCCGATCATTTTTTCACTCATCGGAACGTCCCCGGTAGGGGTTCGGTCCGGCGGAAGCGTAGGCTCGTCAGGATCGACCACCGGAGGTTCGACCAGGGTTGCAATCACAACCAGATCATTCAATTTGATCTGCTCTGCCAGCGTCATATTCACCGCAGAGCAAAACGGACAGCGTTCTGAAACGCTGCCAACTGATGCCGGCGCATTGAGAATCACAGCGAAAGTGACTAGCAGTCTGGCTATCATACCTATATCTTTCCAAACAAACAGATGCACGAAAATAGAGAATCACAACACGAAGCGGTGAGCAATTCCATTGTAATCGCGGACTGCTTGGCGTTGCGTTGCGGTTAAACCAACTGACAACTGACAACAGCCCACCGACAGACGTGGACGTCTATTCCACGGGCGGCGGACAACTACGCTGTCATTCCGCCGTCCACCGTCAACACCTGGCCGGTCACATAACTGGCGGCGGAACTGGCAAGAAACAGAACGCAAGCGGAAACATCGTCGGGATGACCAATTCGATTGGCGGGAATTCGTTTAACGACCTCCCCAAGGATCGCATCGCCAAGCTTGGCACTCATTTCGGATTCGATAAACCCGGGCGCCACAGCGTTGACTGTAATTTTTCGCTTGGCAAGTTCTTTCGCCAAACTGCGTGTCAGCCCGATGACGCCGGCTTTGGAGGCTGAGTAGTTGGTTTGCCCCGCATTTCCGATCAAGCCCGATACGCTTGAGATATTGATGATGCGGCCATATCGGGCACGCATCATTCGCTGAGCGGCGGCACGGGTAAACAAAAAAGTTCCCGTCAGATTGGTCGTAATGACATCATTCCACTGCTCATCCGACATGGCCGGAAGTAGTGTATCGCGAGTGATGCCGGCATTGTTGACCAGAATATCAAGTCGCCCCCAATCTTCGGCAACGGCTTTCACCACGCCTTCAATACTGTCTTTGTCGCTGACGTCTGCGGCAAACGCTTCAGCCTTACCTCCCGCTGCAACAATCTGGGCGACCGTATCGGCCAGCTTTTCGGCATTGCGCGCCACACAGGCGACTCGCGCCCCCGCTGCGCCGAGCGCAATAGCAATAGCTCGGCCAAGGCCTTGAGAGGCTCCGGTGACGATGGCAGTTTGGTTGGTCAAATCGACGTTGAATGATTCTAAGGTCATGGTTGTTGGTTGATAGATGTTAGGTGATGGTTGATAGTTTCTACTCCGGTACGCCGTGGCAAACGACCTTGCGATCGATGCGTTTGATCAGGCCGCGCAGCACCCGTCCCACTCCGATTTCGTAGAATTCGTTGACTCCGTCCGCCAGCATTTGCTCAACGGACTGTTGCCAAAGGACCGGCCCGCAAACTTGCTGGACCAGCAGTTCGCGAATTTCATCCGGTGACGAGTGCGGTTTTGCATCGACATTGGAATAAACGGGAATACGTGTCGGCTGAAGTTCAATGCTCGAGAGCGCGTCGGCCAGCTTGGGAACCGCCGATTCCATCAACGGCGTATGAAACGCCCCAGCCACCGCAAGCGGAACGGTTTTCATCGCTCCTGCGGCAAGGGCCGCAGCGTCTACCTGACCGCAGGAATCGAGATGGCCTGAAACCGCGATATTGCCGGGGCAAAGCAAATTTGCAACTTGCAAAATCTGATCCGCTTTTCGGGCTTGGTTGCAGACCGCGTCCGTTTTCTCTCGGTCCAGCCCCAGCACGCTCACCATCCCGCTCGGAACTTCATCCGCCGCCGCCTGCATCGCTTGTCCGCGAAGCTGAACCAGTCGCAGGCCATCCTCGAAGGACAAGCCTCCGGCAAACGCAATCGCCGTGTATTCACCCAAACTCAGTCCCGCCGCCGCGCCACAGCACTCATACACGTCCGGATTTTCGAGCTTGAGTTTTTCGAGCGATGCCATGCTCATGACGTAAAGTGCCGGCTGGCTGATGACCGTCGAATTCAGTTTTTCAGCCGGTCCATTGAAACAAACATCGGCCAAATCGAAGCCAAGGACTTCGTTCGCTCGATCAAATAATTTTCTTGCGGCGGGAACTTCGTTGCAAAGCGCAAGCCCCATTCCGACCGTCTGAGCTCCCTGTCCGGGGAAAAGAAATGCAATCGTCATACTTAATCAAATAATCCCTTTTGAAATCCACCCTTCGGCGGATCAAATTTTAAATGGCCAAACGCTTTCGCGGTTGCAACTCGTCCTCGCGGAGTGCGCAGGATCAATTCACTGCGAAGCAAAAAAGGTTCGACTTCGTCTTCCAACGTATCCGTCGAGGTGTTCATGGTTGCCGCAATCGTTCCCACGCCTGTGGGACCGCCCAAGCAAACACGAATCAATGTATCAAGATAGCGCCGATCCTGTCGATCCAGCCCCAATTCGTCAATTTCGGCCATCGTCAACGCATCGCGAGCGACTTGCAGCGTGATCTCGCCCGCCGCACGGCTTTGCGCGAAATCACGAACCCAGCGCAGGCGATTGTTTGCGACACGTGGTGTGCTGCGACTACGAATCGCAATCTCCAAAGCTGCCTCGGCGTCGATTGCAATCGCCAGTTTCTTTGCATTGCGTACCACAATCTCGGTCAAATCATCGAGCTGGTAAAACTCCAGATGTTCATGAATTTGAAATCGGTCGCGCAAAGGGCCGGTCAACATTCCAGACCGAGTGGTGGCGCCGATCAAGGTGAATGGTTTCAACTTGAAATTGTGCGTTCGCGCGTTGACTCCTTCACCGATCACAAGGTCGATTCGAAAGTCCTCCATCGCCGTATACAGGTACTCTTCGACAGCTTGGGGTACTCGATGGATTTCGTCGATGAACAGGACTTGCCTTGGCGTGAGATTGGTCAAGCTGGGCACGAGGTCTTTGGGCGCGCGCAGGCTCGGACCGGATAAGAACTCGACCGACACGCCCAGTTCGGCAGGAATGCAATGGGCGAACGTGGTCTTTCCCAGTCCCGGCGGCCCATCGAACAGGACGTGCCCCAGCACGTCATTGCGCTGCTTGGCCGCATCAATGGCAACCTGCAAACGCTCGATGACGTCGCGCTGGCCGACCATTTCCTTCAGACGACCGGGCCGCAGTTGCGGATCGTCATCCTCGGGTTGCGGCGCATTGGTTAAGATTTTTTCGCGGGCCATGTGAGGTGGGGGATCAGTCCTTGTTTAAAGGAGGCAGTATAGCAGAAAGAGGTCGTTTGATGTAGAACGGAATCTATTCCGTTTTGAATCCCTCGGAATCCATTCCTGTCTGCAATCCATTCATGGCGAAATTTCGAACCAGCGGAACCGCACTTGCAAAGATTTTTGAGCGCTCGGCAGCGATCATCTTCCTGATTGCTGAGGACTGGACGATTCAGTACGCCAATCCTGCCTGTGCCGACTGGCTGCAAACCGACCCCGATGCACTGTTTGGAAGAAAGCTGCTTTATATTTCCCAGCCGCAGTCAACCGAACTTGAGGATCGACTGAAGGCCATCTGTCCACCGCCCCATGCTTTCCACGATCCCGCCAGTGCGACACCCCTCCGGTACCTGATCTCAGCACGAGTCGAGAGCGAACAAAGTGAAACCGTTCGTTACCGCTGGGCATGGGTATCTCCCGTGGTCGACGCCAACCACGAAGAGACGTTTCTGCTGGTTGTCAGCGATACGGATGATCTCGAAACTTGTCCCCCGATTGCAGCCGAGAATCTCGAAGCGAACGACCTTCATGCAGCACTGGAGGAAATTCGGCGCCAGTCAAAACGAATGAATACACTCGACTCGTTGGTTGGCTCAAGTTCCTTTGCCGTCCGACTGCGCCGCCAAGTCGAACAGGCCGCCCGTTCTGCGACTGAGGTGCAGATCGTTGGGCCTCCAGGAAGCGGACGGCAGCACCTCGCACGCACCCTTCATGCTCATCGTCCCGAAGGGACCAGCGGCGACTTGATTTTGGTGGATGGCTCGATCGCTGACCCTACCTTGATTCAGACGATTGTTGCCGAGCTTGATCGCAAGCAGCAAACGAGCAGTTCAGCGGCGAAGCAGCGGAGCGGCCCACCACAAAGAGATACGCTGTTGTTGCTCGAAGCCGATTTACTGGACGGCCCATCCCAGGCAGCACTATTGAGCGCAATATTATCCGTTAAGTTGTCGTTGACCTTGATCACGACTTCGCAACGCGATCTGCGCGATCTGGCGAAGCAAGGTGAATTCGATACGGAGCTGGCATCCATTTTGGGAACCACCACCATTGAACTTCTGCCGCTCTGGCAGCGCGCGGAGGATATTCCTTTGCTCACACAGGCGTTGCTGGAAAAATCAGATCGGAAACATCCGGTGACAGGGTTTGATAAAGCCGCGTTGCAAAAATTGGCCGAATATCGTTGGCCCGGAAATCTGGATCAGCTCGTATCCATCGTCACTGCATCCGGAGAGCATGCGCGAAACCGCTTGCTGACCGTGGACGACCTTCCGAAGAAGTTTCACGACTCGTTGCGGGCTCAGCAACTGGATAATCGTGTGGAGACGACGATTGAGCTGGAATCGTATCTGATGTCGATCGAAAAAGAGTTGGTCATGCGGGCGCTGAGCCAGTCGAAAGGCAACAAAGCCCATGCGGCCCGGTTGCTGGGGCTTAATCGAGCCAAGTTGTTGCGCCGAATGCAGCTTCTGGGGCTTGAAACTGACCACGATGAAACGGAACCCAATTCGAGCGAGTCAGCGCAAGCGAAGAAAAAATCAAAACGTGCCTACCCGACACCGCTCCGGGAAAAACTCAAGTTTCGCCCGGGTGATTCTGAAATGGATACGGGCGACGACCTTGACGATTTTGAACCGCTGAGTGAGTCGGGTGAGGAGGACGATCCTGACTGGATCGGGCCGGATGCATTCGAGGAGATCGAGTAGAACTTCCATGAAATCCGTCCCCAAAATTGTCTTACATGTGCCAAGTCTTCATTGGCGTTCGACGATCGAATTTCATTTGCGTCAACGACTGGAGCACGTCAAGCTGATACAGTTACTCAATCTTCAGGATTGCATTCGTGAATCGAACCAATCTCCGGACGCGGTGATCGTGGAATTGAATCAACAAACCCTGATCGCTGACTGCACCGCAATCCGGGGAACCGTTTTCTCCAGCACAACTTTTTTCGGCCTCAGTGACGATAATTTACGTGACTGGATGCCGTTGATCCGGGCGAGCGGCGTTTCGGATGTGTGCTTCCAGATGGCAACGGTCAATCGATTTGTGAACCGAATTGAACGCCGAATCAAACGAACGCAACTCATGGCAGAGATGAAACAGGGTGATCCAAGGGCACTTGAGAACCTCATTCACGACCAACTCCCGTGGTGAATGGGTTGACGAAATTTGCAAGAATCAGGCTGAAAAAGACCGACTGCAATTTGTTTAACGCCGATCCGGCCGCTGGCGTAGCATTTCAAGCTCGCGTCGAAGCGGCTGCCAATAAACTTCATCTATCTTTCGCTCGGCAGCCTGTTCGGCGTCAAGTTGCTCATTCAAAGACAGCCGATTTCCAACTTTTGCAGTTTTGAGCAATGGCCGTTGTTGCAATAGGGCGTTGACTTGCTCAGGATATTCGGACACAAGCCGAGTCAGCATTTCGGCAGTTCGCGACTCGCTTAACCAGAAGCGAACTTGCTCGTAGGTTAGATTGTCTCGAAACTGTTCGTAGTGTGACTCTACCAGTCTACGGATCATCGGCCAATCCTTGTCTCGTTGTGTCTTTTTGTTGTCTGCTAAAATGACAATATCGCAATCCCGGCTAAACTCCGCCGCGCCGTATAACACGCACGCCTGCCCCCCCATAAGCAGGTGGTGTACTTGGTGGGCGGTCAGGATCGAAAGGGCTTTGTGAATCGGGTTCGGGATCAAGCGTTCCTCCGATTTGTAAATAGTATTGCCATAATTTTGACGTTTCCTGCCAGCGTTCCATGGGAGTCATTCGATACCACTCCAGCCATTCATCTTCGCTGGCACGAGCATCGCGTAAACGTCGTTGACGATTTTGTTCGTACATTTCGTGATCGACAATCCCGTCGGTGGGTGATTGAGATTCCGCAGATTTTGGTTCGTTGTTGCCCATACTTCAATTATACATACAATGATCCGATTTATGAATGAACCTCAATCCGATGATGCGATTGCTGGCTTGGGCGAACCAAGCGACGAGACTCAGTCTGCCCTTCGCGCGGCGTGGTGGATGGGGCGTCAGGCGGCGTATCGGAATCGGTGGCCGGGCTTGGTGATGTGGATTTTCGGGTTGGCGATCCTGGGCGGTTATTTCCTGGTGCCCACCATTCATGAGGCTCTCAATACGATCGGCCATTTCAAGAGTCAACTTGGCTGGAAGTTCAGTCTCGTTTCAACCGCTGTTTTTGGCGGGCTGATTCCTGCGTTGGTGGCACGCGTGACTCGCGTTGACACGACCAAGGGAACGTGGGGATTTGTCATCGCCAGCACCTTGTTGTGGGCTTACAAAGGAGTCGAGACGGACTGGTTCTACCAATTTCAAGCCTGGTTATTCGGCGCTTCGACCACTCTGCAAACCATTGTTGCCAAGACGGTTTGCGATCAGTTCGTGATGGTGCCGCTGGTGGGGCTGGTCAATGTGGTGCTGTTCTACCGCTGGCGCGACTGCGGATATTCATTTCGGCGGCTTCGATCGACGCTTGGAAAAAATTGGTATGGCCGCCATGTGTTGCCAGTGCTGATTGCGAACTGGGTGGTCTGGATCCCAGCCGTCGCGATGATCTATAGTCTGCCGACGGCCTTGCAATTGCCGGTCCAAAATTTGATCCTTTGTTTTTGGGTGTTGATTCTTTTGTTTTTCACCAGTTCGGCACCTGCGGCAGAAACCTGATAGATCCGGGATGGTAGGTTCGGAGGCCACCGGATTTCACTTCTTCTTGAGTAAAAAACACAGGTTTCAACTTGCCGTTGACGTAGAGCAACATCTGGTCGTCGAAATGAGGAGATGCAGGATCACGAGACTGGCCAAAGGGAAGAACGCTTCTCGCGACCGGCGAGTCTGCGAATTCGATGGCGGCGATGTAGGAGTTACCATGATAGCCGTATCGCAACTTCGTGCCGGGTTGATGGCTCAAATAACAGAAGCTGACTCCCATCGTGCCCGATGCTCCTGCGATTGGCAGGCTTTCGCGGTCATCACTGACCAGCAGGTCCGCTGAGTTGTCGAAACGCTGGTGACGATTGAGCTTTCCCCATTCGACTTGCCACGTACCAAAATCTTTTTCAAGCTCATTCACGACTTCTGAAAGAGCCTTGCACAGGTCCCCGGCAGTTCGGCGGTGGCTCCAGGCGGGTGAAAAAAGTTTTTCAAGCCATACGACGTAGAGTGTAGATGCCACTGAATCCGTCTTCAGTCTGCCATCCCAGGGTTTGAGTATTTCAATGACGGGGGCGAGCTGTTCCGTCAGGGCCGGGTTAGCATTTGCTTGCTGCTCAAAGTCCGCCAACAGTGAATCACGGCTGGTTTTGAACGAATGGATTTGAGTGTCAAAGGCAGCGTGTTCAAGATCGTCTAGTGTCCAGTCCTTTGCTCCCGACAGAATCTGGTGCGACATGGCAACGCGTCCGTCTTCCAGATCCTGGCCGATCATGTAGGGTGGGAACTGCGACGCGGGCGGATTTTCTCCTTCGGCCGCGGTTTGCAGAGGAGGTGAATTGCAGTTCTGCACATACCCGCAAGGCGGATTCCACACCTGAGGTAACTCTGCCAACCCATGGTATCCCAGCCAATCCGTACGCGGATCATTTCCATCAACGATTTCTGTCCAATCAAATTCCGGGTTACGTTTTGGAAAGGCAGCGTTATAGACATACCCAATGTTGCCGTCTGCATCGGCATAAATAAAATTGTGAAAAATTATACTAAACATGGAAATAGCTTCTCGCCATTCCTGCATATTTTGGGCGCGGGCCATGCGATACCATTGCTCGAGGGCTTGCAATTCATCGATTTTTGCCACTCGAATTGCATAAACCTTGTTTCCCGATTGAAGGACCAGCGGGCCGTGGTGAGTTTTGAAGAAGACTTGCTCCTGGGGTTCGATGCCTTGGTCGGTCCGTACGTGGATGGTGGCTGTAAACCTTGTGACTCGTCGAATCTCTTCTCCGTGGCGATAAGCCATCGGATCATTGGGAACATCTAATTTGACTTCATAGGAGTCAGCCATATCAGGATAGTTGACGGTCAGAGCCCAACCGAGGTGCCGGTTGAAACCGGCAGACGGCAGTATCCCGCCGCCATAGCCAGCGAAGCCAGAAACATTGAGTCCTTCGTCAGAGCAAAGATGGAGCTCATAAGGCTCATCCAGCGGGATGTGCGGATTGATGTACAACATGGCCCGACCTGACCGAGTGCGTTTGGGGGCAATAGCCCAGGCGTTGGAACCATCCGGACGTTCGGCTCGTTCCGGTTCTGGTACCTCACGAGAATGGGATGGGCCGTGTTGAATATAGATGCGATTGGCTTCGTTGTAGACATGATGCAACGCCCACGAATATTGAACCGCGAAAAACATCCAGGGCTCCCAATGTTCGATGGCTCGTGGGCGAAAATCAGGATGCTGATGCAAGTAGAAGTTCATCGCATCCGCTGCGGCTTCGGCCAGCACGCGCACGTCCTGCGGAGCGGTATCGTATTCTTTTCGTGCGAGGGTAGGGATTTCGAACATCAGAATGAAACGATCGGCGGTGATGCCATCGACACCCTCAAGCAGAGAATTGCGCCCAATCGCACGAGCATGAGCAACTTCCATACGAGCCATTTCGTCTTCCGCTCGGGCATAGACGCTGCCGAAAACAGCGCCCGCGTCTGTGGGAGCGTGAACGTGTGCAACCCCGAACGTGTCGCGAGTGATGGTGACTTGTTGAGCAAGCGTTTGGGAACGGGATAGCCACGGCTCGTCAGCCGACAAAGTTGGCGGGTCGGCAATAATCCAACACGAGACGGCAATCAGCAATTGGCACAAGTGTCGATGGATCAGCATTCAAGTCTCCTAAAAAAAACAGCCATCATCGATTGGCTTGAGCCACTCCTTTGCGGCGAGCATTGACGGCCAGACGATAGGCTTCTTCATCGCCGTATTGATGCACGGAGAAGGAACGGGTTTTTCGCTGACCGCGCCCGTCAATCCACTGGGCGACCCAGCACCAGTAATGATACTCATAGCCATCGCGAAGCTTGATTTCGCGATGCAGTCTCACGCCGACGACTCCCGACTGATTTCGGACCGATGGATTGGCGGCCAACTCTTTGACGGAGAAGCCCCGCAAGGTGGCTTCCGTTTCGTCGCGAAATTTTTTTGCGGCTGCGAGTGCATTTCGCTTACCACCGTAGGTGGAGTCCGAGAAAAAACCTTCCCACTTCTGGTTGCGACGCTGAATACGGACTGACCAGCCACCCGAAATTTTTCCGCGAGAGGTTTGCGTTTCGATTCGAGAAATATTTCGCCGCGGGTCTTTTCGCATCTACCATCGAACGGCCACTTTTTCGCCGACCTTGATTCCCAGCATCTCGGCGAGCGGGATGCCGACGATTTCGATTTCGAGAAAACCGCTTTTGCCAAGGCTCGCGACCATCGTGGCGTCGGGCTGGCCGTGATCGGTTGGAAACAGACCAACCGTTTCATGATCTCCAAAACGAACCGATGTATTTTCATCGGCCGGAACCTCTTCAAGGCGATCCACTGGAATGTCCGTGATCAGCGATCCGTTCGCGCCGATACGACTGACAGTTCCTTCAATGATATTGGGCAATTCTGTTCTCCCGCTGAGTGATTTCGGTGGTGGCATTCCTTGAACGGTCAGAGAATTTTAACGGGAATCGGCGGAAGCGAGAAGTCGTCCATCAGAGAAGTTTCAAAATTGCGTCTTTGACCGCCCCTGGATTGGCGTTGGGGCTGACCTTTCTGGCCTGGCCGACGAGGGCACCGATTGCTTTGGTATTTCCCTGGCGAATTTGTTCAATAACGTCAGGATTCTGGTCAAAAATCTGCTTGGCGAGCTGTTGAAGTTCGTCTGAGTCGACCGAGATGATTCCCAATTGTTCAATGGCGCTGGCGGCATCGAGTCGCTGAGCGATCATCGTAGCCAACACCTCCTTCGCTCGACTTTGATCCAGCGAGTGGTTCGTAATCCTTTGCAGCAACCCCGATAGTTGATCGGTTGAAACGGGGAACTGTTCAATCGGGATATTGGATTCGTTGAGGGAACGCAAAACCTCCTGAGTGATCCAGTTCGCGGTAAGCCGACTGTCGCCTGTCTGTTCCGCCACGTCCAGAAAGTAGTCCACGACTCCCCTGCCCTGCGCGACGATCACGTCTGCGTCGTACGGTTTAAGCTGGTGAGTTTGAATCAACATCGCTCGAAGTTCGGCAGGAAGCTGGCCGATTTCCAGATGGAGGCTCTCGATTTCGTCATCGCCCGTTCGGTAGGCAATCAAATCGGGACAGGGAAAATAACGATAGTCTGCCGAGTCTTCCTTTTCCCGTTGAAGCACCGTGGTTTGCGAGCGATCATCCCAGCCACGAGTTTGCTTGGGAGCCTCATGGATCGTCAAACCTGAGTTCTGCCAAGCCGTAAATTGTCGTTGGGATTCGTAGTCGATGGCCCGTTCGACGGATCGAAAGCTGTTCAAGTTCTTGATTTCGGCAATCGGCGTTGCAATGTTCGTTCCCGCAAACGGAATATGAAGATTGACATTTGCGTCGCAGCGAAGGCTGCCTTCCTGCATGTTGCAGTCCGAGACAGCAATGTAGGTCAAAATAAGTTTCAGTTCCTGCAAGAAAGCTTTGGCTTCGGCGGCCGATCGCAAGTCGGGTTTCGTAACGATCTCCAGCAGGGGCGTTCCCGCTCGGTTCAGATCGATTTTGGATTGTTGGCCAGCGCTTGACGGCTGGCCCGGTTGGCTTTCGTCATGCAGGCTCTTGCCGGCGTCTTCTTCCAGATGGGCACGTTCAAGGCAAACTTTGCGAGGCTCGAAAGTTGATTTCGGATCCGTCACGACAAGATGTCCGCCTCGGCAGATTGGAAGGTCGAACTGACTGGTCTGGTACCCTTTCGGCAGGTCGGGATAGAAATAGTTTTTACGATCCCATTTCGTGTAGCGGGCGATGTCGCAATTGAGAGCAAGCCCCGTTTTGATTGCCAAGCGGATCGCCCGCTGATTCAGAACGGGCAATGAGCCGGGCATGCCTGTGCAAACCGGACAAGTCTGCGTATTCGGGGCCGCTCCAAATTCGATCGAGCATCCACAAAACAGCTTGGAATCCGTTTTGAGTTGGACGTGGACTTCCAGACCTACAACAATCGTCGCGTCGGAACAGGATACGGAATCGCGACCGTGGGTGTCTGACATTGGAACAGGATGACATGCCGTAATAACAAAACACCATCGAGAAACATTTCTCGATGGTGTTCATGAATAGCGTAAATGGGCGCTGAGGGACTTGAACCCCCGACCCTCTCGGTGTAAACGAGATGCTCTAGCCAACTGAGCTAAGCGCCCTTGAGTTAACCGCAGTTTGTGATGCGATCAATAACGACAGATTGTGAAGGGAAAAGGTTCGCTTGTCAAGCCGATTTTGGCCCGCAAATTACACAATCTCCGGCAAGGTAGTGTGCTTTTTTTATTCAAAGAGGGTTTGGGGTACTGATCGTTGCTTCGCAACGATCAGTACCGGATGCTGCAAGTTTAAGCATCGCCACCACCCGCCCCTGCGTCGGCGGAGCGATGACTGAGCGGCCCACAAAATGGAATTCCGATTTTTCGTTCCCCGCCGAATTTATTCGGTGGAAACAAGGATCAATGACTAAGGACGACTCCCGATTTCAATGCTCCCTGCCGAGTCTATCTCGGTAGAAAGCAGGATCAGTCACTTTCGAGTTGTCGTGATCCTTGCTTCCACTGAGATAAACTCAGCGGGGAGCCTATTTTCGAGCATCGCTTTAATAGTGACTGATCCTTACTCCCACCGAAATAAATTCGGCGGGGAGCAATTAAACTGCTGTTTAAGCTTGCGGCATTCGGAACCGGTCCGGCGGAGGCGTTTGAGTGCTTAAGCTTGCAGCATTCGGCGCATCCGAGATTCGGCACTGCCCAGGTAGTGCCGGAGCTGTGGTTGCGGTGGCAAGTAATGGGTTGCGGTGGCAGGTACTGGGGTGCGGCGGCCTTTATTCCCGCGACCTTGTTCCGGCCTACAAAATAGCGCAACTTCAAAACTGGCTTGCCTGCCGCTTCCAGAAATTTCGGACTCCTTGAATGGATCAGCGCTGCTTCGGTTGCAAATCAACAGGAAAACCATCTCTCGGCTCATCGAGTATTTCCAACTCCTTGATTTTCAGCTTCGGCCACTTTGCCCGTACCGATAGAACCCTTTCGGTAACGTCATCTCTCAATAGAATGTGGCACCTCTGATCGATGTAGAGTTCAAGATTGTCGCGAATTGCATGGCGTACCACATAGGTCTTCATTCCGCATCCAAAATAAGCATAGTTGCCGCACTCCTCACACGCTCGATAGCTTGATTTCTTGTTGCCCCGTAAATTAACCCACCCACGCTTGGGAGCAACAATGAAGAACTCGCTTGATGATGGGTCAGTACCTGCCTCATAAAGCTTGGACCCCCAGCAATATCTTCGAATTGTCTCTTCACCAATTGCCATGAACAGGTCCCGACGCAGCACCGGAAGGAATGGCTGCTGAAGAAAACTCAAAGGCAGGTTAGCCGGATCGTAAGCATTCTCAATGTCCGTCAAATGAGTCAGTTCTTTCCGGAAACCACACGCTGGACAGGCAAATTGCTCTGGAACGATTGTGTCCCGAGTCGCGACATTCGTATCGTTGGAATTCATCTCGATGGAGAAATAGCTGCTCATACCGGAAAACCGTTCTTCATTTTGTGTGCTTTATTTCATGCTTTCTGATGTATCCCAAGCTTGCCTCGCACCTTCAGGGTTTCTCATTTTTACTCGCGATGGCTTTCTATTGGTGTTTTTGCAAAATCCGTGGCGTTAGGCGAGCGGCAGCTAAAAGTATACCGACAGTAACAGTGTCTCTCCGAGATGCTGAATTCGCAAGTCTCGGAGAGACTCGCCTGCATTTTGGTTGGTCTCTGCTGCCACTCGTCTTAAAGGATGTAACCTTGTCGTCCCGTACGGGACGAAGGCGCATAACTGCGGGCTTAAGCCCGCAGTCAGCAGCCCGACGGACACTTGGGTCACGAAGTGACCTTGGCAATCTGGAATCAAATATCAATTCGACGATGAACATCAAAGCTCATTGCCTTGGTCACTTCGTGACCCCATGGTGAATCAGCATCAAACTGCGGGCTCAAGCCCGCAGCTATGCGCCGTCGTCACTTCGTGACGAACAGGGCCAGAAAAAATATCGCCAATGCAATCAAAGCTTGCTTGTTGGAATACCATGGGTTATTGGTAAATTTTTAACTGCCGCTCGCCTAAGTGACGGTGTACATCAATCGATATAACAATCAGCTCTCCATCGAAATACTATCAACCTGTCCGTCTTGGTCAAAATGAACGCTGATAACGTAGTTCTCTGCACCACACAGAAATCGTTGAGTCTCAAAATTGAAGCCGTGGAAGGTCTTTTTCACGCATTTTGCATATGCTATACGATTCTTCTGACAAATAAAGCATGTCGTCCTCATATGCCGCTGTGAGATTTGCAAAAAACTCTTGAATTGAATCACCAAGTTTCGGTCTGATATCGAGTTCATGAGCGAAGAGCAAGAGTTGCCCATTTTGTTGAGGCTTTTTCCTTGGCGTCAAGTCAACACAAATCAAATCTCCATTGCCATTCCCGGCAATAGGTAGCCAGAATTCAGAAAACCATACTGAATCGATGCCTTTCGCAGATCTGATTTTAATCTTCTGAAATCGTTTTTCCTTTTTCAGAAGATGCATCATATCTTTATGTTCTTGTGCAATTTGTGCCAACGAAAACAAGAGAAATGGACCAAGCGAAACGTCCATTGCGAAATTCCCGGGGATAACGTAATCTGGAGGAAGATTTCGGGGAATCTTACCACCGAACTCTTTAATGAATCCGACGATCACCGCACTCATTTTGAACGGAATTTTTTTCTTGAATCTGTCAACTTGATCGGCCGTAGCTGGATCACCAATGCCGATATCCATATGTCTTACGTCACACCAGCGTGTAACCGTTGCTCTAAATTTCTTTGGAGTGATTTTCTTCATCGTTGTTGATACAGTGATATTTCCGGTAGCCGTTCACGAACCACGAACTTTGGGGTACGCTTGCGGCCTGCGATTGTGGAACAATTGTCCTCATGTTTTGCTGGCGATACCTGGAAATCAATTGCAGTTATCTGTTATGTTACTCGCAATATCTTTAAGTTTGGTAATTTTTCTTTCAGGTACGGTTCGGCATTTCCAGGAACTCAGGGCAATCGCACAAGGGGTCCGTTGTTTGAGAATATTGAGGATTGGTCAAG
>CAYPXY010000014.1:65265-93752 GCA_964414815.1 uncultured Pirellulaceae bacterium | reverse complement strand
GGATCTTTCAGCGTCAACCATGAGTCGACCTGCTTTTTTATGATCGTTGCAAACCGATGGTGGTCGGCTTCGGCTTGCGGCTAAACGTTTTATCGCTCCTGAACGGTTGGGTTACTCGCACCGTCGGCGGGTGGCTCAAAGCGACGCAAACGCAGGGCGTTGATGAGTACGAATACGCTGGACAACGCCATCGCTCCTGCGGCAAAAATCGGTGAGAGTAACACCCCCCAAATGGGATACAGTACTCCCGCTGCCACAGGAATCAATACGGTGTTGTACGCGAAAGCCCAAAACAGGTTTTGCCGGATGTTGCCGATGGTTGCTTTCGATAGCGCGATGGCGTTGGGGATTCCTTGCAGATTACCCGACATCAGTACGACGTCAGCCGATTCAATCGCCACATCGGTTCCGGTGCCAATCGCGATGCCCACATCCGCCGTTGCCAATGCGGGAGCATCATTGATTCCATCTCCGACAAAGGCCAAGCGGCCATAGTTGGATTTCAATATTTGAACGGCCTGAACCTTGCCTTTGGGAAGCACTTCCGCTATGACTTGATCGATTCCCACTTGGGTAGCAATGGCATGCGCGGTGTGTGCATTGTCGCCGGTGATCATCGCGACTTTCAAACCCAATTGATGCAGCGAGGAAATCGCACTCACTGCGTCTGACTTGACGGGATCCGCGACCGCGATGATGGCCGCTAACCTCCCGTCGATGGCTGCGTAGAGCGGCGACTTGCCTTCCTGACCCAGGCGTTCGGCCACCGTAGTGAACGGATTGATGTCGAATCCCAACTGTCGCATCAAGCGGTCGGCACCGATCTCCACGCGCCGGCCATCGACGGTCGCTCGCAATCCCATTCCGGTAATCGATTCAAAATTCTCCGCACTTGGTATCGCGATGTGTTCTCGTTGAGCGGCTTCGACGATCGCTTGGCCAATCGGATGCTCCGAACGCGATTCAGCCGCTGCGACATACCCAAGCACCTTCGCTCGTGCAAAACCTTCGGCCAATTCCAGGTCGGTCAACACAGGCCGGCCTTCCGTCACCGTCCCCGTTTTATCGAGCGCGACCACTTTGGCATCTTTGAGCAGTTGCAATGCCTCGCCCTTGCGGAACAGAATGCCTAACTCCGCACCGCGTCCCGTGCCGACCATGATCGAAGTCGGCGTCGCCAGCCCCATTGCACACGGGCAGGCAATGATCAGTACGGCAACTGCATTGACCAAGGCAAGTGTCAACGCCGGCGCAGGACCGACAATCAGCCAGACCAAGAACGTGAGCGCCGCCACGGCCATCACTGCGGGGACAAACCACAATGTGATTTTGTCGACGACGGCCTGAATCGGCAGCTTGGAGCCTTGAGCCTGCTCGACCAAGCGAATAATCTGAGCCAATACCGTCTGCTCTCCCACGGCTGTAGCTCGAAGGGTGAATGCGCCGGTTTGATTGACGGTTCCCCCAATGACACGGTGGCCTTGCACCTTTTCTACTGGAATCGGCTCTCCGGTGACCATCGACTCGTCTACATAACTTTGCCCTTCGACGATTTCACCATCGACCGGCACCTGTTCTCCCGGACGCACTTCGACCCGATCTCCCAGCTCCACTTCCCCGACAGGAACATCGACAACGTTTCCGCTGCGCAAGACATGGGCCATTCTGGCCTGTAGCCCCACCAGCCGCTTGATGGCTTCCGACGTCCGTCCCTTGGCTCGGGCTTCGAGAAAGCGACCCAGCAGAATCAGTGCCACGATGACCGCGGCTGCTTCGTAGTACACATGCACGGTCCCTTCCGGCAACAGACGCGGGACAAAGGTTGCCACAACCGAATAAGCGTAGGCTGACAGCGTGCCCACAGCAACCAACGAATTCATATCCGGTTTCAAACGAAGCAGTGCTGGAATTCCCTTGAAATAAAAGGGTCTCCCCGGAATCAGCAGCACTAGCGTGGTCAGAACAAACTGGAGATACCAGCTTTGCCTTATCCCCATCGTGTTCATGACCCATCCGTGCATGCTCGGTATGAGGTGGGATCCCATTTCGAGAATAAACACCGGTAACGCCAGCCCAACCGCCAGCATCAGATTAAATTTCAGCCCAGCAAGCTCAGCATCCTTCGTGCGGGTATCTGAAAGCTCGATAACGCTCTCCGGTCCTTCATCCGGCACGTCATAGCCAGCTTTCCTGACAGCCTGAATCAGAACCCCACGATCCACCGGCCGAGTGACCTGAATTTCTGCTCGTTCGGTCGCAAGGTTGACCGCGACACTGCGTACACCTTCGACCTTGGAGAGTGCGGCTTCCACGTGACCGACGCAACTGGCGCACGACATGCCCTTAATGAGCAAACTAATTGCGGATGGGTTGGGTGGAATGTTTTGGACAATGGGCAGAGACATCGGGGGACTTCACATAGCTGCGTTTGTTCAGGGGATGGAATCAGCAAATTCATTTCGTGTTGCCGATTCATGTTCTCGCAAAATCAATTCCAATCGTACCAAATAATTCTGCCCATGAACGGACGCTAGACAAACCAGATGGGGGCGAACCGCTCAAAAAATCGCGTAACCGTTTACGGGGAATGGAAACGTTTATCTAGCCGTCGGGGGTTGCTGACAAAAACGTACTTTAATACCGAAATCGCTCCATCAGCACCCTCCAAAGGCGAGCGGAACACTGGGGGGCGGGTATTCCTGCCTCATTACATGGTTTCTACATGGTTCAAAATGTCCCATCCGTTGCAAGGGCCAGCACGACCGCTGCACACACCCTACGTGCTGCGGCAATGAATTCTATTCTACGTTCTCACACCGCCCTGCATCCGTTTGCGGAATTTGTTAGACTGTTTTCAGTTTTTAGGATAACTGACCTCAGCCATACCCACCGTGTCAAAATATAACCCCGCTGAACTTGAGCCTCGCTGGCAACGATTCTGGGACGAAAACAGGACTTTCAAAACTCCTGAACGTATCGCCACAGAAAAACTTTACGTCCTCGACATGTTTCCCTACCCCAGCGGGGAAGGGTTGCACGTCGGGCACCCCGAAGGCTACACCGCTACCGATATTATCGCCCGCCACGCCCGAATGAAGGGCAAATCAGTCCTGCACCCCATGGGATTCGACGCGTTTGGGCTGCCTGCGGAAGAACACGCCATCAAAACCAACACGCACCCGCGAACGTCGACCGAAAAGAACATTCACACGTTCAAACGTCAGTTGAAGATGCTTGGTTTCAGCTACGACTGGGATCGCGAGTTGTCAACGACGGATATGGGTTACGTTCGCTGGACGCAGTGGATTTTTCTGGTGCTGTTCGATACCTGGTTTGACCCCGAACAGCAAAAAGGGCGTCCGATCAGTGACCTGCCCATCCCGCCACAGATTGCCAATCAAGGCGCCGCCGCCGTTCGGCTGTATCAGGACGATTTTCGATTGGCGTTTCAAAGCGACGCGCTGGTCAACTGGTGCCCGGCGCTGGGAACCGTGCTGGCCAATGAAGAAGTCGTCGATGGTCGCAGCGAACGAGGTGGGCATCCTGTGCAGCGAATGCCGCTGCGACAATGGATGCTGCGAATCACGGCTTATGCAGACCGACTGGAGAATGATTTAGAAAGAGTGAACTGGCCCGAAGGGATCAAGAAGCTTCAGCGCGACTGGATCGGACGCAGCACAGGAGCCGAAATTGATTTCCATATCGGCGCCGATTTTCTGGTTTGGCAAACCGAACGCACCCAGCACGGATTCCCCCGCAAACCGGGCGACGATGTCCTCCGCGTCTACACAACGCGTCCCGATACACTGTTTGGAGCAACGTACCTCGTCGTTTCTCCTGAACACGATCTGATTGAATCGCTGACAACGGACGGACAGCGCACCTCTGTCGAAACGTATCGTGAGAAAGCCGCCAACAAAAGCGATCGCGACCGACAAGACGACCGAACCAGGAAAACGGGAGTCTTCTCGGGCCGCTACGCGGTCAATCCGGCCAACGGTCAGTCGATTCCGATCTGGGTTGCGGACTATGTGCTGGCCAATTACGGAACGGGTGCGATCATGGCGGTTCCCGCTCATGATGCACGCGATTTCGAGTTTGCAAAGACCTTTGGCCTGCCGATCGTCCCGGTCGTGAAACCGCCCGAAGATGCCGAGGTTCAACTCGATGAACTGATCACAGGAACCCAATGCTACACCGGCATTGGCACCGCCATGCACTCCGCTGACTTCGACGGACAGGATACGGAGACTTTTAAAACGGCCATTGCGAAACGGCTGAGCGGACGAGGTGTCGGTCGAACGGCCGTGAATTATAAATTGCGGGACTGGCTGTTCAGTCGCCAGCGATTTTGGGGCGAGCCGTTTCCGATTCTGCACGAACTGGACGAAGAGGGAAGAAAAACCGGCTTGATGCGAGCGGTCGATATCCGCAAACTGCCCGTTGATTTACCTGAACTCGAAGACTTCAAGCCTCACGGTCGCCCTGAACCGCCGCTGGAAAAAGCCGATGATGATTGGCTCTACCCGGTGATCGACGGCGTTCGGTACAAGCGAGAAACCAATACGATGCCGCAGTGGGCCGGTTCGTGTTGGTACTACCTTCGCTTTATCGATCCGCACAACGAACAAGCTTTTATCGATCCCGAGCTGGAAAAGCAGTGGATGCCCGTCGATATTTATATCGGCGGAGCGGAACATGCGGTGTTGCATTTGTTGTACGCACGTTTCTGGCACAAAGTACTCTTTGATCGCGGCTATCTCAGTTCGCCCGAGCCGTTTACGCGGCTGGTCAATCAGGGAATGATCCTGGGCGATGTCGAATTTACGGGCTATCGCAACTCGGATGAAGTTTGGGTTTCGGCGGATCAGGTGGCGGAAAACGACGAGAAGAAATGCGTACTCAAATCGGACGGTTCGCTGGTCTATCAAGTCAAACTCGAAACGGACCAAACGGAGAAGAAAGGCGAAGGCTTCGTCCTGAAATCAGATCCCTCCATTCGCATCGACAGCCGCGCTCACAAAATGTCCAAGGCGAGAGGAAATGTGGTCAATCCCGATTCGATCGTCGCCGAATACGGAGCCGACTCGTTGCGACTGTACGAAATGTTCATGGGGCCGCTTGAGCAGTCGAAACCGTGGAGCATGAAAGGCGTCAACGGAGTTCGCAATTTTCTTGACCGTGTGTGGAGAATGATCGTCGACGAGTCGGATGAAATGACGGTGCTCAACCCGGCGATTGCCGATGAGCCGCCCACCGATGAGCAGGTGCGCGTGATGCACCGAACGATCAAGGCAGTTTCGCAAGACATCGAAAATCTGGGCTTCAATACGGCCATTGCCCGCTTGATGGAATTTGTTAATTATTTCACAAAACTAGAGCGGCGTCCGCGGCAGGCGATCGAGACCTTTGTGTTGTTGCTGTCCCCGTTCGCACCGCATATCGCGGAAGAGCTTTGGCATTTGTTGGG
This sequence comes from uncultured Pirellulaceae bacterium, assembly GCA_964414815.1. Taxonomy (GTDB): domain Bacteria; phylum Planctomycetota; class Planctomycetia; order Pirellulales; family Pirellulaceae; genus Mariniblastus. Next base: position 88,282 of record CAYPXY010000014.1, on the reverse strand, counting down.
GCATCCGAATTCGCTTGCCTGCGAACCGTGGCCTGAGTTCGACGAAGCGCTGACCGTTGATTCGCAGGTTGAAATTCCGGTTCAGATCAATGGCAAGAATCGGTCCAAAGTGGTGGTGGCTCGCGGTCTGTCAAGCGATGAACTGGAAGTGATTGCAAAGCAGGACGAACGGATGGTCGAACTGCTCGACGGCAAGACCATTCGCAAAGCGATTGTCGTCCCGGATCGGCTGGTGAATTTTGTGGTCGGATAAGTTGCTCAAATGGTTTGACCACCATCAGCGGGACTTGCCGTGGCGCAAAAACAGGACGCCCTATCGTATTTGGGTCAGCGAGATCATGCTGCAGCAAACCCAAGTGGCAACGGTCATCGACTACTTTCGTCGGTTCGTAAAACGGTTTCCAAATGTCAAAGCACTTGCGGCGGCCGATGAGTCGGAAGTTTTGAAACTTTGGGAAGGCTTGGGATATTATCGCCGCGCTCGGCAGATGCATGCAGCAGCGAAACAGGTGGTGCAGCTCCATCGCGGCGTTTTTCCGAAGGATTTCGATTCGGTCATCAAGCTGCCTGGAATTGGCCGATACACTGCCGGCGCGATTCTTTCGATTGCGCTCGATCAACGCCTTCCTATTCTCGAGGGAAATACGATCCGGCTGTACTCGCGGCTGATGGCGTTGCGTTCGGACCCCCGAACCTCGGAGAATCAAAAGCGATTGTGGGATTTCGCCGAGTCGATCCTGCCGGTCCGCCGTGCCGGTGATTTCAATCAGGCCTTGATGGAGCTGGGCAGCACGATCTGCACGCCCAAAAATCCTGACTGTCTCCGATGTCCACTGAGCGGAATTTGCCCGACGTATGAACGCGGACTCCAGGGCGAGATTCCGGCCAGCGGAAAGCGAACGGAATACGAACAGCTGGTTGAAGCCGTGGTCATCCTGAAACGCCGCGGCCGTTATTGGGTACGGCTTTGCCAGCCGGGCGAGCGATGGGCAGGACTTTGGGATTTTCCTCGCTTTCGAATGGATCCGTCGATTGCGGATACTGTCAACCGCAAAGCGAAGAAGCCTTCTCGGCCAGCCAATCGCCGCGCTATCACTGCCAATGAGGGGCCTGATCATTCTGACGATATTATCAAGGATGAGTTAACGCGACAATTGAAGGAACAATGGGAAATTGACGCCGTGTTGCAGCGATGCGACTTGACGATCAAGCATACGGTCACCCGTTATCGAATTCATTTGAGTTGTTTTCAAGCGGATCGGTTCGATGGGAAGCCGCGTTGTGATTCAGGAGAGTGCCGATGGGTCACAAGAGCCGAGTTGAATGCGTTGCCCATGAACGTTACCGCCCGAGAGGTGGTCGAATGGATTAGGTGTTGAAACCCATTGCACGCTCAAGGCGTGCGGCCCAGTCGGCCGCACGCCTTGAGCGTGCTGGTTGGCGAGGGATCACTTTCCCAGGGCGGCGTCCGCTTCGCGAACTTGCCCTGGGCTACCCTGCCCAAGCCTTTCAGGCTGCTTGTCCCTGTCTGCCTAATTTCAATGCCTACTTTCACAAGCTCGTAAAAGCCGTAACCGGAAAGCCGCACGACCTCGTTAGCTGGCAGGATGCAAAGTTTGAAAAGCTAGGTACAATAAGGCGACCGGCAGATAAAAATGTACCCTAGTGTAGGCGAGTCTCTCCGAGACTCGCAACTCGGTGTCTGGGAAACACAATACTGCTTGGGTAGACTTTTACCTGCCGGTCGCCTAATGTCTTCATTGGTGATGAAGTGGGACTTTCTCCCGACGAGTAGTTAAAAGAAAAAATTTAATGAGGTGGACTTCAGCGATGACATTGGCAATGCTCACTCCCAAATCGGTCTTGGTTTCTGTTTTTGTATTGTTTCATTTCGTGCCATCGGTTCTCTTCCCGACGGCCCTCGCTTTGCAGGACCCGGAGACGGTTGTTTTCGAAGAGTCGTTTTCGGGAGTTCTCGATAAAGAATGGGAGTGGATTCGGGAGGAACCGTCGCGATGGTGTATCCGTAAGGGGGCTCTCGAAATCCGAGTCATGCCTGGACTGGCCAATACGGTTGAGAACGCTCTGGTGCGGTTGTTCCCCAAACGGGCGGACGACGAGACCTGGGCCATCGAGGTCACAATAGCCAACCTGAATGTGCCCGTGCAGCAATACGAACAGGCTGGAATTACCTGGTACAGCGACGATGCTCCCGTGTTCAAACTGGTCAAGGAACGGGTCAATGGTGAAATCGTGATCGTTCCGGGCATGAAGCCGGTGGAGGGTGATTCCGTTCACTTGCGGCTGGAGGTGAAGGGCAATCAGTATACGGCCAAGTATCGTACGGACCCGACACAGCCGTATGTTACGGCTGCCAGTGGTGAGCTTCGCCGAGGTGAGAAGGAGCAAGTCAGCATCCAGTGCTACCACGGACCGCCGGAATCCGAGCACTGGATTCGCTTCGACGACTTTCGGATATTGAAGTTCAATAAGTAGGCCGTCTGAAGTTTAAACAGGTCCAGTGGTGGCGTCTGATCTTTCTGTTTTGTTCATTGTAGTCAGTCAGGCATCGCCCCACCGACGCAGGGTCGGGTGGTGGCGACGCTTCAACTTGCAGCTAAACATTCTATCGCTCTGTGAACGGCTATCAAAAATCAACTGCCTGATCACTCTTGCTCTGCATTCATTTGCGCTGCATTTAATTTTTTGGCCAACCGTTTCACCAGTCCACAAAGCGATCGTTCGATCTGATGAAAATCACATGCAGCGCCCGCCCTTGGACGAACCACTAAATCCAGACCGGCGGCAAGGCGATGTTGATTCAAGCGGAAGGCTTCGCGGATTCGCCGCTTCCAGGCGTTGCGAACGACTGCGTTTCCGTGCTTGCGGCCGATGGACAGACCCAATCGCGTCCGGCCAATGTCATTGAGTACGGCATTGATCACCAATGTGTCGTCCGCTGCGTAACATTTTCCGGCGAACACTTTTTCAAATTCGGTGCTTCTCCGTAACCGTTTCGTTTTGGGGAAAGTTTGGGGGGAAGATTTGGTGAAGGATGGATCAGTCATGGGATATGGTCAGGGAGGGTCATAGCCGCCCGGATGGAACGGATGGCATTTGCAGATTCGGATCAAACCTCGGAAACACCCTTTCATCGCGCCATGCTTTTCAACGGACTGAATGAAATACGAACTGCAGGTCGGATGAAAACGGCATTTCGGTCCAAGTAACGGACTGATGCAGACCTGATAGAACCTGACCAACCAGATCATCGTTCTGGCAGGAAGTCGTATCAATGTTTGCAATAAGGTCGGTTTCACGTTTGGTCTGTGTGGGGGACGTGTAAAGAACAGGTGCGTTCTACCATTCCGTTTCGAAACGGCTCAAAATCGGTAGATGGTCGCTGCCGAATCGTCCGGCGGGGGTGCGTGGATCGAGCGTTTCAAAGTGGACCACCTTCAAACGATCTCCCTGGTACAGAATGAAATCAATCCGGGTTCCGATCTGAATTTCCTTGAACCCGTTCCAGGTGCCATCCGGGCCAGGGTCGGCAACCGGAGACAGTGCTCGAGTATCAGCCAGCGGAGCAAATTCCGACTTGCTGGCGATCAACAACTGGTTGAGCGGCTCCGATTCAGGTCCTGAATTCAAATCTCCCAGCATGATGACCTCGGAGGATCCTCGATTTTTGGCGATCCACTCGCGCAGCATTCTGGCAGACTGAACTCTGGCCTCGCCCCCTCTGTGGTCGAAATGTGTATTGACGATCAGGAGGGTCGTTGGCTCGGAACGGTGATTCGATGCCGCATCTGCGTTTGCAGATGGTTCAGGCTCACCGTCCGCCCGATTCGTGGGGCGAGATCGGTTTGCTCGTGCCGACGGCTTGCGAGGAACCAGACGAACCCAGGTCGCGGTCCGCGAGATGGCAGCATCCCAACCTTTTTCACCAATGGAGTACGGGCTATCACTCAACCAGAACGTTCCCTGTTCGAGTGTGATAAACTGATCGGAACGCCAACCGACCGGAACGATTTCACCTTTTGCCAAGCCGTCGTCCCGGCCGACGCCGTACCAGCTCCATTCCGGAGTGCCCTCCCGAACATCATCGAACTGTTTGCCAACCACTTCCTGAAGGCCAATCAGATCGGCTTGCCGGATCGTTGTGATGACGGTCTGCTTCCGGTTCTGCCAGTGGTCCTCTCCATCCTGATTGTTCTGGTAACGGATATTGTAGGACAAAACAGAAACGGTTTCGTTCGCGCGGGTTTGAGCCGCCATCTGAAAAGCAGCAAAGATCGCGACGATAGAAAGGGCTAGTATTCGAAACATAAAACAAAGTGAGGGTTGTGGGGTGTCTGGTAATCATCGCAGTCGGATCGTCCTATCATAACATAAAGCAAGCGATGGATAATAGTTGCGAAGCAACGGCATTCAGTAGCCTTGTGGCGTCAGAAAAAGTAGTGTGTGTGGAGCGGTCGATACTTCAGGGGGAAATGGCCAGACGAAAAGAGCGGCAAGGCGTTGGAGTCTCCCATTGAGCTTACTGACCGCGTAACACACCAAACATCGCGTGGTGTGTTACGCGGTCGCTTGATGATGGTCACCTCATTACGAGATTTCTGCATTCACCGAAGCTCCTTATGAATTGCAGGGGCCAGGGCGACCGTTTCACACACCCTACATCCTGCCCGGCGAGCTATAATCGATAAACAAGTACAATCTACATTCGGTCAGAAGGTTTTTCCATGCCTTGGTTTCGATTTGCAACACAACTCTCAATCATCGCCCTCAGTCTGACGGCTTTGGCTCAGGCCCCGTTCGATGATTGGCCGATGTTCGGCGGCAATCCCTTTCGAAACATGGTCTCGCCCGCTGAATCAGTTTCGATCGATTTTGATTTCGATGAGAAAAATGTGGTCTGGAAGATCAACATCGGGTCGACATCGTACGCCAATCCGGTCGTCGCCGATGGCAAGGTTTATGTCGGAACCAACAATGGAGCCGGTTTTCGTCCCCAGTATCCTGCCGATCAAGACAAGGGAATTCTGCTTTGTCTTCATGCGGATACGGGCGACCTGATCTGGCAACTGACTTGTGACAAGCTTGAAACCGGGGATGCCAACGACTGGGCTTTGCAGGGGATCTGTTCTACTCCGGCCCTCGAAAAGGATCGGCTGTGGGTGGTTACGAACCGATGTGAGTTGCTGTGCCTGGATACGGAAGGATTTCATGATGGAGAGAATGACGGTCCGGTAACGGATGAAGTCGATCATGAGTTACTCGATGCCGATATTGTTTGGCGACTTGATATGATCAAGGAGCTGGGCGTTTTTCCTCACAATCTTGCGACCAGTTCACCGGTAGTGCATGGGGAGACGGTTTTTCTGCTGACCTCCAATGGCGTTGATGAAGCGAACGATATTCCTGCGCCGCATGCTCCGAGTTTCATTGCCGTGGACAAGGCGAGCGGCGAAGTGCTGTGGCAACATAATTCTCCGGGCGAAAATATTCTTGATGGCCAGTGGGCATCGCCTGCGATAGGAGAAGTCAACGGAAGTGTTCACGTTTATTTTCCCGGCGGTGATGGTTGGTTGTACGCCTTTGATGCGAAATCGGGAGAGGAGATGTGGCGTTTCGATCTGAATCCCAAATCTGCCGTCTGGAAAGGGGGAGGACAAGGGGACAGAAACTACATGGTTGCGACCCCGGTATTTTTCGACAATAGTGTTTTGTTGGCCGTTGGTCAGGATCCCGAAAATGGCGATGGTGTTGGGCATCTTTATCGAATTGACGCAACCAAGACAGGAGACATCAGTCTGGAGTTGGGTGAACGAGGTGAGCCGGGCCAACCCAATCCCAATGCCGGGGTGATTTGGCATCTGGGAGGATTTGACGATTCAAAAGAAATGCGTTTCCGTCGATCCATCTCAACGGTTTCGGTATCGAACAACATGGTTTTCTGTGCCGATCTGGCGGGATTCATACGCTGCATTGATTTTGAAACCGGTCGGCAGCATTGGGAACACGACATGCTGTCGGCCGTTTGGGGATCGACCATGGTGGCCGACGGCAAGGTGTTTCTGGGAAACGAAGACGGAAACCTGATGGTTTTCGAGGCCGCTCCCGACGGCCCGAACTTGCTGGCAGAAATTCCAACCGAGGGCTATACCGCCATTTACAGCACACCAACGTTTGCCAACGGAAAGATGTATCTGACGGATCGAGTGAAGTTGTATTGCGTTGATGTTTCGGGGAAGGAATAGGCAATCGCTATTCCACCGTTACACTCTTCGCGAGGTTTCTGGGTTTATCAACATCGCAGCCGCGTAGAATTGCAATGTGATACGAGAGAAGTTGCAGCGGAATCGCCGCGACGATGGGCTGGAGGTATTCCGGCGTCTTCGGAATGTAGATTACATCGTCGGCGACTTCGAGTACTCGCGTATCTCCCTCTTCGGCAATCGCGATCACGGGTCCACCACGGGCTTTGATTTCCTCGAGGTTGGACATCACCTTGTCGTAGATAAAACCGCGCGGCATCACGAAAACGCTGGGAGTCTTCTGGTCGACTAGAGCGATCGGGCCATGTTTCATTTCGGCTGCCGGGTAACCTTCGGCATGAATATAGCTGATTTCCTTGAGTTTCAAGGCGCCTTCAAGGGCTGTCGGAAAATTGAAGTGCCGTCCCAAATACAAAAAGTTATCACACTGGGCATACTTCTTCGAGATCTCGCCGATGTGCTTGTTTTCTTTGAGTGCGGCCTCGACCAAGTCCGGGATCTGCCTGATTTCCTGAATCATCTGCCGCCCTTGCTCGTAGCCGATATGCCTTAGACGGCCAAAGTAAAGTGCCAACATAGCCAGTGCCAGACACTGCGATGTGTAGGCCTTGGTCGATGCGACACCAATTTCCGGCCCGGCGTGGAGATAAATTCCTCCATCGGCTTCCTGAGCGATGCTGCTGCCGACGACATTGCAAATCGCCATCGTCAAATAACCTTTTCGCTTCATCTCGCGCAGCGCGCCGAGCGTGTCCGCGGTTTCGCCGCTTTGCGTGATTGCAAAAACCAGCGACGAGGCGTCCATCGGCGGATTACGATAGCGAAGTTCGCTGGCGTACTCGACTTCGACCGGAATTTGCGCAATTTCCTCCAGCAGATATTCACCGACCAGCGCTGAGTGCCAACTGGTTCCGCACGCGGTAAAAATAATTCGTCGGACCTGTCGCAGATCCTGGGGCCGCAAATTGAGTCCTCCGAATACGGCGGTGGCGTCGTCCTCTGACAGGCGGCCTCGCATGGTGTTGCGAAGCGATTCGGGCTGCTCAAAAATTTCTTTCAGCATGTAATGGTCATACTCACCCATTTCAACCTGATTGGACTCGATTTCCAGTGTCTGCACGTCGTGCATGACGATGCCGGAGTCGCGGTGAGAAACTTCGAGTGAGTCGGCTTGCAGCACGGCAACCTGTTGATCGGCCAAGTAGACGATGCGGTCCGTGAATCCGACGAGCGGCTGTGCATCGCTGGCGAGAAAATGTTCGCCGTCGCCGACGCCCACGACAAGCGGACTGCCGAGCCGAGCCGCGAAAATAGCGTTAGGGAGGTCCTTGACGAGAATCGCCAAGCCAAATGTTCCGCGCAGCCGAGTCATGGTGTCTTTGATGGCTTCGACAACATACTTGGTTTTGGCAACTCCCCCGTTTTCGCTGACTCGCTTTTGCAGCTTATCTGCAACCAGGTGAGCGATCACTTCCGTGTCCGTTTCCGACTTGAATTCGTAGCCCTTGGCTTTGAGCGAGGAGCGAAGCTCAGCAAAGTTCTCGATCACGCCATTGTGAACGACAGCCAGCGTATCATTACCGCCGACATGCGGGTGAGCATTCGAATGCGTGGCCGCCCCGTGGGTCGCCCAGCGAGTGTGGCCAATGCCAACGCCTGCATGGCTGGATGTCAACGCAAGCGCTTGAGCCAACGAAGCAATCCGCCCCACCGATTTCGTGATCGTCAGCGATTGGTCGCGTTCAATCGTGCAAGTGCCGGCACTGTCGTAGCCGCGATATTCAAGGCGACGCAGTCCTTCGAGCAGAAAATCCTGAGCCGTTCGAGGTCCAATATAGCCGACGATTCCACACATAGGATGCTTGGTTAAATTTCAGGTGATTCCAACATCACGACCGACGCTATCATGAGTTGAGTTTAGCCGGTGAAGTTAGGTTATAGATTTTTTTGAAATTGTAACACTATTTTACCACCACGCGACACCGATTTGAGTAGAGTTTTTTGTTTTGCCCGCAAATTCCGTAGGCGTGATAGACAGTCGTTCTTCATTCCCTACCCACTGTATAATGAAGTTCGGCATCTCGTATCCGTTCGCTGCATAAGTGGGATAGACCTCCCGGTCTGTCAAAAGCCACTTGACAGACCGGGAGGTCTATCCCACGTTCCTTTCGGCTAAAGTGTTCCGTATTTTGACAAAACCATGACCAACCAAAAAATTGCTCAATCACTCGAACTGCTGGCCGATCTGCTGGAATTCACCGGAGCCAATCCCTTTCGGCTCAAAGCGTATCGAACGGGTGCTCGCGTCATCAACGAACTGCCGGAGTCTATCGAATCACTGGTCAAATCCAATCAGGACTTGACCCGATTCGACGGGATCGGCAAGGGCGTTGCTGAGAAGTGCCAAGAGCTGGTTGAGACCGGAAAGATGGAGCGGCTGGAAGAGATTTTGGAAACCGTTCCCAAGACCGTTCTCGATCTGCTGCGTGTTCCTAAACTAGGCCCCAAGAAAGCCGCCACGCTGTTCAACGAACTGGGAATTCAAAGTCTCGACCAGCTTCGTGAAGCCTGTGAATCGGGACAAGTCCAAAAACTGGCTGGCTTCGGAGAGAAAACAGAAGCGGCGATTTTGGCGGGTATCGACTCGGTCGCAGCGGCCAATCGGCGAATCCTTTGGGCCAAGGCCGATCGATGGGTGGAGCGTCTTCGAACGTATTTGCAAACTTGTGAAGCGATCGAGCAGATGGAGTTCGCCGGCAGCTACCGGCGCGGCAAGGACACGGTCGGCGATCTGGATATTCTTGTCACGTCCCATTTGCCCGATGCGGTCATGGACCATTTTGGGTCTTTCGAGGATGTGGAGTCCGTGATCGCTCGTGGCGACACGAAAATGTCGGTCGTGATCAACGATCATTTTCAAATTGACCTGCGAGTCGTTCCCACGGAATCGTTCGGCGCCGCACTTCAGTATTTCACCGGTTCCAAGGAACACAATGTGGCCATCCGCGGGCGAGCGCGAGATCGAGGGCTGAAAGTCAATGAATGGGGTGTCTTCCGAATCGACGACGATGGACTCGTGGCCGGACAAACGGAGGAAAGCGTCTACCAGTCACTGGGCCTATCATGGATTGATCCGGAACTGCGGGAGGGCCGCGAGGAAATTTACTGGGCCGAAACCGGCACACTGCCAAAGCTGATCGAACTTCAAGATGTGATCGGCGATTTGCACATGCACACCAACGCAACCGACGGATCGGCCACGATCGAGCAGATGGCCGCCGCTGCAAGAGAGCGAGGACTGAAATATATAGCCATCACTGATCATTCCAAACGCGTCGCGATGGCTAACGGATTGACTGCCGAGCGGTTGCTGGCTCAGTGGCAGCAAATCGACGCCATCAACCGAAATGCGGATGACGATTTTCGAATTCTCAAGGGAATTGAATGCGACATTCTGGAAGACGGCGAACTCGATTTGCCCGACGATGTGCTGGCCCAAGGCGACTGGATCATCGCGAGCTTGCACTACGGCCAGCATCAACCGCGACAACAGATCACGAATCGTATTCTGGCAGCCATTGAAAACCCGCACGTGGATCAGATTGCCCACCCCACCGGACGCTTGCTGACACGGAGACAGCCGTATGATGTCGATATGGAAGCCGTTTTCAAGGCGGCCCAAAAGCATGGCAAGAAACTGGAACTCAACTCCAGCCCCTATCGACTGGATTTGAACGAGATCTATTTACAACAAGCCAAGGCGTTGGGGATCCCGATCGTGATCAACACCGATGCGCATCGTCCGCAAGGTCTCGATGATATGAGGTACGGAATCAAACAAGCACGACGCGGTGGCCTGACGGCCAATGACGTGGCCAACACGAGAGGTTGGAAGGAACTGTTGAATTAACCGTTTGCCAGCATGGAATCGAACTGCTCTTGCAAGCATTGAGTGACCTGCTACTGTTCGGCACGCGTTATTGGCGTGATTGCGTCGTAAAAAATATTCACAATCGGGTTTGATCGGTTCATTCGAGGGGCTTGCCGGTCGAAAAGGAATTCGGCTATGGTTCGAGGTGTTCTGTTCGCGGGACTGACCGGAATGTTATTGTTCAGCAGCGGATGTTGCCGCCAAAAGAACCAATGCGGCCCGTTCGGCCAAACGGCTCGCATTCCAGCTCCTGGGACCTATCAATTAAGTATCCCTTCACTGGCGGGCAATCAGCCCTACTACACTCCTGCGCAAAATCAGCTTGGAAGCACTACCGGTGCCGCGACGGGGATCGCATCGAATCCGATGGTCAATCCGAATGCAGCGGCTCCCACCATCAATGTGGCCAATCAAAATCTCAACGGCTGGGCGCAGTCGCCCCATCATCTGACGACGGCGAGCAACGCTCCTGTTTACCAATCCCCCTACGGCTCAGTCGCCAATCCAGCCGCTGGCACCGGGTACCGAGTCTCGTCTTCGACGGCGGTACAGGGATCGACATCCGGCCAGCCCAACGCAGGTGGCAATGTGACGGCCCAAAATGATGTTCGAATCGACTCCACACGGTTGGCGGCAACCGACGCAACGCATGTCCGCGGTCCCGTCACAGGCCCAACGGGGTTTGCAGGGACTTCTGAGCCTGTGAGATACAACGGAACGTTCAACCAGCCCCAAGCCGATCCGCGATTGGCAAACGCCGCCAATGGCGTCCCCGGTACCTATCAGTCGCCCTACGTTCGCCATACCGGAACCTGGTCCACCACGCCTCAAGCCTACAATCCCTATCCCGGTTCAGGCTCCCAAGTCGGATGGGTGCCGCGAGAAAACAACGGTGCGAGCCGGTAGCAGGAGGTAGCAGGATACTGAAATGTCGTTGCTCACTCGCCTCCATCAGGCCATCGATTCGGCTGCCATTGCGAAATGGAGATCGCTGGTCGCACGCATCGAACGACGTGGTGAAAATGTTAAAAATCTAACAAATCAAGAACTGCGTAAACAAAGCCTCGCTCTTCGATTTGAAGTACTCAGCGGCAAGCCGCTGGACGAAATGGTAGTCGAGGGGGCCATTCTGGTTCGCGAGGCTGCCGAGCGCGCGATTGGATTGCGGCATTATCGGGTTCAGTTACTTGGCGGCATTGCCATGCACTTCGGCAGCATTGCCGTGATGCAGACGGGCGAGGGAAAGACACTGACGGCCACGGTTCCGCTGTATCTGGCCGCCGTCACCGGGCGAGGCGCTCATCTGGCTACTGCCAACGACTATCTGGCCGCGCGCGACGCCGAGCAGATGCGGCCCGTATTTGATTTGCTGGGACTGTCTGTGGGCGTTGTGAAGACAGATAGCTCTCGGTGCGAACGGATGGCGGCCTATGCCGCCGATGTGACTTATTCGACCGCGAAAGAAATTGGTTTTGATTTTTTGCGCGACCGATTGCTGCTGAGGAATGCCCAGCAGTCTCAAACGACGTTGATCCGAAACTTGATCGGAGAATCAAACAGCGCCGCGATGGATCGCGCGGTCCAGCGGGCTCCCAACTTCATTCTCGTCGACGAAGCCGACAGTATCCTGATCGACGAGGCCCGCACGCCGCTCATTGTCAGCAGCATTCCCGACGAAGTGGCACTGGCGAGGAAGGAGCTTTATCGGTGGTCGTCCAGTGTCGTTTCGAATTTCGAGCAGGAGCGTGACTACGAAGTCGATCCGAAAACCCGACAAGTCACTTTGAACGAAGCAGGTCGCAAACTCGCTCGCAAACTGCCCAAGCCGCCGACGCTCAACCGAACGCCGATGCTCGATTTCTATGAGCAACTCGAACTGGCCATTCATGTTGACCTGTACTATACTCGCGATCGGCAATTCGTGATTCGCAATGGGGAAATCGTGATCGTCGATGAATTCACGGGACGGCTTGCCGAAGGACGAAAATGGAAGTCCGGTTTGCATCAGGCCATTGAGGCTCGCGAAGGCGTGGACATCAGCATTGAAACCGGCGAAGCGGCTCGGATCACCATTCAGGATCTGTTTTTGCGATACCCGCGGCTGGCAGGGATGACGGGAACGGCTGCGAATTCTGCGAAAGAGCTGCGTACGATCTATCGCACCAAGGTGATCGACGTTCCGACCAATCATCCACCCAAGCGGGTTCAATTGCGGGACATGGTATTCGGAACCGAATCCGAGAAATGGAAAGCGATTGTCGACGAAATTGAAGACTTGCATCGAACCGGCCGGCCGGTGCTGGTCGGGACGCGGTCGATCGACAAGTCAGAGCGATTGAGCCGCATGTTGACCGAGCGATCCATCGAGCACGATGTCCTCAATGCAAGGCAGCTTGACCGGGAAGCCCAAATCATCGCCAGCGCAGGTCAGGTCAGCCGCGTGACGGTGGCTACGAACATGGCAGGACGCGGTACCGACATCAAGGTCAGCAGCGCCGCACTGGACTTGGGCGGACTGCATGTGATTTGCTCGGAGCTTCATGAGTCAGCCCGAATCGATCGGCAGTTGATCGGACGCTGCGGTCGCCAAGGCGATCCCGGCTCGTATCGGCGAACCATGTCGCTCGAGGATGAGTTGCTGGCACAGGGATTGGGAGCAGAGCGAGCAAAATCGCTTCACAGGTTTGCCGGCGAATCGCCCTCCCAGTTGTCCTGTTTTGCAACGCTCTTTTTCACGGCTCAGCGCAACGTCGAACGTCGTCATTTCAATGCGCGAAAGATGTTGCTCTATCAAGAAAAACAGCGACACGAAGTACAACGCGAGATGGGTCTGAATCCGTATCTGGATGCGGTGGGGATTTAAGGCGACCGGCAGGCAAAAGTTTACCCAAGCAGTATTGTGTTTCCCAGACGCTGGGTTGCGAGTCGCGGAGCGACTCGCCTACACTAGGGTCCGTTTTTATCTGCCGGTCGCCTAAGTCTCCAAAATCTCGAGCGGCCTTTGTTTCTCTGCCACGATACCTGCACGGGCGGCTTCCTCGCTCAGACGTTTGAGTGCCTGGTGTCCAACTTCGCCGAGGTCGATGGTCCATTGGTTGACGTACAAGTTGACATGCTCCATCAGAACCTCATCATCAAACTCCTGAGCAAACTGGCGCAAGGTGGGTAACGTCTCGACTCGATTGGCCAAGCCGTATTCAATCGAATCCCGAATCACGGCTTGCGCGATCAGGAGCTGTTCTCGCTCGATCGAGCGCCGTCCGACCAGGCCACCGAGCGGAAGCGGTTGCCCTGTTTGACGCTCCCAACATTCGCCCAGGTCTTCCACCCGTGACAAACCTTGCTGCTGCCACGTAAACCGCCCTTCATGGATACAAACACCGAAATCGGCTTGGCCTGCTTTCAGTTGGGGCATGATTTCAGAAAAAACAACCTGTTTTAGATTTGTATGTTTTTTTACAATAGAATCGGCATGAAAAAGTTTCATCAGCAAGGTCGCGGTCGTGAATTGGCCAGGACAGAGTGTGGTGGATGGTTGGGTCACTGGCTGATCTGGTGAGCGGCCTGGTTCTGCGGCCAACAGCAACGGGCCGACGCCAAATCCCAGCGCCGAACCACAGCGTAACACGACCGTTGAATCACTCAGCAATAGCGCCGCGTGGAAGCTGGCCTTGGCAATATCAAAACGGCTTTCAAACAGGCCGCGATTGAGCTCTTCGATGTCCATCAGCTCGATATCGAAATCGATCCCCCGACAGTCGACTTTACGAGTCAAAATGCCATGAAAGGCAAAGGTGTCGTTGGGACAAGTAGAGATGCCAATTTTCATTCAGGCGCCAGACTTCAGGTTTTTAATATTTTCTGTTCCGATAGCTCGATGGCAGCCTTCATTGCCTCTGCCATTTGCCAACGGGACTTTTCTCGGTCGCCTGCCACGTTGGAGATACCACGGATGATGGACAATGGAACTCCTGACATGCGGCACGCGACGGCCACGGAAAATCCTTCCATATCTTCTGCCGTTGCATCGGGAAAGCAAATCAACTTGTCTCGGACATCGATTTCATTTGCCGACGCTGCGGGCACCGTCAACAGAACGTGTCGATCGGACCGCGACGATTGCCGGTCGGATTGAGTTTCTGGAATGGAGCCGGTAACGCCGATCGCCAGTGCATCTCCAATGGACTGCCGATCATGGTCTCCCGGCCATTGAGGCCAGCCCAATTGGCTTGCCGGTTGAAACGACTGGCTGGTTCCAATGCCAATTCCGTAGCAGAGCACCTGGTTGAACTCAAACGCTTTGCCGACGTCCGATGGATCCCGGTAAGTGCCAGCAATGCCGGTCAGTAACACGAAACGTGGTTGATACTGCTCGATCATTCGCGCGGTTCGTACTGCTGAGGTTACCATTCCGAATCCGGCAATTTCGATGGCCACTTCGACAGGCGTTTGGCTACGCCCCTTCACGACTGGATCAACGACAAAACGATCTTTCGGCCAGAAGGTGGTAGCGAGCATACGTTCCCGTTCGGTCGGGAAGAGAATCAACCAGTCGACGGATCGTCCCTCTTCTTCGGTGTTTCCCATCAATGGTCAGCCTCGCCGGATGGAGGAGCCTTTGAACTGGATATCGATCCGATAAACATGCTTTTCCCGCTTTTTGATTTCTCCGGAATTCAAGTCAATGGTTTCGGCGACGGTGTGAATCTGTTTGTCAACGACCGCGTGAAACCCACGCTCGGAAAACACGTCGATCAACATGGACAGCGCCAGTGGCTCACTGAAAAGCGGGTCTTCCGAATTGACGACAGCACGACCAGAGAGTGCGTGTCGTTGGATGATAGGCAAAAATTTATTTTGAATCCGGTCGACGACTTCGATGAACAGATCGCGATGCTCCAGTTCGTACCCGTCGAGCCGCCGTACCAGTTCCTGCCGGGCGTGGACGATGATTTCCTCGGCCAGCGGGATCGGACTGATGCGGTCAAACGTTCGGTGATCCAGTTCCAACGAGCTTTGATATTGCAGTTCTTGCAGGATGTTGGCTTCAACTTCCTCGATGGGGCCTTCCGCATTGATGAAGTGGTAGTGATAGACCTCTTTGAGCGATCGCAGGGCATCCCAGGTTTGCTCTTTGAAAACTTCGTAGCGATTTCGGGCCTTTTGAACATCGGTATCGGTGGGACGAAGTTCCTGTATTTCGCCGACGCCCGTTTCCAGAACTTCTTGGTTGTGTCGGGCAATTTGCTCTCCGCGGATTATCTGGCGATTGACACTGGTCTTCTCGGAGACAAACAACACCATTGCCCGAATGGTCGGGCGGCGAAAATGAAGTGCCAATCGTGTGTCGGCAAACTGGTCGCTAAGTCGATCAATTCGGTCGACGAGCATCTTCAAACATTCAACCTGCACCCTGGTGCGCGGGAACCCGTCGAGTAGCGCGCCATTACGATACTCTTCCTTGAGCAGTTCTCGGAACAGGATACCAACGACTTCCAGATCGCCGACCATTCGCCCCATGTCCTTGATCTTTTGCGCCTCGGGAGAGTTGAGCAACTGGCTGACCACGATGGGCGGACAGGTCAATCCGCGCGCCCGCATGATGAATCCTGTTTGAGTTCCCTTGCCGGAACCGGGAGCTCCGCCGAGCAGGATCAGCTCTTTGGGGAACCGCAGGTTCTCGGTGCCGATTTCGTCCACCAGTTCCTCCCAGGCGTTATTGAAAATCAGCGCGGCATCCTTGATTTCAAGATCGGGCGGTGTGGGGTTGGTAGCAGGAAACTTGGTCATGGGATTACCGCGGGGATGGGCATACCGTTGATGCCATGAGGAATGGAAAAATATTGTCAGGCAATCGCAAATCTTGCACGACTCGCCTAAAATGGGAGCCAGCTTGTGGGGTATGATCGGTGTGAAGGCCTTACCCTACTACTTTAAACTGTTTACCGAATTCCGTTCATTGGAGAGCATAGAATAAATGTCGCACTTGATCGAGGGGCTTGTTTTCTGTTACCGAAAAAATCTGGACTACGGGCAAAAACTGGTGGCCGATTTGAGCCAGGACCAGATGTGTCGCCCGCCGGTTGCGGGGCTGGAAGTTCCGGCCAATCATCCCGCTTGGGTTTTCAGCCACTTGAATGTCTATTTGCCGATTATCGAAAGTTTGATTCTTGGAGAGACTTTTCCGGATCCGATCGACCATCCGTTTGGCATGAAGTCGAAACCCGAGGACGATCCGTCCATTTATCCGGCCAAGGAAGCGTTGCTGGCGACGTTTGTCGGCAAACATGAACGCATTTTGGAGTTGCTTTCGCAGGCCGACGATTCGTTGTTTGCCCAGCCCGTGACCTTGACGCGATGGCAGCCGAACATGCCCGTGCTGGGGATTGCCCTTCCCTACTTGATGATCCTTCACGAGTGTACGCACCTTGGCCAAGTCAGTGCCTGGCGGCGGGTGCATGGTTTGCCGATGGTCTAAAACGGAGCGGTGATATGATCCATAAGTTCTTTGTAGATCCGTTGCGGGGCCAGATGATTTTCTGCGTACAAGCGGGCGGCAGTCGTTAACCGTTCGCGATCCGTCTGGTTTTCAGTCAGCCTGACGATCGCCGAAGCCATTTCGTTGGCGGTTTCCGCAATGATCCAGGGGACTGAGGGGCGGTCAACCGATGGGACTTTGTCTTCGTGCCCTCCAGGTTGAAGGTCACTCCGTTTGGATTCCTGGGCTGTGTCGATGTCTGGCTTGCAATTTTCGGTCTCCGCCATCATGCCTGCCGCGGCATGACCACTGATCACGAGCGGCTTCCCATGGCCAATGGCTTCAATATTTTTAATCTTCAGGCCCGTGCCGAACTGAACTGGATTGACGACCATCTGGACCTGGCGATAAAACTGGTCCACGGATTGGACATGCCCCAGTTTGATCACAGTTGCGTCCGTCAGGTGGTCGGGGATTTGATCGCAAATGGAGCCTGCCAGGATCAGTTGCACGACTCGATCTTTGGCTTGATCGGGCGGCTTGTTGCTATCGTCAACGGATCTGTGTTGCCGTTGGATCGCCGGCCAGACGTGCTGCAGGAACCAGCGAATACCGTGGGCGTTGGCCTGATTACTCGACGCGATGAATCCAACCGTTACTTTGTTCGTGGCATCCGGTTCACGCTCGTTGGTTCGAAGTGAAACGCTTTCAGCCCGCAGCGAGCCTCCCGAGTATCCTGCCACCACGACCGGTTGATTGTGGCGAATCATGGAGCGAAAAATTTCGGCTTCATCCGATTGAATGGCGATGACACCATCGAACTGGTTGATCGCGGCAGCTTCTTCCTCGTGAGACAGCGCCACCCAATGCGATTCGTTCCGGCGTTTGAATTCTTCGTATCGCTTCGACAACACGTCGTGCGTGTCGATCCAGTACTTGACTCCCTGACGATGCGGTCGATCCGGGACCAGGTAAGCCAGCGTTACGTACTCGACGATCACATGGGCTGGTTTTAGGTCGTTGATCCGAGTTTGGAACCGATGTTTCCATGGAGCGGACACAAAATCGGGCAGACGTCGCGACGCAATGTCAACACGCGGATGGTCCGCAGGATGATTGCGTGCCCTCAATGACTGCGTGATCGCATGAAGAATGCATTGGTATTTCCAGACGATTTTTTCTGACAGCGTTTGTGGAACCCAGTCGTCTACCGCCGACAGGAACTCAATGCGGGTGTCCGCGATGATCGCTGAAAGAAGTTGCCCGGCGTCTTGTCCCGTGATGTCCGTTGGGAGTCCGGTGGACGGTTGGAGGCTTCCCAAAAAATAGACGGTCACCTCGAAACCCGATTGGGCCAGGTAGGCAGTGAGTTCTCTGATCCGCTTTTGCGCGCCGGTCCGGTCCAACCAGAACGGGACATCGGTGGCAATGACGATTTTGCGTTCGTTCAATCGTTGGCTTGAGTGGCTCATGATGTTTTCCCCCAAGCCAAAAATTCTCCCCAGGCGATTCGCGAACGGATCATGTGGGAAACCCATACATCCGCGGGGGCTGATTTCCGTTTCCATGTAAAACACGCATGGTGATGCCACGCGACTCGCCAAGCGTGAAATCGCGATTTCATCGTGGGAGCGTTCCGCAGAACGTTCGCAATCCCCTGCGCCTGAAAATAATTTGCGATGTACTGCGGGGTCGCTCGGTCGCTGGGGATTAAGTGCGTCACCTGAGACTCAGGAAGCCACATTCCGGTGTGACCACAGTCCACCATTTGTTGCATCACATTGATTTCATCGTCGCCCAGCAGGCCATCTCCCTGGCGGCCAAGCGTCACGCGATAGGGAAACTTTCGCTGGACTTCGGTTCGTACTGCGAAGTTGGCTCCGAAGGGAAACCCAGCGGGAGGGATCGCGATTTCGCGGTCGCCGAGGTCGCGATCGGCATAGGCGGGCTTGCATTTATCCCAGGTCTCTGCCAGCCAAGTCGGCGTGGACTCCTCGAGTACCGGCTTGATCCTGCCCCCCAAGAATGCTGCGTGAGGATGGCGAGCAAAGCCATCGAGGTAGACAAGCAGCCAACGTTGATCGACCCGAACATCGTTGTCGGTCCACAACATCACGTCACCGCTTGCATGTTCGACGGCCCGATTACGGCTGCGCGAATGCCCCTGCTCAGGCTCAAAGAGATACTGAATCGGGAGACGAGCGACGAAGGACCCGATCACCGACTTTGTGTCATCGCTGGAAGCGTTGTCCACCACCAGCACCTCCCAATCGAGGCCGGGCGGAATTTCCAAGCGTTCAAGGCTCTCAAGCGTCCCCGCCAGCAGACGTGATCGGTTCCAGGTGCAAATGGCGATCGTGGCTTTCATGAGTTGAAATCGCGAACCGCTAACTTTTCGCCGTCAATCGTTCTGCCTGGTCCTTGATGCCTTTCAAATCGATTTTTCCGGTTCCCAGTATCGGCAACTGATCGACTTTGAAAAATGAATCGGCCGAGGGAATAAAAATATTAGGTAGCCCCGCCGACTTCAATGCTTCCATCATCGTGTTGGGTGAATGGGGTGTCTCCGTGTAGAGTACAATCAAGCGTTCGCCTTTCTTGTCATCCGTCACGGCCGTGACGGCAACGGACAGTGGATCGTCGCTGTCGTCGTTGGGTGTTTGGTCGAGCAGCGCAGAGAGGATCTCTTCGATCTTCAGATGCGGTACCATTTCGCCACCGATTTTGGAGAACCGGCTCATGCGTCCCGTGATCTTGATAAACCCTTCGCTATCAACGAACGCGACATCGCCCGTTTTGTACCAGCCATCGACCAGTACCTCGGCGGTTTCTCGTGGCATATCGAGATATCCCTTCATCACGTTGGGGCCTTTGATCCACAGCATGCCAGGCTGGTTGGCGCCCAGCTCTTCGCCCGTATCCAGGTCCGTAATTTTCGCGGCCACATTGGCGACGGGGCGTCCCACGGTGCCTTCCTTGTCGTCGGGCTGGTGGCGGCTGCCGAGTTGTCTTGAGGGAGGAATATTGACGGCGGCCAGCGGAGAGAGTTCGGTCGTTCCATAACCTTCCACCGGTCGCACGCCAAACTTTTGCTCGAACTCATCGGCCAGCTCGACCGGCAATCGTTCCGCGCCGGTGACGACGGCGTTGAGTGACTTCAGTTGTTCCGGCGTGCAGCGGCGAGTGTACGAACGAAGGAACGTCGGCGTTGCAATCAGTACGGTGCCCTGGTATTTCTCGACGAGTTTGCCGACGATCTTTGCATCGAGCGGATTGAAGTGGTAGGCCACCCGGACGTTGCAAATCATCGGTGCCCACAGCATCGCGGTGTATCCCAGCGAATGGAACAGTGGCAAGACACCGATGAGTGTATCTTGCGGATTGAAGGCAGCGACCTGATTGATGGCCTGGACGTTGGAGGCGATGTTCCGCTGGGTCAGCATCACGCCTTTCGGTACGCCCGTCGAACCGGATGTAAAGACAATTGTCTTCAGATCGTCGGGCTGCACCGTGTTCAGTTTGAGGTTGCGAATCAACAGGTTTGCCGGCACCAGATAACTTTGCAGTGCCGAAACCAGTTTGTCGCCGGTCGTCAGTTTCTCGCGCAGGTCGTCCAGATAGACCACTTCGCAGTCCAGCTTGAAATCAAACTTCTCCATCACCTTGCGGGAGGTCAACACGTGAGTGATACCAGCTTTCTTGATGCAGAAGTTGATCAGATCTTCCGAGAGCGTGTAGTTCAGATTGACCACCACTCGCCGATCCAGGCTCAGGGCCATATTGACGATCGCACCACCGACGGAAGGAGGGACCAGCACGCCGACCGTGGTTTCGTTTTGACCGAGTACATGTTTCCTCAGCAACCGCCGCAGCACCAAGCTGCGAAGCAAAAGCGATCCGCCCTTCTCTTCCTGATGGGTGGAGTCGGCGACCTTGGATTTGAACTTTCGCGATTTTGCGCTGCGGATGAACGCGGCTGCCGGACAGACAAATTTACCGGCGTATTGATGGACGGAATCGGCACTGAGTCGTTGCATGGTTTGCTGAAGCTCCAACATTGAACTAAATTTTTCAATCGGTTTTCCAAAATGAACCGACAACGGGCGCCGGACCTGGTCGGGCGATTTGAAGAACGCTTTGCCCTTGGAGTAACTATAAAGGCTGCCGTAGGTTTCTGCAAAATAGGCTGGGATAATGGGAACGGGATTTTGCGGGTCGATCAGCTTTGACAGGCCCGGTTTGAACTCGCGGATCTGGCCGGAGGGCGAAATGCCTCCTTCCGGAAAAATACCGATCAGCTCGCCTTGCTTGAGCAACTCCTTGGCCTCATCCAGGCATTTCTTGATGGACTTCGGTCCACCGGAAATCAGGATCACTCCGCAGAAGCTGGCCAGCTTCTTCATGGTCCAGTGCGAGAAGTTGCCGGCCCAGGCAATGGTCTTGGGGATGCGAGGTACCATGACCAACATGATCGCGCCGTCGAGCCAGGAAGAATGGTTGGCGATGATGACAGCGCCGGATTCAGCGGGAATATTTTCCAGGCCGGTGACTTTCGCTCGGTAGAGCGTTTTGAACAGCAACCAGAACAGCAATCGTGTGGTTGGCAAGGCCAGCTTGTAGATGCCGAACGCCAGAACGGGAAGACTGATCAGAGCGATCGCGAAAAAAATCTGCCGCGAGCTCATCAGAGGCTGCTTGCCGGCTTGCCAAGTAGCTTTTTTGACCAGGGCTGCCGATTCGCGATCAAGCTGATTTCCGTTTCCGGTCGCCGCATTCAAAATGCTGGCCGCAGAAATGCCTTGACGGGGGCCTGTCCATTCGGAAACGTAATTGCTGAACGGCAATACTTGGTCTGCTTCGCGCCGAATGGATGCGTCCAGGTAGGTTAATTCAGTGATCGCAACCTTTCGAAACTCGGGATCGGAGTCGCGGTATGGATCGGTGGACGAACGAATGGCCAGCCCGCGAACGCCGCCGGTGGAGGCTGGATCGTCGGTGGTTGGGTTGGCGGTTGAATTAAGAGCGGACTTGAGTTGGGCTCCGTAATCCGTTTTCATTTGGTCGAGTCGTTGCCGGTCGTCATCGCTGAGGCTGGCGGCGGTCACGGACGGATCGAGTTCGCTGAGCGAGCCTTGGTACGTCGGGTAACGCATGATGTTGAGCACACCAAACATCAGCAGCACGCCGCCGAACGCCAGGCAATTTGTGGCGGCCAGAATCGAGCCGCGAGTTTCGATGGGGCTTTTATGCTGAATCCAGGCTTCCAGCGGCACATTGTAGATTCCTGCAAAGGCGCCCAAGCCAAACAGGAATAAACAGGCGATCATCATCTTCGGTGCAAGCGGGTTGCCCGTGATGAAATTCTCGGGGGCCATGCTCAGCAGCAATGAAAAAAAGATGATGCCGATCGAACCAATCGGAACCAGGCCCAACTCAATTCTGCCCACAGAGAGGTATCCCGCGATGACGCTTCCCAACGCGATTCCGATGGTCACGGCCACCAGCAGCGGATTTCGATCGGACTCCGCGAGACTGCCGCTCTCCTCGGCGAACGCATCAATGTTCAGTTGCACAAACGCTGCAATCGCCCAGAAGAAGGCAACACCGACGGCAAACCAAACCAGGTTCTTGGTTCGAAGCAAACGGATCAGGTCGCGAATCGTTTCGCCGATCAGTGTGTAGGGGAAGATGGCGGAGGGATTGGCAGCGCCGAGTGAACGGGTGAGGAAACTGGCCAAGGTTCCCACGACCGCCAGTCCAATCAGTACCAACGCGGCGATCCATAAATTGCCCTGTCCGCGTGACGTGACGTCCGACAGCCAGCCTCCTCCGACCATGCCAATGATCGTGGCGGTAAGCGTGACGAGGTTGAAGTATCCATTTCCCTTGGAGATGGTTTCCTCGTTGAGCAGCTCGGGAATGGTTCCCATCTTCGAAGGTGCGAAGAGCGCGCTTTGGGTGCCCATCAGAAACACGACCCCCAGCAGCAGGTAGAACATCGAGTCGATCCCTTCTGAAGGCTTTGGGGCGCCGATCAATGAGACTGCGGCTACACCGGCGGACATGATGAGAATTTCAGCGACCTTGCACCAGACGATGACCTTGCGTTTGGAGAACCGGTCGGCGAGCCAGCCGGCCATCGAGGCGAACAAGATATAGGGCAGGATGAAGAAGCTCGATCCAATGACCAGCAAGTCCCCAATTCGCTCCGGAAGATATTGGTCTTTGCCGATTCCGATGACGAACCAGCGAAAGACATTGTCGTTGACCGCGCCAAAAAACTGGGTCCAAAGCAAGCCCTGAAAGGCAGGCGACCAAAGGCCGGTT
>CAYPXY010000014.1:0-65255 GCA_964414815.1 uncultured Pirellulaceae bacterium | reverse complement strand
TTGTGGGTTGCGGGTTGCGGGTTGCGGGTTGCGAGTTGATCGAGACTAAGAAGCAACATTAGTGAAGATTAGTGAAAATAAGTGTTCCTACCACCTATCCCCCATTTTCCTCCCCCCATCTTCCTACCCCCATTTTCCTACATTCATTTTCCTACATTCATTTTCCTACATTCATTTTTCTGCGTTCATCTTTCTGCCAACATTTATCCGCCACCCAATTTTCCTGTCTTCAAATCTTCCTGTCGTAATTTTTCTGCGTTTTGTTGTTTTGTATATTTTTTTACAAATCCTCATCCCTCATCCCTCATCCCTCATCCCTCATCCCTCATCCCTCATCTCTATTTTCCCCCCTTGTTATACGCGGTATCAACAATTTGAGATATGCGGATTCGAATGAAGTTTTGTTCCGGCCTACTTCAAGAACGTTCGCATGTCTTCAAAAAAGTCGGGATAGGTTTTCGAAACGCAGCCGGGGTCGAGGATATGGACGTTCGGCACGCGCAGGCCAACCAGAGACAGGCTCATTGCCATGCGGTGGTCCAGGTAGGTCTCGATTTCGGCTCCCTGCAAGGGAGCCGGGGTGATTCGCAGGCCGTCGGAAAATTCTTCGACGTTGGCGCCAAGTTTTCGCAGTTCGATAGCCAGGTTGCCGATCCGGTCCGTTTCCTTGATTCGATTGTGGGCCACGTTTCGGATCGTGGTCGGTCCTTCAACAAACAGGGAGACGGCAGCCAACGTTTGAACCGTGTCACTGATTTCGGACATGTCGATGTCGATCCCTCGTCGGGCAGGACCGACCACCGTCAATCGGTGGTCGTCTTCGATCACTTCACAACCCATCATGGCCAGGCAATCGACGAACCCCACATCGCCCTGCAGCGAATATCGGTTCAGTCCTTCCACGGTCGCCCGGCCGCCACAGATCGCAGCCGCACCCCAAAAGTAACTGGCAGCGCTGGCGTCGGGTTCGATCGGATAGTCGATCGCCTGATAGGACTGCCCGGCTGGAATTTCGAAACGAGTCATGGCATCGTCTGCAAGACAAGTGACACCGAAGGATCGCATCATTTCGATGGTCATCTGGATGTAAGGTCTGGAAATCAGTTCGCCATCGATTTCGATCTCCACGGCTTGCTGGGCCAGGGGAGCTGCCATGAGGAGTCCGCTCAGGTACTGGCTGGACAGGTCCCCACGCACGGAGGTGCGTCCGCCCGCAAGTCGAGCGGAATCCATCGCGACGGGAGGGCACTGGTTCGGCGACTCAGTGGTGATACGGGCTCCGAGTGGATGCAGTGCTTCAATCAGCGGGCCGATGGGACGCTGGTGCATGCGCGGGCTGCCGTCGAGCCGATACTTGCCGCCGGCGAACGCCAGAGCGGCGGTCAGGAATCGAATCGTGGTTCCACTGTTGTCGATAAAGAAATCGGCGTCGGAGATCGGAAAGCGTCCGGAGCCACCTTGGATCAATACCGTTTGCTCGGTGCGATTGTGTTGGACAGCTATTCCCAGTTTGGCCAGTGCGTCGAGCATCACACGCGTGTCATCGCTTTCCAGCAGGCCGCGCAACGTGGAGGTTCCTGTCGCCAGGGCGGCGATCAGCAAGGCGCGATTGGAAATGCTTTTTGAACCCGGAGGACGAATGACTCCATCAAGCGGTTTTTGCAGGGGTTGAATTTCAATCGATGCTGGCATGGCAGGTTGGGATGTAAGGCGACCGGCAGGTGAAAACGTACCCTAGTGTAGGCGAGTCGCTCCGCGACTCGCAACTCAGCGTCTGGGAAACACAATGTTGCTTGGGCAAACCTTTACCTGCCGGTCACCTAAAATTGTTGATTCCTTGGGTTGATTGTAACCGGATTCGGAATCACAATAACGGGACTCAACATCCCCTTGAGCAATTGAAGTCATTTTTAGCAACCTTTGTTTGAATAAGGAGCGTTTACGATGGGCGGGTTAACTCGAAGAAATTTTTTGGCTACATCTGCGGGTGTGGCTTCGGTCGCGGCCACTGGAATCGTAGGGGCTGCAGTGGGTATTCCATCGCGGTCGCCTTTCGGACTGGGAGCCGGCCTGGCTGATGAGTCGCTGTTCAAAATTTCGCTGGCGGAGTGGTCGCTGCACCGGTCCATCGGCGCGGGGAAGCTGGACAATCTGTCGTTTCCGCGAGTGACTCGCGAAGAGTTCGGCATTGAGGCCGTAGAATACGTCAACCAGTTCTTCAAGGACAAGGCCAGAGACGAAGGCTACTTGGCAACGCTCAAAAAGAACTGCGAAGAACATGGGGTACAATCGGTGTTGATCATGGTCGATGGCGAAGGTCAGCTTGGCAATCCTGCGGCCGACGGGCGCAAGAAGGCGGTTGAAAACCATTTTCAGTGGGTGGATGCGGCGAAGTTTCTCGGCTGCCACTCGATTCGTGTGAATGCGGGTTCGTCGGGAAGCTATGACGAACAGGCCAAGCTCGCGGCGGACGGGTTGCGGCAGCTCTGTGAGTATGCGGCTCCGCTGGACATCAACGTCATTGTCGAAAATCACGGTGGGCTTTCGTCCAATGGACAGTGGCTGGCCCGGGTGATTCGTGCGGTCAATATGGACAACTGCGGAACGCTGCCCGATTTTGGCAATTTCAGGATTGGAAATAACAAGTCCTACGATCGCTATGTGGGCGTTTCCGCTTTGATGCCTTTCGCCAAGGGGGTCAGTGCCAAGAGTCATCAATTCGACGACGACGGAAACGAGACGGGGACGGACTACGTGAAGATGCTGCAGATTGTCGTCGACGCCGGTTACGGTGGGTTTATCGGGATCGAGTTCGAGGGCGGCGGCGACGAATACGAGGGCGTCCACAAAACCAAGGCCCTGCTTGAGCGGGTTCGGAGGGAGCTAAAGCGGGGGTAAACGGTCATCCACCATTCGTTGATTATTTTCAGACAAAAAAACCTGCCATTTTGCGGCAGGTTTTTTTATTTTCCAGGATTCACCGGGTCAATTGCGGCACTGGACACTCCGGTTTCGAGACTCTTCTGCCTGCCTGTTTTTTAGGCAGGCTGGTCATGCCCGCTTTCTGGGCAGCCCTGCGCAGAGGATTTGCATGTCGGGCGGTTTGTTGTAAGTGCAAGCATTTTAGTGCTACTACGAAAAGTGCTTGCATGGAAAGTGATAGTAAAAACGTGAAGCCAGAAAACTGGTATCGCAGCATTTTTATCAATCCTGTAAACAACACACTCTGTTTCCTGAACACACGCGAAAGGAGTCCCCTGTGAACGAATTAATGGTCAATACGGAGAGCTTTTCTGGACGTTGCCAGAAAGTACTTCAAGTCGCCCGCCAACTTTACCAAGGTAAGCCGGACTGGGTGACGTTCTTCCGGGAAACGTTGGGCGTCAACGGAGCCGCCCGCTCGGTTTTCCCATCCC
Organism: uncultured Pirellulaceae bacterium; assembly: GCA_964414815.1. GTDB lineage: Bacteria > Planctomycetota > Planctomycetia > Pirellulales > Pirellulaceae > Mariniblastus. The sequence continues at coordinate 61,839 of CAYPXY010000014.1, read as the reverse complement.
AGGACGAATACGTCAAATTTGAACAATCCGGTGAGTTCGCCGAAATCCAGAAGCTGGTCGCCAACCTGCGAACCCGGCGAGCTGGCAGCAAGCACGAGCCGACCCGTGTGATTACGGTTCGGTTGCCCGAAAGCCTCCACGAAGCCCTGAAGGCAGAGGCCAACGACCACAACACCAGCATGAACAAGCTTTGCATTTCCAAGCTGCTTCAGGTTCTGGTTGACAATGAAAAGCAACAACAAGCGGCTGCCGCTGCAACGGCGGCTCGCCGGACGACGTTGCCGATGACGGCGACCGCGGCCAGCGGCAGCACCATGCCCCCGACCGTGCCCATGGTAAGTAGTCCTGCCAGCAGTACCGGTTTTGGTGCGCAGCCCGCTCCGAGTTTCCGAACGACCTTCGGTCAGCCGACCACTCCGAACATCGCCCCGGCTCGACGGTTCGGTCAATAACGGGCTTCCCCGACTTCATTTGAGTGAGCTTCGGAAATAGAATCAGGCACTGCGTCGATGGTGATCGCAGTGCTTTTTTTCGTGACAGCCTGCTCATCGTGAAATGATCGCGGGATTGCCGTGGGATAGACCTCCCGGTCTGTCATCTGAGCCTCTTCGCCAGGTGTTTCAGAACGGCCCCTGCTTTTTCCTGCTCCACCAACTCCCACTCCTCTGCCTCGTCACACGCTATGCAACTTTGGGATGTCATCATCATCGGCGGCGGGGCGGCAGGGTTGATGGCAGCGGCCAGCGCTGCCGAGGCCGGCAGGTCGGCTTTGTTGCTCGAGAAAAATCGCAAGCTCGGTGTCAAGATTCTGATGTCCGGCGGAACGCGTTGTAACATCACCCATCAATGCGACGTGCGCGGGATCGTTGCGGCGTTTGGCAAAAACGGAAAATTTCTTCATTCCGCCTTGGCAGCACTTCCACCGCATGAAGTCATCAAAAAAATTGAAGCCCAGGGGGTGCCTACCAAGGCTGAATCGACGGGCAAGATTTTTCCGGTCAGCGACAAAGCCATCGATGTTCGCGACGCCCTGGTGCGGATGGCTCAGCAGGCCGGCGCGACGATTGTGTCTGCGGCACCTGTGGATCGAATCGAGGCTATCAATCTCGGACAGGATGACGTAGAGGCTGCCTGTGAGTCCAGCGATGTATCCAATGGCAAATCCCGATTCATGGTTGCCGCGTTGGACCAACTCCATGCCGCCTGCTCGATCATCATCACGACCGGCGGCAAGTCGTTTCCAGGCTGCGGAACGACCGGCGACGGATATGCCTGGGCCGAGCAGTTCGGGCATACGATCGTGCCTGTCGCGCCGGCGCTCACACCTATTCTGTCCAGTTGCGAGTGGGCAAGAGAGCTGAAAGGCATCACGCTCGAAGATGTCCATGTCCGCGTCCTCGAATTGCCTGCCACCGGACGAAGCGTCGATCCTGCGACTGGGCAAGCGGTTGCATCGCCGCCGAAGGGCCAATCAAAATCAAAAGTTCTGTCGGAGCGGCGGGCTTCGTTTCTGTTGACGCATTGGGGATTTTCCGGACCTGCGATTCTCGACGTCAGCCGGGAGGTTGCTCGCCATCCGGACCGAAAGTCACTGGAGCTGGTTTGCGATTTTTGGCCGAGCCAGTCCACGGAAGACTTGGTGGCTGAAATGCTCAATCGAAAGGCGGCCGATCCCCGACAGCAGTCATTGAACCTGCTTCCGGCTGTGTTGCCGAGACGATTCCATGAAACTCTGTTTGACCTTGCGGGTGTATCGCGAACCATTCGAAACGCTGATTTGTCAAAGAGCCAGATTCACCGATTGGTCCAGCAGTTAAAAGACAGTCGCATCCCGGTTCAGGGAACGCTTGGGTTTGAAAAGGCGGAGGTGACGTCCGGTGGCGTTTCGCTGAGCGAAGTTGACAGTAAAACGATGGAAAGCAAACGGGTCAAAGGGCTATACTTTGCCGGCGAAGTGCTTGACCTCGACGGCCGCATCGGCGGCTATAATTTCCAGTCCGCCTTCAGTACGGGCTGGCTGGCAGGGAAATCCGTTTGACTCTGGCTCTACCAAAACGTTTCAATTTTTGCCATATTGGTGGGCTTCCCGGCAACGCCCCGATCGCATCGAACCCGCGATGGACGGCCCTGCCCTTCCCATTATTACGGTTTCATTTCATTTCGATTAGGTAGACGTCGTGCTTCGAACACACACTTGCGGAGAGCTCACCAAAGAAAACATCGGTCAATCGGTAACCCTTGCAGGCTGGGTCGATACGGTCCGCGACCTTGGCGGGGGGATGTTCATCGACCTGCGCGACCGGTATGGGCGAACCCAAGTGGTTACCAGTACTCGATCGCCAGCTCAGGTCATTGAGACGGCAGGCCGACTGAAGAAGGAGTATGTCGTTCAAGTCAGGGGAACCGTCAACGAGCGTCCGGTCGGCCAAAACAATTCTAAAATTGCCACGGGTGATATTGAGATTCAGATTGAAGAACTAAAAATTCTCAATGAGTCACTGACTCCCCCGTTCTATCCGGGGCAAAAGGAGCTTCCAGGGGAGGATCTGCGACTGAAGCATCGCTACATCGACCTGCGTCGTCAGAAGATGCTCGATACATTGCAACTGCGCAGCCGGATCATCAAACTGATGCGCGACTACGCGGCCGAAAATCATTTCATCGACGTTGAAACTCCCATTCTCGGTCGCAGCACTCCCGAAGGAGCGCGTGACTATCTGGTTCCCAGTCGTGTCTTCAAGGGCGAGTTCTACGCTTTGCCTCAATCGCCCCAGATCTACAAGCAGATCATGATGATTGCCGGCTACGATCGCTACATCCAGGTGGCACGCTGTTTTCGTGACGAAGACCTGCGTGCCGACCGTCAGCCCGAGTTCACACAGCTGGACCTCGAGATGTCGTTTGTCGAATCCGAAGATGTGATCCGCATGATCGACGGATTGATGAAGCGGCTTGCACGGGAAATTCTCGACATCGATCTCCCCTTGCCGTTGCCGCGCATGACGTACGACGATGCCATGACCCGCTATGGCCATGATGCGCCCGACTTGAGATTCGGTCTGGAAATCGTTGACTGTACCGACCTGGCCAAGCAATCCGAGTTCCGGGTTTTCAGCGAGACGGCCAATGCCGGAAACTTCGTCCGTGCGATCAACGCAAAAAATGCATCGGAAGCTCTGTCTCGTCGCAAGATCGATGAGCTGACCAAAATGGTGCAGGATGATTTTGGCGCGAAAGGGCTTGCCTGGCTGCGCTGCGAAGCCAATGGAACGCTCGCCGGTCCGATTGCGAAGAATTTTTCTGAGTCGTTGCTGGGCGAGTTCAAGTCGAGGCTCGGTGCGGAGCCGGGAGACGTGTTGCTGTTCGTTGCGGACCGTTGGGAAGTCAGTTGCAAGGCACTCTACGGGTTGCGGAAGCGTCTGGGAGTTGATTTGCAGTTATACGACCCCAAACAAATGCATTTCTCCTGGATCGTCGAGTTCCCGATGTTCGAATTCGACCCGGAAGAAAACCGCTATGCCGCGATGCACCATCCGTTTACGTCGCCGCGCGATCAGGATCTGCCGTTCCTGGACACCGATCCTGGCAAGGCGCGAGCCAAGGCGTACGACCTGGTGATCAACGGTTACGAGGCTGGCGGCGGGACGATTCGTATCCACGACAATTTAATTCAGCAAAAAGTTTTTCAATTGCTTGGGCTTGATGAAGTATCCGCAGAAGAGCGTTTTGGATTTTTGCTGGACGCGCTCAAGTACGGAGCACCTCCCCACGGCGGAATTGCTCTGGGAATCGACCGCGTTGTGATGCTCTTTGCCGGGCTGGAAAATATTCGCGACTGCATCGCATTCCCGAAGACGCAGAAGGCGTTTGATATGATGACCGAAGCCCCGAATGTTGTTGAGTCGAGACAACTGGAGGACTTGGGAATCGCGATTGATAAGGCGAGCGGCAGATAAAAGCGTACCGTAGTGTAGGCGAGTCGCTCCGCGACTCGCAACTCAGCGTCTGGGAAACACAATACTGCTTGGGTAAACTTTTACCTGCAGCTCGCCTAAGGCCAGCGGCAGGAGCAAGTAGTTTACGACTCCGACATGGGGCTGCCGATGTTGTGTAGATACTCTGCTAAGCGGGCCTGTAGGTCAAGCAGATATTGCCACTGCTCGAGGGTCAATTCAACCTGCTTTCTTCGGGCATCGACTTCGGCATCGCTGACGACGCGCCGCACGTGCATGTGCAGGTATTCCATCATCTCAGAGAGCCGCGCGGCCTGGCCGGGCGAGAGTCGATCGGGCAATTTAGGTGGATCGAGGTCCAACAGAGCAAACTGATAGTTGGGGTCGTCGCGCCAGTTGTTGTGGATGACCACATCGGACGATGATGAATGAAGGCTCTTGCTTGAATCATCCTTGCCGTTTCCGTCGGTACTGCTGGAGGCATTGAGTCCTTTCAACCGCTCCTTGATTTGTCGCCGGTTGCCAAACAGTAAAGTGCTGCGTCCTACGGTGATCAGATCACCGTGCCGCAAAATCCGAAGATGGACTTCTTCATTGTTGACCTTGCAACCGTTGGTACTCTCCAGATCCGTCAGCACAATGTCATTGTGGTCCAATTGGATCTTCAGATGGAATCGACTGATCCGTTCGTCGTTGAGCTGGATCGAATTGCCTTCTTCGCGGCCGATCGTGACGGGAACCGAGATATTTTCGTACACCTTCCCCCGATCGGCGCCATCAAGAACTCGTAGCGTTATCGTGCTCATTAAGTTACCTATAGGAGGCAGGTTTTCCGTTCGCTGTGCAGCAAACCTTGTGAAGCAAGTTGGCGAAAAGTGTGATGCGAAATACGAATGATGAGAGTCGCTTTGTCACGGCCATTCATCATAAACGAGCGTGAAACATTCGTCCAATTGTATCACAAATAATCGACCAGGAATCGACTTGGGGTGTCTGTCCGGCCAATTCGCCGAAAATTATGGCGTTGTCCCGAAATAAGTTCCCGGTTTTATCAAGGTTCGTCATAACCCGAAGCGTCAGCGAGGGACCACTCCTGCTTGGTGATGCTGTCCCTCGCTGACGCTTCGGGTTATGATGAAATACCGAATATATTGCGGGACAATTCCTGCGTGGCCGAAAAAAGCGGGAAAGTGCCCCCCGTCGGAACCATTTGACGGTATCGAAGGGCTAGTTTTGGCTTGCGAATGAACGCAAACACGTTTATAATCCCGTTTTCAAAATGGCAACTCAACCGATTTGCCCGGGCGCCTTAGGTGCGTCCGGCTACTGAATTAAAACGAAAATGACCCTCGATACCAGTCTGAAAGTAAAAGTGGGCGGTAACAAAGCCCGCAATGTATTGACCCGCAATGAACGGGTTCAGCAGTTGATTGCAAAAGGCAAATGGGCCGAAGGCGATGCTGTCTATGGAATGCCCAAAGTCCGGGTCGAAAAACTGAGCCTCAAAAAGAAGAAGAAAGTGAAAGGCCCCGAAGACGAACCCACGAAGGGCAAGAAGTAGGGTGTGTAGCGGTCAAGTATTTTTAGGGTGTGTGTAGCGGTCGAGATTACCAAGTGAGGTGGTCATGAAAGCCGCAGTATCAGGGCGTTCGTAGTTCCTACCGAGTTCACTGCCCGCATAATACACCCGCCTTCTGACCCTCCTTAAATACGGACAACTTACCAACAGCCATCCAACATCGGTCGGGTGGCTTTTTTTATAAGACGACCCAACCCCAAGGAACCTCCATGACCTCCGAGCCAAAGTACCGCATCGAAGTGGACACGATGGGCGAAGTAAAAGTCCCCTCGAGCGCCTATTACAGTGCTCAAACTCAGCGCGCTGTCGAGAACTTTCCAATTTCAGGAACGCCCCTGCCGGTTCCGCTAATCCGCGCGATGGGGCGAGTCAAGCACGCTTGTGCGGTCGCCAATCGTGACCTTGGCAAACTAACAGGCTCCGGCAAACATCCGCTCAGCGACGCGCTGGTTCAATCGCTGCTCGATGCCGCGCAGGAGGTGATCGACGGCAAACACGACGATCAGTTTCCGATTGATGTGTATCAAACAGGCTCGGGAACCTCTAGCAACATGAACGCAAACGAAGTCATTGCCAACCGAGCTATTGAGCTTGCGGGGGGTGACCGGTTTGAAACGAACAAGATCGTGCATCCCAATGATCATGTGAACATGGGACAAAGCACCAATGACACTTTCCCGACCGCGATCCATGTTGCGGTGGCCATTGAAATTCAGTCCAGACTTATCCCAGCACTGAAACGATTTGCCGAAACGCTCCATGACAAAGCTCGACTATGGGATCAGGTGATCAAGATAGGTCGAACCCATCTGGCGGATGCAACGCCGCTGAGATTGGGACAGGAGTTTGGTGGATTTGCACGTCAACTGGATTTGTCGATCGTTCGCGCGGAGCAAGCACTTCGCTCGGTGTGTGAACTTCCGGTCGGTGGAACCGCGGTTGGAACCGGGATCAACACCCATCCTGAGTTTGGCGGACGAGTTTCGCTTGAACTGGCTCAGCAAACCGGTATCCCGTTTATCGAGGCCGTCAATCATTTCGAAGCCAACGCGCAGCGCGATGGATTGGTGGATTGTCATGCCCAGCTCAAGACCATTGCGACGACACTGCACAATGTCGCTAACAACATTCGCTGGCTGGGCTCCGGTCCACGCTGCGGGTTTTATGAGATCGCGCTGCCCGACCGACAGCCGGGTAGCTCGATCATGCCCGGCAAGGTCAATCCGGTGATGTGCGAGAGCATGATGCAGTTGACGGCCCGTGTGATGGGCAATGACCAGACGATTACCATCTGCGGTGCAACGGGTGGTCAGTTTCAACTGAACATCATGATGCCTGTGATGGGACAGACGACCCTCGAGAGCGTGGCGTTGCTGGCCAGCGGAACCAACGCGTTTGTCGAATTTTGTGCTGCCGATATGGAGGCCAACACCGAAGTCTGCGAATCGTTTGTGGAAAAGAGCCTGTCGATGTGTACCAGCCTCAACCCGTACATCGGCTACGAAAAAGCTGCCAAGCTGGCCAAGGAAGCGTTCCAGTCCGGCAAGACGATCCGGCAACTGTGCGAGGAGCAAAATCTACTGCCCGCCGATCAGCTCAAGGAGGCTCTCGACCCCATGAGCATGACCGAACCCCAGGCTTAATCGCGGCGAGTTGGCTCCATTGCCCGTTTCGTCGCAAATGGGCTATACTGGATTCTCATCGAATCGACTTTTGCGGCGCCGGAAAATCTCAATATTAGTCTCCGGAGTTCGAATACTATTCGACCATTTGCGGGAGTCCTTGTAGCGTGCTCCCCCGTTACGACACCAAAGGAAGTCAGAATGAACAAGCCAGCCCCTCCCAAGCCGATTATCCTGTACGATCACCTGCCGGGAATTTTGGCAATTTATCCAGCGATTTTGTTTGCGCTGTTGGCGGTATTGTCGCTGTTCCGAAAAAAAGTTCAGTGGTTCACCGAAGATCAACTGGGCAAGATCCAGACCACCATGGATGGGATTTCATCGGAGTTGTCGCCTGCGGCTCAGGACGCCGTTCATCAACTGCTCCATCCTCGCGAGCCTTTCTTCAACTCGCACATGCTGTTCTGGATTGGCCTGACGGCGATGATTCTGTGGTATATCGCCTATCGGTTTAATCTTCCGAAAAGCAAGTTTCTGTTGGTGTTCGGATTGGCCGGAACCTTTGTCGGTATACCGGTCTGTCTGGAAATTGCGAACATCATTCATCCGTTCCGCTGGATCAGCAATCAGCTTTCGGGGCTTGAGCCGACGGTCAACACCGGGGCCTGGATCACACTGTCACTAGTTTTCTGGGGCATGTTCATCATCAACTACATCTACAGCATCACTCATATGAAGGTCCGCATCGACGAATCGGGGCTGACACTTTACCGCTTGGGCGGCAAGGGCGAGCGATTCGAGTTGATCGGTCTCAAGACCGAGAATGAACCGCTGGATTACCTGGAGTTGTTTCTCGGCGGGATCGGATCGTTGACGCTGAAAACCCGGATGGACAAGACCATCTTTACGATGAAGCGGGTCGTGTGGCTGTATCGAATTCCCTGGTTTCCGTTTGTCAAAGGTAAGCTGGCCCGAATTGAAGAGATTCTGAACTACACCGAAGGTGGCAGCTACAATCGTTCCAACGCCATGGCCCAGCGTGAAATCCAGGATTTTGCTGGCCAGGACGACAACATTCACGATGAAGACGATTTCGTAGGCGATCATGAAGATTCGCCGGAAAGATCCTGATTGAATCGACATGCTGGTTGTTCGCGCTGTCAGGGAAACCGATCTGGATCAACTTTTTGAATTGATTCAAAAGGCAGAGTACGGTTTGACTACGCTGCGGATTTCCAGGGAGGAACTGGCCGCCCGCATCGAACAATCCGTCTTCGCATTCTCCCAGAAGACCGCCAAGCCCGAAGGTCAAACCTATGTTTTCGTGATGGAAGACCTGGCCACGGGCGGTGTGGTTGGCACCAGCTCCATCTACGCAAAAATCGGCGGCTTCCAGCCAAACTATTCCTATGAGATTGAAACATCCGTTCACAGTTCGGAAGACCTGGGAGTTCACAAGGAAATCCAGATTCTGCATTTGATCGAGGACCACGACGGGCCATCCGAGATCGGAAGCTTGTTTCTTTCTCCCGACTACTGGGGTGAAGGGCATGGTCGTCTGCTGAGTATGTCTCGCTTTTTGTTCATGGCTGAGTTTCCAGAACGCATGGAGACCGAAACGATTGCGGAGATGCGAGGGGTCGTTGATCCGCATGGCGTTTCACCTCTATGGTCGGCTCTGGGGTCAAACTTTTTTCAAATCGACTTTCCAAAAGCCGACACGCTGACGGCTCGCTCCAAAAAATTCATCGCGGAGTTGATGCCAGAACACCCGATCTACATTCCGCTGTTACCATACTCTGCCCAAGCCGTCATCGGCCAGGTTCATCCCAACACGGAACCCGCGAAAGCCATGCTGGTCAAAGAAGGATTCGAGTTCCGGAATCGGGTCGATATTTTCGATGGCGGCCCGACGCTGCATTGCGAGACCGCCCAAATCCGCGCGATTCGCGAGAGCCGACGTGGAACGGTTGGCGAAATCGTTTCCAGCATCGCGACAGGTGTGGAGCAACTGATTTCCAACGCCAGCCTGTCGTTTCGGGCCTGCCTTGGAAAGACCGTCCGCAATGGCGACCAGTTCACCATCGACGAAATCACGGCACTCCGGTTGAACTTGAAAGTCGGCGATGCGATTCGTACCGTGGACCTGCGGCCTTCCGCGACGTAAGGCGACCGGCAGGTAAAAGTTTACCCAAATAGTATTGTGTTTCCCAGACGCTGAGTTGCGAGTCGCGGAGCGACTCGCCTACACTAGGGTACGTTTTTATCTGCCGGTCGCCTAACTGTTTACGGACCGGGGCTCAGCCACGATTCGTCATGGACCAGGAACTGCCACATGCCTTCGTGGAAATCAAGTTCCCCATAAAACTTCATCGTTGAACCGACAGGAAAACGTTCGTAGATTTTCGTCCGCAGATCACGGTCGAACGACCAGATTTTGAATTCGTCACGAAACAGCTTGATCCGCATTGGTTTTTCTGCAGAAACGGTTGCTTCGACCAGATAGATTTTGCCCAGCCCATCCAGGTTCCCAACCGCAGCATCCGAGCCCAAATCGCGTGTTGCGAGGATCCCTTTCGCGTCGGCGATTTGGTGGTTTGTTTTCACGCCACTTGTTTCTGCGATCGTGTTGCCTTCAGTGCCAGGATGCTTCAACTCCAGGAAACGGCTGCTGTCGTTCTCACGGGCAACGCGAAAGCGAGCCATGATCGGGAGGTGATCTGAAAATCCGGCACCGCTGCCATTGACGCTCTTCCACCGAAATGGCATTCCGGTGATCATCTGCGCATTGACGTTTTCCAGAGCCAGTGTCCCAAAGCTGTTGTCCACATACTGAACTCCGCGATAGTCGTAGAGACCACGCGTGATCAGCATCTGCATCAACGTTCCCCATTCGCCCTGATACGTGTCACTGCGCCGATCTTCCGGAGGCAACTCATACCACAGATTGTAAAGGTTGGGGCCTCCGGGCTGTCGAATCGCCCATTCGTTGCCCTGGCTGCCCAATACGGAATTGACGCCGGTCTGCTTCATATTGGGGAACCGTTGCAACTGGTTGTATTGGGAATTGAAGTCACCGCCGATCACCACATCCGCAAACGGATCGTCTCGCAGAACTTCATTCAACCGGTCGCGCAAAGCCTGTGCATTGCCAACTCGCAGCGTTTCTTCTTTAGGGTTGGAGGCTCCTGACTTCCAGTGATTGCCAAACGTGTACAACTTGTAATCGCCGATCTGGTGAACGACCTCGAGTGCCCCCCGGGCGCCGGGAGATTGATGGGTACGGGCTTCAAGTACCGGAAATCTTGAAAAGGTGACGTTGACATGGGCCACCGTTCTGCCCAGCGGATCGGGACGATACTGGCCGACAACGACTTCGTAGGGTCCTAAGCCTTGATCGTGGCAGGTCTTGAGCAGCAAGGCTTCGGCTGGCAAATCCTTGATCGTATCCGAAACCGGCTCGGTCAACATTGCTTCGATCGAGGTTTCGGCGTACTGTTTGATGAAAGCCCCATAGTCGAATGCCTCGTTGCGATTGGATTGGTCTGATTCAAACTCTTGGAACAGGATGATTGCCGGTCCCTTGCCATCGTCCACGGCGGACAGCACTCGAGTGATATTTTTCAATTTCACCAGCAGATGCCCAGGGCCATACCGATCGGGCCGATAGTCCTCAAACAATGCGATCCCATCGATGTCGAACAGATTTTCCACATTGTAGACACAAATCGTGAACTCGGGCACGGCATCACTGCTCTCGGTCGAGTTTGCCGATGGGTCCGCCTGTGACTGACTAAAGCTTGCGGACGCTTCGGCCACAGGTTTCGGCGGATCCTTCTTTGACCAACAACCGGTCAGCAGGACCAGCATCGAGAACATCATGGAGAACATGCTGAATCGGGTTTTGACAATTGAAGAGTTGCGGAGGTGATGGGCGGGCTGGTTTGACATAGGTTTGATGATCGGTTGCGGGGTTTGACTTGCAGTTACTTCTTCTCGTCCAGGATCTCGACGGCGGCAAACGATTTGCCTTCCAGCAACTCCAGACTTGCTCCGCCCCCGGTGCTGATATGGGTTACCGAATCTTCGAAACCAAGCTGGGCGACGGCCGCGGCGCTATCGCCGCCCCCGATAATACTGATCGCGTTGCTGTCGGCGATTGCCTGAGCAACGGCCTTGGTTCCCTCATCAAACGGAGGCATCTCGAAAACGCCCATCGGGCCGTTCCAAACAATCGTTCGCGCATCGCGGATGATCGACGCGAAACGTTCGGCCGTCTTCGGACCGATGTCGAACCCCATAAAACCGTCTGGTATCTCTCCCATAGGCACGAGCATCTTTTTACAGTCACCGGAAAACTGATCGCCGCAATGAGCGTCCACAGGCAGCACCAGTTTGTCACCGGAGTTCGCGATCAGCTCTTTCGCCAGTTCAACCCGATCCGGTTCGACCAGGCTGTTTCCAACTTTTTGGCCCTTAGCCAGCGAAAACGTAAACGCCATCGCTCCGCCGACGAGCACATGATCGCAGATGGACACCAGGTTCTGGATGACTTTGATCTTGTCCGAAACCTTGGCGCCACCCAAAATAGCGACCAGCGGACGCTGAGGATTTGAAATGGCATCGCTCAAGTATTTGATTTCCTTCTCGACGAGCGAGCCGACCACTTTGGGGCGATCCCCCATCGCACTGGGAACACCATACATCGAAGCATGGGGACGATGACAGGTTCCAAAGGCGTTATTGCAATAGACATCCGCAAACTGAGCCAACTCCTGAGCAAATTCTGCATCGCCGCCTTCCTCTCGGGGATCGAATCGCAGATTTTCAAGGATCAGAATTTCACCTTCTTTCAGTGCAGCGACTTTGGATTTCGCATCCGGCCCAATGGTGTCTTCCGCAAACTGAACAGGTTGCCCCAACAGTTCACCCAGTTTGACGGCGGCAGGCCGGAGACTGTATTTGGGATTCGGTGCTCCCTTGGGACGACCGAGATGGCTGGCGAGAATCAGCTTTCCGTTCCGCTCAATCACCGAGCGGATACTGGGCAGCGCCATTTCGATTCTCAGCGAATCCGTAATGTTGAGTTGCTCGTCAAGCGGGACGTTAAAGTCCACTCGCATGAAGACTCGTTTTCCCTGGACATCAATGTCGTCGATCGATCGTTTTGCCATATTGCTTCGTAAAAAAAAATGGGAGTGTGTGCCCCACGACTGGCCCCATGATGGGGGGTGAGAATGAAGTTCGTATTCTACCCGAAAATTAAGATCGTGGGGATGATGGCGGCCGTTGAATACGGGGCCAATGTGAATTTCAGATGAATTCAATCTGTATCGCAAGGAATCGAACAATGTACTACGATGAGGAGAAGTTGCTGCGACTGACTACTGACCACTGACTACTGACCCCCCACACCCGTGAAAAGACTTCCCCAAAATTATCGCTATACAACCATTGTTGCGACGCTCGGCCCGGCGTCGGAAAGGCCAGAGGTCATGCGACAGCTGGTTCAAGCGGGAGTCGATATTTTTCGGCTGAATATGGCTCACGCAACCGGCGATTGGGTTCACGAAGTGGTCGCCAACATCCGGCAGACCTCGGCTGAACTCGATTCCCATGTCGCCGTGATGATGGATGTCAAGGGGCCGGAAATTCGAACGGGCGATCTGGCGGAACCGGTCGACCTGCATGTCGGCGACCAAGTCCGATTTGTCTGTAAGGAATCTGCGGAACCGGCTGACGGGCCACTCAATGTGTCCGTCAACTATCCGAAGCTTGCCCGCAATGTACCGGTCGGTGGGATCTTGTTGGTTGACAGCGGCTTGCTCCGTCTGCGGGTCATTGAGAAAGACCCCACAAGTGTTATCTGTGAAGTATTAACACCCGGACGACTCGGATCGCGACGTCATATCAATCTGCCAGGTGTGGACGTGGATTTGCCGGCGCTCACCGAAAAAGATATGCGCGATCTACGAGTCGGTGTCGAGGCGGGAGTCGATTTCATCGCGTTGTCCTTCGTTCGGCGCGCTGCCGATATTCATGAACTGCGAGGGGTGCTCAAGGGGCTGGGATCAACGGCCAAAATCATTGCCAAAATCGAAGAGCAGACCGGTGTCCGCAACATGCGTGAAATCATTCGCGTGTCGGATGGCATCATGGTGGCGCGGGGCGATCTGGGCATTGAGATCGACTATCACCGCTTGCCGATCGTCCAGCGTGACATGGTCGAAGCCTGTCTCGAAGACGGCAAACCGGTCATCATTGCGACTCAACTGCTCGAATCCATGATCGAGGCTCCGATGCCGACGCGGGCTGAAATCTCGGACGTGTCGAACGCCGTTCGTGAACAAGCCGATGCCGTCATGTTGTCCGGCGAAACCACCGTCGGCAAATATCCGGTGGAATGTGTCGAGGTCATGAAAAACATTATCTCCAGTATTCAGCCCACATTGACCCGGCCGCTGAACCTGCGAATTGTTTTCGACGAACCCAAAACCATGATGTTGCGTTCGGCCGCGGTTTTAGCTCAGGAACTCGGAGATCATGGAGCCGGCATCGTGGTCTTTACGCGAAGTGGCTCGATGCCCAGCATGTTGGGATCCCTCCGCGCCCTCAACGTGCCGATATTTGCCTTCACCGATGTTGAAGCCACGTATCGGCAACTGGTATTGCCCTGGGGGGTCGAGCCATTCTTGATCGAGTTTTCGGATGATCCCAACACCACCATCGTCACCGCGATTCAACGATTGGCGGAAAAGAACATGTGCGATCCAGGCAAGTGGCTGGTGGTGATCACCCATGTGCTGGCCCACGGCAAAGTCATCGAAACCATGCAGTTGCGACAGACTGTTTAGGCGCAACGGCTACCGATACTCGAACCGTTTCAAATCCTCCAGATCGGCGAATTCGATCGCCGAAATATGGGTCGATTCCAGAATCACCTGCGGTGCCTGGCCAGCCTTGTACGCCTCGACCCATCGCGAAACACACAGACACCACCGGTCACCCGGTTGCAGCCCCGGAAAATCGTATTCCGGAACGGGCGTCGACAGATCGTTTCCAGCCCGTTTGCTGAATTCGAGAAACTCCTCCGTTGCGACGACGCAAACGAGATGGAGTCCATAATCTTCCATCCCGGTTCGGCAATAACCATCGCGATAAAATCCGGTCATCGGATCGCAACAGCAAGACTGGAGTTCTGTTCCTAATACGTTTTTGGGCATTTAGAATATCCCCGAGATATTGCCTTCGTCGTCGATATCGATGTTCTCCGATGAGGGCACCGTTGGCAGGCCTGGCATTCGCATCATTTCACCGGTGATCGGAATCAGGAAACCTGCTCCGGCAGCAATTTCAATCTCGCGAACTGAAATTTTGAACTGAGTCGGACGGCCGATCAATGCGGGATTGTCGGACAGCGATTTCTGCGTTTTGGCCATGCAAATCGGAAGCTGAGTCAATCCAAGCTTCTCGATCTGTTTCAAGTTCTGCAATGCCTTCGGTGCGTAATCAACGCCCGAGGCTCCATAGATTTTTTTGCAGATCGTGCTGATCTTTTCCTTCACCGGCATCGACCAGTCATAAAGTGCTTTGAACGGCTTGGTCGAGGAATCAACTTTCTCAGCAACCACTTTGGCCAGGTCAATGGCTCCGCCGCCCCCCTTACCCCAGACTTCGGCAACCACCGATTCGAAGCCCTGTTCGCGACAAGCCTGCTGAACGACTTGAATTTCTTCATCGGTATCGGTCGTGAATCGATTGATCGCTACCACACAGTCAATGCCGAACTCCAGCGAGTTCTCAAGATGCTTCTGCAGGTTGGCAATCCCGCGCGTTACCGCACGTACATCGGGAACCGTCAACTGATCCAGTTTGGCTCCTCCGTGATATTTGAGCGCTCGAATCGTCGCGACCAAAACGATTGCCCGCGGCATCAGTCCGGCGCTCACACATTTAATATCGAAGAATTTTTCCGCGCCCAGATCGGATCCGAATCCGGCCTCCGTCACCACATAATCGGACAGCGACAAGGCCATTCGCGTAGCGATCACGCTATTGGTACCTTGAGCAATGTTGGCAAAGGGGCCGCCGTGGATGATGGCTGGCGTTCCTTCGGTGGTTTGAACCAGGTTCGGCTGGATCGCATCCTTGAGCAGAGCCGCCATCGCTCCATTGGCCTTCAGATCCCTTGCATAAATCGGCTTTGAATCATACGTGAAGCCCACAAAAATATTTCCCAGTCGACGTTTCAAGTCGGCCAGATCATTGGACAGGCACAAAATCGCCATGATCTCGGATGCGGCCGTAATATCAAATCCCGACTCGCGCGGCACGCCATTTGACTTGCCGCCCAATCCCACGACTACCTGTCGCAGCGCCCGGTCGTTCATGTCAAACACACGTTTCCAGGCAACCGTTCGAGGATCGATATCAAGGGATCGTTTGTTACACTGCAAATTGTTGTCAATCAATGCCGCCAACAGGTTGTGAGCTTTTTCAATCGCCGCGAAGTCACCCGTAAAATGGAGATTGATATCCTCCATCGGCAACACCTGCGAATAGCCCCCTCCAGAAGCGCCCCCTTTCATTCCGAACACTGGCCCAAGCGATGGCTCGCGCAGCGCAACGGTGGTCTTTTTTCCAATTCGGTTCAGCCCCAGAGCCAATCCGATCGACATCGTCGTCTTGCCTTCACCCGCCGGTGTTGGCGAAATCGCAGAAACCAGAATCAGCTTACCGCGATCCGCGCGCTTCAAATCGATCAATGACAGCGGCAGCTTGGCCTTGTAATGGCCGTACGGGATCACCTGCTGGCTTTCGAGACCAAACTGCTTTGCAATTTCAGTGATGGGGCGGAGTTGGATACTTTGGGCGATTTCAATGTCAGACGGCATTTTTGTTGTTGGTCAGTTGTCAGTTGTCAGTGGGCCGTTGTTTTCTTGGGCGAAGAGGACGGAAGGGACAGAAAGGAGGAACGGCTCGAGTCGAGTTCGCAACCCGCACTCCGAAACCCACAGCCCACACCCCACAAACTCGAATCTCACAACCCGACCCCCTCAGTCCGAATCCCGAATCCCGCAACCCAAAAACTCAATCTAGGGTTGCTTGTTCTGCGGTACGGATGATATTCAAAACTTCGGCGGGCGTCGAGGCGGTCAGCAGCCTTTCTGGAACATATTCGCTTTCGTCGAGCATCGTGGCAATCACGGCTTGCAAACGCTGGTAGACTCGTGGCTGACTGGCGGGCGTGAGCAGCACAAACAGAAGATTGGCTTTCTCTTCGATCCCCGAATAGGGGATCCCTTCATCCGAACGCACCACCAGCACAAACGGTCTTGGCAAACCATGTACCCGAGCGTGCGGCATTCCGATGTTGCGTCCCAGATACGTTCCAACGGTCCGTTCCCGGTCGGCGATGGCGCGAACGATTCGGTTCTTGGGCACCGGAAGCGAATCGGGGTTCATCCGATCGAGCGCCTGCGACACAGCCGCGACCGGCCCGTCGGCTTCGATCCCGAAATGGACCCGGTCTGGGCGGATGGCATCGGCCAGCAGAATTTGTTCGTCTTCTTCGAATTCATCGCGAATGGTGCCGATAATTTCTTCGATAATATCTTCCAGCGTCAAAAAGCCCGACCACTGTCCCTCATAATTGGTGACCAGCGCGGCGTGGATTCGGCGGCGCTGCATCTCGGAGAGCAATACCTCCAGCATCGTATCCTCCCTCATCGTGATCAGCGGCCGGGCCAGGGAATTTAAATCCGGTTCGCCATCGCCCTCGACAAAAAATAAGTCCTTCAAGTGGACAATGGCACGAGGGCGGCCCGGATCATCCGAAACCAGCGGATAACGCGTAAACCGGTACTCCTGAATCGTTTTCAGGTTTTCGCTCCACGGCAACCGGGTGTCGAGGCACTTCACCTGCGAACGAGGCCGCATGGCGTCGCGGATTTTCAGTTCCCCCAGATCGAACACGTTTTCCATGTACAGCAGCCGCCGGAACGAAAACAGACCGCGTGACTGTGATTGATCGAGCAGAATCCGCAGTTCGTCTTCACTATGATCCTCGTGAAGATTGCCTCCTCCCAATCCGATCAGCTTCAAAATGAGATTGGCTGAACCATTGAGAAACCACAACGGCAGTATGAACAATGTGCGAAAGAACTTCAGCGGCAGGGCCGTCCAGATCGCGGACTGCTCGGTCGCGCGAATCGCAATGGATTTGGGAACCAGCTCGCCCAGCAGAATATGCAGGAAGCTGACCAGCAAATAACTGATGGCAAAGGCGATCCCGTGGGCTGTCAACCAGCCCGTTCGACTATCGGCGGCAAACAGTCCCGTCCATTGGAACACCGGTTCGATCAGCTTGACCACCGCTGGCTCGGCCACAAAGCCCAGTCCAATCGAGGAAAACGTGATCCCGACCTGACAGACAGAGAGATATTCGTCCAGATGGTCCTGAACATGTTTGACTATCCCCGCATGTCGGACGTCATCATCGATCAGTTCCTCGATCCGCGACGGACGGATCTTGACCGCCGCGAATTCGGCTAAAACAAAAAAAGCATTGAGCAAGAGTAACAGGATTGCAATGATCAGAAAAAATGCAACCATCGATTTGTTTCCGGGCCTCGAACGTTAGCCGCTGCAACCACGCAGCCGCCAGAACCCAATATCATATCAGGAATTCAGACAACGGGTATCTGCCCGCCTGTCTTGCCTCTTTATCCTTGCGGTCATATAAAGAGGCCATTGAATCACCCCCTAGTAAGGAGACACCCCCGCGATGTACGAACTCTCTCTTATCGGAGCCATCGGAGCTGTGGTGGATACGATTTCGGAGGCGACATCCACTCCCCAAGGCCACGGTCATCATCAACTGCTGGCCACGATTGCTGCTGGATTTTTTGCGGCATGGGTTCTCGGTCTATTCACCCAATGGCTGAAACTGTCGCCGATTGTGGGCTATTTGTTAGGGGGCGTTCTGATTGGTCCGTACACGCCCGGATTCGTAGGCGACGAGGAACTGGCGACACAGCTTTCCGAAATCGGAGTGATCCTGTTGATGTTTGGAGTGGGTTTGCATTTCCATCTCAAAGATCTGCTGGCCGTCAAGGCCATCGCGATTCCCGGTGCGATTGGTCAGAGTCTTGCCGCTACCGTTGCGGCCGTTGTGATTTTCACGTTGCTCGGGTTCAGCCTGTCGATGGCCACGATGTTGGGATTGTCGATGGCGGTGGCTAGTACCGTCGTGCTGATGCGGGTGCTGATCGACGCGCAGGCGCTCCACACGCCCGCAGGCCACGCCGCCGTCGGATGGCTGCTGGTGGAGGACATTCTGACCGTCATCATTCTGGTCTTGATACCGGTACTCGGCGGGGGAGGCGGTACCGGGTACCAACTGTCGTTGTTTCAACATCCGGTTGCGGCGCTCCTATTGGCCATGGGCAAGCTGGTGGTGCTGGTGGTGACCATGTTCGTTTTGGGCAACCGGATTGTGCCCTGGGTGTTGACCCAGGTGGCGCGGCTTCGCTCGCGTGAGCTGTTTACATTGACGGTGCTGGTTTTTTCGGTGGCGATTGCCGTGGGAGCCTATTTTCTGTTTGATGCATCGATGGCACTGGGCGCTTTTCTGGCCGGCATGATGGTCGCGCAGTCGCCGCTGAGTCATCAAGCCGCTGCCGACGCGCTGCCGCTGCGGGACGCGTTTGCCGTTCTGTTTTTCGTTTCGGTCGGGATGCTGTTCGATCCGATGTTTGTATTCCAGCATCCGCTGTTGATGGTTGCCGCACTGGTGGTGGTGCTGATCATCAAACCGCTGGCCGCGCTGGCGATCGTGGCGTTGATTGGCCACAGCTCTAAAACCGCGCTGACGGTCGCATTGGGGCTGGCGCAAATCGGTGAATTCTCGTTTATTTTGGCGCAACTGGCCGCAGATAATGGATTGATGGACGACAGCGGCCGCAGCTTGCTCGTCGGAGCCGCCATCATCTCGATCACGATCAATCCGTTGTTGTTCTCACGGCTGGAACAGATCGAACAGTGGCTCAAGGAGCGTCCGAAGCTTTGGTCGCTGCTCAACGCGCGGGCGGAACGCCGGGCCAGCGAGCTCAACGATCCGGTCGACATTCACGGCCTGACTTCATCGGGTGGTGATGCGGCCAAGCCCGAGAACATCGCCATCATCGTCGGCTACGGACCGGTGGGGAAGTCAGTCGATCGACTGCTGCAGGATGCCGGCATCAAGACGGTGATTGTCGACCTGAACATGGATACGATCACGGGTTTACACTCGCGGGATCGCGCGGCTATTTTTGGCGATGCGTCGAGACATGTGATTCTGGAAATGGCGGGCCTGGAGCATGCCGCCTATCTCATCGTGACGGTTCCCCAACCCCAGTACCGAGCCGCCATAGTGTCCATGGCGCGCGACATCAACCCGCACACTCGGATCCTGGTTCGGGCACACTATCTGACTGAAAAAGAAGAACTGGAACAACTGGGCGCCACCGCTGCGATTTTTGAAGAAGCCGAGGCTGCCGTTGCATTGACGCGGTTGGTGCTGGCGGAAACGGGCGCCGACAAAGACATGATTAAGTACGCTTCGCGGGATATTCGGATGCGGCTCAATCTCGAACAGGTACTGGGCCGAATCGAAAAGGAGTATCCCTCGCGGCACCCCAGCAGTCTGCATGAAGTGATCATCACGGACGACCGGCTGCTCAACTTGACGACCGCCAACCCCGACCAGGCCATCGAATTCATGGCCCAGAACATTCCAGCACATCGATTGCCGCAGGGGGCCAAAGTGGCGGAACTGGCCATCGCCCGCGAACGCGAGCTGCCGACCGACATCGGATTTGGGGTCGCGATCCCGCACGCGCGATGCGAGCACCTGGTGGCACCACTGGTAGTGTTCGCCCGGTCGATGGAGGGGGTGGCGTTTGATCCCTATTCGCTCGAGCCTGTCCATTTGATTTTCCTGGTGATCACGCCCGCCGAGCATCCCAATCTGCAAATCAATCTGCTAAGCCAGATTTCAAAAATTGTCCGTGATTCCGAGTACCGACGGCGGCTTTATGCGGTTTCTTCGCCGCTGGACGTGAATGAAATACTGAACGAAGCGTTGGGCAAGCCCCCCGCACAAATTGACAATAAAAACGAAGAAGAATCTCAGGATTGAGCTTGCGGGGGTAGGCGCGGGCCGTGGCGGCAATCACAATATCCCCATTATTATGCTGATTTTTACGCCGCAGTTTACCAATGATCATTGACTTTATTTCTTTAGAGGAAAGTTAACCCGATGGCCGATCAACCCAACCAACTGTTTGCTCGCAAGTCACTGGAAACGATTCAAGCCGAAATGAAAGGCGAGAACCGGCTGAAGCGGGTGCTTGGCCCCGTCAGCCTGATTGCAATGGGCGTGGGAGCTGTGATCGGGGCGGGCATCTTTGTGGCCACTGGCCAGGCCGCCAATGAAGTTGCCGGGCCGGCCTTGATGGTCTCCTACATGGTGGCTGGCGCCACCTGTGTTTTTGCTGCCTTGTGCTACGCCGAGTTTGCCGCCATGGCGCCGGTATCAGGAAGTGCCTACACCTACGCTTATACGACGCTGGGCGAACTTTTCGCCTGGATCATCGGGTGGGATTTGGTGCTGGAGTATGCGGTGGGGGCGGCGACGGTTGCCAACGGATGGTCGGGGTACTTTCAAGCCATCTTGTTGAAGCTGGGCATCACCGTTCCGTTCATCTTCGGCGGATCGCCCTACAAATACGATGAAGGACATTTTCTGCCCAACGCCGTTGCGACCTACCAGGGCGCGGAAGTCGTTCAGAAGTCGCACAAGGAAGACAAGGAAAAAGGTCAAGAAGCCGGCGCCTATTGGCAAGTCCTGAAAGACCACGACCAAGTCGGCAAGAAAGGAACGATTGTCGGCAAGGTGGGGGATACCCAAATCGAAAATCAACTGGAGAACCGGCAGCAAGCGTTCTTCAATCTTCCCGCTATTTTGATCGTCATGCTGGTGACAGTGGTGCTGGTCAAGGGGATCTCGGAAAGTGCGAAATTCAATGCGGCGATGGTGTTTATCAAGGTGGCCACCGTCGTGTTTGTGATTCTGGTCGGCTCATTCTATATCAATCCGGATAACTGGAAACCTTTCGCTCCGTACGGCTGGACCGGGGTCAGTTTGTTTGGATATCCGATTTTGGGTCAAACGAATGCCGGTGGACATCCGGTGGGAATGATAGCGGGAGCCGCCATTATTTTCTTTGCTTATATCGGTTTCGATTCAGTTTCAACTCAGGCCGAAGAGGCTATCAATCCTCAAAGGGATGTGCCGATCGGAATTATCGGGTCGTTGGTGGTTTGTACGCTGCTGTATATCGGCGTGGTCGCTGTCTTGACCGGCATGGTTCCTTACAACGAATTGAGCAAGGACGCCGGGGTGTCCGATGCCTTTAGAGCGAAAGGGCTTCCCTGGGCTGAGGTGCTGATTGCGGCGGCGGGCGTGGCGGGGATTACGTCGGTATTGCTGGTTCTGTTGTTGTCCGCGCCGCGGGTCTTCATGGCGATGGCTCGCGATGGCCTGGTTCCCCGAAAATTCTTTGCCGATATCCATCCCAAGTTCCAGACGCCCTGGAAAAGCACGATTGTGATCGGGATATTTGTCTGTCTGCTGGCCGGGTTCTTGCCGATCGATGCACTGTTGCACCTGACGAATATCGGTACCTTGTTTGCGTTTGCGTCGGTTTGTGCTGCCGTGCTGATCATGCGGAAGGTCAATCCGACGGCCGAGCGTCCTTTCCGCTGTCCGTTCTCGCCCGTGATCCCGACACTTGGAATCATTATGTGTCTGTTGTTGATGTTGTCGCTACCTGCGGATAACTGGTATCGCTTGATCGGCTGGTTGGGATTGGGATTGGTGATCTACTTTCTCTATGGCAAACGACATAGCCTGCTGGGTAAGCGACTACGAGGCGAAACGGTGTAGGAAGGTGAACGGTACCATTCCCCGTGAGCGAGTGCGTTTTTACCCACCCAATCATTAAATTTCAGTTAAAATCGGTCAAACGCTACTTCAGGCCGTTGTTGCCTTTTTCAGAAACGATAAAATTCCTTCTCAAATCTTTTTTATGTCATCTCTTTTGGAGAAACCCCATGAACGAATCCTGTTTTAATATGAAACGAAGAGGATTTACGTTGGTCGAGTTGTTGGTTGTGATCGCCATCATCGGCATTCTCATTGCAATGTTGCTGCCCGCAGTCCAGCAAGTCCGCGAAGCCGCTCGGCGAATCAGTTGTGCCAACAATCAGAAGCAAATCGGGTTGGCGATGCACAACTATGAAGGTTCCTTCATGAAATTCCCTCCGGGAATGAATGTTCCTGTTGGCAGTGGATCCGGAATGATTTTTCAATCGACTTATGACACCTTGGCACCCAAGGGATTGAATCAAGCTCCTATGGCCAATCAATTTGGATCCTGGATGGTCTGGATTCTTCCCTACATAGAGCACGACAATGTGAAATCATTGCTGAATCTGAATCTTAGAGACATTAGTGCCAACACACTGGGGCCCAATGCTCCGAGCGCGAATTCAGTGGCTCCGTATCTTTGTCCCTCGGACAATCTGCATCAGGACAATCCTGTCATTCATGTTCAGGGTGGTGGCAGTCACTACTTTGCTCCCAACAGCTACTTTGGATGTGGTGGAGTTCAAGTCTGGTATTGGGCCGATGTCACGATGGACGGAATGCTCTTTTACAACAGCAAGGTTGCTTTTTCGCATGTTCTCGACGGAACCTCCAATGTGATTCTTGCGGGAGAACGGTATAGCTTCGATCCTGAATGGACCGCTTTCTCGACCTATCGAGGGTGGGCCTGGAGTAATTTCAACGCGCCTCGCGACTGCTTGATTGGAATGCTTGCTCCGGTCAACTACATGCTTCCGCGTGGTTCCGGCCCCAATCCACCGTTCGCACTCACGGATCTGAAATTTAATTCTTTTTCTTCCGCTCATCCAGGCGGTGCCAATTTTGTGTTGGCCGATGCATCGGTTCAGTTTCTGAGCCTGACGGGAACGAGTGATCTTCCGCGGTTGCAAAATTTGGCCCGCATCGCCGATGGCAATGTGGTCAGCGTCCACGACTAGAGATTTTTACCACTCCCCTCAGTCGGGATACTCGAAAATCAGGAAAAAAATGAGAACGATCATCAGCCTCTACTGGACCGCCGCTGCTTGCTCACTGACAGTGTTGTTGACCTTGGGTTGCGCCAAGAAGCCTCCTGAAGTGGTTCCGGTGCAGGGGATTCTGACCCTCGACAGCCTTCCGCTGGAAAATGCTGAGGTCAAGTTCTATCCGTCCACACCGGGAGTCGATGGAAATTACATCGCCAGCGGGGTGACGGATGCGAATGGACGTTTTGTATTGAAATTGGTCGGTAGTCAGGCCAACGGGGCTTGTATCGGAAATAATCAAGTCACCGTTACGGAAGGACCGATTCCTGATGAATTGCGAGGGGGATCAGAGGAGGCTCAGAAGGCCGTTTTTGCCTATCGCGAATCCCAAAAGAACCGCCCGATCCCGTCCGGCTACAGCAATTTGGTTCAATCCGGGTTGGTCGTCGAAGTGGTGAAAGGACAGTCGGACTACAAAATCGAGCTGTCCCGGTGACCGCTCCCAGAGATTTCATTCAAACTCCAACCATTTCGGGCTGATTCTCTGGTCGGGCGGCCTCGCAGAGGCGCTGGAAGTTGCTCGTTGCCTGTTCGTCCGTCAGCGATTGCTGCTGGACCGAGACCGCTTCGAAAGCGTCTTCATGTTTCAGGAACGCCTGGACAATTTCAGGATCAAAATGTTTTCCTGTGCCTTTCACAATAATCGCCTTGCTTTCCTCATGAGTCATTGCCCGTTTGTAAGGACGTTTTGAGGTCAACGCATCGTAGACATCCGCCACCGCGACGATCCGGGCAGACAGCGGGATTTCTTCACTTTTGAGGGAGTGGGGGTAGCCCGTTCCGTCCCACTTTTCGTGATGATAGTAGGCAATCTGGCGGGCGATGCTCATAAACTCGTTGTTGCCCAGCCGAGCCTGAATCGCGTCCAGGCACTCCCCGCCGATCAACGTGTGGATTTCCATGATCCCCCGCTCTTCAGGGGTTAGCATACCCGGCTTGAGCAAAATCGAATCAGGGATACCGACCTTGCCAATGTCATGGAGTGATGAGGCCAAGCCGATGTCATGGATAAACTGGTCGTCAAACTCCGGCCGCGTTTGAGCCAACTCCTTGGCCAGTATCGTCACATAAATTCGAATGCGCTCAAGATGCTCCCCCGTGTCGTTGTCCCGCGACTCGGCCAGCTTCGCCAGCCCGAAAATGACAGCGTTCTTCGTTTTGATCAACTCGCTGGAACTTGTACTGACCACCTTCGCCAGTCCATCATTGATACTAATGACCGCTTGACTGACTCGTTGGACGACAATGAAAGTCGTGCAAAGACCTATCAGTCCGATGACCAATACCATCGAATTCGCCGCCGAATGGGTTTCGGTGATCAGTTTCCCCAATCCGTTTGCAGCCAGGCTGGGACTTTGACCGATGACCAGAATGGCATTGAGTCGCGGGAGGTACCGGGCACTGACGAGCAATTTCTGGTTTTCGAGGGTCTGCAATCCGGAGAGCCTTCGATTCTGGTTGGAGAGCGCCTGACGGATCGGGCCGACAGGATTGCCGTCCGTCACGGACATCGTTTGACTCACTAGCAGTGGGTGCGAATCCAATGGTGATGGCCCGCCAAAGTGGTGGAGTGGCTCGCCCGTCGCAAAATCGAAAATCGCGACCCGATGGCCTGCTGGAATTCTGGATCGTCTGATCAACGCTTCCAGTCGTCCTCGATCCTGACTCCGCTCTGCCCGAATGTCAATGATGTTCTCTACGTCGATCTCCTCCGCCAGCGCTTGGATGATCTGATGATTGTCCAGGCAAGCTTGCTGGTCCAGCAGACGATCAGCAAACTTTTTCTGCCAGTCAAATAGAATCAATACCGCAACCATCAGTAGAATGAGCTGACTCGAGGAGATTAACACCAAGTACAACCAGTGCCCGGAGTCTTTCATTCTTGTCTGATTCGAAAACGGTTTGTCGTCTTCGAGCGACATCAACGCCCCATCATCCGACATAGATCGTAATCCCTGGAAAAGCATTTATTGAGAAGAGAAGAAAACGCAAAGCCACCCTTTCTCCCGAGGGAGAAACTGGACTTTGTTGAAAAAAAATCTAGTATCTGTTCGGTGGCAAAGTGAAATTTTCAGGCTTTCAATGCAGAACGGAGCTTTTTTACTGCTGGGAAAACCCACCCAATCAGAAAAATCAGCAACGATTGCTCCTGTGGCCTTGCATGGTCTATCATCTGGTTTTGTGTTTTTTCTAACGTTCATGCGTGTCCAAGGGCTGAAAGGTCTGTTTTCTACTGGCCTGCGTCAATCTTGCCGATGCTTCTAGCATTTGCTTTAATACCCGTCATAATTTCCGGTCTGAATCAATGCCTATCCATGCCCAAACTCCACACGCTTGAAACACTCCACAACGCTGCGCCGGCTATTCTGCCGTCGTTGCTGCTTTGCGATTTCGCGCATCTCCACAGGGAAATCGCGAAACTCGAAGAAGCCGGTGTCGCTGCGCTGCATCTGGATGTCATGGACGGCGTCTTTGTTCCGAACTTTACCTACGGAATGACGATTGTGTCCGCGCTCTCAGGAATCACGGATCGGGTACTCGATGTTCACCTGATGATGGTCCACCCTGAAAAGTACGTTCAAGCCTTCGTCGATGCGGGAGCGGACGTACTGACGATTCATGCCGAAGCCACCGAACATCCAATTCCGGTTCTGCAGCAGATACGCAAAGCAGGTTGTGCGGCGGGTATTGCCATCAATCCCCAGACTCCTGTCAGTGCCATCGAAGACGTGATTGAACATGCCGACTTGGCCTTGGTGATGAGCGTCCATGCCGGATTCGGCGGCCAGTCATTCGATTCGTCGGTACTGAGCAAGTTCCAGGCGATTCGTTCCTGCAACGGTGGAGAGAACATCCTGCTGGAAATCGATGGGGGAATCAACGCCGCCACGGTCGGAGCCGCAACGGAGCACGGCGCACAACTTCTGGTCGCCGGAAGCGCGATTTTCAATGAGAGCGACTACTCAAAGGCCATCGGAACGATGGTGTCAAACATTCAATACCTCAAATGAACCCCATGGAAATCAATCCTGACGTTCAACTCGTCCTGGTGTGCGCTGGTTCCACCGAACTGGAGGACCAGCAACGTATCGTCGGATCGCTCGATCTACCGCTGAGCAAGCAGGGCGAAGTCGATGCGGATCGCGTTGCCGCTGAACTGGCCGAATTTAAAATCGAGACGGTCTATTCTTCCGCCAGCCAGGCGGCTCAGCAAACGGCCGCTGCCATTGGAAAGAAACTGGATGCAAAGGTAAAACTCGAATCCAAGTTAAAAAACCTCAACTGCGGTCTGTGGCACGGCAAGTGCCTGGACGAGCTTCGCGAGACGCATCCGACGCTGTTCAAGCAATGGAAGGACCGCCCTGAATCGATCTGTCCGCCGGGCGGTGAAAGCATCGAAGTGGTCCGATCCCGAACGGCGGCCTTCACAAAAAAGTTGCTCAAGAAAGTCAAATCGGGCGTCGTCGTGTTCGTCGCCCCTGAACCTCTGCTAGGCGTCTTTCGTTCACTGGTTTCGCAGACTTCCGAAAGCGATTACTGCATTCGCCTGAAATCAGGCGAATGGGAAATCGTCGGAAAAGTGGAAGCAACTATCGACGGATAAGTCACTTCGAGGCTCGTACTTTTACAAACTTCTTTTGGGGGCCTCGCTCGGTTTTGCGTTCTCCACGCGGTGCAACGGATCGTTCGCCTGCGGGTCGGCTCTTACCCCGACTCTCTCCCCGGCCCTCGAATCGGTCCTTGCCGCGTGTCTCAAATCGGCCTTTGCCTCGATTGTCTCCCCGATTCTCGCCCCGACTCTCAAATCGATCCTTTCCAGAACGATCCTTCTCAAATCGATCTTTGCCAAAACGGTCCGAATGGACTCGCGGACGACGTTCCGTTCGTTCCGTCGAATCGCTCCATTTGTTCGAGAACGATTTTCGCTTGCCGTCGCCGTCGCGTCCTCCTTCTCTTCGGGGTTCGCGGTCACCCCGACGTTCACTCCGGTATTCACCCCGGTGGCTACTGCGCCCGGGTCGTTCCAGCGTTTTGAGTCCGTGGCGATCCTTGGCGATTTGCAGCTTTTGACCTGATACCACCACGTTTTGCAATTGATCAATTACCGCCGGTGGCAGGTTGGCCGGCAACTCAATCACGCTGAAGTCTTCAAACAGTTTGATTCGGCCCACGGCGGCGTATTCAAGCTGAGCTTCATTGGTAATGGCACCGACGATATTTCCGGGACCGACTCCATGTTTACGTCCGACTTCAATTCGATACGCTTCCATTTCGCCCTGAAATCGTTTCCCGCCCTTTTCGCGATCGGATTTCCAGGTCGTACGGGCATTGACGACTTCCTTGAGCAGCAGCGGAGTATCGCCTTGGGCCAGCAGGCCCAGTGCAGCCGCCACTTGCTCCATCGGTGCGCCGGTTTCCTGGTGGTACTGGCCAATGATCTTGGTAAACAGCTCCATCCCTTTCGAGCCCGAAATCGTATCGGTGATTTGCTGCTTGAAATGGGCAACCCGAATTTGGTTGATTTCATCCACGGATTTCTGCCGGTACTGCCCGATGGATTGATTGGTCTCGCGCTGCAAGCGTTTCAGTTTCCCCTGCTCCTTGGGCTCGACAAACAGAATCGCGTTCCCATCTCGCCCCGCCCGACCGGTTCGACCGATTCGATGGATATAGACTTCGGTATCGTGCGGGAAGTCGAAATTCACCACATGACTGATGCGCTGAACATCGAGTCCGCGAGCGGCCACATCGGTTGCCACCAGCACGTCCAGACGTCCTGATTTCAAATGCTCAATCGTTCGTTCTCGCTGGTTTTGGGGAATTTCGCCATTGAGCGGCGCGGCGGAGAAACCTCGCTGAGCCAACTGGTCGGCGACTTGAACGGTAGTATTGCGCGTTTTGACAAACACGATGATGCCCTCGGTTTCTTCGCTTTCGAGAATCTGGGCCAACATATCGATCTTGGTTTTGGGCTGGACCAAAATGAATTTCTGTTCGATGGATTCGGCGGCGGCCGTTTCCGTATCGATCGAAACGGTGATCGGCTTTCGAAGGTGTTTTTGCGCGATGTTCTGAATCGGTGCGGGCATCGTGGCGGAGAACAGCAGCGTCTGCCGTTGATCCGGAATCTGTTCCAGAATCCACTCCACATCATCAATGAATCCCATCCGCAGCATCTCATCGCCTTCGTCGAGCACGATGGTCTTGAGATTGTCAAGCTTCAGTGTGCCTTGGCGCAGGTGATCCATGATGCGTCCGGGTGTTCCCACTACGACTTGCACACCTCGGCTGAGCGCCCTGTTTTGCGGTTCGTAGCTCTGGCCGCCGTAAATCGTTACGGCCCGGAACCCTTTGAGCTGGGATCCGTATTTTTCAAACGAAGCCGTCACCTGAATCGCCAGTTCGCGGGTCGGAGCCAACACCAGGACCTGGGGGGCACTGATCGAAAGATCAATCATCGACAACAACGGACAGGCAAACGCAGCCGTCTTTCCCGAACCGGTTTCCGCACGACCGATAATGTCTTTTCCTTCGAGTACCAATGGGATGGTTTCAAGCTGGATCGGAGTCGGAGTGTTGTATCCGGCGGCCTCAATCCCGGCGACGACCAGCGGGTTGAGGTTCAGTTCTTCAAACGCCGAAGACTCGAATTCGATTTCTTCCTGGCCCTCCAGAGCGACTTCACCGAGCAGTTCGTCGTTATCCATTTCCATCGTGGTAGTCGAAACAACGGTTTCCATGACGGCTATCGGTTCGGACGCAACCGCGATCGCAGTGGCAGTCTGAGCGTCGCCGGATTCGAGGGTTGGTTGGCTAATTTTACGAGCTTTGAGTTTCTTCTTGGGCGTAGGTTCTTCAATCATCTGATCTGAGTTAATCACTTCAAAGGGAATGGCTGTATTCATGATAGGGGTCCTGGTAAGGTCACCCGGCGCGATGAAGTCGCTCGATCTACCGTCACGGAGAGCGCAGAAACATGGGACGTTGTCCCATGAACGTGTGTTGCGTTCTCCGTGGCTCAGAATCCGGGCGCACGTTCACCACCAGGGTGAAAAAATGTACGGATAAATATCGCAGTATTGCGACGTCCAAACGCCCAAAATTCAATGGGCAGCGTTCACAAAAACCTGGCGAGCGAACTCGCAGAGCCCCGTACAAATAGAAAGCAACACAAATGCTTTTTGAGTAAGAGACGCGTCCGGTTTACATGGCCGATGGGCCGAAATTCGTGAAGAAAATTCGCGGAAATTCGCCAATCCGGCATCTACGCGTACTGGCAACAAAGACAGTAAGGCGTTTGAGGAACCTCCATCGTCCAGATGGAGTGCCGTAAGGTTATTCCAGGACAGGCAAAAAATGAAGGGCAAAAATGGAAAGATTTTTGGATTTACTCAAAAGAAATCCCCAGCCCGGTCCGGGCTGGTGGATTTCTCTGCTATCACGGTTGATAATATTCGAATCCTAACCCGGAGCGTAAGCGAGGGACCGCGTTTCTTCCCTCGCTTACGCTTCGGGTTAGGATTTCCACCAGGCGGCCAAGCCCAGCCTCCACCTGCCCCTTCCTTCGGCAAAAACCAAAAAAAAGCTGGCCACCCATTGTGGCCAGCTTTCTAATTTTACTTTGGTTAAACGATGAAGAAGTTTCGGTGAAGAGCTTCTCTTCTGTCCTAGCCTTTGAACGGATTGAGCTTGTCAATCATTTGCTTAATGGCGGGCTCGACAATGGCTCGCAAGGGAGCGGGGACGCTTTCCAGCAGGCCGTTGATCGAGCCGAGGAACTTGCCGATCAGGCCGGATGAAACTGTTTTGGCGGGGCCTTCGAGTTTGTCCAGTCCAAACCCGTCAATCGTTCCAGTGAAACCTTCGATTTGCTTGAGCAAGTTTCTAGCCGTGTCTTCGGTTGCACCCGAGTCAGTCAGGCCTTTCAATCCGCTGGCCACATCTGAAAAACCGCTCGTCAGTTTCGGACCGACCTCGCCCATCGCGTTCAGATCAAGCCCTGACAGATCCATGTCGGGTAGGGATCCCTTGAGAGAATCCAGCGCACCACCGAACAAACCACTGGCTGAATCCGCTACGTTTGCGCCGGCTTCCTTGGCGGTATCCACCACTTCAGCCGCCGTGTTCTTGACGGCGTCAACGGCATCACCTGCGGGCTTGGAAAGGAACTTCCACAATCCGAATGCGACGGCACCGAACAGTAGCAGCGGTAGCAATACCTTCACCAGACCACCGCCTGCATCGTTGGCCGCACGTCCGGCAGAGCCTGCAGCGCTGGCGGCTGCACGACCGGCATCGGAAACGGCACCAGAGGCTCCACTGAGCAAATTATTGAATCCCAGATCTTTCGTCAGGTTATTCGGCAGGAAGTTTGACAGGCTGCTCTTTTGCGAGCCCAGCAACTTGCCCAAGCCAGCCGCGTCGAGTCCTTGCGACATGACCTGTTTGCCGATCACGCCCATGATAACGGGAGCAAGCATCCCCAACAGTTTGGAAATCATTCCAGAGTCCAGTCCCAGTGCTTTGGCCAAGGTTCCGATGATCGACGCCTTGTTGCCTCCCAAAACCGAATCCAGAATATTGCCACCGGCCTTTTGAAAACCGTCCGAAGCCGCCCCCGATCCGCCGACCAGATCTCCCAGCTTGTCCAGCACGGAGAAATCGGTGTTCTTGGCGAGGTCGAACATCGACTTTGCACCGTCGGCAGAACTGGCTTTATTCAAAACGCTGCCCAGCAAGGCTGCTGAAGCGGTATCAATCACGGAAGATGATTTGCCGGACGGCAGCCCAACTGCACTTCCAATTTTGTTTGCTACTTGTTGGGTGATCGCACCCTTGACCATTTGCATTAAGTCCATAAGGCTTCCCTCTGTCAAAAGAAATTAGTTGTTAATTGAAACGAGAAGCCGTAAGTATAGAATTTTGCAAGCAAAGGTGAAGGGCTTGCAGAGTAGTATTTTGTTCTATCCCGTTTGCTTTCTAGCGCGGGGATGAGCCTGTTCGTAGACCTGACGCAAACCTTGCGTGCTGACATGGGTGTAAATCTGCGTGGTAACCAGACTTTTGTGGCCCAGCAGTTCCTGAACGCTGCGAATATCGGCTCCCCGATCGAGCAGATGAGTCGCAAAGCTGTGTCGCAAGGTGTGAGGGGAAGTCCG
This sequence comes from uncultured Pirellulaceae bacterium, assembly GCA_964414815.1. GTDB lineage: Bacteria > Planctomycetota > Planctomycetia > Pirellulales > Pirellulaceae > Mariniblastus. Next base: position 30,287 of record CAYPXY010000014.1, on the reverse strand, counting down.
AATGTCCAAGCCGGTAATTTTAAGGTATTTGTCCAGCATCCGGGCGATACTGCGGGTCGTGATTCGAGTTCCAAAGCGATTCAGGAACAGCGGTGATCCGATTTTGGGTGGAAGCTTGGCGGCCGGTTCACGTCGCTTCATCCATTGATGGATCGCCTTGACCGCAAAACTACCTAGTTGAGCCAATCGTTCTTTCTTGCCCTTTCCGCGAATTCGTACCAAGCCATCTTCGAGATCGAGGTCATCCAGATTGATACCCACTAACTCGCTGACCCGAAGCCCCGCCGAATACATCGTTTCCAAAATCGCTCGATCGCGATAACCCATCGGATCGGAGGTCGGAGGCGCCGAGAGTAGAATACCGACTTCGTGGTTGGTCAGATAATGAGGCAGCTTGCGTTCGCGACGAGGATTGCGCAGCGGCTTCGCCGGATTGCTGTCACATTTTCCTTCACGCTGAGCAAACTTGAAGAAGCTGCGCAGCGACGCCAGACGCCGGGCCACGGAAGATTTTGCATAGCCCGCTTCGTGCATCGCGGCAACGTACTGCCGAAGGTCAATGGGCGTGATGTCTTCTGGACGCGGTAGATGGCCCTGTGAATCGAGCAGATAGCCGCGCAGCAACTCCAGGTCTTCGCGGTACGACTTGATGGTCAGTTCAGAGCAGTTGCGTTCGACCTGCAGGTACGTCAGAAACCGGGTGATGGTTTGTTCCATGCTCACTCATCATTGAGGAACAGATCCTGGACGCTGTGCGATCCGAAGCGGTTGTTGGAGACTGCGGTTTCGGTCGCCGGATGGCTGGGCGCTGGCTTGGTTGCATTGCGGACTTTCTGGCTGAGAACGGCGGCGTCATACCAGGAAAAACTGAGCGCGGGATCGGAAGCGTATCGTCCGAGCGTACGAAGCGTTTCGCTTTTCTGGGAGTCGTTGAACAGGAAGATGTAGCGCTCTTCCCCTTTGACCAGCGCGATCACATTGATGTCTTTTGACACAGATTTCCCCATAAGTTGCGGTAGTAGACCGAAGTCCGACTATGAGGTAATCGGTAAAAAAGAGTCCTTTCAGCACGTTCGCGGTGCGGGAACCGGGCAGATTCCCAATTCCAGCGGTCAATAGTGGCACAATCGGAATGACAGGAAGGCTAGCGACGGGGTGATAGTTGATGGCCCTCTATTCCCCTTTGCGGCTTTCCAACCGCCGGGCAATCGATTCGACTGGGATCGCCAGCACTTCCGTCGTTGCGACCAGATCCGTTTGCAGAATATCCGGATCACGTTTGGAGCTGGGCAGAATGAATTTCGCCAGGAACGCTCCCACTTGCAGGCCCTGTCCGACATAGACCGGTGGCCAGTAGTCTTGTGAGCGCGTTGCCAGCGACCTTGCCAGCAATCGAGTGGCTCGGCCCGAGAATCCTCCCATCACCATTTCAAGACGGCCTTGAGATTCGCGATGAATGTAAAATACAAATCCGACTTCTTCCTTGGGACTGTCGGATCCAAACCGGACCCACTTTTCATTGGCATCTTCAAAATAGAGTCCCGGCTTGATCTCGCCGCCAGCTTCCGACAACATCATGCCAGCGGCACAGGAAGGATGGTGCGGGTCATTGTCGCGATAACGCAGAAAGAATGGCAAGCTGCGTTGATTGGGACTTTCAACATGATCCTGGGTAACAAAAGGCTGGCAGTTGAATGCTTCTGCCAGCATGATTTCAACGACCGGATTGCTTTTCGTGCTGCCGATCCCGATCAGTCCTTTGTCTCCCTGCGATTCTGAAAACGCATCGTAAACTGAATTTGCTCGTCGCAGAATTTCTGATTCTTCGGCTTGGCCTGGACTCCATACCAGCGATTGCTTCAAATGGTCGGGGTGAGGCACGGCATCATCGCGTGTGACGACCGCCGAATTCTCATTGGTCTTTTTGAGCTTGGCCGTTCCACCCAAGGTGGTGACGCCGTTGAGCAGTTCTCCGAGCAACACAGAGTCCGAGGCAACGACGAACGATACCTCCGGAGAGTCCGAAGAAACGTCGCGGCGAACCCCCACGCAAATTTCAAGCCGGTTTCGCCGAGCCAGTAGCTCCCAAAAGGTTTCAGGTTCAACGGCAAACAGCGCTCCGGGAAGCTGATCCGCCGTGGCATGGCCGTGTTCGATCAGGTAATCGCAAAGCCGCGAAAGGGCTTTGAGCGGGATGTATCGGACTTCGTTTTTTAGCAACGCCGCGACTTGATGGCGATCCAGGCCCGTGTATTCCACGATCTGCTTGATCGTGCCTGGCCGCTTACGTGGATCGGGAATATGTCCTAGAAGCTCGGCCAATCGAAAACTGTATTGCATTGAATAACTCGCATCCTGAGTCTGAAAATGAACCCACCGATATAACGATATTCTCTGCTAATGCAAAAATCAACCCCCTAATCAACTTCATTTCGGGTTCTAATGGAGACGCTGTATTTGAAAACTGCTCTTTCATCGGGATTTGACTTTTGCTACCGTCCCCGCCCCATCAAATTTGAAACCTATTTTTACTGCGGATCAGGAGCGAACAATGAGAATCCCCCCTCTCAACCTTGCCATTCTGCTATTGCTTGGAGCGTTTATGGTATCGCTGGCGGCACCCCCAGCGACGGCACAGGATCGAAAATTTCCGTTTGGAAGATCCACCCCTTCCGATGTGGCCCCGGAGTTGTCTGAGAAATCAGGCCCCTGGTTGATTCTGGCCACGTCGTTCTCCGGGGAAGACGGAGTTCAACATGCCAACCGCTTGGCTCACGAATTGAGAACCAAACATAAACTGAAGGTCTACGTTTACACTCACTCCTTCCGGCTGGACACGGAATCTCACGGTGTCGGATACCGGGTTGTCGAATTGGCCGATCAACAGAAAACCGTTGTTCCCGTTTCGATGGTCTCGCAAGCTCCTTCAAAATTTGATGAGACGGCGGTACTCATTGGCGACTTTGCGTCCATCGATGATCCGCATGCCCAGCGTACTCTTGAGCGAGTCAAAAAGATTCAGCCGGAAACTATTCTGGCCAGCGGGCTGACCGAGGAAGCGGACATCGACGAGCCAACCAGTCGACGTCTGTTAGCACATCGCGCGCACGTCTCGACGGTTATCGAAGAAGACTACCACCCGCTTCGCAGTTCGTTTATTCTGGCCAATCCCCTGCTGCCTGAAGATCATTTTCAGGTCCGCCATGTGGACAAGTTCGTTGAGAATCTCAATGCCGATCTGAAATACAATCTGTTCAAGTGCCCTGGCAACTACTCCGTCAAAGTTGCAACCTTTACCGGCGCATCGACGATGAACATTGACGAAATTAACCGTATCCGCGCTGACGAAGACCGAAAGCGACGCAATCGCGAAGGCCTTCAGCAAAGCCAAATTGCCGACGCAGCCAAGAAAGCGACTTTGCTGACCTTGGAACTGAGAAAACAGGGCTACGATGCCTACGAATTCCATGATCGCTACGAAAGTTGTGTCTGCATCGGATCGTACGAATATCTGGCGACCAAGGATGCGGTGGGGAACGAGCGAATGAATCCTGAAATCGAGGAAATGATTCTGAAATTCAAATCGCGGGATGCCCGGAAACATAACAGTGGCAGTGGCACCGTCATCGTGGCCAATACCCAGCCGATTTCGCTCCCAGCAAAGTTCCTGCTGGCAGGAATCGCGTTCGATATCCAGCCGGTCCCGGTCGCCGTGCCGAAAAAAGAAGGCAACCGTACGGCTAACCGATTGCTGAACAAATTCCGGTAACTTTGCCGAAAGTTGTCGCGATAGAAATTCGTCAACGCGTGAGCAAGTGATCTTGCTCACGCGTTTTCGTTTGATGGCGGTAAACTATTCCGGTCATTCCGGCGACGACGGTCGTTTCGGCGGCACCGGTTCTGCTGGCCACGACAGTCCGCAACCAATCAATCAATAATACGGATGAAACCGACGAAAATTTCTCTGGGACTTCGCCGCAAAGCATACTTTGCGTCAGGCGATCTGATCCCGGTCCTTGCTGAGAGGTTTTCGTTCGATGAAATACTCTGTTACTTTCCTTGTACTACTGACCGTAGCCGTTGTCACGGCTGACTCTGCGTCGGCCCAGGATACTAAAATTGGAAATGGCCGATTGCTGCGCAAATGGCGCGACGATATTTTTGGCTCGTCCGATTCGAAAAAAGAGCAACCGCCAGCCAACGGTCAGCATTCGGCTCAGCAGAATCTGAACGCCCGAAACCGCGCTCATGAAAACGCTCAAGGCCAACCGCAAGCGGCTCAGAACCAGCGAACGCGAAATGGGTTTCGCTCACCGGCCGGCAATGAAAATCGTCAGCCGACTCTCGCTTCGCCGCGCCCCAATGTTGGCCAGTCCGCAAACCCAGATCCGCGAATCGAGGCCCAGCGACGCCTGCAACTTCAGCAGCAATATGAGGCTCAGCGCCTCAACGCGATGAATCCATCGGGACAGCAACTTCCGCAGCGTCCCCAATCGGATCAGCCAAGCCCCGACTACTACCGCCAGCGAACTCCGGGCAATCAACCGGTCAACAATCTGGCTCGAAACACTCCGAACAACCCACAACGACAAAACGCCCAGCGACAACCTGCGCCGGCGCAGCGTTATCAACCTGAATCGGTACCCGACCGACATCCGGAGTACTTACAGAACTCGGCAGCCGCTATGCCTGAATCCTATCCGGTTTCTCCGTCCAACGCCCAAGCCAAGGCAACACAAAATGCGAAGAAGCGAGGCCCTCGCGCGATTGGGTTCGGCATGGAACTGAAGGCGGATAAAGAAGATCAGATTTATGTTGCCGATGTCGACCGAAACGGAAATGCCGCCACTGCAGGCCTGAAGAAAGGCGACATCATTTTGGAAATTGGCGGATCGAAGCTGATGTCCGTGGAAGAATTTGACGAAATTTCAAAAGTGATGAATGATGGCGATCAGCTTGAACTCAAGGTCGACCGCCGCGGTCGCGTTGCCGACGTCCGAATTCAATTCGGCGAAGCGGAAGATGTTCCTGATATGGAGGTGGAGGATGATGCAGAGGCGGGCTTCAAACCCCAGCGCCGACCCCAATCCCAACCCGTGCCACAGCGCAGCCAGGACAGTCGATTCGATTTCGTACCTGATTCAAAGCGAGATGGAGGTTCCGGTATCGTTGTGAATCCCGGACTGCTGGATAAGCCATCTCCTCCACGATCCGTCGAAGCTCCAAGTATTCGCAGCCTGGAAATCGACCTGGATGCACAACTGCCAACGCGGGGCAACCATTCCGTACTGGAACCAGGGAAACGCTAGGCTGGCTATGGCCGGTTCGCGATCCGGGCCGGACCCCAACAAAATAGTTTCGTGTACCATCTTGAACGCGTGAATCACCGTTCACGGAGTACACTACCAACGCGGCCGGACAACAAAACGTCTGGCCGCGTTTTTTTTTACCGTTCACGCCGTTTAGCTGCAAGCCGAAGCCGACTGCAAGTGGTTTGACGTTGCCTTGCGCAGCCGATCAGTCATTGATTAACGTGGGATGATCGAGAATGCCACCGCGACCGCAGTTCCGGCATCGCCACCGGGTTCTTGCCGGAACTGCGCAAACGCTCAACGACCAACGGAATGGCTTGTTTTATTCGGCGTTTGCTGGTTCCGGCCTACTTGTTGGCCCAGCTTCAAAAAGCCTTTGGGGGTTGCTGATGGAGCGATCTCGGTTACAGTACGGTTATGGCAGAAACTCCCGACGGCTAGCGGCTATTTATGGAGTGCGGGACTCGGTACCGCTTTGGATATTTGGATTTCATCGGTGGCCGAAACCGTCCGAAGCCATAGAAGCGATAGCGGTACCGAGTCCCGCACTCCATAGAGGCTAAACGATGTCCCCAACCCCGAATCCCGAACACCCAATCCCGAACCCGCCGTGACGATCTCCAAAACCGTTCCCGTCCGATTCTCCGAAGCCACCGATCGAGGCTACGACATTCTGATTCGTTCCGGCAGTCTTTCCGAAGCGGCGACATGGATCGGCGACCATGTTTCGGACCATCATTGTGTCGTGATCACGGATCGAGTGGTTGCCGGTCTCTATCTTGATACGCTGCTCGATCAACTGAGAGGCCCGTCTCGGCGTGTGGATCGCCTGATCGTTGACGAGGGGGAGAAAGCCAAGTCGATCGAGCAGGCAGCCCACCTTTGGAACGGGTTGTTGGAACTCAAGACCGGGCGGACGTCGTCCATCATCGCGCTCGGTGGAGGCGTGATCGGCGACCTGGCCGGGTTTATGGCGGCGACGTTTGCTCGAGGGATCGACCTGATTCAGATTCCCACCACACTGCTTGCCCAAGTCGACAGCAGTGTCGGCGGCAAGGTCGGTATCAATCTTCCCTTGGCTAAAAATATCGTGGGCGCGTTTTGGCAACCTCGTGCTGTCTTGATCGATCCCCACACCTTGCAGTCCTTGGATGATCGAAATTATCGAGCGGGATTGGCAGAGGTCGTCAAGTATGGTGTGATCATGGACGAAGCTCTGTTTCGGTTTCTAGAAAATCATGTTGACGAGATTCGCGGGAGATCGCCCGAAGTGCTGACGGAACTGATTGCGTGGTGCTGCGATTGCAAAGCCAGAATTGTGCAAGCGGATGAACGAGAGCTGTCCGGCCGGCGAGCCATCCTCAACTACGGTCATACGTTCGGCCATGCCATTGAAACGGTTTACGGATACGGCCACTATTTGCACGGCGAGGCGGTTGCCATCGGAATGACGTGCGCCGCACGGCTGGCGGTGAAGATGGGGTTGGTCGAGCAAGGCCTGTTCCATCGCCAAACGGAGTTGCTCAAGTCGCTCGAATTGCCAACGGAATTGCCAACGGAGCTGGAGGCGGGTGGGCAAGACGATGACTGGGTCAGTGCCATGGAGCACGACAAAAAAGTGGCTGCCGGGAAGCTGTACTTGATCTTGCCGATGGCGATTGGAAACGTGATTCGCGTCGAAGCACCGGACAAGGCGATGCTGCTGGAGAGCTTGCGATCTGACCGAGTTTCCAGAACCCGGTCCTGAACAAGCTGCCCCCTATTTTCGGTTCCGCAACTCGCCGCCGATTTTGAAGATCATAATAATCGTTTCCAGCCCAACCCGTATCCAGATCAATGCTACGACGCAAGTCAACACCGTGGTCAGGTAGATTGCCGAGCTGTAAAAAAATTGGGGCAGGCCGATGGACGACGGGAAGTTGTGCATCGCGGGACTCACGGATGCATCGCGGATTTCGGGCAACGCAAAAGGCTGCCGGTTGATGACCGACGATAGATAAAAGTAGCTCACGATCAGTAGCCACACCGCAACCGCCAACAGGATCAAGAACCAGGAGATACGGACAATGTGGGGCGTCAGGTATCGCTGAAAACCAAAATCAAACAGTTCCCAAAATGAAGTCGTCTCATCGTAGTTTTCCAGAATCTCGATGCGAGCAGGCTTGCGATCCCTTCGCGGAACGGTTGTCGGCGAAGTTGGCTTCGTGATGGCCGAAGGCACCAAGTTAAACGAATCGATACCACCCCCGTCCAGTAGCGGCTCGTCGATCTCCCCATCATCGATCAGTAACTGGATCGATTTCCCGGTTGAACCGCTGTCGGAATCCGTGCGTGGGCGTTCATCTTCCAGGGAGCCATCGGTCTCTTGGGCTGCGTAGGCGCTTTCCTCCAGAGCCTCCATCGCCCAGCGCCGCGACAAAACAAACTTTGTGTTGCACTTCTGACAGTTGACCGGTTTGCCTTCAAGCCCGACCGATGCACTGAGACGAACGCCGCAGTTCGGGCAGTTGACTTTCATCGTGACAGATCCTTCGTCCGGTCGAGTTGCCATTGTTTATTCCGTTTCGGTCGTCGTTCGATCCCAAAACAGCAAAAAGAACAATACAAATACAATCGTGGCCAGAATGGCGGGCAGCATCCAGTAGTTTTGCCATTCGGTCATCGTTTTCAGCAGCAGCGCCGAATCGAGATTCTCGGGCAGAGATCGGGTAAACATCTTGCCGAACAACTGGAAGAAACTCAATTCAGTTTCGGGTTGGAGTGCCTTAATGGCTGCGTTCAAAGCATCTTCAGATGCACGCGGTTCGCCATACTTGCCAAATCTCAAATCCATCGACAAGGAGTTAAACAACTTGCCCTTGAAGGCAATCAGATAACCGATGTACATCCCGATGCCCTGCGTCAGGAAAACAAGCAGCGCCTGCGACTGACCACGAATTTCTTTCGGTGCTTTCTGATCGGTGTACATGAAACCGGTCACAAAGAAAAAGTCATAACAAACGCCGTGCAGGATAATTCCGCCCAGCAGCATCCAGGTGATTTGCTGGGGGGCACCGAAGGCGAACAGCAAATATCGGGCAATCCAGCAACCGATGCCGATCAGAATCATGGCCTTGACGCCCAGCCTTCGGAAGAAGAACGGGATCAGGATCATGAAAAAGATTTCCGACATCTGCCCCAGGGTCATCGTTGCCCCCGGAGCCTGAAATCCGGTTTGAGGTAAAAATTTTGAAGTCAGGCCGTAGTAAAATGCCAGGGGAATACAAACCAATGTCGAACAAATTGCGAATACCAGAAAATTCCAGTCTTTCATCAGCTTGAACGCATCGACCATAAACAGTGATCGCAGATCGAATGGTTTTCCTTTCAGCGGTGGCGGCGTGTTGGGCAGCGTAAAACAGTAGACTCCGAGAACAAGCGAACTGATTCCTCCCAGTTTGAAAATCATCAAGGTTCTGTCCCATGCCAAGCCACCGATCAACAGGCCAGCGACAATCCAGCCAATGGTTCCCCACACACGAATCATCGGGAACTTGCTTTGGTTGGAAACGTGTGTGAACGCAATGGTGTTCCCCAGTCCGAGGGTCGGCATGTAGCAGAGCATATAGGCCAGAATCAACCACGACATCGTATTGCCGGCCTGATTTTTGGCCAGTTGTTCCGCCGCAAAGGCTTCCTGGAATTCCTTGTCAGTCTTGAACGCCCCTGAAGCCGTGAGCGTCTCGTGTATTTCTTTCGAAGTCTGGGCAGCCTGCTCACCATAAGATGGAATCATCAGCATCAGGACTCCACCGACCAACATCAGCGTTCCAAAAATCCGTTGAGAGGGGAAAAAACGATCCGCCACCAATCCCAAAAACAATGGAGCAAAAATAGCAGCGATCGGCGCCGTTCCGTAAGCGCCCCCTTCAAACGCACCCAGCAATAAATCAGGATTCGAAAACGCAGCCCCCATCGTGGCAAACCATGCTCCCCAAGTGAAAAACTGAAGAAACATCATGACGCTCAGTCGCCGCGTCGTCATCGATTCGTTGCTATGGTCAGGCATGGTTATTGGTCAGTTGTTGGTTGTCAGTGGACAGTTTCAAGTTTTGATTTTAGCCGATCCAGAAATTTCTGGTACTCGACTTCCATGTTGGACGGAAAGAACGGAGCCATGAATCCGTAGAACGGTCCGCCGGGCAGGCGGCCGATGTTTCTCCAATGAACGGTCGTTCGATATTTGCCCCGCTCAACGTCGCTCAGTTCGACGGTGCTCGGCTCGATCGAGATGACACCGGTAGATTCAGGAAAATTCCCGAAGCGTTGACGATACTCGACCCGCTGGGGTCGTTGGCTTTCCACGATCCAGATCTTGCCGCTACCTCTGGGATCACTCCAGGTCATCGTGTTGCCGATCCCTGCCTGCCCGCTGATCTCCAGGTCGCTGACCAGTTCGGAGTTCCAGTTGCTCCAGGATTGCCAGTTCGACAACGGATTGACTTCATCGAAGATCTGCTCGGGGGCCGCTTCAATCTCAACGCTACAAGTGAAATCGTAGTGACGCGGCAGGATCGACCCGATCAAAGCCATCAAGACAATCGGGAAACTGAACAGCAGAATCAGACGAAACCAGTATTTCAAGGACGTTGGAGAACGGAGTTTATACCGTTGTATTGAAATTGAATGGACGGGAATTTGGAGAGCCGTTTTTTGTTAAAATTTATACACAGCATTTCATCATCACCCGAAGCGTAAGCGAGGGACGGTATCACCAAGCTGGAGTGGTCCCTCGCTTACGCTTCGGGTTATGATGGACCTCGAAAAAACCGGAAACTTTTTTCGAGACTACTCCTTTGTGACCGCCATCGTACTCCGATTTGCTCAATAACGCTAGCACTCATTCCGGCTCGCGGGCATAGGTGGGGCAACTGATCTAGGTTGATTGCAAGCAATAAATTAAATTTCAGAAGTTCGCGCCCATCGAATTGCTGGCTGAACGAAGATTCTACAGAGATTCCGAGAAATCCCGTGGGAACGCTGGCAAGCATTCATGGTCGTCGTCGAACGGAATCGACCTCTCCGCTGATTGACTCGGCGGACTAGCTAATTTAGGGAATCAGCAATGAAGCTAACGGATATCGCGATCGACAACCTTTTTGGCTCGAAACCGCTTCGCCTTGGCCGGTTGAGCGAAGGTATCAACATCCTCTACAGCGACCAAGGCACGGGCAAATCGTCGATCCGTCAATGGATTCGCGACGTTCTCTATGCCGCGCCGCAGTACCCAGGATCATTCACTGCGGCCAGCGTCCATCGGCTATTGCCACAAGGGCAAATGTCGTTCGAAGGACCACTGGGTCGTTTCTCGGTGGACCGCACCTCGGGCAATCACGGGGAACTAAGTATCCAATCGGCGACTCATAGCACGACCTCGCCGAGTACTCTGCAGCCCATGCAGTTGATCGGCAATCTGACACCCGAACTGTTTGATGCCGTTTTCAGTTTCAGCTTGCGACACACTCGCGAAAACACCCTTCGTTTAAGCCATCTGTGCCGAACGGTGCTTGGAATCCCGGCAGGTTCGGCGGCCACCCTCGATGGAGGAAGTTCTTCTGTCAAGCCACATGAAAGCGAACTCCATCAGGCATCGCTGGTGCGGATTGAGCAGCAAATTCTGCAGCTCCATCAGAAACGGGAAGAACAACTTCGTCACATCGACCTGCTCAACAGCAATCGCCAAGTGCGACTGGCCGAACTGGATCGCGAGATTCAGGATCTGACGCAGTATCTCAACACTCATGATCTGTCTGCCCGACGTCTGGAATTGGCAAAACGAGAACGCGAGATTTCGGATCTGCGATTGTGGATCGACGATGCTCAGCGCCGCGAAATCCCGGCTCCTGTCGTGAAGTCCAACCTGCCTGATCCCATCGGGTTGCTCTATGGCCGCCTGGACGACATCGAAAGCCAGCTTCGAGCATGGGGCCGCGTGCAATCGGATGTTCAAAACCATCGACTGTACCTGAAAGAAGAAATGTCGGTGTGGAACGAGTTGACGCTCGAGTCCGTCGAACACCCGTATTTCAACGTGCGGAAACTGCTGGCGTCGCTCGAGGATCGGCTGAACCAGACCGAGCATCAGGCCCATCAATGGGAAGCCACGCCCGTCAACCGCACCGATCCAAGCCATTCTGTCCATACGATTCAGGCGCTGTGCCATGAAATGCGAGGCAATATTGTTTCGCTTGGTGAAGAACTCGGCCAGCAATACAAGAACATCCGCCATCGAGCCGCTGCGGCGGAGCTGAAACATCTTCGGCAGGTTTACAATCTGATCGGTGAAAACATCGATGCGTTGGTGCGTCGTCGTGAGCAGATCATTCAGGACCTGCAGGCCGTTGACCCTGCCGGTGCCAACGCAGTCGAGCGTGCGGACGCTCCGTTCATCAAAGCGGCTCAGCAGGAAGGTTACTGGCAAACCCGCGTCAAGTTTTTGGGCGCGATACCAGCGGTGGTTGAACCCGTGGTCGTGCCTCGCGTTGACTTGACCGAACCTCGTCAGCGATTGCAGTTATTACAAACGGAATTTAATCAGCTTCAGCGCCTGATCATCGACACCGAAGCCAACCTGGTCAGTACGCGAGCCAGACTGGCTTCACTGACAACCGAACGAGAAACACTCCAGGCCACCGTGACGTCGCGTTATTCAGCCGAACTGAACCTGATTGACTCGGAAATCAATGCACTGAAACTGCAATACCAGGAGCTGGTTCGAAAGCATGACGCCGAACGTCCGGTCGTTGTTTCGGTCGCCCATCCGATTCTCGTTCGTGCTGCTCAGTTAATACAACAAGCCACCCACGGCGAATATGTCAAAGTCTGGATTTCCGATACGATCGCCGGTGGATTTGAAATTCTGGATCGGGCTGGGGCCACCCGAAGCCTTGCCGATCTGTCTTCCGCCGATCAGGATTTTGTTTATCTGTGCCTGGTGCTGGCCGCTCGTGAACGTCTGACGACCCAGGGCATTCGATTCCCGCTAATCGTCGATGATGCGTTTTTTAATTTTCACAATGGACGAGCATCGGAAGCCGTTGCATTCTATTTGCGTGCTCAACAATCGGGACATCAAGTGCTGTTGCTGACGCAGTATCGGTATCTGAATGAAGGAACGCCCGGCGTTGCTGTATATTCACTTGATGAGTTGATGGCCATGCCTTCGGTCGCTTCTGGTTTGCCGTCTCGTTCTCCCTCGCCAATACCGGTACCGCCTGCCTGGACGAACTGGGATTCCATCATCGGAGCAAACGGGCCACTACATCCCCGCAAAACCACGTCAAACGAATCGGTCTATCCTTATTCGAAATACGCAGCGTTACCTTCGCACTCGCCTGATCCAGTCGTAGACTCCGAGCAACATGACTTCATCATTCGCTATCCGGTCAATCGGGAGGTTCAATCGTGGACCACGGAGGCTCCGAACCTTGTCCCTGCCGCAGCCCCGATGAATCGTGTGGCGCCGGTCGCGATTGATTCCGTCGCGGATCCGCTTGGATATGTTCCGTCTGCCGACGATGATACGCAGCTGGACCGTCTGGATTTATTGGATCTGAATCAACTGCGGGCGCTTTCCGACATCGGCATCGACACCGTTGGCCAGTTGCTGGACCAGACGACGGATCCCTTTCCGCTTTCGCTGCGGAATCGCGGAATCTCGGCCGAGCAACTGGAACGCTGGCAGGCCATTGTCTGGCTGTTGGCGAATGTCCCCGGGCTTCGCACTGCCGATGCGAAGATACTGGTGGCCTGCGGCGTCACCGAGCCGGACCATCTGGCGACATCGCTCTCCCATCAATTGCTGGAACGGATTGAACGTTTCCTGAATTCCAGTGAAGGCCAACGGTACGCCCATCAAGCTCCAGACATCACGGCCACTCGTATCAACGGCTGGCTGCGGGCACTCAACGCCACGCGCTCGCGATGGCAGGGCAGTCGCGGATCCGGTCGTGTGAGGCGGCGTCGTCCGTTGGGCGGAGGAAGATCCACCGATCTGGATGATGAGCGGCGTGAAGCCTCAAATTATCAACCGGTGAAATTGCCGGTGCGCGATTACCGTCGAGCTGCTGAGTCGACCACGCAGGACATTGATCCCGTCATCGACCTTCCGAAAGCCAGTCGTCCGATGCGAGCCGATTTGCGGCCCGAGCGACCGCGAAGCGATTTTTATGAAGCCCGCCCGCCTCGTATGAATCCTCCGGAGCCATCGCTGGTCGGCCGAAATTCACAACGCACTCTGGAAGATCAGAATCGCGACCGGGAACGCAATCGGGACCAGGACCGGAATCGGGACCAGGACCGCAATCGGGACCAGGACCGGAATCGGGACCAGGACAACGTGCGGAGACCGGCGGCCGCCAAGCAATCGCCAGCTTCACTCCATCGGCCCAGTCGCCAGTTCAATTCGGGTCCGCTGGGCGACAAGCTGAGATTTTATCTGGAGCTGAAAGATCACATCGAAGCGGCGCCTTCCATCGGTCCGAAAACGGCGGAGCGATTCGAGCAGATCGGAATTGCAACCGTCGAAGACTTTCTGAAAAACACAGCGGAATCGATGGCCGCCAAGCTGAAATATAAACGCATCACGGCGGACATGATTGAATCATGGCAGCATCAAACGCGATTGGTGTGCCGAATCCCCAATCTGCGCGGTCACGATGCTCAATTGCTGGTGGCTTGCGGTTTGAAAGAGCCGGAGAAGATCGCTGCGATGCAACCGCAAAGGTTGCTTGACCTTGTGCTGCCCTTCGCTCGCTCGAAGGAGGGATTGAAGATCATCCGCACGGGAAAAGAGCCTGACTTGAAGGAAGTCACGGACTGGATCCAGTGGGCCGCCATGACCCGGTCGCTACACGCCGCCTGAACTTCCGAAGCGTAGGCGGTGTAGCATGTTTTTAAATCTCATCTACGGGTCGGCGGGTGATGGGTGCTGCGTCCGGCTTTCGATCGCGATTCGATACGCGGCTTCGATTTCGGCGGTGATGGCGGTGGGAGAGAATCGCGATTGTAACATCTCAAGCCCATGAGCAATGACCCGACTTCGCAGCTCGGTATCGACGATCATGCGAGCAACTTGACCTGCGACGCCGGACGGATCTTCAGGATTAAACAACAATCCGGTTTGTTCTGGAATCACGAACTCCCGCAGGCCTCCCACATCGGCGGCGACGACTGGAACCTGAGCCGCCATCGCTTCGAGCGCACAAAGTCCCAACGGCTCTTTTCGACTGGGCACCACACAAACATCGAGTCCCTGAACCAACTCATGGACGTTGTTGCGACGACCGGTCCATAGCACCCGCCGGAAAAGCTTTTGTTCAAACAACGTCCGGCGAATTTGCCGATAGTAGGCATCATTCCGCTCAAACTGCCCGATGAACAAAACCTTCAGGTCAGGAAACTGGCGGATCAATTTTGGCAACGCCTCCACCAGTCTCAACTGACCTTTTCGGGGATTCACGGCCCCCACGACACCAATCACGGGGCGCTGATCCGGGATCCCCCATGCTTGCCGAATCCGATTTCGAGTCGCTGGGTCAATTTCAGTAAACTTTTCCAGATCGACGAAGCATGGGATCGTCAAGAGTTTAGAGTTTGGAACTCGATTGGTCTTTTGTTGGAACTCGCAGGTGGATTGGGAGTTGGCAATCACCAGATCGTTGAATCGCCAATGAAGCTGAAAATGGCTGGTGTGAGCCGTCGCCACGCAGGGCACCCCAGTCATGGCCCGCAGCAGCACTCCAAAAAAATGGGCGCTGCTCATGTGTGTGTGGATGACATCGAAATGCTCCTCGCGAATCCACTGGGCGATTCTCCAAAGCTCGTTAGGCGGAAATCGTTTAAGCGATGACTTCCGCATCGGAATTCCCGTTCGGTACAGTCGTCTCCAAATCCACGAGCGAGGACGACAAAGCAGGGAGACATCGTGCCCCCGATTGATTAATTCGCGAGTCAGCAAATCAACATGCACCAACGCACCGTTGACAAACTGGCCGGAAGCAATTTGCAGTATCTTCAAGGAGGTGCGTGTCAGTGGAGCCGTGGTCAGATGTGAGATTTCAAATGGCATTCCCTGCCTTACTCTTATGATTTCACCAAAAAAGGTATCCCATGGTCAACAGCATTTCAACGATATTCGGCACAAGCCATTTGATCGTTAAAATCACGAGTACTTGGTGACCGCTTAAAATGTGGGGCAGGCCTCTCCTCCACATTGATCCCACCCCGCCGACGGATTCGCGATGAAATCCGCCAAAAATCCGTGCAAATCACGCTTGAAAACGCTATAATTGAAAGACAGCCTTGGTGAATCAAGACGGATGGATCCGCTACTGAAATCACCCCCCAAATCACAACCCCCCAGTCCACCCCGTCATGACCTCAGCGCATTCCAAAGCGATCTCAAACCTGATTGGAAATTGCCCCAGTTGCCAGGGGTTGGTTCGTATCCCGGTGGATGTCAGGTCCGACATTACGGTCCGTTGCCCTCATTGCTCCTCATCGTTTCCGATCGCCGCCGTCCTGGAGGATGTTCCCCAATTGGAAATCATCGAAACCGGCGCAAAAGAAGACACCAAGGTCCCACGGGTCGACCAGGTGTTACCCAAGGACAGCCATGGCGAACGAAAAAAATTCGTAGTACCTGTCCAACTTGCAAAAGGCTCCAAACGTCGCCGACATCGCTCCGGCAGTTCTGTGGCTCCTCTGATCAGAGTTCCGCGAAGCAGCCCCCATCGTTCTCAGGATGACCAGGTTTTATCCATGGAAATTGATCAGGTTCAGGCCATCGATACGAACTCCGCCAGCACCAACGATCCGTTGGATTTCATCGGCGAAAACGTCCATCGCGACCTCTACGGTAGTCGGCGAACCCGATACAATGCGGCCTCAACATCGGACGGAGACCAACCCTCACCCCGAGTTCGAGTCCATTCCAGTCAGCGACGCCGTCGAACAAGCGAGTCCTCCCGTAACCAACCTCTGGAGTTCATCAAAATCGCGGCGGGGGGGGTGTTGGCGTTTCCCATCGCCTATCTGATCTTGCTATGGGGAGTCAAACAAGACCCTTTGAAAATTGCTCCGGCAATCAGCCGAGCAGTCCCCTTTATGGTGCCAGCAAAAATGCGAGTCAAGCCGACCTCAGATTCTCTGCGAGACTCGGATCCATCGGATCAAGAAGAATGGATCGAGCCAGGCATTTCGCCACAGCCGAACTTAGGGATTCAACCGCAAGAGCTACTGCTGCCGCAACATGAGATCCTGCTTCCGCAGCAAGAGCCCCTCCTTCTCCAACAGGAAATGTTAAATCTACCAGATGTCGCTCCGGGAGAGGGATGAGGGATGAGGGATGAGGGATGACTCACTCCATCCCGTAAAATCGCTCCCACTGATTCGTCCCTCATCGCTTACGCAACGAATTTCTTTTTTCTGTCCAAATCAGTTCGCCAAAAGACCCCTCGCCGTAATCGCGTGCTAACTTTCCCCAGACGAACCAATAGATTTTCTTCTATGGATGGGAAAGCCAATGACAGGTCCAAGACCAAAACGATGGAGCGATCAAAACTATGCGTCGGCTGGCGCATTGATTTTGCTCGGATTCGTTGTTGTCATGCCGCTCCTCAGTGGCTGTGCACGTGTTCAGCTTCCCGCCTTCGATCCGACCGGCAGCCGTATCTTTGCCCCCGGTACAAAAACTTCGCTGCTCACCCCGAGTGGCGGCAAGGGCCTGTTTGGGCACCATCGCAAAAACCAACCGGCCCCGGTCGTCGGCAGCTTTCAGCCGCCCCCATTCTCGCCGGCCCCATTTTCAACAGCGCCCCTGCCGGCCGGACCGACACCGGTTCCAGCTCAGCCTCCGAAACCGTTTCACTCGGACGGACCTGCGTTTCAACATCCGCCCGATCCGCCTCCCTGTGATGGCTCGAAGCCTTCGGGACTGTTTCATCATGCCAGCTTCACGAATCAGAAACACCTGATCCCGAAACCCACCGGCCCCAAAACCGCTGGTCAAAAAGGGGAGCTGGTGATGACTCCATCGCGCATCATCGCTCCGGTTGGCAGTGAAGTCGTCGTACTCGCGGGAATCTGCGGCCCCGATGGGTACTTTGTAAAAAACCAACCCCTCGAATGGATGCTGTCCAACGACAGCGTCGGTCAGATTATCGAAGTCGGTGGAATGCAGCACGCGGCGTTCAATGCCATCGTGCCCCCCACGTCGGAAAAGAAAAGCGGACAATACGCCCATGGTCGGACCGGCCTCAAGAACCTCGTATTGACTCGCGGGACGCCCACGACTTGCGATGACATCGAACTGAAAGAGGGACAAACTTTTATCAGTGTTTCTTCGGCATCGCCGGGAACTTCCTATATCACGGGCTATGCCCCCAAGGCCGAAGGTTGGGACCGGCGGCTTGCCAATACCGTGATTCACTGGGTCGATGGGCAATGGTCTATCCCGGCACCTGCATCCGCCACCGCCGGCACGGTTCACCCGTTGACCACCGTCATCCACCGGACGGGCGACCTCGGCGGCATGGAAGGTTGGCTCGTTCGGTACTCGATCCTGGGAGGTGCGCCCGCCGAATTTGCGCCAGCAGGTTCGCAGACCGCCGAAGCGATTTCCGACAAGGACGGATTGGCCACTGTTCAAATCCGGCAAATCGCCGGCCAGTTTGAACCGGGAACGACCCAGGTTCGCGTCGATGTCGTGCGCCCGGCCATGTTCGGTCAACCGGAATTGGTCGTCGAGCGCGGTTTGACCACCGTCACCTGGAGTGCTCCCGCACTGACGATTCGGTCGATCGGCCCACGAACCGCAGGCTTGAACGAACCGTTCAACTATCGAATCGAGGTCACCAATCCAGGCGACCAGCTTGCCCGCGACGTCGTGGTTCGAACTCGAACCCTGGACGAATCGATTCAGTTCATTTCCGCCAACCCGAAACCCACCGAGTTCGGACGACAACTGGAATGGAAACTGGGCGATATTCCTCCCGGTGCTCAAGTGCGCGTGATCGATGTGCAATTCAAGTCCGACAAGCGTGGTAATATGGGGCTTTGCTTCGAGGTGGCTTCTGATTCCGATCGACTTCGAACAGAAGCCTGCTCGGAAACCGAGATTGCCCTGCCCTGCATCGGATTCGACATCGAAGGCCCGACGTTTGCCCGCGTGGGAGAAGAACTCAAGTTCCGCCTCAATGTGGTCAATCAGTGCAACGAACCATTGGAAAATGTTCGGATGACGATTCGACTCGATCAAGGCTTGATCAATCCAGGTTACAGCAACCCGGTCACATTCGAACTGGAGCGATTGCAGTCCAACGAAAGCCGAAACTTGCCGTTGACCATACTCACCCAGGCACCCGGAACACGATGCTTTGAAATCGAGATTGCCGCCAGAGAGGGGCATACCGCGTCGGCTCGTAGGTGCATCGAAGTCAGCGAACAAGCCATCGAACCGCCGCGCGATCAACTCAGCCTGCAACTGCAAGGCGGAGCCCCCATGCAAGTCGGTGGCCGCAGCCTGGTCATCGCAAACATCACCAATCGCGGCAATACGCCGATGGACAATGTCACCGTGAACACGCGATTCCCTGATTCCGTTCGCGTGGTTCAGCTGTCTCAAGGATTGACAGTACTGCGTGATCTGGCGGACGAATTGGTCGTCGGACTCGGTCGGCTCAATCCGCAAGAAACTCGGCAGGTTGGTTTCGAATACGAAGGACTCAACGTGGTCGCGGGTGCACCGGTTGAAATTACCGTAACCTCACCGCTCGGAGCCGTCGCCACCGACAAAATCAACCTGCAAGTTGATCCGATTGTTCCTGGCAACGGAGGTAACGGGCGGCCCATCGGCATTCCAGATGATCCGACTTCGCGGCCCGATCCAAATGCGGAATCGATTTCGATCCAGTTCCGTGCAACGGCAACGCAGATTGGGGTCCACAATCCGTCGATGCAACACCCGAGCCTTCCGACACGAGCCGACATTGAGGTGGTCGTGAAGAATACTTCTGGAAGGCTGCTTCGCGATGTCGGTATCAAGGTTTTTGCTCCGCCGGGAATCATGCTGGAAGATCTGCAACCGATCGCTCTGGTTGAAAATCGAAACGATCCTATTACAGAGCTTTACTTTCGCCGGATCAATGAGATGCGAATCGGCGAAGAAATCCGATTTGTCGCAACCGTCAGCGGGGTCGAACCACGCGATGTCCATTTCGGAATCCAGGTCGAGAGCCCCGACATCCGCACCACAGCTCAATCCGTCATAATCCGGGTAGTGCCCTAGGCTGGCCTGGCGGAAATCATAACCCGAAGCGTAAGCGAGGGAAGAAATGTGGTCCCTCGCTTACGCTTCGGGTTATGATTCGAAAATAGTCAACAGTGTTAGCAGAGAAATCCACCAGGCCAGCCCTAGACCCCAAAAAAAACATTATTCAGCAACATGAAAAAGGAAATTGGATTTGGAATTGTCGGTTGCGGCATGATCTCGAACTTTCATTGCCGTGCCATTGCCGACGTGGAAGGAGCAACTTTCATCGGATGTTGCAGTTCGCGTGAGTCGTCCGCTGATCGCTTGGCCAGTGAGTACGGCGGCACGGCTTTTGCCTCGATTGAGGATATGCTGCGCGACCCGCGAATTGACGTGGTCAACATTTGTACTCCCAGCGGAGCCCATCGCGACCCGGCAGTCGCCGCGGCAAGAGCCGGAAAACATGTGATGGTCGAGAAGCCGCTGGAGATTACTCTGGAAAAATGTGATCAGATCATCCAGGAGTGTCGCAAGAACGGAGTGCTGCTGGCGACCATTTTTCCATCGCGGTTTCATCAGGCCAGCCGAGCGATCCAGCAAGCAGTCGAAGCAGGAAAATTTGGCCGATTGACGCTGGGGGATGCTTACGTCAAATGGTATCGAACCCAGCAGTACTACGACAGCGGCAACTGGCGGGGAACTTGGGCGCTCGATGGCGGAGGAGCCTTGATGAACCAGGCCATTCACAGCGTTGACCTGCTGGCTTGGTTCATGGGGCCGGTTGAAACCTTGTCTGCCCAAACGGCCACTCTGGCCCACGAGCGAATTGAAGTGGAAGACGTTGCAACGGTGTCGCTTCGATTTCGCAGTGGAGCATTGGGAACGATCGTTGCAACCACGGCGGCGTTTCCGGGTATGCTCAAGCGAATCGAAATCAGCGGTGATCGCGGGACCGCGATTCTAGAGGAGGAAGACATCAAATTCTGGTCGTTCGCCGAGATGACGCCTGCCGATGAAGCGATCAAGGAGTCGCTGGCCAGCAAAACCAAAACCGGCGGTGGTGCCGCCGACCCCTCCGCCATTGGCCATGCCGCTCATGCTGCACAGATC
The DNA here is from genome assembly GCA_964414815.1 of uncultured Pirellulaceae bacterium. GTDB lineage: Bacteria > Planctomycetota > Planctomycetia > Pirellulales > Pirellulaceae > Mariniblastus. Next base: position 9,575 of record CAYPXY010000014.1, on the reverse strand, counting down.
GACGACTTCGTCCGCGCGATTCGAACAGGAACCGCTCCATTCGTCGATGGCGCCGAAGGGCGAAAAAGTGTCGAAATCATTTTGGCAATTTACGAATCCGCAAAAGCAGGCATGCCGGTTCGTATTGCTTGAGGCAACCCAGTTCTACAGTCGCAAGCGTATCATGACGGCTGAATTACCAATCGGCGGAAGACACCTAAAATACTCATCGCGATCTGTTTCACCCGAATCGCCAGATTGAACATCGCGGGTACGAGAACCAGCGTAAAAATCGTCGATACGATCAAGCCGCCCAGCACCACGCTTCCCAATCCCCGATACAGTTCGCTTCCCGAACCGGGAAACAACACCAATGGCAACAGCCCGAACACCGTCGTTACCGTCGTCATGAAGATCGGTCGAATCCGTGATTCAACACTGGCCAGAATGGCATCGTTGGTCGCGTAGTTTTCATGACGGATGAAATTGAGCGCTTGGTGAACGATCAGAATTGGATTGTTGATCACCGTGCCGATCAGAATCACAAACCCCAGCATCGTCAACACGTCAAGCTGCTGGAAGGGTTCGCCGATCGCCGCCAGATAGACATTCAACAAGTTCAGCCCCAACACGCCGCCGACAATTCCAAACGGGACCGTCAACACAATCACCAGCGGATACAGCCACGACTCGAACAACCCGGCCATCAACAAGTACGTCACCAGAATCACCAGCACAAACTGGCTGGTGAACACGCTGATGAAACTATCAAAGTTCAGTCCGTCCCACTTGCCAAAGAAAGTGTGTTTTACGGCAGTCAGCTTGTCCGCCGTCCCCGCCAAATTCGCCCGATAGACGCCCCCCAGTTGTCCGCTGGCAACCATCGGCTCGATGATCTCCGATTGAATCAACTCCATCGCCGTCTCGAGCGGAAAATTGGCTGGTGGTGAAACCTCAATCACAATCGAACGAGAGCGGTCACGGCGCATGATCTGCTCGGGACCACTGGCCCAGTCGACCGTCGCGACGGCTGAAATTGGCACGAGGTGGCCAGTGGGTGTTGAAATCGGCAACGCCTCGATTTTCTCCGTGGAGTCCGAGTACGTTCCGATCCCTTGCAGCGTCACATCGATCTTGCGACCATCGAGATAATAGTCCCCTGCATAGGCTCCATCGACCAGTGCGTTGGCGGCATAGCCCAATTCCCGACTGGAAATCCCCATCTCGGCGGCGTGTTCGAGTTTTGGATTGATATGAATTTCAGGCATCGACAAATCGAGACTGGGCACCGGCCGAATCTGTGCGTCGGGAATCAACTGGCTTGCCTTCTGCATGGCAATTCCACCCAGCTCGACAAGGTTTGGCAGGTCAGGCCCCGTCAACTCAATTTCCACCGTTCGCCCACCCGAGCCTCGACCTTCAAATAAACTCGCTTGCTTGGCAACCAGCACGCAGCCGGGAATGTTGTTGCCGACCGAACGAAGCAGGTCAACCATTTTGTTGGCTTCCTTCGGATTGTAGGCCTGAATCCCCATGAACATCGACCGCCCCGCCACGAAATGAAAATCTCCAATCAGCGGGTAGTCGAGGTGTTTGGCGGCCTCGCTACCAGGATCGGTATTCCAATAAGGTCGTAACGACTGATCGAACTGATTACTGATCTGAATCACTTGGTCGAGGTTGTAGCTTGGAGGCGGAAGCAGCGTGCCGTTGACCATGTTCTGGTTTCCGGTCGGCAAGTATTCAACTTTCGGCCAGAACCACCAGCTCAGTCCGACCGACAGACAGGAAATCAGGGCCACCACAAAAATCTGGCGGATCGCTCCCCGCTGAAACCACGCATTGATCGCGAGAATGGACCGACTGAAAAATCCAGCTGCCTTGGTCAACGGCGCCAGCAAGTGCTCCAGTAAACTGGCAAACCGAGATGAGGTTGGTTGCGATTCGGTGGACGCGACCGTTTTTTCCGCCGAAGCATCTTCGATCTCGGATTTTCCATGAGAGACCTTGTACCCCAACAATCGGGCCGCAAGATTGGGAACGACTGTGATCGCCACAATCAGCGAAATGGTCATCGAGGTACTGATGGCCAAGGCGATATCACGAAACAGTTGGCCGGCTTCTTGCTGAATAAAAACGACCGGCAGAAACACCGCCACCGTTGTCACCGTCGATGCAAATACCGCACCGATCACTTCCTTCGTCCCGTCCACCGCAGCATTGAATGCGGGCTTGCCCATCTCAAAGTGCCGATAGATGTTTTCCAGCACGACCACGGCATTGTCGATCAGCATCCCCACCGCAAACGCCATACCAGCGAGACTGACAACGTTGAGAGATCGGCCCAGCGCCTGCAGCACCAGAAACGAGGTGATAATGCTGATGGGAATCGACAACCCGACGATCAGCGATCCGCGAGCAAACGAAAATCCGGCGGCAATCACCAAGCCGATGCAGAGGATGAAGTACCAGGAAGACAGATAGACCGACGCCAGCGCCGCCAACAGAATCAAAATTGCGGCGACCATCATTCGAAATCCAAAATTCAGAAATGCCATCAGCACGATCATCGTCAGTGATCCGCCGAGGAAAATGTTTTCTCTGACAAGATCGAGAGCCGAATAGATATACTTGGTTTCGTCGTAGACGTTAATCAGTTGCAGCCCCATCGGCTTGAGCAGATCATTATCGATCTTGGCCGCCACCTCACGAAGTTCCGACATCACCTCCAGCACGTTCGCGCCCGTTTCGCGCACGGCGTTAATGGAAATGGTGGATTCCCCGAATCGCCGGACCAAGCTGGTGGGCTTTTTGAAACCGAGCTCAACGGTCGCCACGTCGCGAACATAGACCGGTGCGTTATTGTTGATCGCCAGCAGCTGGTTCTCGACTTGTTCCACACTTCGGAATTGTCCGAGCGACCGAACAATCCACTTGCGTTTGCCATCCCAGAAGTCACCGGCCGAGGTGTCCATGTTTTGCGTCATCAGCACATCGCGCACGGCGCTGAGCGTCAGTCCGCGAGCGGCCAGCTTTTCCGGATCGACGATGACTTGTAGTTCCTGAATCAATCCGCCAAATACTTCCGACTGGGCAACCCCTTTCACCCGTTCGAAACGAGCTTCGATTTCATCTTCGGCCAGTTGTCTGAGTTCCGCGACGTTCCGATCAATGGGCGGAAGAAGCTCTTGAAACTCAGGATAGTCATTCACGAATCCCCGCAAGCGAAGCATCACGACGCCCCGGTTGTGAGCCCGAAAGGCGGTATCGATTGGTTCCTTGTGCTGTGGGTACTTTTTCAGAAACGCTGCAATCTGCTCGTCATCCGGCAAGCGGCTCCCCAGACTGAACCATGCGATCGGGCGGTTGGACAGGTCGGCGGTTGAGATCACCGGGCGAAACGCATCGATCGGATAATCGCGTACTTGCTGGAGGCGACTGTTGACTTTCAGCAGCGCCTCTTGCATGTTGGTGCCGACCTGAAACTCGAGCGTGATACGTGACGAGGAGTTGGAGGCCGTGGAACTGATTTTGATCAACCCTTCGATGCCTTTGAGCTGCTCCTCCTGCTCCATCGTGATGATCCGTTCGATTTCCTGGGGACTTGCACCGGGCCAGCTCGTTTCGACGGTCAAGGTCGGGGTTTCCACCTCCGGCGCCATCTGCATCGGCAGCCGCGTCAGCGCGACCAAGCCAAACAACACCGTCAGAATCGCGGCGACCGCGATCTTGATCGGATTGTTGATCATGATTTCAATCAGGTTCATTCAATCCCCGATCCGCCGGCCGACAAACTGGAAATCACCGACACGGATTGGTCGCTTCGTAATCGCTCGTTTCCTTCTGCGACCACCCATTCACCTTCGTTGAGTTCGCCTTTGACTGCGATCCATGGCCCCGATGCAACCCCCAGTTCCACCACGACGGATTTTACTGTTCCGGCTTGCGGCGGACTGGCGCCGGGAACACTGACCGCTCCGCCGGGCGGTTGCACCACGAACACAACCGGATGACTTCCTCCCACCACGATGGCGTCTTTAGGAACCATCAGCGAATATCCTGTCGCACCGGTCGGCAGTTCGGCTCGGGCGTACATCCCCGATTTGATCATGGGGCCGTCGTCGGTAATTTCGTTTTGGATTCGAATGTTGACTGGAAACGTTCTCGCCCTGACATCGGCTTGCGGGACGATACCGACCACCTTGCCCGTAAAAATCTGGTTTGCAATCGCGGGGACTTCGATGCGAACTTCCATTCCGTTGCGGATGAACGGAACATGCTCTTCGGTGACGAACGCCTTGATTTCGACTTCATCCAGAGCCACCACTTCAACGACCGGATCGCCACTTCGGAGCCACGCACCGGATTCCGTCATTTTCGATACCACATATCCATCAAAGTTGGTGATGACCGTGAATTTTTTCAGGCGGTCGCGAATCAGTTCAACGGTCGCTTCTTGCGATAAGAATCGGGCTTGAGCTTGGGTAATCCTCTCCTCTCGATTCCCTGCCACCAGTAATGCGTGGGCAAGTCGGTTTTCAATATACGTGTGCTCGGACGCCGTATAGCGGGCCAGCGCTTCATCGTACTCAGTGTGCGTGACGGCCTTGTTTCGGTAAAGTGCCTCGATGCGTTCAAAACCATTTTTGGCAAAATCGAGATTGGCCTTCGCGCCCAACATCTTTGCTTTTGCTTGTTCAATCTCGTCTGGCAACGGACCGTTTTTTAGCTCGGTCAGTTCTGCTTGCCGCAGCATCAACTCGGCTTCTGCAACTTTTAGTTCCAGTTCGATGGTCGTTGTCAGGAGCTGAGCCAGTGGCTGACCGGCGGAAACTCGCTGGCCTTCTTCCACGAGCATTTTGACCAGTCGCCCGTCTACCGCACTGCCGACGATGGCTCGTTTGAGCGGCGTCACCGAAGCGACAAATGTTTGTCCGGCAGCGATTTCTCGTCGGATCACGGGTGCAATGGCAACCGGGGCGGCACCGTCCGTGGCTCTTTGGGCGGTGGCCAACGGCAGGAACGCCCCCCAAAACGATATCAATAGGGTCAGCACGGCGTTCGTCCACCTTGCCGCTGACAATCGGAGGTCCATTTTCAAAGGCAACATTTCAAACTTTCAGAGTGGGGCAGGGATGGTCTGGCGGAAATCTCTGCGATCACTGTTGATATTATTCGAATCATAACCCGAAGCGTAAGCGAGGGACCGCGTTTCTTCCCTCGCTTACGATTCGGGTTGGGATTTTCACCAAGCCAGGGCAGGGGAACGATTCAGTTTAACTGGTGGCCGTCCCTTTTCAACAAGCCATAATAAACCATCGCTGAACAAAATTTGGATCGGAAACATACAAGTTAATTCCATTTCCTGATCCGAGGTGTTAAAGTGTAGCGAGATACGAAACGGAGCCGTTTAGCCCACGGCGCGATCAACGAGATTCCCTGAAAGGCATTTTATGGGTGACGAGAGAGTCGACTCCCTGTCGGAACAAAACAAGAAAGAGTTTCTGCGCCGGCTTCTCGATGATATCGACGCCCTCGAGCAGATGATCGAAGGGGGGCAGATTGAATCGGGCGTCTCGCGGATTGGCGCGGAACAGGAAATCTGTTTGGTTCGAAACGATCTGAGGCCAGCCATGACGGCCCAACCCATTCTCAAGTCGCTGAGCAATCGGAACTTTACCTCGGAGCTGGCTCAGTGGAATCTCGAAGCCAATCTTGATCCCCAGGAATTGAAGCCGGGCTGCTTTCAGGCAATGGATGGGCAATTGGGGGAACTGTTGCGACTCGGGCAGCAGACGGCAGAGCAGTATCAAAGCCACTTGTTGCTGACCGGGATCCTGCCAACGATTCGCAAAAGCGAGCTTGACCATAAATACATGACGCCCAGCCCCCGGTTCCGAGCGTTCGACCAGATTCTGCGGCAGCTTCGCGGTGAAGATTTTCTGCTCTACATCGAAGGTGTCGATGAAGTCTACCTCAAGCACAGTTCGATCCTGTTCGAAGCCTGCAATACAAGTTTCCAGGTTCACCTGCAAGTCGATCCCACCGACTTCGCCGACAAATACAATTGGGCTCAGGTGATTGCCGGACCGGTGCTGGCGACCTGTGTCAATTCGCCTTTGTTGTTGGGGAAAGAGCTTTGGGCTGAAACCCGAATCGCGTTGTTTCGCCAAAGTATTGAAATCCGCCACGCGAGCAACTACATGCGCGATCGGCAGCCGCGGGTCGCGTTTGGTTATGACTGGCTAAAAGAGTCGGCGACCGAGATTTTCAAAAACGATGTCTCAAACTACCTGCTGATCATCTCGGCTGATTTGTCCACCGAGGAGCTTTCCACCGACGAACTGCGGCGGGGAAACGTACCGCGATTGCGAGCCATGAATTTACACAATGGGACGTTGTATAAGTGGAACCGAGCCTGCTACGGTATCAGCAATGGCAGGCCGCATCTGCGCATCGAGTGCCGATACATCCCCGCCGGACCGACGCGAATCGACGAAATGGCGAACCTGGTGTTCTGGGTCGGATTGATGAACGCCATGCCAGATAAATGCCGAGGCAAGTGGGCCGATTTCTTCTACTATCAACAAGTTCGGGCTAATTTTCTCAAGGCGGCCCAGCATGGCCTGAATACGGAAATGCGATGGTTTGGAAAAATGTATGGCACCAGCCATCTGGTGCTGGACCATTTGCTGCCGATGGCAATTGAAGGCCTGAATCGGGTGGGAATCCCCTCCGAAGAGTTCCAGCCCTACCTGGATGTGATCGCCGCCCGCGTGAAGGATCGGCGGACCGGATCGAACTGGGTAGTCGAGTCGCTGCGATCGCTGAGGCGTGAAAATACAATCAATGAATCCGTGCTGATCATCACGCAAGCGATGAAAGAAAACAGTCTGTCAGAAACTCCGGTTCACGAATGGAAAGTTCCCTGCCAATCGACGCTGGCATTGATTCCAAACCGCTATGAACGGGTCGATAGCATCATGATGACGGATCTGGTCACCGTGCGAGAAGATGATCTGGTCGAATTTGCCGCAACGTTGTTGAATTGGAACGAATTTACTCACTTGCCGGTCGAAAACAGTAAGGGTGACATTGTCGGTATCGTCTCAATCAAGGATATTGAACGATTCCGCGGCTCGGACCGGGATCATCGAGAGGCGCTGGTCGAAGAGTGCATGACATCGGATATCATTACAGTGGCTCCCGAAGCCTCTCTCGACCGAGCCGAGCGAACGATGATTGCCAACGGAATCGGCAGCATGCCTGTCGTCCGCGACAACCGCGTGATCGGGCTGATAACGGTGAAAGATATTTTAAGAACGAGAGAGCGGCAGAAGATCCGTTAGGGACCCGACGGTGGGATAGACGTCCACGTCTGTCAGAAGCCGGTTTTTGGTTTTTGACATCCGCAACTCGCAACGATCTGCAACTCGCAACCTGCACATATGATTACATTCGCATTTGAACACAACGAATATCGCACTAGCCGCATTGTGGGCGACATCGAGGGCAAGGAAGCTGGTCCCAATGTGATGTTCGTCGGTGGGATCCATGGCAATGAACCGAGTGGCGTCGTCGCGATTCAGCGATTGTTCGCCGATCTGAAAAGTCGTGATGTACCCATTCGGGGCCGAGTGATCGGCGTGGTCGGCAACATGGCGGCGCTGGAACGGAATACTCGCTACCTGTCGCGCGACATGAACCGGATTTGGGATCAGGAATTTCTCAACCGCTATTCCAATGGATGCCGGGCCGAATCCTCGGACGACACCGAATACCAGGAAGCCTGCGCAGTCTATGAAATTATTGAACCGTTTTTGCCCAAGCCTGATTCGCCGAGTTCGAAACGTGTACCCCCCAGTACACCCGATTTCTATCTGTTCGATCTTCACACGACTTCATCGGAAACGGTGCCGTTCATTTCAATGAACGATCAGTTGATCAATCGGAACTTCGCGCTCCAATTTCCGGTACCGACCATTTTGGGAATCGAAGAGTATCTCAAAGGTCCGCTGTTGAGCTACGTCAATGACTTCGGACCGGTGGCGTTCGCTTTCGAAGCGGGCAAGCATGATGATCCGGTTTCCATCGACAGGCATTTATCGTTCATCTATCAGGCGTTGGTGCTCGCGGGGGTACTGACGGAAGATCAGGTTCCCGATTATGAATCTCACGTCCGTCGCTTGAAAGATCACTCACGGGGCGAAAGCGGAATCCTGGAAGTCATCTATCGCCATGCGGTGGCTCCCGAGGATCAGTTTGTGATGGAAAAGGGATTCCAGAATTTCATGCGAATTGACCAGGGGGCCGTGCTGGCAAACGACCGCAACGGCCCCATCGTGTCGGAGTACGACGCCAAGATTTTTATGCCGCTGTATCAGTCGCAAGGTGAGGACGGATTTTTTATCGTCCGGCCGGTGAACAAAAACATGCTCAAGCTCTCGAGCGTGCTGCGAAATTACAATTTCGAGAAGGCACTGCGGCTGTTGCCCGGAATCTCTAGCAGCGAAACCGATGGGGATGCTCTGGTGGTCAATAAGAGGGTTGCAAGATTCCTGGCCGTCGAGCTGTTTCACCTGCTGGGCTATCGTCGCAAGCGTGACGACGGAAATCATATCACCTTCGTCCGCCGCGAAGTGGGACAGCAGGCCAAAGAAAAAATTTAAGATCACTCAATCCCGCGCAATCCCTTGGCCCAAGCATCGTCTTCGGGATGCAGCGGCGGTTGGGGGATGTAGGAGTAGACATAGTCCGCATAGCCAGCGGCTTCAAATTGAGCCTCGATCACTGCCTGCAAATCAAGCGGCACATCGGGATCGTCGTTGGCCAGCGGAATCGGAATCGTCGGCAGTCGCTCCCGCATTCTCATCGGCCATAAACCTACCTTGGGACGGTCTTCGTAGCGACTGACCATCACCGCGTAATCGCACTGGGGAAGACCGCCCACGTCCATACGCACGCCTCCTCGGAGCAAGTCAATTTCGACGAAATGCGTGGTGCTGCGGAGGATCTGCTTTCTCTTGGCGAGATACTGATTCCGATCGTCGCCAGGACGTTTGTTCGTAGGACTGAGCAACTCGATGATCGTGATGACTTCGCGAGATTCTTGATCACGTATCTCGATAAATAGCTCTCTGACTTCATCTGTTTCGGGAGGCAACATCCCTTCAATACCAGGACTGTAGGTCTCTCGCACTACGTCCCGCACTACGGACTGGGGGGGTGAGTCTGAATGGGTCGATAGCACCGCAACGTCTGGGCGTCCAAGTAGATACCTTTGTTCATCCGTTAACTCATGAATGTAGACGTTGTCATCCGTGCTGGCAAAATAACGCGGTCGGATGCCTGGAACGATGGCATCGCGAATTCGACAAATAAGCCCGTTGTGGAAATCATGCCACACACGCTTATGTTCAAGATACGGGTTCATGCCCGGAAAGGGGTAGGCCATCGGTGCATCCTTTTTTTACGGTTGATTGGGGTCTCTCTCAGCTTCCCATCCCAGTATATTATACCGTTTGTCGAAATGTTGAAATCATCGTAACTGTTAAGTAATTGCTCTTTCCTGATTTTTGAAATTTTGGCCATACTGT
>CAYPXY010000013.1:0-96933 GCA_964414815.1 uncultured Pirellulaceae bacterium | reverse complement strand
AAGCTGAAAGATTGAGAAATGGTCGGCGCAGGCGCGACGGCAGGGTGCAGCCTCCGTATTCAACCTGGCTGCCAATAAGACACCTGCAATCCGACGCACCGCGCGCCTTTGGGGGTTGCCGATAGGGCGATTTCGGTGTGGCGTATTTTTTGGCGGCAACCCCCGACGGCTTGCGGCTAAACATTCTGGCTTGTCGTGAACGGTTACCCATTTTCGAAGTGTCGAGAGAACCGCTGATTCGTGCTTCTTTACTGATGGAAACAGAAAAGACTCCTGACCCCACCACTGCCTTTCATCCCTCATCCTTCATCCCTCCCCCATCATCCCTCCAGCGAATTGATCACCAGCCCACTCAGTAGCTTGGGATAGAAATACGTACTCTTGGCTGGCATTCGTTCGCCGAGTTCGCTGATGGATTTGACATGCTCCACCGACGCAGGCATCACCAGACTGGCAAACTCAAACGAACTGCCGGATCCTTCTTGTCCCGTTGCGTCGCGGCCGGCGGCGTCCCCGGCTGTCAAACCATCTACTACCTCTGAAATGGAATGAACGTATTTGGGTGTCGGCAGCGTTTCATATCCCAGCAGACGCTCCACCACCAGTCGATGCAAAATCGAAACGCCCAGCGATCTCCACGGGCCACTTTGGTCCGGGGCCACTTCACGCATGAGCTGCTCGCCACCCACATTGAGCCGAGCCAAGATCCACGTATCGTCCTGTCGGCAATAGAACCCGAGAGTCGATTGGGACTCTTCCACCGCGATCGTTTCCCAGACTTCTGCGGCCAGCGATGCACCCTTTCCGGCGATCTCGCAATCAAATGAATCCAGTTTTTCGATCAGCGTTGCTGAAGCAATCGGTGCAATCCCACGAAACAGGCGGTGAGTCGGCAAGATCGCCATTCCGGGATCTTGCATACTGACCAAGTTCATCAACACATAGTCGACTGGATGTTCGCCCAAAGGGGCGGTATTGCCAGAGGCCTCTCGAACGGCGGACTGGATATTGCAAGCCGTTTCATAACGATGATGACCATCGGCGATATAAATTGACTTTGCGCCCATCAACTGAGTCACGGCCGCAATCGTGGCGGGGTCTCGAACGAGCCACAGTTGATGCTCAACGCCCTGATCGTCGATGGCTTGCAGTGGCGGCTGGTCTCCGATTCCGTTTTCCAGCACCGATTGGACTTCATTTTCAGCATCGGGAAAGATTCCAAAAATCTGACTGAGGTTGGCTTTGCAAGCCATGTTCAATCGGAATCGATCCTCCTTTGCCTTGGAGTGCGTTTCCTCGTGAGGAAAAATATTGCCTTCGCCGAACTTCTCGAGTCGCACGCGGCCCATAAAACCGCGCCGGTTGAAGGTTTGACCCTCGTGTTCAAAATTCTGATGATACACGTAGAGGACGGGATCCGATTCCGTTTTCAAGACTCCGCTGCGGCGCCAACGGTTGTAGTGCGCAGCGGCCCGATCATAGATCGTTTCGCCCGGCTGCAAGTCGTCGCCCCGATTGAGGATCAGGCGGACGACGTTGAACTCACTGCGTGCATACAGTTCGTCTTGCAGTTCCTGAGTGATGACGTCGTACGGAGGAGCCACCACCGCCGACAGATTTCCTGTTTTCGAAAGGTCGTATCGTATCCCTCGGAGAGCTTGTATATCTGCCATTGACTACCGACTTGATGCCTCTCTGGTGCCCCTCTCAGGACAGTCATTTTTTGTAGATTTCCCGACGAAAATGGTTTCACGTGCTTATAGGTTAAGCCGCTTTTTGATAATCAAAACTTATGGGTGGGCCTGCTTGATAACTGTCCCAAAACAACTTCCCTATTTCATCTTAACCCGAAGCGTAAGCGAGGGACTACGTCACCAACCTGGAATGGTCCCTCGCTTACGCTTCGGGTTAAGATGAACCTTTATAAACCGGGAACAAATTTCGGGACAATTCCTTGAGAAGCTGGAAAGTGATACGGGGGCCAAGCCCAATGGTTCAGCAAAAATCAATACCGATAATGATCGGGCTTGAACGGACCATTGACCGGTACGCCAATGTAGCTCGCCTGCTCTTCACTCAGCACGGTCAGCTTCACGCCCAGTTTATCGAGGTGCAGCCGAGCTACTTTCTCATCGAGAACCTTGGGCAACACATAGACATCGCGTTGATCGTAACGGATTCCTGAGATGGTTGGTTTACCGTTGGCCGAAAGTGCCAGATCGATTTGAGCCATGGTCTGATTGGTGAACGAAGCGGACATGACGAAACTGGGATGGCCCGTCGCACAGCCCAAATTCAGAAGCCGGCCCTCGGCCAGCACCAGCACGCTATGTCCGTCGGGGAACGTAAACATATCGTACTGCGGTTTGATGTTGGTTCGCTTGGCAACCTGCTCGAGCGACGCCATATCGATCTCGTTATCGAAGTGTCCGATATTTCCAACGACCGCCTTGTCTTTCATCTTCGCCATGTGCTCGGCCGTGATGATGTTGTAATTTCCGGTCGCTGTGATAAACAGGTCGGCGTAGGGCAGGGCCTCTTCGACCGTGGTCACTTCGTAACCTTCCATCGCGGCTTGCAAAGCACAAATCGGGTCGATCTCGGTCACGATCACGCGGCAACCTTGGCCTTTGAGCGACTGAGCGCACCCCTTGCCAACGTCGCCGTAGCCGCAAACGACCGCAATCTTGCCAGCCATCATCACGTCCGTCGCGCGGTTCAATCCGTCGATCAGTGAGTGCCGACAGCCGTAGAGATTGTCGAACTTGCTCTTGGTGCAGGAGTCGTTGACATTGATTGCGGGGAACAGCAGCGTCCCGGCCTTTGCCATTTCGATCAGGCGATGCACGCCCGTGGTCGTCTCTTCGGAGACCCCGTGACACTGCGATGCAACTTGCGTCCAGCGATTCGGGTTTTGCTCGAAGCAATGCCCGAGCAGCCTCAACACTTCCTTAAATTCGCTGTTATTGGTGGTATCGGGGCTTGGAACACTGCCAGCTCGTTCGAACTCGACGCCCTTGTGGATCAACAGGGTCGCGTCGCCCCCGTCATCGACGATTTGCGTCGGGCCTTGTCCGTCGCCACCGTCGCCAAAATTGAGGGCCTTATCGGTACATGCCCAATATTCTGCTAGCGTCTCATTTTTCCAAGCAAATACCGGAACACCGGCTGGTTTATCGACCGTTCCGTTGGGGCCGACGACCACGGCCGCAGCCGCATGATCTTGAGTCGAGAAGATATTGCACGAAACCCACCGGACTTCCGCACCCAATTCCACCAAGGTCTCGATCAGGACGGCGGTTTGGATGGTCATGTGCAGCGATCCCATGATTCGCTGTCCGGCCAACGGTTTGGAGGCAGCAAATTCCTGTCGTAGCGCCATCAATCCCGGCATTTCCTGTTCGGCCAGTTGGATTTCTCGGCGTCCCCAAGGAGCCAGCCCGAGATCAGCGACCTTGAAGTCGAGGCCATTTTTAGTGTCAGGAGTAAAGACGTAATTTTCCGCTGCAACAGTGCTCATTTTTTTTCGTTCCTCTTGTTTTGAAGTCCCCAACCGAAATGTTGGCAAAAATTCTAATTCAGATGAGCGGCTTTCGATAGGGCTAATACGATCTCCAGCCAATATCTCAACCCGAAGCGTTAGCGAGGGACAACGCTTCATCCCTCGCTAACGCTTCGGGTTGGGATTGTGGGATTGTGGGATTATCAAGAGCCGCGGAGAATAACCCAAACTTATCTCCAGCCTGTATTGGCCACGAATTGACGTATTTTTTCAACGCTTTTGACTCCGGGTGTTGCTTCGACGCCGCTCGAGACATCGACCGACTGAGTCCGTGAGGTCTTGATCGCTTGAGCCACATTGTCAGGAGTCAGCCCACCGGCAAGGATCGTGGGTACGCTCAACCTCAATCCGGCCACCAAGTCCCAATCCAGTTTCAGTCCTGTTCCGCCATATTCTGTCGGTGCCCCGGAGTCCAAAAGAATCGCATTGACTCCCGCATCAATCCAGCGGCGGCTTTCAGAGGAAACCTGCACATTGAACGTGTCAGCGAAAGTGTCAACCGAAGACTGGGCTGAGTCCGATTTTCCACCGCATCGGATCGCCCGAATGAACTGCAATTCAGGCAGCGCAGGATCCTGCTCCAATGCCACAAATTGTATGATTTTTAATATATCGTCGGGCTGCTCGTCGCCATGAAGCTGTACGGCATCGAGCGAGCACTTTTGAGCCAAGCGAGCGACTTCATGGGCAGGACAGTTGACGAAAACACCTACGACCAAGGGTTTCTTGGCGTTCGATGAGGCTTGCTGATGATTCTTCAGCGCTTGGACAACTTCGGCCGCACGGAACCCGCTCATAAAACGAGGACTTGCCGGGTAGAAGTTGAGCCCGATGGCATCGGCACCGCAATCCATCGCAGCAATCGCGTCGTTTGGACTTGTGATTCCACAGATTTTGATTTGAAATGGGACCATGATTCAGCTTTCTCCCCACCAACCCGCCCAACACCGCGAATTTACGGTCAATGACCTTCCGTTGCTGATTTCCGGCGTTGCGGGCGTCGCGGGTTACAACGCTTTCTTTCATTTTCGCCGAAAGTATGGCGATATGGTAACCGGCATACGCCCCAAAAAGAACTGGCCCTTGCGGGCGGAAGGGATCGTTGGGTGCGATCTCGAAGACTTGGCGGCGGTGAAGCGTTTGGTGAAGGAAAAGGGGGCTCGGACGATTCTCAGTTGCGGTGGAAGCTGCGCCCTCAAGTCGTGCGAACTTGACCCGGCGATGGCGGAGCTGGTCAACATCCATACCATCAACTCCATTCTCGACGCGATCGAAGGCTCCGACATTCACCTTGTCCACCTCTCGATTGACCTTGTGTTTTCCGGAAACGAACCGGTTGGAACGGGGCCCGTGATAGGAGGGGGAGGTCCCGGATCCGCTGGCGGGTATGTCGAAACGGATTGGCCCGATCCCGTGACGGTTTACGGAGCCACCATGGTCAAAGCCGAGCAATTGATACTCGAGCGCCGCCCCCAATCGTGCATTCTGAGGATTTCGCTGCCGATGGGAGTCAGTTTCAATGGGCACGCCGGCGCGATTGACTGGATTCAAAGCCGATTTGCTGCCGACCGGCCCGCGACACTGTTTTTTGATGAGGTCAGAACGCCCACCTATGTCGATTGCCTGAACGAAGTGTTTGAAGAAGTGATTGCTCGGCGGCTGAGCGGAATCTATCATGCAGGCGGCCCTCGTCCGCTTTCATTGTATGAAATCGCACAAATTGTAAATCGAGTGGGCGGTTACGATCCTCAGTTTCTCAAGGGGTGTCCGAGAATCGAAGCCGGTCCCATTCCGCCCCGGGCCGGAAATGTGAGTTTGAACTCGCAAAAGCTGATTGAAACGCTTGGCCGCGATCCATTTGTGTCGTGGCCGTTGCTGGACGAGCATTTGCCCACGGATACGAACTGGCACTTTGAGCGAAACCAGTTCGAGGGAAGCAAAACGTTGTTGATGTCACATCTGTACCGCCGGCCGATTGGGACTCGCTAGAATCGGGGGCCTAATTCAATCATAACCCGAAGCGTAAGCGAGGGACCGAAGGGGGGTGTCCCTCGCTTACGCTTCGGTGGGTTGTCCCTCGCTTACGCTTCGGTGGGTTGTCCCTCGCTTACGCTTCGGGTTGAGATTGGTGATGACGTCACTCTGTAACCAGATTCCCAAAATAGCAATTCAGTCCTGTCAAGCAAATTCCCGAGAATTGGTTCAAAATAGGGCAGACTTTTTCACGTTAAATATCGCTGAATGAACTCTCATTGAACGTTAATGGTCTGCTAGGTACAATCATGGGACGGCTTGGGTTGACGCTTGGAATTGAGCGTGCCATCCAAAGTACACCACTGACGCGCAGACGGACATCTTCGAATCCATCGAGCGGGTTTCTCGTTTTTGAAGCTCGCCGAATTCACTTCCTCTGGGTCTTCGTTTGCGTTCAGGACCGATTCGATGAATTGACATGATGATTAGCAGTTCTTTGGCTTAGACCAAGCTTGGAACCGCTTGGGTTTCGCGAGGAAGATGATCGCAATGCCAGACACAGACAACAAAGGTTGGAGTTCAAATATTGGTACGTGGTTTGATATACCACTGCGATACCACTATTTGCTGATTGTCTTCTGCGCTTTGATATTCGCGCTTGAAATCAACGCGACTCAGGCCGGGTACACGGTCTTCTTGGGGACCAGTTTGGCGACGGTCAGTGTTCTGCTGTTAAGCATCGTGCTGCATGAGTTGGCCCATTGTCTGGCGGTTCGCGATGTCGGCGGCGAAGTTCGCCAAGTGGTACTGATGCCTTGGGGTGGCAACTCAGAATTTGCTCTGCCGCGTTCCTCATCGAAGCAAACGCTTGTATTTTCGGCGGGGCTGGTGGTCAATGCGTTGGTATTCGGTTTCGGAGCGTTCTTCCTCGTGATGAGCGGGCATGCCGCGTTCCTTGAGCTGATCAATCCGTTCCGCCCGATCGAGTTCGAAAGTTCCGAGTTTGTGTTGTCGGTGTTGAAGATTGCCACTTGGGTCAATTTTCAATTGACCTTGGTCAACCTGATCCCCTGCTTTCCGTTTGACGGAGCGAGAATACTGCGAGCGATCATGACGGCTGCGTTTCCGGCTTCGCCGCGCATTCGGCTGGAATCGGCGATTCAGGTCTTGGGTCACGGATTTGCGCTGGCGATGATCGGATTGGCGATATGCGTCCGAGGGTCGGGGCTGGGCGTGATGAATTGCGGCTGGATTGTGTTGATGCTCGGTGGAATCACGCTGATTTATGCCACACGATATTCCTATCAGCGGCAAATTGCCGAAATCGAAGATCAATCGTGGGAAGACGACGATCCTGCGAATCTCGAACCCTACTATGCCGACCGCCATTTCAATTTTGACGATTCGAACTTCAACTATTCAGACGACTCGGAACCCTCGATTTATTCCAACTGGCTGAGGGAAAAGCAGGACGAACGAAGGCTGGATTTGTCCCGCACGGAGGAAGAGGAGTATCAGCGAGTGGACGCCATTCTGGAAAAACTGCACAACGACGGCATCGCCAGTCTGAATCAAGACGAACGCGAAATCCTCGACCGAGTCAGCGCCCGCCTACGCCGCCGCCGTCAGGTTCGCGGGTAGTTTATTGGAAGACGCTGGGAGCAAGTCAGGTAGTCCATTGGTCGTTGAAAAAGGGAACTTATGCCGCCGTCTAAGTTTTTGTTTATCGCTGCGATCGTGTTTCTTGTATCGAGCTTGATGTTGCCGGCGGCAATGGACGGGATGCCGGGATTTTTTTGCTTTTTATGGGGAACAATATTTGCTTTTCCAGTCCCAAATCATCACAATCCTGAACACATGTATGAGCGAATATGCGCTTGTCGAGCATCGTTCATTGCAAATTGCTGCGCCGTCTTGCTTCTTTCTCTGGACAAAGGGTTGCTTGTTTTCTTCGGAAGTAGAAAGTGGTCTCACCGGCGCAACGGGCTATTCGTTTTGGGGGCGATTCACTCCATTTGTCTCATCGAAGTGATTCGCTTGGCGGGGGCCGGAGTCTTGCGGGACGTCTATATCGGATTTTCCTTTTGGCTATTCGGCCTAATGCTCTCGCTGGCGGCCGCAGCACGATATATCTTGGCGGAGATGGACAGGTCCGATAATCCCGTGATTGAGGAGGATGCGATAGAATGAGTTGGACGTGGACAGCTATTTGCACTACCCTTCTGATTGCGGTCGTTGCCGTTTTCTTTCTGCTGGTGAAGGAGTTCGGGCGTTCGCAGGCAGCGCTCTATACGATCCTGTTGATGTTAATGGCCCTTTGCCTGTTTTTCGTGATCAAACGGCAGTTTTTGTCCGGGGCAATTGCCGCCATGTTGCTTTTCCTTGCATCCTTCACTACGGTAGTGTCGCCGGCGGAAGAAACGAAAAGCCGGCTGATCGATCTGGTGGATAGCGTCCCGGATGTTCTACAGTCGGTGCCTGAGATAGCGACCTATCTGCGTGGGAAAAAGCTGAGTGACGCATGGTGGAATCCAATCATCGTAGAAGTTTCCGATGACCAGAACGAGGTGGTGGTCAAAAGTTTGGGCAAGGATAATCGCCCCGGCGGAGATCAGCAGAATGCAGATATTTCGATCAAGATTCGAAATGATTCAGGAGCGATCATTCGGGAGATCACTCAATCGTTCGGCGGCGATTAGCGGCTTGTTCAATTTCCGAGGATAGGTATCGGCGCCGGCGTCGGCGGTGGTGCCGGAAGAACCCATAGTCGCCATCGAGCAACCAATACGTCCCGAGCACCCGAAAGAAAATCAGCATGACGACAGCCCCTCCCATGCCCACCGTGAAGCCCTGAACGGTCATCGGCTGGACAAAGTCTCGCTGATAGGTCAGGTACTGCAGCATCAGGCACCCGACCATCGTTCCGGACGTTGCCATCAAGACCGTGGCCAGCGATCCGCGACTGTCGGGGCTGGGCATGACGATCAGCGCCAACAGCCCAAAGACCATCCCCAAGCCGATCCAAGCCAGCGTGTAGTTCATGTAAATCGCAAGTTGTCCCGTTTCCATGGCAATACCTCGGTTGATAGGTCTCAACAAATTCAGTATCCCGGCCTTCTTCTTTTCTGGAATTTGTTGAAAATAGATGACGCATTTTTAACAAAACCTGATCGCTTGACTCAATAGCAGTTTGGAAACCCGCCATTGAAACGGTTCCTTATCCCCCTCATCAAATTAGCGATTTCGATTTCGATCCTGTCATGGCTCTTTAGTCAGGCGATCAACGATGAGCAATTTTCGTCCCTGAAAGACACGAAAAAGAACTGGTTCTTGCTGCTGTCGGCGTTTGCATGGACGGGAGCAGGGATACTGACCACCTTTTTCCGCTGGCGGATCGTGGCCAACTCGCTGGGGATGAACCTGCCAGTCCGCGACGCGGTGCGAATCGGCTTGATGGGGCAGTTTTTCAATGTTTTTACGTTCGGAACGCTGGGCGGCGATGGTGTGCGGGCATTCTATTTGTCGAAAACGTGCAACAAAAAGATGTCGCTGGCCTTGGCATCGGTGATTGCAGACCGGTTTATCGGGCTGTTCACAATGTTTGTCATCGCGGGTACAGCCTTTTTGATTCTGAATCGATTGGAACTGATCGCCGTTGAGCCTCGATATGCGATGGCACTCAATACAACGGGAAAGCTGATTCTGGCCGGAGCGTTTTTGGGAATGGGGGTACTGGCGGCTCTCATGTTGATACCGCATATTGAACGGCAAGGCTGGTTCAGGCGACTGATTTCGATACGATGGCTGGGAAACAGTGTGATTCGTCTGCTGGCGATCATGGCATTGTTTCGCAAGCAGCCTCGGGTGTTGGTCAACGGATTTTTGCTGAGCCTGTTGGTCAATTTTTGCTTTGCCGTGTCGATGTATTCTATTTCAAGAGGGCTGGGCAATACCGTTCCTAGCTTGCCGAATCACGGGTTCATCGAGCCGCTGGCGATGGTCTGCAACGCAGTTCCGCTGCCGGGGGGGCTGGGCGGAATGGAATTTACGCTGAGCGTGTTGTACCGAGCATTCGAAAACCCGAATGGGGTGGTGGTGGCATTCGCCTATCGCTTGACCCTGCTGGTCATCGCAGCCTTGGGCGGGATGGTTTGGCTGCTGAATCGGGGCGAGAACGGAAACCAAGTAAGATAGACCTTACTCGGCTTCGAAAACAGCGTTGAGATTTTCAGCACTAATCAACACTAATTTTTTTCGGATTAGTGGAGATTAGCGAAGATTAGTGTTCCAAGCTTTTTGTAACCACTGCTGAATTTCATCGCGTGAACGGCTAAACAAAGCCCACGAACAGTGTTCTTCTAATCCCAATGAACTTCAAACTTACCGTTAGAGTCGGCTGCGGCGCGGGCCATTGCTTCGGTGTTGAAGTCCATCACGATATTGCCATCTTTATCCACCGCGATCATTCCGCCGTCGTCAGGTTGTAGACGATTTTTCAGATTGTCTTCGACTGCCTGTTGCAGCGTCGCGCCTTTGTATTTCATCTGAGCGGAAATATCGTAGGCCACTGCGTGACGAATGTACTGCTCTCCCGTCCCGGTGCATGAAACCGCACAGGTGCTATTGTCGGCATAAGTGCCGGCTCCCACGATGGGGCTGTCGCCGACCCGCCCGAACTGCTTGTGGGTCATCCCACCCGTGGACGTTGCCGCCGCCAAGTCTCCGTGTGAATCGAGAGCCACACAGCCGACGGTACCAATGTCCCATCGCGCATCGGGTTTGCGTTTCAAATTGCCCTGATCGGGATTCCTTGCCTTGTATCGTTCCCACTGCTTCCTCGCATGGGGGGAATCGAGGCTGGCGGGATCGATCATCACGATTCCTTTTTTGAGCGCAAATTCTTCAGCGCCCTCGCCCGCGAGAAAAACGTGCCGAGTTTCGGTCATGACCAGTCGGGCGAGCGTGATCGGGTTCTTGATACGCGTGACGCCTGCCACGGCCCCACAGCCTAACGTCTTGCCGTCCATAATGGACGCGTCGAGTGAGTGGCCTCCCTTGGCATCAAAGACGGCTCCCTCACCCGCATTAAACTGGGGATCGTCCTCAAGAAACAGGACAACGGCTTCCACGGCATCGAGCGAGCGGCCACCGTTCTGCAACACTTCGACACCGATTTGCAGTGCCTGCTGCATGACGGCCTTTCTTTGTGCATTTTCTTCTGCCGTGTCTTCGGCGGGATTTCCGCCCGCTCCACCGTGTAAGGCAATGGCCCATTTCATCTGATTCTTTCCTTCGTCTTCCGGATCACCGGCAAGGCAACAGGGGGCGCAACAAAAACCGAACGCACAGAGCGTCCACAACAAAAACGGATTCAGGTTCATGGAATAATTCCTCACGGATTCCCAAAGGCATACACTGCTTCATAGGTTCTTACGTAGATCACTCCATCCGAAACGGCCACCGAAGCCGTCGTTTCTTCGTCGAGTGAGCGGTTCGAAAGCACATTGAACTCCCGACCCGCCTGCAAGATGTAGATCTGGCCATCGCGGGACGTCAAAATAATCTTGCCGTCGGCCGCAACCGGAGTCGAGCGATGATTTCCGGCCAGAAAGCGTCGTTTCTGGTAAAGCGTCTCTCCGTTTTCCGCGTCGATGCACGTCAAGTCACCGCCTTCACCGGCCAAATAAACCAATCCTTGGTAAACCACCGGCGACGCGACGTCTGGAGTTCCAACGTCCATCTTCCAGTGTTGTGATTCTTCCTTGTCCGTCGCCACACCTTGCAGGTCGGGTTTCAACGCAATCACGGGGCCGCGTTTGGCACTCGGGGCGACGATCATGCCGGGTACGCAGGTCGGCGATGCGACAAAGCGAAGGTACGGATTGTATCTCGGACCTTTGATATTGATTCCGCCGACGCGCCAGATTTCTGCTCCATCTTCGAGCGAATGGCCGATTACATAGTCCGCGCCGTGGGTTACCAGAAACTCTCGTTCATCATCCCGATAAATGCAGGGGGACGCATACGAATGCACATTCTCGGCAACCCCATCGGTCAAACGTTTTTGATACCAGATCTGTTTACCGGTCTTTGCGTCGAGCGCCACGACATGGCCTTCGGAACTGACTTGCTGATTCCGCATGTCGCCGTGAATCAGTTGCAGATAGATTCGCCCTCGGTCCAGAATCGGACTCGATGCCATACCGAACTGGATGTCGAACTTGCCGTATTCCTTTTGCAGGTCGGTCTTCCATACCAGCTCTCCGTCCATCGTAAAGCAGTGCAAAATGCCGCTGCAGGTGGTTGCCCAGACGTGTTCGCCGTCGGTAAACGGAGACGGGCTGGCTGAGTTGGCGTTGTCGCGGACGTTTCGGTTTTCGCCCTCCAGATCCTGTTTCCACGAGACCTGACCATCGGTCGCGATTGCATACAGGTACATCGGGTCACCGTTCTGATTGCCATCCACCGTCGTGATGAAGACTTTTCCTTTCGCCACGATGGGGCTTGAGCCACCCGGCCCGGGCAGCGGGAGTCGCCATTTGAGCGCGCCTTCGGCGGCAATATCACCGGGAATGGACGCTTCACTGCTGACACTGTCGAGCTTGGGGCCTCGCCACTGCGGCCAGTCGTCGGCCAAAAGCATGAAAGGGGTGCTGATCAAAAACAGCACTGACAATAGTGATCCGTTTCGTTTCATTTCAGTCTGGCCTCATGGACAATCTTGATGGGTCGTATTTCCTAAATGATAACGCGATTGCGGACTACTTGCGAGTCACCCTTGGAAGTAGAATAGATGTCTGCCATCCACAATTCTTCCTCCTTCATCCTTCATGAAGCGTTCCATATCATCCGTTCCCCAGATTTACCGCAATCTTCGTCGCTGGACGGAGATTGTTCGCATCCTCAGCAAGTACGGGTTGGCGGACTGGCTCAGTCGCTTTCAGATCGATTTTGTCACCGATTTGCTCAAGTCGTCGGATGGAAAAGCTCAGTCCACCCTGACCCATAATCAGCGTATTCGGCTGGCGTTGACCGAGCTTGGTACGACGTTCATTAAATTTGGACAAGCACTGAGTACTCGGCCGGATGTCGTCGGGACGGAGCTGGCGGACGAGTTATCAAACCTCCAAGCCAATGTGCCGGCGGATGACTCGGACACCGTGATTAGTATTATCGAGGCAGAGCAGGGGAGAACCATTGAGGAGCTCTTTGAGTCATTCGATCGCAGCCCTTTGGCGTCGGGCTCGATCGGTCAAGTTCATCGAGCGGTGTTGCGAACGGAACTCCTTGCCGAACGCGAGATTGAGTCGCCGGAGGTGGTGGTCAAAGTGCGTCATCCCGGAATCGAAGAGGTGATCGAAGCGGATTTGGACATTCTGCAAGGGCTGGCAGGTCTGGCCGAACGAATCGAGGAGTTCCGCAATTACCAGCCGTCAGCCATTGTACGCGAGATTTCCAGAACGATGCGTTTTGAGCTGGATTTCCTGCGCGAGCAGCGCAACCTTGCGCAGTTTCGGATGATGTTTCGCAAGGATGAAGGGATCCTCATTCCCCAACCCATCACGGAGCTATGCACGTCGAAAATACTGACGATGCAGTACGTCGATGGAATCTCGCTGAGAAAATTCGATGCCGCCCAACTCCAATCCGTGAAGCCCGCCGAGCTGGCTCAGCGTGGGGCCAATGCTTATCTGAAGATGATCTTCAATCATGGATTCTTTCACGCGGATCCCCATCCGGGAAACATATTGATTACCCCTAAACAGCGGATTGCGTTGATTGATTTCGGAATGGTCGGCCGAATCAGCGAACGTCTGCGCGAAGACATCGAAGCGATGCTGGTCGCGATTGTCAATCAGGATGTGTCGCTCCTGACGACGCTGATCCGGCGAGTTGGAAACTGCCCGCCAGAGCTGAGTGAGGCCGGACTGTCGATCGAGATCGCCGACTTTGTTGGGAACTACTCAAGTCAGAACCTCGGCCAGTTCGATCTGAGCGGTGCGTTGACCGACTTCGTACAAATGGTTCGCCGGAACAATATCACACTGCCTTCCGAAGCGTCGATGCTCATTAAGGTGTTGGTCTCGCTCGAAGGAACCGGGAAGCTGCTCAATCCAGAATTCAGTCTGATGGAGTTGATGAAGCCGTTTCAGCGAATGTTGGTCCTCAAGCGAATGTCGCCATCACGGCAGGTTCGGAAGTTGCGGCGGTTCTACATGGAAGCCGAACGGCTGATCGATACCTTGCCGCAGCAGTTTTCGAATATCATGGAACAGATCCAGACAGGGCGTTTTGATGTCCACCTGCAACATCGCCGCTTGGGAGCGACCGCGAACCGCTTGGTGATGGGGATGATGACCAGTGCTCTATTTCTCGGCTCAGCGACCATGCTTAGTTCCGAGGTCAAGCCCGTGATCTACCCGGGGACTGGACCACTGGGGATTCACGACATCTCCGTACTCGGATTGGCCGGAATGGTGGTCAGTATCATGATGGGGCTGCGAATTGTGCTGGCCATCCGCAATTCGGGCAATTTGGACCAGAATGATTAGTCCCGTCTTGCTTGGGCCAGTTCGCCTATTTTTGCCTCGATTTGGGCGTTTAAAGCGTCTAGATCGTCGAGAATCTGGTCTTGGCGGGCGAGCAGGTCGTCCACAATGGAAGTGCTGGGTTGGAGTGACGCCTGAGGAGCTGAAATAGCCAGTTGAACCATCACGAATGAGCACTTTCCTTGAACAATTTTGAAACTGACACGAATTGGCCCTAGACACATCGGCATTTTTTCCGATATGATAGACAGCTTCCCCCGAGGAATTGAATTTAACGATCAGTGAATCTTTATGAGAAAGGAACGCGATTTTATGGTGTCTGGTTTGGAGGTAAAATGGTAAAGCTGTTGGTGCGTGACAAAGAATCAATTCAAGAAGCCGTTCGTCGATTTCGAAAACTGGTCGAACGCAGCGGAATTAAAAAAGAAATGCGTCGTCGCGAATTCTACGAAAAGCCCAGCGAAATCAATCGACGCGAACGTCTACGAGCTCAACGCCGAAACGCTCGAAACCGATTGGCCTCTAAATTAAACCGAATCAAATAGATCGCGAAGATCTCGTTATCGGATCGATAAAACGCAAACAGGACGGGAGTCTCCCGTCCTGTTTGCGTTTGTTTGGCAGCACCCCCCGACGGCTTGCGGCTAAACGATTACTGCCTCTACGGTTGGCCGGTGTACTGCCGTGTTTCCACTGGCCGCTGAACGAATTTGGGTTGCGGCGGTGTGAAGGTGATGTCGGCCGGTTCGGTGGTGCCTGTTTCCGACGTTGGCTTCGGAAGCTGTGACTGCATGCTGAGAGCCGCTCGCTTTCCGAAATGTTTGTACAGCGCCCCGCACTCTGTATCGGTCAATAGTCCGCATTCAACCGCCAGTTTCCGGATGCTTGGCGTGCTGTATTGCTGTTCATGCAGCAATCGGTCCACATCGACGCGGTCAAGCAAATTCTCGGCAATCGCGGTTTCCAGAAAGGACAGCGAGGGATTGGACTCGACCAGTGTCAGCACTTTCGCAACCTGCTTGATCGTCAGCACATTGCGACGAATGGCAACCGTCGGCAAGGACAATGCGGATTCCTGCTGAATCTTGATTAGCCCACAGAATTGCTCGGGGCTGATAATTCGTTGCTCGACTAGATAAATCCCGAACTTCAGACTCATTGCTCGATTGCCTCGTAGTAATTGCGTGAATATGCCGGACAGACGACGGAGCGGAGAAGGATCCCGACCTCAGCCTATCGAATCGGTGGAGCTTCGGCTTCTTTGCCGCACACCCATCGACGGTAAATTCATCGGCGGTTTTTTAGGGGCCGGTTCAAACTGGTTGTCTCAAGCGAACTATCTGGAATCAATCGAACAACCGTCATTGGGCGGACTTCCGAAGGTTTGGCCCAATCAGGTTGTAGCGGTTCTGCCGGCTGGGATTTTGGATCGGAGGTGCAACGAAAGTGCCTGATATCGCCAGCGGAAGAACTGCGACCTATGGTTTTTTGATAACCTCGAAACACATCATATTTCAACCGGGTTCACTCATGGAAACCAAACGATCTCAAACTTACGTTGATTCCTCGGTACAAGGTGCACTGCTGCGCCGGATTTTCGTGCATTGGTGCAGCTTCTTTGCCGTCGCGGCATTGGCCACGATTTCGCTGGGCGTATTACTGGGCGACCCCGGTCAAAGCTTTGCCGCCCGCTTTGGCTCTGAATTGAAAAGCTTTGGAGTCATTGGATTGGTGATGGTCGCTTTGTTGCCCGGGTTCATGCTGGACACGATCCGGTTTTCAAATCGCTTTGTTGGGCCGGTCGGACGTTTACGAAAAAGCTTACAACAACTCAAAGAAGGCCAAAGCGAAACGCTTGCGTTCCGTGGAACGGACTTCTGGGTCGAAATGGGCAACGAGTTCAACGCTATTTCCAGCTTGGTCAAACAACAACAAGACGAAATCGTCCAGTTGCGAGAGCAGCTTGAAGGCGTCTCGGTAGGATAAGACGGACAACGTGGGCTGACACGCGGACTGGAACGCCAAAATGAAACTTGATTGTAATACTCCCATACACCTCAACAGCAGACGTTCTCGTCGAGGCCCTGATCGTGCCCATCGGAAAGGAGCCGCCGTCGTCGAGATCGCGGTAACCCTGCCGGTGATCTTGGTGATCGTGCTGGGATCCATTCAAGCCGCGAGCTTGATGTTTCTTCGTCAGGCGATGGTCCAAACGGCGTATGAGTCCGTCAAAGTAGCCGCCAGTCACACAGGCAACTCGACCAAGGCAACGGAGGCTGGCCAGCGAGTTGCGGCGGGGCGTCGAATCTCAAATCTCGAGATCACGTTCACGCCCTCCAACGTCGAGTCCGTACCGCGCGGCACACCTATCCGCGTTCGAGCTTCTGCTCCGGGGAATGCAAACACAGTGGTCCCATTCGGGACATTAGCCGATCGCCGAATTGCGGCGGAAGCGGTCATGATTAAAGAGTAGCGCAGAAGACGAGGGTAGAAATGAATCGAACAGCAAGACCTGATATAATACAAACCATTCAAAATATTCCACGGAAGACGCTGCACTCGGTCCGTTCGCCGCGCGACGGAGCCGCATTACCGCTGATTGCGGTCGTGATGGTGATATTGCTCGTTGCCGCTGCGTTGTCGATTGACGTGGCGAAAATTCATGTGGTGCGCAGCGAACTTCGCACGGCAACTGACGCCGCGGCGAAAGCAGCCGTCGAAGCGCTGAGCCGCGAGCAAACCGAATCCGCCGCGATCGACGCAGCGCTGAACATCGCTCGGCTCAATACGGTCGATGGCCAGCCGCTGAATCTCGATCCAAGCAATATTCTGTTTGGGTTTGCAACCTCCGGCGTCGACGGTGGATTCGAGTTCACTCCTGGAAGTGGCGGGTTCGGCGATCCGGTCAATGCCGTTCGGGTGACAGGCAAGCGCACCGATGACTCTCCCGATGGGCCAGTGAATTTGCTGTTCGGAAAGCTATTTGGTCGATCTTCCTTCCAGCCTCAGCAAACGGCGGTGGCGGCCAGCAGCGAACGGGATATTGCCTTGGTGCTGGACGTTTCCGGTTCGATGGCTGATTTCGGGAGGTTCCCTGCCCTTGCCAGCGGCGTGGATGTGTTTTTGTCCGAATTGGCTTCGTCGCAGCAGGAAGAACACGTATCTCTGGCGGTTTATAGCACCACAGCCCGAAAAAGAGTGGATCTCACCCCCAACCTCGACGCGATTCGCACTGCTTTTGCGCAGGAGCGCCCCGAAGGATTCACGGCCATTGGACAAGGGCTTCAAGTGGGCATGAATTCGCTGCTCAATGACACGGGTTCGCGGCCGTTCGCTCTCAAGAACGTCGTGCTGATGACGGATGGGAACCACAATCGCGGTGTTGAACCGGCAATCATTGCCCAGCAATGTGCTGACAACCGGATTCAGGTCCACACGATCACTTTCAGCCGCGATGCGGATCTCCGCCGGATGAGAGATGTGGCTCGCATCGCCAACGGCATCCATTTGCACGCCGACAACAACCAACAACTGGTCGATCATTTCCGTACGATCGCTCGGCAGTTGAAGGTTGTATTAGTGGAGTAACAAGTCATTCATGAACGCACGATCCCGAAAAATGAAATCTCACCAGCGAGCCAATCGACGCGGCGCGGTCACCGTTGAAATGGCCATGTGCGTTCCTTTGTTGATCGTACTGTTGTTGGCCGCCTATGAAATCGCCCGTGTCAACATGGTGATCCATGCAACTGAAAGTGCGGCCTATGAAGCCACTCGAACCGCCATCGTTCCCGGCGCCAAGCGAGCGACGGTGGAAGCCTCTGCTCGGCAGGTACTCAATTCGGTGGGCGTCAGAGATTTCAGTTTAACCGTGACCCCCGATTTGTCTTCCGCCGATAGCGAAACCGTGAAAGTCGATATTCGAGTTCCGTTTCGCAATAATTCAGCGGTGTTTCGCCTGTTTGTCAGCGATCCGGTCTTTCGGGGAAGCTGCGAGCTGTCGCGAGAAACGTTTTAGGAGTTGTCCCGAAATAACTTCCGCATTTCATCATAACCCGAAGCGTAAGCGAGGGACCATTCCGGCCTGGTTATTCCGTCCCTCGCTTACGCTTCGGGTTATGATGGACTTTGCTAAAACCGGGAACTTATTTCGGGACAATTCCTTAATTCCTCCCCGCTTCCGGCTTTCGGATGGCGGTTCGAATATTCATCGAACTGTAATGGGGCGAGGGAATGATTTTCTGAACGGTATCTGATTTTCCGATCACCACGATTCCCGACTCTGTGACCGTCAAACCTCGTGCGCGGTCGGCCTCGGGGTTCATCCCGATTTCGACGCCCGGAGGAATAATTACGTTCTTGTCGATGATCGCGTTCCTGATTTTCGCATGCCGGCCGACTTCGACTCGATCAAACAGGATTGAGTTGGAAACCTGAGCATAGCTGTTGATACGAGACTGCGGGCCGATGATGCAATGTTCCACTTGCCCTCCAGAAACAATGGCGCCTGGACAGACGATGCTGTCTGTCGCCATTCCCGTACGATCGCCCAAGCCGTCGTCGCCTCTGCCGAACACAAATTTTGGGGGCGGGAAATCGTTCAGCAGCGTTCGGATCGGCCAGTCGCGATCGTAGAGATTCAACTGAGGATCAGGCTTGACGAGATCCATATTGGCATCGTAGTAGGCATCGAGTGTCCCGACGTCCCGCCAGTACGCTTCACTCTTACGATTCTCGTCGATGAAGGGAAAAGCCATTACCCGATGAGTCTGGATCACCGAGGGGATAATGTCTTTGCCGAAATCGTGTGAGCTTGACGGGTTATTGGCATCCTTCAGCAGTTGCTCGAACAAAAATCGGGTTGAGAACACGTAGATGCCCATACTTGCAAGGCATCGCTGAGAGTTGCCCGGCATCGTTTTCGGATGGGCTGGCTTTTCCTGAAAACCTGTAATGCGACTCGACTCGTTAATTTCCATGACTCCAAATTGGCGAGCGTCGTCCACCGTCACCGGCAACGCTGAAATGGTTAAATCAGCGCCCTGAGCGACGTGATACTCGATCATCGAACGATAATTCATCTTGTAGATGTGGTCGCCGGCAAGGATGAGTACATACTCAGGTCGTTCGCTTTCGAGTGTATAGATGTTTTGATAGACCGCATCGGCGGTTCCCTGATACCATTGTTCGTCGATCCGCTGTTGTGGCGGGATAATGGTGACAAACTCTCCCAACTCACTGCAGAAGTATCTTCTCCAGCCGTTGTTGATATGTCGGTCGAGGCTGATGGCCTTGTACTGAGTCAGCAACATCAGTTTTCGCAGGCCACTGTTAAGGCAATTCGACAACGCGAAATCAATGATCCGATAGGCACCTCCAAACGGCACTGCGGGCTTGGCGCGGTCCCTTGTCAGCGGTTCGAGCCGGGTGCCTTTTCCTCCCGCCAAAATCACGGCCATTACGTTGTTCACGGTTGCATCTCCTTGAGGTGATTTGGGGAATTGTCCTGAAATAACTTCTGAATTTCATCATAACCCGAAGCGTAAGCGAGGGACCACTCCAGCTTGGTTAGGCCGTCCCTCGCTTACGCTTCGGGTTACGATGGCCATTATCTCAGGACAATTCCTGGGTCAATTCAGACCATCTTATCGAAAATTGCTCCAAGACAGAACGGCAACCTGTGCTCTGGCGGCGATCGGGTGGTCACTTTCACCATTGAGTGGATTACAAATATGAATTTTCGGTTATAGCATCTCTGCTGGTAGTATCGGGTGGCCAAGAAATCACGGCAAAACTTGCGAAAACTCGGGTGATTTGCAGTATTGATGCTGGCAGATCCGTTTTATTAACAAATACTTATAGAACTGGCACTTGCTTCCTGACTGGTAAATCCTCGCGGGGCAGGTACAATAGAGCTCAGGTTCTCAGCAACCCCCAGGCTTAGGTTTACTTCTTCGATATGCTGCGCTTTTCTGCTTTAACCACGATCTGCTTGTACGTCGTGATGTTGTCCGTTGATTTAACGGGCAGTGTCAACGGCGATGAGATCGTGTTGGCGAATCGGTCGAGCATCAATCCTCCTGCGGCTCAGCAATCGAGCAGTATCTATCCGCAAGATTCCCAGATGGTTACTGCGGGTGAGTTGTGGCAGTTCTTTCATAATCAGGGGATCACTTCGGTGGATCGCTTGACGATCAATGTGGAGTGTGGTGAGTTTGATCCCAATCAGTTGGGTTCGTTCAATCTACAAATCCAGGATCCCGACAGCGGCAATGTCGTAACCGACCTGAATATTCGGCCGAACACGAACAAGTTGGAGGTGCCGCTGGAGTTTGACTACATGAAGCGTTTTTCTCCGGAAAGTCAGGAGTTGATCCGGCTGGACATGTCGCGACTCAATGCCTTGGCACCGGAGACGACGATCAGTCTCGATTCGGAATTATCAGAGTTCAAGCCACTCAATTTATTTTTGCTCGGTGGGTTTTTGATCTTCTGGATTGCAGTGTTCTTCTTGCTCAATCGCGCCACCCGGCCGCTGGATCAGGAAACGGAGGAGATCGTGATTCGAACGGTTCCAAGTGAAGGCCTCAGCGAAGAGGGCACGGAAGCCGTCACATCTGCCGATCCGCTGCCAGCGGTGGCGTCCAATGGTCAAACTGGCCAGAGCAACAACGCTCGCTCTAATAATGCATCGAATGCTTCCGTGTCTGCCTCCGGCGTGAGGACGACTAATATGGTGTCGGCACGGTAGTACTGAAAGTCGCGTGATGGAACTCTCGGTCTACTGGAATTCCGTTTTTTCGTTCCCCACCGAAT
Organism: uncultured Pirellulaceae bacterium; assembly: GCA_964414815.1. Classification (GTDB taxonomy): domain Bacteria; phylum Planctomycetota; class Planctomycetia; order Pirellulales; family Pirellulaceae; genus Mariniblastus. The sequence goes on along the minus strand of CAYPXY010000013.1, from coordinate 76,032 downwards.
TCATTCTGTGGGGAGTGGTTAAGACAACATCGAGAAAGGAAGATCACGCGGGTAACAAAATCCGGGTAACAAAAAAGCTACCGGTTTTCAACCGGTAGATCGTTACGTTTTACCTGATAAGAGACGTCAGAAAAAAAGCAGATGCCTCCGGATTTTATCCGGAGGAGTTTCACCTCCGACCCTTCCGAATGCACTGCAAACGATCCAAGAAGTGAGGCTTGGTTCGAGTCAGTCATTTGCTCCGTGGTGGCGAGCCCGCACAGAGGCTTCTTCCGCTCTCCGTCCGGCTTGTCAGGATCGGAAGCTTCTCTGTCGCAGCGTTTCGTACATCATCAGCGAGGCGGTTACGGACACGTTCAGGCTGTCTCCTATCCCTCGCATCGGCAAGTGAATCCCTGTTCCCGGCCCTTGACGCCACAGCGGGCTGAGGCCGTGAGCCTCGCTTCCCAATACAAACGCGATCCGGCCGTTGAGCCGAACGTCGTACAGCGATTGAGTTGCTTCCGGCGTCGCGAAATAAATCTGGCATCCGTTGGCCAGCAGCCATTGCTCAATTGCGTCCTGAGAGTCCGCAATCGTCGGAATCGAAAAAATCGTGGAAACGCTCGCTCGAATCGCATTGGGATGGTAAATGTCCGCCACGGGATCGGCCAGCAAAATCGCTGAAACTCCCGCCGCGTCGGCACTTCGAGCGATGGCGCCGAGATTTCCCGGCTTTTCGAGCGACTCGAGCACGATCAACACGGAGTCATCGGCCAAGGGGATCGAAGAAAGCGTCTTCTCAGGCCGCCGTGCAATGCCGACCACGGTCGCCGCACGATCTCCGTATGCCAGTTTTTCGAAGAGTGGATTCGCGAGAAAGCCGATTCGAGGCGAGTGCTCTTTCAAATTCAGGAGTCGCTGGATTTGAGTTTCGGATGGATCGGCATCGTCCGAGAAAAAAAGTTCTTCAAAACGAATTCCGGCGTCCACAGCTCGGCTGACTTCTCGCAGCCCACAAACCAGAATCCGATTCTGGCGTTTTCGGCCGCGTGACGTGTACAACCGCAACGCATCCTTCAACCTTGCATTGTGGGGGCTGGTGATGTGCTCGTAAGTTCGGTGTTTTTCAGTGTTCATTTGAATCTCACGCAATGCCCGCATCCCAGAACTCGGCGATCGGGTGTCATCAGTTCCAATGCAAACGCTTCGGTCGTTCCCGCAGTCAGATCAAAATACGGTTGGATCAAATTCAGCAGGTCTGTTTGATCGAATTCGGGGGTGTGACAACTCAAGATCAGCATCGACAGTTTGGGACTCGCCAACCGGGACAGTCCTTCGAGCAGCGGGCTGATATGCTCCTCGAACTTCCACGTTTCGTTGTTTGGGCCTCGACCGTAAGTCGGCGGGTCGGCCACCAGAATATCATACTTTGAACCGCGTTTGACTTCTCGATTGACGAACTTCAGGGCATCTTCGGCAATCCATCGGATGGGAGCATCTATCAGATTGGACGACTCGGCATTTTTTCTGGCCCATTTGACCACGTTGCTCGCGGCGTCAATATGCGTTATCGCCGCTCCTTGGCTTGCCAGCGACATCGTGGTGCCACCGGTGTAGCCGAACAGGTTCAGTGCTTTTTTGCCGGCCAATTGCAAACCGGTCCCTTCAATCCACTCCCAGTTATGGTGCTGCTCGGGGAACAGTCCGACTTGTCCGGCGGGAGTCGGCTTGAGCCAGAAGTTTTTGCGGGTGTGGCGGACCTGCCATGAAACAGGCGGCTGGCCCTGCCAAGTTCCCCTGTCCAGTGTGCCGGAACGGGTTCGAAAGGCCAGATCTGTCCGCTGCGGTCGATGGAGTGAACCATCGGTGGAGACCGAAGGAGTTTGCCGCCGAACCACGACTCCGCCGAACGTTTCCAGTTTCTCTCCCGATCCGAAGTCAATCAGCTGGTATTGAGAGGAATCAAACATGGAGTGAAAAGCGGCATTATACTCAATCGCGCCCGACAGTTCGTCTCAATCGCCCCCAACTTGGCCGAAAAGCCGTAGATTCCCCTATTTTGAAAAATCGGACGATTTGGTATAAACTTTCCTTCGCAATGGGTGTCTAACCTGTATCGAAATCGGTACCGGTCTTGCGATCTCTGGCCGCCGGACGCTACAATTTCGGCTCATCCATCAAACCATTGCCCGATGGTGTAACGGTAGCACAACAGATTTTGGTTCTGTTTGTCTAGGTTCGAATCCTAGTCGGGTAACTTAGTAGAGAAGTTGTTGTAGGCGAGTCTCTCCGAGACTCGCCCCCATCATGCACGTCTCGGAGAGACGTTGCTACGGTAACTTTTTCTCCAGACTCTTCACCACCGCAAAGGCGAGCTGCTCGAGTTCCATCGCCAAATCGATATCGATCACGCTCACTCGTTTAGGGACGTTGAGCGTGACGGCTGAAAAATTCAGAATTCCGATCATTCCCGCATTCACCATCTGATCGACGGCCTCGGATGCGGAACTTGGTGGCACGGCCAGCATCGCGAGCCGAATCGACTCAGCCGCTACTTTCTCTTCAAACTGCTCAAACGGCAATACCTTCAATCCTGCAACGGACTGACCGACGATTTTTGGATCGGTATCAAACGCAGCGACCACCCGGAACCCTTGCCGGCTGAAACCCGAGTAGCCCAACAGTGCTTGTCCAAGATTTCCGCATCCGACCAGTGCGACCGGCCAGACGCGATCCGTACCCAGTATCTGGCGAATTTTGGGGATCAGCTCTTCGCAGACGTAGCCCTTGCCGGGATGTCCCAGTTGCCCAAAGTAGGCAAAATCCTTTCTGACCTGGACGTCTGTGATTCCCAATCGCCGCCCGAGCTGGCGGGAGCTGATGGTGTCTTTCCCGAGTCGCACGAGCTGCAACAGCTCGCGCAGGTACAGGCTCAAGCGTGCAATCACAGCTTTGGGCACGTCGGGTCGCATATCTGGTCGAGGCGGTGTTGGTTCAGAAGTCATGGCTTTTCAATACAGCCCATACAATCGTTAAAATCTTCCTACGCTTTCGTTTTTTCTTAAGCAAAACGTCTTATCTATTCAGCGAAAGTTCCGTAAGCGTCCGATCTTATCATCGTCGGGAGGATTCCTTCGATGGCAGGATGGGAATTGTCTGTCGCTCCACTTCATCAATTGTTGGTATGAATTGATGGATTGCAAGTGGAATCATGAAGAAGGCATGGTGAATGTTTCGCCAGACCAGATGCCGCCTCCGAGGTTAGAAACGTCAGTTTTTGGGAGATGTTTACGATGAAATTGGTAAGAAGCTTGTTGACATCGGCCGCTTTCGCAGCAGCCGTATTGTCAGCCGGAATGAGCTGGGCACAATGTTGCGGTGGCGCAAGCTACGACGCCATTGGCGCAGCCGCTCCTGCAGCCGCAGGTGATGCTGGCTGTGGGTACACCGTGATGCGAACGGTGAACCGGACCGTTTATGAACAACAACAACAAACTCGCTACCGCACCGTATGGAATACGGTCAGCGAGCAAGTTCAAGTTCCGGTAACCCGCAACGTACACCAAACGAACTACCGAACCGTAGAATACACAGTTCGACGTCCAGTTCAGGAAACCAGCTACAAGACAGTAAATTACACTGTCCGACGCCCTGTAACAGAACAAGTACAACGTACGGTCAACTACACCGTTCGTGTTCCTGTTACCGAGCAACACAGCAAAGAAGTTACAACTTACACTCGACGACGTGTTGTCGAACAACAACAACGCACCGTCAACTACACTGTTCGACGACCCGTTACCGAAACGGTCAACCGAACGGTTAGCCGAACGATTCGTGTTCCTTACACCGAAACTCGCGACGTAACCGTTCGCGGTGGACATTGGGAAACCGTTTCGCATGTTATCCCCGGCCGAAGCTACTCACGAGTAGTTCGTCACCGTGGCTCATGGGGCGCTGCCGATCCTTGCACCGGCTGCCGTTCCTTCTGCCCAGGTTACACGACTCGCGTTTGCTGCCAAACTCCAGACCGAACCGTTTGCCGACGCGTTTGGGTTCCAACTTGCGAAACTCGACAAGTTTGCGTAACTCGATACCGTTGCGAAACCGTTTGCGAACAAGTTCCAACTTGCGTCACTCGTTGGGTCTGCGAACCAGCAAGCAAAGTTGTATGCTACAACGTTTGCCGATGGGTTTGCGAACCTTGCACACGAACGGTCAACTACTGCACGACTCGATGGGTTTGCGAAACTCGAAGCCGCGTTGTGAACCAATGCGTCACTCGATGGGTTTGCGAAACTCAATCGAAGCAAGTTCCAGTTTGCACGACTCGATGGGTATGCGAAACTCGCACCAAGCAAGTTCCTTACACCGTATGCGTTCCTGTAACGGAAACTCGCACTGTAACTCGTTGCCGACGAGTATGCTCGCAAGTTCCTTACACCGTAAGCGTATGCGTACCACGATGCGTACAAGTTCAAGTTCCTGTAACGATCCACCCAGCTCCTGCAGCTTGCTGCGATCCTTGCGGAAACGATCCTTGCTGCGATAGCGGCCGAGGATTCGGTGGCGGACGCTTGTTCAACGGTCAACTGCGTGGCCGTCTGCGTGGCCTGGTAGGTCGAGTTCATGGCTTGTTCCATGGCCTTGGCAACCGAGGAAACTGCGGATTCGGTGGCGGTTTTGACGGTGGTTGCGACGGCGGTTTCGCTGGAAGCAGCCCAGTAGGTTCTGCTTGCGGATGCAACTAGGTTGAAAGAGGCTGAAGGCATGAGGCCAACAGCAAAAAAGCTGACGGGAAGCGGTCCAAACGCTAACCCGGCAATCAATCTGGTCAAATAAATGTAACAGGTGGCCCGGCCTTTGGTCGGGCCACCTTTCTTTAGGTTCTGGGCTGCAAGTTGCAGAAAAGAGTAGAATTCGGAACGCTAATCACCGCTAATCAACACTAATTTTATTGTTAGATTAGCGATGATTAGTGCTGATTAGCGTTCCCTGTTTCCCCAAAAGGCCAACTTTTTGACAGCCCAGGCTTAGCCGCGAGTAAGAACACCCGCTACTCACCCTGCATTAATTCTCGCTTGGTCTCCTTGAGGATCGTTGAGATGGCTTCACGATCTTCCTCACTCAGGCTGGCGTAGCGCTCACCCCCCTGCCCTGCGAGGATTTCTGGTAATCGCTTTTTTACATACGCTTTCATCTCTTGCGGCAATTCATCGAAAGCCTGCGAATAGATCAAATAGCTGCACGGGTGTTTGAACAACCGTTGCTGCAGGTCAAGGTCGCGCAGAGAACGACCTTGAGAATCTCGCAGCCCACTTTTTTCAAACTCGGCTGCAAACCCCGATGTGCCAACCACAGGCCCGGTCAAAGCGGCTTCATCGACCATCAGCAAGCCTTCCAGTAACTTCTCACCGGCATTCTGTATCCGACGCGTCGTACTCTCGAGCCGATGGTCGCGCGGTTTACCCAACGCTTCGTTGAGCCCCTGTTCGTAATGCAAAGCCTGACGAGTCGCGAAATTGGCTTTGATCATCAGATTTTGCACGTGGGTTTGGTGCTCGAACACCATCAGAGCCACAATGTCACTGTGAGCATTCAAATAGTTCTGAGCCGGAAAACGGTCGGTCAGATGAGTGATGTTCTGGCCTTCTTCGTTTTTCCATGGACGTTCGGCTTTTTTATCCCGGACGATAAAATTTCCCATGTGCGTCTGAGTCCCGTGCGTTCCAGAAACGTACCAGCCGCCCCAGCGATTTTCAAAGGGCGTTGTGTGATCGACACGATGACTTCCTTCCGAAAGAATCGGCAGGCCGCTCGGTTCCACAAACAGAGATCGAACCACATGCCCCGGAATGCCTTCCGTCTGCGTCGATCCGTGACATTGCAGACAGTTGTGCGTTTGCCGGGTGATCGTCGGCGCCTCCAGATTCCTTTGGTCTATTGTGTAAAAAATTATACCAAGTTTAGGGTCCATGGTGCTGATTTCAATCACGTCGCCATTGAGGCAGTATCCGACATAGCTGTCGTCGTTGAAATAGATCGCTCGGGGGCGGCGGGGAGAGATTCGATCGCGCTGCATACTGGTCTTTGAGAACACCAGCATCTGCGAGTCATCCCGAATTTCAAGGTGCTTGAGCAGATCGCGCAAATAACCAAATTGCGCATCGTGTTGTAGCGTTGCCTCCTGTCGCTCAATCGATTTCTGAAGATCGGAAACGCGGTTATCGGGCGTCGAGCGACTGTACTCGATCGGAGGCTGCTCATACTCGTCGGTCGGATACAGAGTCGCCGCGCTGATTCCGCAGAGGACGGCAGAGCAGCCAAGGATGAACTTTCCGAGGCGAACGAATGTTTCTGATACGATCAACATCATCTGAGCCTTTGTTCTACATGATTGAATGCTGGATTTCTTCGTGAAGTAAACTGACAAACCGTTCGCGGGCACGGACCTGAGCATGGCGTTTGGGCCGGAGCAGGCAAATCGAACGGGTCGGTGCCGGCTTTTCAAATCGAATCACCTTCACTCGTGAATCGTCCGCACCGAATTTGGCACCAAGTTGAGGGATAATGGTCGGAGGGCCACCCGATGAGGCGACGGCGATCAGCCCCTCGATCGAGTTCATTTCGGCGGCGACATGGAGTGCTGCCTCGGCTTGTTGAAAGCTCGCGTCAATCAGTCGCCGCGTACAAAAGGAGCGGTTGAGAACGCAAAGCGGTTCTTGATTCAGATCGGCAATGCGAATTCGTTTGCGGCCGGCCAGTCGATGTTTGGGATGCACCGCCAACACCAGTTCTTCCTCGAACAGTTTCTCGCATTGCAGTTCGCGGCCCGAGGATGGTGAAAATGATATTCCGAGGTCGAGCCTGCCCGAGAGGATTCCTTCTTCGATATCATTGGCCGACAATTCGACGATATGCAGGTTGACCTTGGGGTAGGCTTTGAGAAACCGGACCACGACGGCGGGCGTCAGATACACGTTGACCGTTTGAACCACCCCGATCGTCAAGTGTCCTCGCAGCAGGTCGTCAAATTCCTGAAGGGCGACCTGTCCTTCTTCCAGCACATTGATGGCGCGGCGGGCGTAATCGCGAAAGGTTTCACCGGCTTGTGTCAGTCGGGCCCCCCGTCCCGCTCGTTCGAACAGCGATGTGCCCAGCTCCTTTTCCAGATCCTTGATCTGTTGGGACAACGTCGGCTGGGAGACCAACAACTCTTCCGCAGCATTGCGGAAGTGGCAGCTTTCGGCGACGGCCAAAAAGTATCGCAGGTGTCTCAGTTCCATGGCTTGAATTACTTGATAGCCAAAACCTATCAGTTCGATCAAAACTTCGTATTGGACATATTATTTTAGTCTGGATAACCTTGTGCTGACCAGTCAGTTTCTGGCAGGTGCGCCCGAATGGCGCAATTTGAAACCCCAATTAAGAAGGAAAAGCACGATGTCAAAAGCAGTCTTTTATCACGCCGGTTGTCCCGTATGCGTAACCGCAGAGCAAACGCTGGCTGACTCATTGAAGATGGACGTTGAAAAGGTTCACTTGGGTGAGCAAAAATCTCGAGTCGCGGAGGCGTCGGGAGCCGGCGTGAAATCCGTACCAGCGCTCGTCGTCGACGGGCAGGTATTCCATATCAACTTCGGAGCGGATTTGTCAGCGCTGCAGTAACAGACTCTCCATCTCCCCCTCACTACAAATGTGACAGCGCATATCACGGCTGCCGTTTCGCTCTCCCATCTCCCCCTCTCCCCGCGCTTTAGCGGGGAGAGGGGGCCGGGGGGTGAGGGGAAGGGCACCGTTGCGATGCTGTTGAGAATTGCTATTATGAAACAAAAGGTCGGGGGGATTATTCGAGCTATTTTTATTGGAAGGAGGCATAATGATAGGCTGCATCAAAACCTTTTTGTGTGCTTCGGTCATTTTCTTTGGGGGCGGGTTCTTTTCTACCCATTGCGCCGCCCAATCGGCAGATCGGTTGGCGCAGGAGATTTTTCCCGATCAAAAGTTTGATCCTTTTGGTAGAAAGGACGTGCTTCCACTAGGTTATTTGCAGAAGATTTTGAATTTGAGTAAAGAACAAGTAGAGTTTGCAAGTCCCTTTTTTTTGGAGCACAGGAAGCTATATTCGGACAATTTACATCAGCGAGTTCCCGATGAAGTGAATGTGGCTTTGACTAGACAAACATGGAGTCGATTTCTTCCGATCTTGACGGCTGAGCAGTTGGTGAAGTTGGAAGACAAGCTCTTTATCGATGAGATTTCGTATCAGCTCAGTTCTGAGACTGACTGGGTAAGCGGGCATGAAGATATGCCACTGCAGAATCTTCTATCTTCTAAGTCCATTTCGAGGTGGCTGGGCCTCCAAGGAGAACAAAAGCGGGTGATCCAAGGTGCGTTAAGGCAGGCAGAGGAAAAGATGGAGGAGCTAGAGGAACTTGCAAGTTCTCAAAGCAGAGAGTCAGCATTGTTTGCGGCTTGGCAGAAAGCACTATACGATCACTTGCTGCCTTTCCAACAATCCAGTTTCGATCAAACTTTAGGGGAAAAGGCCGACTATCTGAAGAGTGTGACAGATTATTCTGGACGCCAGTATCATGTTTTCTTGAGTGACAATGAGCCGGGAGGCGAACGGATTCTGACCAACTGGGACCCTAAGCTTGGATTTTTGCTTCTCCTTACACCGCCTCATTTTGATTCAGATATGCATCCACATGGCTTGTTCGACCTGCTGTTGGCGAGAGAAGTATCAAACGACTTGAAACTATCCGGCAGCCAACGCGAGCGTTTGCAGAAATCGAAGGAGCGATGGTTCTCCGAGAATCCTTTAACTGAAGCTATGAAGGCTAAACCAGAGGTAGGAGAAAACATGACGACTAGCTCCTTGCGAAAAATCGAAGGTGATTACGCGAAGGAGTATGGAGCCGTTCATGATGAAGTCTACTCGATACTCACACCCAAGCAGAAGGACCGCCTCAAGCAATTATGGAACCAGTTTCTGGTATTGGAGGGTTGGGAGGAAGTGCCGCTGACTTGCCCCGAATGGCGCGACTATCTTGAGTTGACCGATGAGCAACGAAAGCAGTTTGATCAACTGAACCGGCGCTATCGGGAGCAGTATGAAAAAATCCAGAGCGAATTGCAGGAGAAGTCTCGCCAGATATGCGTCGAGCTTGAGCAGGTGATCGAGCAAACACTGACCGATCAACAAAAGCAGGCGATTGCGGCGCTTGTTTTGCTGAGAGGATATTGAGAAATCATCCCTTCAAAACTTCCCACGCATCCAAGACCAGACTCACGGCGCGATCGACGTCTTCTTGTACAGAGTAGGCTCCTAGACTGAAGCGGACCGTTCGCGATGAGTGTTCCGTGCTACAGCCCATGGCGCTGAGCGTCGATGAAATGCTGCTTCCGTCGTTGTGGCAGGCGGTTCCGAGCGACGCACATAGCTCGGGGATTCGCTTCAGGATTTCGAATCCGGTGACTTCCGGGAACGTTACGCTCGAAGTATTCGGCAGCCTCGCGACGCTTGAGCCGTTGATGATCAGTCCAGGAATGGACTGGACCAAGTTGGCTTCAAACTGATCCCGCAACGCACCGATGTCGTGATTCGATTCCTCGGCCTGCTGAACCGACCATAGCGCGGCATGACCCATTCCAACAATGGAAGCCGTATTGAGCGTCCCGCTTCGTCTGCCAAGCTCCTGTGACGCGCCGTGCAGCAGAGGTTCGAGCGGTATCCCGTTGCGAACAAACAAGGCTCCCACTCCCTTCGGGCCGTAAAATTTGTGGCCCGAGAGACTCAGTAAATCGACATTCAAATCGTCCATCGAAGTATCGATCTTGCCGACCGATTGAACCGCGTCCGTGTGGACCAGAACATTTCGCTGATGACAGATTTCCGCAATCTCAAAAATGGGCTGGATGGTTCCCGTTTCGTTGTTGGCGTGCATGATACTGACCAGCCGCGTATTGGGGCGGATCGCGTTTTCGATGGACTCGGGCGAAACAACCCCATGTTCATTGCAAGGCACCATCGTCACTTCGTAACCCAAGTGTTCGAGGAATCGGGCGGGCTGGAGAACAGAGGCGTGCTCGATCGCCGAAACGATCAGATGGCCGCGAGATCTCGGATAGCCCACTAGCATGACTCCCTTGATGGCCAAGTTGTTGCTTTCGGTCCCGCAACTGGTGAAAACGATCTCATCGGAATCGCAGCCCAGCATGCGGGCAATTTTAATCCGCGAATCTTCGACGGCTTCCCGCGCCGCCACGCCCGGGATATGGGGACTGGAGGGATTGCCAAAATGCCCGTGCAAATAAGGCATCATGGCTTCCACTACGGATGGAGCGATGGGCGTGGTGGCGTTGTAGTCAAAGTAAATTTGCCGCATTGTGGAGGATTCGAGACTGAGGACTATATAAAATTTTTCCGTAATGGTAATCGCAATCGAACCACCTGTCATCGGGCCGCTTTCTACGTACAATGATCCGCTTTGGATTAGTTCAGGTCAATTGCATGCCACAGCCCCAGTCCATCCTCACCCACACTTTCGACAACGGTTTGATACTGATCGCCCAACCTATGCCTTGGCTGGAATCGGCTGCGGTCTCGATTGATCTTCCTGCGGGGTGCCGTTTTGATCCTGCTTCGAAACGTGGGCTGGCCAATTTGGTGAGCGAAATGGTTCAGCGCGGATGCGGTCAACTGGACAGCCGCCAATTTATCGAGTCGCTGGAACTGATGGGAGTTGATTTCCGCTCGGGCGTGTCGACCTACAAATCGAGCTACAGCGGAGCGATGCCTGCCGCTCAGTTGCTTCCCTCGCTCGCTGTGTTCGCCGATCTGGTACGACGACCTCATCTGCCGCTTGATCAACTTGCGGACGCCAAGCTGGTTTGTGCCCAGTCCATCAAAGGGCTGGACGATGATTTGAGCCAGAAAGTTTTACTGGAGCTGCGAAGCCGGTTCTATGGATCGCCCGACGGCTACCATCCAGAGGGGACGATGGAATCGCTGGCCAACATTGAGCTGTCCGATATTCAGTCGTTCTTCAGCCGTCACTACTCGCCGGTCGAAACCGTGATCGTTTGTGCGGGCAAGCTGGATTGGGATTTGCTGCGGGAGCGCGTCGAGTCCTTGCTGGGCGACTGGCAGGGCAGTCCGGTTCCTGAGGTGATTGCGACATCGCCCGTTCATGGTACGGCTCATATTCCATTCGACAGCGAACAGACCCACATCGCCGTTGCGTATCCCGGTGTTCCCTATTCGCACTCCGATTATTTTCTCAGTCGCGGGGCGATCGGCGTGTTGAGTGGCGGCGTGAGTTCCCGCTTGTTCACGGAGATTCGCGAGAAGCGTGCGCTCTGCTATTCGGTGTACGCTTACGGCCATTCGCTCAAGGATTGTGGCTCAGTGATCGCATGCAGCGGCACGTCCACGGATCGAGCTCAAGAAACGCTCGACGTGTTGCTGGAGCAGCTTGATCAACTACACAATGGTGTTCGAGAAGACGAATTGAAACGGCTGAAGATCCAGCTCAAAACCAATCTGGTGGCTCAGCAGGAGTCCTGCCGCGCCCGAGCCAACTCGATGGCGACCGACTGGTTTCATCTTGGTCGCGTCCGGACGCTGGACGAAGTCAGTCATTGTATCAACGGGCTGACGGTCGATGCGATTAACGGATTTTTGGCCAGCCATCGGCCCCCTTACTACGACGTCGTGACCCTCGGCGCTCAACCTCTAAAAGTCAAACTCAATGGAATATCGACAGCACCAACTGAGTAACGGTCTCAGCATCGTGGCAGAAGTCAATCCCGAAGCCTACACGGCGGCGTTCGGATTTTTCGTCCGCACTGGGGCCCGCGACGAGTCGCCCGAAATCGCAGGCGTCAGTCATTTTCTCGAACACATGGTGTTCAAGGGGACTCCAACGCGCTCGGCGGCCGACGTCAATGCGCAGCTCGATGAAATCGGCTCCAACAGCAATGCGATGACGGGAGAAGACAGCACGGTTTACTACGCGGCAGTGTTGCCGGAGTTTCAGACTGAAGTTGTCGATCTGTTGTGCGACTTGATGCGGCCAGCTCTTCGCCAAAGCGATTTCGAAACGGAAAAGCAGGTGATCATCGAAGAGATTCGGATGTACAACGATCAGCCTCCTTACGGCGGGTTCGAGAAAGCAATGGAAGCCTTTTTTGGCGGTCATTCGCTGGGAAACTCCGTATTGGGAACCGAGACGACGGTCGGCGAAATGACGCCCGACCAGATGTTTGGATACTTTCAGTCGAGATACTGTCCATCGAATATCGGGCTTTCAGCGGCAGGCCAAGTCGATTTTGATCGGCTGGTGGAACAGGTAGAAATGCAGTGCGGGGCGTGGCCCCATTTCAATCCGTCACGAGTTCGAATTAAGCCCGAATACCAGTCGGGCTTTCTTTCGCTGCATCAACCCAACTCGACTCAGCAGTACATCATTCAGTTGGCCGCAGGCCCATCGGTTCACGACGAGCTACGCTATGCTGCTCGCATCATGTCCGCGATCTTCGGCGACGATGGCAGCAGCCGATTGTACTGGGAGTTTCTCGATACAGGGCTTGCCGAGTCCGCCGGCACGGGCATTCAGGAGTACGACGAATGCGGCGCGATGTCGACCTACATTTGTTGTGAACCTGAACAGGCACAGGAGAATCTTGAGCGGCTACTGCGACTGCAGCAAGAATTCGTAGCAGGCGGTGTCACCGAACGTGAATTGGAGCTGGCCAAACGCAAGGTTGCTTCGGCGATTGTGCTCGGCAGCGAGCGAACGGAGAGCCGGATGTTTTCGGTTGGTTCTCAGTGGCTGACCGAACGCCCATTCAAATCAGTGGCTGAGGTGGCTGCGGCTTATGAGGCCGTGACGCTCGATCAAGTGAATGAAGCACTACGGTTGTACCGTTTCGATGAGAATATGACGCTGACGGTAGGGCCATCGATAATGCAAGCTTAGGGCAATCTCGTCCCGGATGGGACGATGGCGCATAGCTGCGGGCTTCAGCCCGCAGTTGATGACCTATCGTACCACATCGTCTTCGGAACGAAGTTCCGCCGACCGCTGATTGTTGATTCGATCGAGGAAAGGTAGTACGAATTCATCGGTGGTATCATCAGGGCGGAGAGCGGCAACTTGGTTCAGATTGGTGGTGTTGAAGACCATGTCCATATTCTCGCGCAACTATCTCCCAAGGTGGCGGTCTCAAGGGTGCTACAGGAAATCAAAGGCAGTTCATCCAGGTGGCTGAATGAAACGGACCTTTTGAGTTCGAAATTCGAATGGCAAATTGGTTACGGTGCGTTCACCGTCAGTCATTCAAAGATTGAAACGGTGCGAAGATACATTCAAACCCAAAAGGAACATCATCGAAAACAAACGTTTCAGGAAGAATATATCGAACTACTTCAGAAACACGGCATTGAATTTCGAATTGAACATCTATTCGAAGATGAACATTTAGGGTAGTTGCCAAGGTCACTTCGTGACCACAGGGCGCACCGCCTACCGAACTGCGGGCTGAAGCCCGCAGCTATGTGCCGTCGTCACTTCGTGACGGGTATTTCGGAACGATGCGCCTGCGTCACTTCGTGACGGGTATTTTGCTTGTCCAACTACCCGTCAATTCTCCTCCATCCATGAGCGCGTTTCAGCCATTCGAACTGCTTGCCGACAGAACAAGTTTCAAAATTTTCATTATTATGCCGTTCCACCGTTGAATTGGGGTCCCCTTTTATGCGACAATGGAGGGTATCTGCCAACTTATTCAACACTGAATGTCACTAACACAAACCAACGTGTCCGTTCGACCTAAACGTGCTATACCCGAGGGGACATGGATTCAATGTCCCGGCTGTAAGTCGCCTGTTTTCAACAAAGACGCTGAGAAACGTTTACGCGTGTGTCCGCTGTGCGACTACCACATGTACGTTTCGGCCAGTCAACGAATGGAACAAGTCCTCGACGAAGGAACCTTCGAGGAATGGGATGGGAATTTGCAGACTGCCGACCCGCTGGGGTTTAAAGACAGTCGCCCTTATCCCGACCGGATCGTAGAAGAACGAAAGAAAACCGGTTTATCTGAGGCCTCCATCACCGGATCCGGTATGATTCGTGCTCGTCGTGTTGCGATCGGCGTCACCGATTCGCAGTTCATCATGGGCAGCATGGGATCGGTGGTAGGCGAGCGTTTGACGCGGCTGGTGGAACGGGCGACGGATGAGAAACTGCCGGTGATCATCATCAGCGGGTCAGGGGGCGGCGCCCGAATGCACGAAGGAATTTTTTCACTGATGCAGATGGCCAAGGTTTCCGCGGCCTTGTCGCGATACGATCAAAGCGGAGGTCTGTTCATTTCAGTGCTGACCAATCCGACAATGGGGGGGGTGGCCGCCAGTTTTGCGTCGCTGGGTGATGTGGTTCTGGCTGAGCCCAAGGCCTTGATTGGTTTCGCCGGGCCGAGAACCATTAAAGCTACGATCCGTATCGAATTGCCCGAAGGTTTCCAGACCAGCGAATTTCTCCTCAAGCATGGTTTCATTGACCGCATCGTTCATCGCGCAAAGCTCAAGCAGGAAATTGCGCGAACGATTGACTACTGCGGCAAGTAATTTCTGATTCGTGATTTCTAATTTGTGTTATTTGGGCGGGCCAGAGTATGGGCATCTTTGACAAACTTTTTGGTAAGTCCAGCAAGTCGAAAGCGGATAAACCGCATTTCGGACCTCAGACGACCAAGCTCGACGTGGCGACCCGTTTTCAGCTCGACCGGCATTCGTTTACGGGGACGATGTCCCGCTTCCATGTCGCCAAAGAAATCGGCACTAACCAGCTGTACGGAATCAAGTTTCTCGACAAGGAAAAGTTGGCCTATTTCAATGGGCGGTTCAAGGGATTGAATAAGCCCCATGAAGGCGAAATCGGGATGCGAATCAAGCACCCCCGTGTGGTGGTCACGCATGAGTACGGTCTGACCACCAAGGGAGAGGAGTATATTCTGATGGAATATGTCAACGGTCCGGGGCTTGATACGGTGATCTACAAGAAAGATGCGAGCCTTTTTCCCGACCGGTTAACGCTGATTCGCCAAATGGCGGAATCGATTCAGGCGGTACACGATCATGGTTACATCCATCGAGATATTTGTCCACGGAACTTTATTTGCGGCCGCGACCATTCGTTTGTAAAGCTGATCGACTTTGGATTGACGGTTCCCGACCAGCCTCCGTTCCGCCAGCCCGGCAATCGAACGGGGACACCGCAGTACATGGCGCCAGAAATCGTCCGGCGACGCGAGACCAGCACCCGGCTGGACCTTTTTTCGTTTGGCGTAACGGTTTACCGTTTGTTGACCTTTGAGCATCCATGGAACGCCACCGATACAACGGGCAAAGCCGCCTTGGCCCACGATACGCATGTTCCTGTTCCGATTCTTGAGCGGCGACCCGAGCTGGATAAGCGGCTAGCAGAAGCCATTCACAAGTGCCTGAACGGCGACCCAGAGAAACGAATGCCAAGTTGCAAGGCGTTTTTGGGTTCGATTAGTAATGTAAAGTCAGAGAGGGCGTGAGACGCAACTTCAAAAGTGGTAGCCTTCACGACAAGCGAAACGTTTAGCCGCAAGCCGTCGGGGGTTGCCGCCAGAAATGTACTGCAACAACGAGATCGTTCAATCGGCAACCCCCAAAGGCGCGCCGGCCACCGGTTTGCTGGGTTTTGAATGGCAGGCAGGTTGACTAAAGAGGCTGCAACCTACGCGCGCCTGCGCCGACCATTATTCGATTTTCCGACTTCAACCCTTGATTGATCGGCTAATTTCGACAGCCAAAAACGACTAGAGGTCGGCTTCGGCTTGCGGCTAAACGTTCTATCCATCCGTGAACGGTAGCTTCACGGCTAATTCACTCGGTAGAAGTATTACGCTTCTTCCCCTTCGGGCGGCGTTTGATGGTTCGCAGCATGAACTTGTCGCGAACGGCGACTAAACAAAACTCTTGTCGGTTGAAGGCGAGTTGCCGTGTCTTGATATGCTTGAATCCAAGGCTCTCCACTCGCTTTCGGATCGCGGGAAGGTCGGCCAGCAGTTTCCAATCGGCCAACTTTAACGTCAGGATCATTCCTTTGACTTGCACATGCTCGTTGCTCACGATCTCGGAGACTGTATCGAGCGTATAGTTGGGGACCAGATTCAAGTCGGCGAACAGCCACTTGACGCTTGCCAGATCCTTCTTTTTAATTTCGTTGCCTCGCCGCCGGATGTGGGTGAATCGCTCGTTTTTCAATAGCGATGGATCCATTTCTGCTGGGTCGATTCCGATCACCGTGGCCCCTTTCTCGAGCAGCAACTGGCAGCAACCTCCGGGGGCACTCCCGATCTCGGCACATACATCTCCGGGCTTGATCTCGATCCCCGACCAGAGCAACGCTTCGGCGGCTTTCAGGTAAGCTCTGCTGATCGGTTCCGTCTCATCCGGTATCAAGGGAACCCCGCCTGGCCAGCGACCTGCAACCGTCGTCGCATAGTGATAGCCAAACCACCACTGATCCGGCTCGACCAGAATCACGTCCAGCACACAATCATCAGGCTTGGCGATCCGGTTGACGACCTGCTTCAGTTTCGGTTCCGTCGATAATGGGTTTCGATGTTCTTGAAACTGCGTCGCCAGCAATTCGCCGATAGCGCTCGACAGTTCGGTCGCGCCGGGTTCAAAACCTTTTTCACCCGGCATCAAGGCATCCCGCTCCCAAACATGCAAATGTCGAATCGGCGGCAATCGCTGCGCGTGTGAGTCGTTGACACCGGTAGACGTTGAGGTTGCACCGAGAAACGGATGGATCAGATCGCGGGCCAGCACATTGGCGTCCGTCCCCTGCACTTTTCCCAGCATCCAGCCTGATGTTCGAGCCAATGTTGACTTGAGAGTAAACTTCTCCGGCCATTTGGTGGCTTCATCGACCTTGAAAGTCAAAAAACCAGGTCTCGAAAAAGCCAGTCGAAGTTCGGGATGGGTGGTCGAGAGTTCTGTCTTGACCGCCGATTCGGCGCCTTGTTGACAGACGACAAAAATAAATCGGGGATCGGTGTTCATTCCTTGTGGCTGTTTCAGCCGTTTAAAAAAATAATGGTGACTAATTTCATGAGATGCCTCGTTCGTACCAGGCCGGGCCGAAAATGTAGGCGAACACTAATCAACGCTAATCAACACTCATTTCGTTGTCTGATTAGTGGAGATTAGTGAAAATGAGTGTTCCAAATCTTAATTTGATGATGGTTGAATTATTGGCGGGTAGGTTGAATACGGAAACTGCACCCTACCGTCGCGCCTGCGCCGACCATTACTCGATCTTTCAGCTTCAGCCATGAGCCGATCGGCTTTCTACGATAGTTGCAAACGAATGACGGTCGGCTTCGGCTTGCGGCTAAACTTTCTGTCGCTCTGTAAATGGTTACAGAAAAAAACCGCTGAGGCTTTCCCCAGCGGTAAAATTTCTGACCGTTATATCAGACCAATCCGGCAAACTAGCTCACCATTTCTTTTAGGCCTTTGAGTGGACGAACCTTGATCGCGCGAGATGCGGGACGTGGTTTGGCCCATTGCATCTCGCCGGTTCCCGGATTGCGGACTTCCCGCTTGGGCAATGCTTTCTTTTCAACGACAACGATTTTACAAAGTCCAGGAATGGTGAATTGGCCCGGACCGCCTTTTTTACTGATGTTGGCTTCGATCTCGGCGGTCAAAGCATCAAAGAAGTTCGAAATGTCTTTTTTCGATGCACCGGTTCTTTCAGCCAGGTTGTTCAGAATAATCGATTTCGAAGGTGCTTTTGGATTTGACATAGACTCAGGTCTCCATAAAGTTGAAAGGGAAAGGTGTGAATTTGTAATGTATCGGACGGTCAAAGCCCCGATGGCTTACCCGCCGAAAAGTGTTTCGATGATCGGCAAATTAGACTGTTTTGGTGCCAAGATACAAGTGAACTTAGCCGAAAAACCCGTAAAACTCGGCATTTTTTAACAAAATTGCCAGGAACGGGGGCAAAATGCGGCTAAAAACGCGGGTTTTAGGGAAGATAATCGCATTTTTGGGGGGTATTTCGAGTCAATGTGGGAGGCATGTGGGATAGACGTCCACGTCTGTCAGACACCTTTATCGTGGGGGAGACGTCTACGTCTATCCCACTTTTTCAGCCAAATGGCGTATGATGAAAGAGTGATTATCAACCTCAACCATCATTCTTTGAATCGTTCACGACCTTCGTACTGGGGCAGGAAACGGGGGTTACTCATCATCGCGTTTTTTTGCGCGTTGACCCATTCGGTTTCTGCCCAATCCGATGACAGGCTTCGCAAGCTTCAGCGTGAATTCAACGATACGATCAAGCCGCTTTTTGCCGAACACTGTTCGAGTTGCCATTCAGGTGACTCTGCCGATGCGGGTTTCAATATCGAACAGTTCAAGCAAATCGACGAAATCCTGGCCGATCACAAACGCTGGAAACGTCTTGAGCATCGCGTTGAGTCCCGCGAAATGCCGCCGGCTGATGAATCGCCACTGAGCGAAGACAACTTCAACGCCATCACTCGCTGGCTTGACGAGACGCTCAATGTCGCGGACTGCATGGCGATCAATCCCGGGCGAGTGACGTTGCGGAGGCTCAACCGGACTGAGTACCGCAATACCATCCGTGACTTGTTGGGCGTCGATTATGTTCCGGCCGATGATTTTCCGGGCGACGACGTGGGATACGGGTTCGACAATATCGCTGACGTGTTGTCGCTGCCGCCGACGCTGATGGAAAAATACCTTCAGGCCGCTGAAGAAATCACCGAGCAGGCGATTGTCGATCCGTCCAAATTGATGGTCCGGGCACAGCCTGACTTGTCCTCTTTCAGGCTCAACGGCAACGTCGGGTTCACGAGCGATTCCATCCTTTTTTACAGTAATAGTTCGGTTGAAGTACCTGTTGAGCTGCCGCAGGGCGGAACGTATCGCATTGTTGTTTCAGCCGGCGGCGATCAAGCGGGTGACGAGCCGGCAAAAATGACAGCCAGTTTTCGCGGAAGAAAGAAAATCGAACGCGATGTTTCCAACCATCGCGACGAAGCCCGTGACTATGAATTTCAGTTGGACGCAAGAGAAGGCAAGAGTCAGTTATTCCTGTCGTTTATCAACGATTATTACAAGGAGGGCACAAAAACGTCGAAATCCGAAGACCGGAACCTTGTGATCTATTCGGTCGAGATTTCTGGGCCGCTCAATATGGACCTGCCGGAAAGCCACAAAGAGCTGATTCGCGATCAAGTGCCCCAAAACGAGGCGACCCAAATCCGATTTGCCCGAAATATCCTCCATCGTATCGCCTCGCGAGCGTTTCGACGGACGGTGACTGAGGAGGAGCTGAATCTGCTGACAGATTTATTCAAGTCAGCCCGTGCCGATGGGGATCGGTTTGAAGTTGCCTTGCGATTTCCGCTGCAGGCGGTACTGGTTTCGCCGCACTTTCTGTTCAAAGTCGAATCGCCCGGCGAATCAGACGAATCATCCCGGCTGTCCAATTATGAACTGGCAACTCGGCTTTCCTATTTTCTCTGGAGCTCGATGCCGGACAACGAACTTTTTATCGCCGCTCATAAAGGGTTGCTGGACGATCCAGAGGAATACAAAAAGCAAATTGTCCGGATGCTGGCCGATCCGAAATCGAGTGCCTTAGTCGATAATTTCGTCGTGCAGTGGCTTCAGTTACAGAAGCTCGAAGGGATGCAGCCTGATCCCGTCAAGTTTCCTGGTGTTGATCTTGAGTTGCGAAACGACATGGTTCAGGAGACGAAACTGCTGGTGGCGGATTTGCTCAGCAGCAACCGCAGTGTGCTGGATCTGCTGGACGTGGAATACAGCTTTATCAATCAGCGTTTGGCCGAGCACTACGGTATCCCTGATATTGAGGGTAATGAATTCCGAAAAATTGATACGCGACCGTTCGGCCGAGCGGGGGTACTGACCCATGCCAGCATTTTGACATCGACCTCGAATCCCGCTCGCACCTCTCCGGTTAAACGCGGAAAATTCATCATGGAGAATTTGCTGGGCGAAGAACCACCGCCGCCCGATCCCGCCGCTCAGCCGATTGAAGACCAGAAAGATTTAACCGGTACTTTTCGGCAGCGATTGGAACAGCATCGCGCCGACCCGAATTGTGCGGTTTGCCATAAGGTGATGGATCAACTAGGATTTGCATTGGAGCATTTCGATGCGGTTGGACGGTATCGAGACACTGAGGAAGGGTTGCCCATCGACGCCAACGGTGAGCTTCCCGACGGATTGCGGTTTTCAAATGCCATTGAACTGCAAGGAACCATACGGAATGACCTGCGAAATCAGTTTATCCGGTGCTTTACGGAGAAAATGCTGGTCTATGCGACGGGTCGGGGCATGGAATACTATGACGAATGTGCCATGGATGCGATCATGGAGTCGTTGCAGGAAAAAGATTATCCAATGGTGGACTTGATCGTTCTGGTGGCGACCAGCGATCCGTTTACCATGAAAAAGGGGATTGAAAAATGATGCCAATCAGCCGCCGAACGATGTTGCGAGGTCTGGGAACCGCGATTGCGCTGCCGTGGCTCGAAGCGATGACGCCTGCCGCTAAATTGCTGGCCGGTAGTTTTGATTCGCCGTCGAACGCGCCCGTGCGAACGGCCTTTTTCTATGTGCCCAACGGGATTCACATGCCGAAATGGAATCCACAGAAGCAGGAAGGTGGCCGTTTTGAGCTTGGCTCAACTCTCGATCCGATCAAATCGTTCCAGGACAAGATCAACCTATTTTCCGGGTTGGCACTTCGCAATGCAGAAGCGCTCGGCAGCGGGCCGGGCGACCATGCTCGTAGCAATGCCGCGTTCCTGACAGGGGCTCATCCGAAGAAAACGAGCGGCAGCCAGCTTCGTAATGGCATCTCAATCGATCAACTGGCGGCTCAAAATATCGGGCACTTGACGCGACTGAAGTCACTCGAACTGGGGTTGGAATCAAGTGCGACGGCCGGTGAATGCGATTCCGGTTATAGCTGTGCCTATTCGTCGAATCTTTCATGGCGAAATGAGTCTTCACCGCTACCCAAAGAAATCAACCCTCGAATCGTATTCGAACGTCTGTTCGGTTCTGAGTCCGATCGGGATAACAAACATCAACTGGCCATTCGCGAAAAACGCAGGAAGTCGATTCTGGATTTCGCAAGTCAGGAAGCCGACTCGCTGAGCAAAAAATTGGGAAGTCAGGATCGTCAAAAGCTTGACGAATATCTCTATGCCGTACGAGACATCGAGCGACGCTTGATTCTGACGGAAAAGCTGGAAGAAACTGAAGTCGACGTTTCGAATTATACCCGTCCGGCTGGCGTGCCTCGTAACTATGCGGAGCATGCAAAGCTGCTGATGGATATGTTGGTGCTGGCTTTCCAGACGGATTCAACCCGGATCGCCGTTTTTTCGTTTGCCAATGAAGGAAGTAATCGGGTTTACCGTGACCTGAAAATCGCCGATGGTCACCATGAAATCTCGCACCACGGAGGCGCCGCAGAAAAGGAGGCCATGATCAGCCAGATCAATCGTTTCCATATTGAACTGTTCCAGTATTTCCTGTCCCAAATCGACGGAATACGCGAAGGCGAACGCACGCTGCTGGATAACTCGATGATCCTTTACGGAAGCGGTATCTCGGATGGCAATCGCCATGACCACCACAACTTGCCCATCATGATGGTCGGCAGCGCTGGCGGTCGTATCGAGACGGGGCGTCATATTCGCTGCAAGAAACGGACCCCGCTGACGAATCTGTATTGTTCAATGCTCGATGTGATGGATGTAAAAGCGGATTCGTTCTCGGATTCAAATGGAAGAGTCGAGTTGTAGGTGATACCTCAATCAACTGACGAACACTGGATGCAACAGGCTCTCGATCTTTCGCGCCGGGGCGAGGGATGGGTGGAGCCGAATCCGATGGTCGGTTGCGTTCTGGTCAATCAAAACGGCGAAGGGATTGGAGAAAGGATTGGCCAAGGCTGGCATCGGAAGTTTGGCGGTGCTCATGCTGAGGTTGAAGCCATCCGCTCAGCGACGCAGCCGGTCGATGGATGCACAGCCTATGTGACGCTGGAGCCGTGTTCGCATTTTGGAAAAACGCCGCCCTGTGTGCAGGCCCTGATCGGAGCCAAGGTGGCTCGCGTGGTGGTTGGCCATCTCGATCCGAACCCGGAAGTCAACGGTCGCGGTATCAGGACGCTGCAAGAAGCCGGTATCGAGGTCGATGTTGGCATACTCGAAAACAAGGTGGCGGACGTTCTTGCACCTTATGTGAAAAAATATACACAAAAGATGCCGTGGATTATTGCCAAGTGGGCAATGACGCTCGATGGAAAAATTGCCACGTATACCGGCCACAGCCAGTGGATTTCCAATGAGCAGTCCCGAGAGCGAGTTCATCGACTTCGTGGCCGGATGGATGCGATTATGGTTGGTTCCGGGACGGCTCAATGGGATGACCCGCTGTTGACCGCTCGGCCGCCGGGGCAACGCACGGCAACTCGCATCGTGGTTGATTCTCGAGGACAGCTTGCTCTCGATTCCCAATTAGTTAAAACCGCGAATGAATTTCCGACCTTGATTGCGACCGGTCCTGCGCTCGATCCCCAACGGGCTGATGCTTTTGCCGCAGCCGGTTGTGAGGTGTGGCAAAGCCAGTCGAACGATCCGAACGAGCGTTTGATGGCACTGCTTCAGGATCTGGCGAATCGGGGGATGACCAATATCCTGGTGGAAGGCGGCGGTAAGTTGCTGGGTTCGCTTCACGATGTTGGGATGATCGATGAAGTTCACGTCTTCATCGGCCCCAAGTTAGCGGGAGGAGAAAAAGCGGTCGCGCCGGTCGGCGGTGCAGGGGCCTTGAGCATTCTGGAAGCGTCCGAGTTTTCCATCCGCTCGGTCGAGCAACTGGCAGAGGATGTCTATATTCAGGGACGTCGCGCAATCAGCGGTCGCCATACTAATTTAGAGTAAGAATATCGGTGGCAGGAAATATCGTTCTGAAATTCTCGCAACCGTTCACGGCAAGCGAGAACGTTTAGCCGCAAGCCGTCGGGGGGGCCGCCAGAAATGTACTGCAACAACGAGATCGTTCAATCGGCAACCCCCAAAGGCGCGCCGGCCGCCAGTTTGCATGGTTTTGAATGGAAGACAGGTTGACGACAGAGGCTGCACCCTACGCGCGCCTGCGCCGACCACCACTCGATTTTCTCACTTCAACCATTGACTGATCGGCTAATTTCGACAGCCAAAAACGAATGGAGGTCGGCTTCGGCTTGCGGCTAGACATTCTATCAATCCCCAGACAGCTACGAATTTTCTTACCCCAGATCTTCCTAAAAAAAATCTCACACAAAGTCACCAAGAAACAAAGAAGTCGTACACGACTCTGTGTCTTGGTGTCTCTGTGCGAGAATCAGTTTCCTTGTACCCGCAACGCGAACGCGTTCCGGGTACTACTCAAAATTTCCGGACTACTCAGACTTTCGGGTAGGTTCTGACGGAATATGCAATCCGCCGCCTGCCAGTCCGCCTTTGAGTTCCGAATCAGGAATTTGATTGGCACTTTGAGCGGCTTCTTCAGAAGCTCGTTTTCGTGCGTCTTCGGCTTCCTGTTCGGCGCTCCAGTCCACTCGCCGTCGTGAGAGACCGATCTTTCGATCTTCCGTATCGACTCGCAAGACCTTGATTTCGATCGGATCACCGACTTTGACGACTTCTTCCGGATTGTCGATCTTGTGATCGGCCAGTTCCGAGATGTGGAGGAGTCCTTCGAGTCCATCTTCCAGTTCAATAAACACTCCGAAGTTCGTGATCTTTGCAACCACGCCTTTGACGAGTTGGCCCGGTGAGTATCGGGTCGGGATATCGGTGGTCCAAGGATCTTCGTTCAACTGCTTGAGTCCCAGCGCGATTCGGCGGCGGTCGATATCGACGGCCAGAATTTTGCAGGTGACTTCCTGACCTTTTTCCAGCAGTTCATTCGGATGAGAAATCTTGCGAGTCCACGACATGTCAGAAACATGCAACAGGCCGTCGATTCCTTCTTCCAGTTCGATGAACGCACCGTAGTTGGTCAGGTTGCGGACTTTGCCACTGATCGTCGCGCCCAGTGGGTATTTCTGGGTGACTTCGTCCCAAGGATTTTCCTGAGTCTGTTTCATGCCCAAAGACATCTGTTCGCCGGCCTTGTCGATTCCAAGTACGGAAACCTGAATCTCGTCGCCGATGCTGACCAGTTCGCCGGGATGATTGACGCGTTTGACCCACGACATTTCGCTGATGTGGACCAGCCCTTCGATGCCCGGTTCGAGTTTGACGAAGGCACCGTAGTTCATGACGTTGACGACTTCGCCGGTGTGCGTTGAGCCGATCGGGTATTTTTCCTCGACGTTGGCCCAAGGGTTGGGCAACAACTGCTTCAATCCGAGTGCGACCTTGATCTTCTCGCGGTCTACATTGAGGATCATCACTTCGATTTCCTGATCCATCGCAACCATTTGCGATGGATTGCTGATTCGCGTGTGAGCCATATCGGTGATATGCAGCAAACCGTCGATGCCTCCGAGGTCGACAAACGCACCAAAGTCGGCGATGTTTTTGACCGTTCCTTTTCGGATTTGTCCTGGTTCGAGATCGGCCAGCAATTTTTGCTGGGTATTGATGCGTTCTTTTTCGATCAGCGAGCGACGGCTGACCACGATATTGCGTCGTACATCATCAATTTTGAGAACTTCGCATTGAATTTCCTTGCCGATGAAGTCACCGATTTCGCCGGGGCGTCGAATATCGACCTGGCTGGCAGGCAAGAACACTTGAACGCCGATATCGACCAGCAAACCGCCCTTGATTTTGCGGGTACAGGTTCCGGTAACGACGTCGCCTTCCTTGACTTTGGCGATGATTCCTTCCCAGTGAAGAATCTGGTCGGCCTTGCGTTTGCTCAACTGGATCAGCCCGTTCGATTCTTCCGAGCGTCCCATTTCGTCTTCAAGTTCTTCAATCAGAACCTTGACGACCTGGCCTACGATCGGCTCGTCGGGAGCGTCCCATTCGTTCCGGTTGATCGTTCCTTCACTCTTAAAGCCAACATCGATGACGACATATTCCGGTTCCACACGGACAATGGTGCCGTCGACGATCTCGTTCAGTTCGTAGCGTCGGTCGGTGATGATCCCGTCCGGAAAATAAATTTGAGTAATGTCCAGATTGTGAATCTGGTCGGCATCGGTATCGAACAGGGAGCCGAGTTCATCTTCAATGTCTTGATCTTCGAGCGAGTGAATTAAATTTCGATTTACCATAAAAAGATACTTCTGTTTCCGGCGGACCCATGGAATGAAACGGCAGAGCAATCGACGCGGTGGCGGCTCAAACGGGGGGAATCACCTGGAGGGGGTTGCGCGTTCGGCGTAGAAACGCGTCAGGGGGGAATGGAATGGACGTTGGAAGGCTGCGAACAATCAGAAGTTACGTGAGCCGTATCAGATGACGTTCGCGAACGAGGCGTTATACCGTTATACGTTCCAGGATGAACGCCCAGGATTAACGCGAACGGTCAAGAGAAAGATGCAGCCGACCAACACGAAGGGGAAATCATAGTATCTTTCCCAGTTTAACGCAATGGCAAGCGGCCAGGATTTTTGGCCAGCATTTCATCATAACCCGAAGCGTAAGCGAGGGACCACTCCGGCCTGGTTATGCCGTCCCTCGCTTACGCTTCGGGTTATGATCGACCTTGATAAAACCGGGAAGTTGTTTTGGGACAACTCCTTAGTTCGAGTTTTGCATTTTTAGGAACTGATATTGTCATAAAAACGGCGGCCCGTTCCCATGGGATTTTGAACATTCAAACTTTCAAATCCTTTGGCACGGAGGCCGCCTACCATGGAGCTTACCAATTCCTTCGAGTTTTTGCTACGTGCGTTCTCGCCGGTTTTTACCGAACCCAGTTTCCAGACGTTTCGGCTGTTGATGACGGGCTGGATTCTTTCGGTGCGCCATCGTTACGTCACCGATCTGATTATTTCCAGTGACTCCGTCGGCAACGGCCACTTCTCGGATTACCACCGCTTCTTCTCCCAAGCGGTCTGGGACATCGATCGTCTCTGGAAGTTGCTGGCCCAGCTGATCGTCAACAGACTCGTCGGCGCCGATGGTGTAATCGTGCTCTCGGGAGATGATACTCTTTGCCGAAAGCGGGGGATGGGAATCTTCGGTACGGGAATGCATCACGACGCGCTGAGTTCTTCGAAGTCGAAGAAAATTTGTCATTGGGGTCACGATTGGGTGAATTTGTGCATCGTGATCGCTCATCCCTGGTGGGCACCGACGAAAGTCTTTTCGCTGCCGATTTGCATGAGGCTCTATCGCAATCGGCAAGGACTCACCAAAGGCACCGGTAAACGCAAGAAAAAGCCTTCTGCCGCTCAAGTACGCGCCGCGTCGCCGCAGGCCAAGCAGGCCGCCGAGGCCAAGAAGAAAGCCGCCCAGAACGCCAAGAAGAAAAACAAACCCGACCCAAAAGCCCACAAAACACGGCCCGAACTGATGGCCGAGATGGTAGCAATGGTTGCCGCCTGGTTTCCCGACCGTCATTTCATTCTTGTCGTCGATAGTCTTTACAGCGGCAAGAGCGTGCTCTCGCAGTTGCCCGGGAACGTTGACCTGATTGGTCCGGTCCATGCCAAGGCGGCGCTTTACGCGCCGGCTCCGCAGGAAACCAAAGTTCGTCGTGGACCGCGTCGCAAAAAAGGTGAACGGCTCAAAGACGCCGCCGCGTGGGAGAAAGACAACTCGCGTTGGGAGACACTCCACTACGATCAATATGGCCTACACGGATCGCTGCGGGTGAAGACCCAAACGGGCTTGTACTACAAAGCGGGCAACGACCGCCTGCTGCGTCTGGTGCTCTCGCAAGATACGGTAGGTCAGCGGCCGACGCGAATTTTTTATTGCACCGATTTGTCGAAGACGCCACGCGAGATTCTTTCGATCTTTTCACAGCGTTGGTCGATTGAAGTGACGCACTACGACTGCAAGCAGCATCTAGGCTTGGAAGACCCCGCCAACCGGACTCCCAAGGCGGTCGAGCGAACGGCGCCGATGGCAATGTTTCTGTCTAGCCTGACGATCGTGTGGTTCGAGACCGAAGGGCACAAGGAACTTGAGTTTCCAAATCGGCCTTGGTATTCCTGGAAGACCCAACCGAGCTTTGCCGACATGCTCACGACATTACGCCGTAAATCGTGGGACGAGAAATTATCGGAGGTGTCGCGGGCGACGACCCCCGACGATAATTCAAGACGCCTGCTCACGTTCCTGGCCACACTCGCCGGATAGGATTCGGAAAATGCAAAACTCGAACTTAGGCGAGCGGCAGATAAGAATCTACCCGAAAAGTAGGTGAGTCTCTCCGAGACTCGCAAGGTCGCCGTCTCGGAGAGACGCCGCTACATGGTAAGTTTCTATCTGCCGCTCGCCTTAATTCACGGATCGGATTTAAAAACGGGATTTTTACAAATCTCTATTGACCCGAAAAACAAACTTTTTTAATCTCCCCTCATCACTGAAACGACATTGTTTTCAGTCGATGAAAACAACAAACAAAGTGCTTGATGCAGTCGGGTTTCGGTAACTGCCGGGGCCAGACAGCAAGGGTTCGTCCGACAGGAGGTTGGTGTTGAATCTTTGTCAAACGCATCGGGCGGGAAACGATCGACGCACGGATGCGGAGATCGCTATCTTCCAATCGCTCTCGGATCAACTGAGGTGTTCTATGCCCCCCTGGAACCCAAAGTGACCGAGGGTGTTTTTTTTTATAAGGATGAAGGGGGAGGAAAGAAGGACGAATTCGAAGTCGGCCAGTCCGTCGTCTGTATTTCATCCCTCTGAGCCTCATCCTTCCAAATCGCCATGCCTCGAGGAACGAGACTTCATCTAGCCAACGGACGGCGACTGGTCGCAGACCTGACACAGATTGCCAATCGAATTCCTGCGGCAGGAATCAGCGGTGATTTTGATCTTCAGGCTGTTGACCGGATTCGGCGACTCACCCGTCCGAAAATTTCCTGGAACGTGCTGTACATGAAGGCCTATTCAATGGTCGCCCAGGCTGTGCCAGCATTGAAACAGATCTATATGAAGTTTCCCTGGCCTCACCTGTACGAGCATCAGGCTATTGTCTGCATGATGACGATCAATCGGGAGCACGAGGGAGAGGATCGGTTGTTCTTTGCTCGATTTCACAATCCGCATGAAGTACCGCTGTCGGTGCTTCAGTCGCAATACGATGCGTTTCTCAACGCTCCGGTAGAGGAGATTCGTCAGTTCCGACATCAGATTCGATTTGCCAAAGCTCCCTGGTTGATCCGGGCGCTGGCCTGGTCGGTTATGTTTCATTGGTGGCCATCCAAGCGGGCGACCCACGTTGGCACGATCGGGATGAGTTTTTCAGGCTACAAGAATGTTTACGGTAATCGGCATCTCGGTCCGTTGACGTCGGTGCTGGGAGTAGACCCGCTGCCGAGAAACGGCAAAGCCCATCTCGTGTTGACGTTCGACCATCGGGTTCTCGACGGCGTACCTGCGACGTCGGTGTTGCAGAAAATCAATCAGGCCATGATGACGATTGTAAAGGACGAGCTTTCGCAAATGGTTGGTCAGCTACCGAATCATCGTGGAGCTGCCGCCTGATCTTTCCATCGCTACGCGAATCGTTTCGATGTACTTGCGAGGATTCTCTTCGAACAGCTTACGGGATTCCTGGCTGGAGAAAAGCACCACGCGCAGGTTGGGAGCTTCGCCCATGAAAACGCCGTGAGCTTCGTTGCCCGGCACCAGCTTGGCCGACTGCTCGTAAATGACGGGGTCGTGGCCGGCTAGCAGTGGGCTGTACGTGTCGGGATCTGCCAGGAATGTGCTTCGGTGCTGCTCCGTGGCGAACAGATAAAGCCGCCCGCGATGCACGCAGCCCCAATCCGCATTGCCTTCCGCCCAGTGACCCTCCTGAATGAGCGTGACAGGGCATTTGCCCTTCATTGCCAACGCAGGCTCGGATTGGGGTTGGAGTTGGGTTGGGAAGTGAGGTTGGGGTTGAGACTTGAGTTCGAATTTTGGTTCCGCTTGTTGAGGTGGCTGCGGCGCAACCGCAAGTTCATCGGGAATTTTATTCTCACCAACGTTCTGGACGTGAAAATTCCGGGCGTGAAAGTCAGCGGCTCGGGGATCTTCGCGAAACTCGGCTGCTGATGCGGTCGGATTCGGTTGAAAAATGGCCGCAGGGTTGGGCTGGAAGTTCGGAGCTGAATTTGGCTCAAAGGCAACGGCCTGATGGGCCGGAGAAAGCGGAGGGCGTTGCAAGTTGGGTTGCATTGCGGTTTCTGTCAGTCCTTGGGGGCGCTCGGTGGGGCCGGGGCTGAAAAATTTGTCATTGATGATTTTGAGTGGTCCCAGTTTGGCTTGCGGTTCCTCTGATGCGGCAAGATCATTGTCGGGGGTAAGCACTGGGGCGGCGAAATCTGTGTTCGAGGCATCGGCATTACGGGGCGCTTCGAGGGTGGGATTGGGCATAAAGGTTGTAGATTCAGTCGATGAGAATCCCCGATTGGAGGGATTGTTTTGCGTCAGTTCAAATCGCGGCGGGCTTGGTGTGACATCGGGTGCAAGAGCTTCGCTATCGAGCAAATGATGATTGAAAACGTCGGCGCCCTTGAGGGAGATTTGCTTGAGCGTCGATTCGAGTCGCCCCACCATCGTCGCATAGTTGGCCGCCTCTTTAGGGCTGGGCCGCCGCGCGACGATCCGCTTGGCCGGTGTGATGATCAGGTCGCAGGGGACTGCTTGAATGCCATATTTCGTTGCTAGATCGGGTTGCTCGTCGACATCGATTTGAACGGGAATCACGTAGGATGCGATAGCTCGCTGCACGTGCGGGTCCGAAAAGACGAGTTTTTTCAGTTCCTGCTCGTCCCGACTCCACTCGGCCATAAAGTGAATCAGAACCAGCTTGTTTCCCTTTTCCGCCATTGAAATCGCGGTTTCCAGGTCGGACTGCCATGGGATAGTCTGGGCGATGGACTGAGAGTGGCTGGCCGTTAGTCCAAGGCCACTCAAGACCACCAAGTGGAAAATCAATTTTGAGAATCGATTTGAAGGTCGCATGGTAAAATCGGGCCGGTTGGGCGCGTACAAAGGCTGAAGTGTCCTTGGTTTAATCGACAAATTTAGAATCTTCAGGTGAGTGCAACTTTCAGGATAATTCCGTTTTTTTGTCAAATTCCTCAAAAGTTCTCGTCCAGTCGCCGAAAATAATTGAACCGCATAAGTCGTAAAACGGGGCAATTTCCAAAAATGGCGCTTGACAGACGGGCGACTTTGTAAGAAACTTACATCAGTTCAGGAGGCCACGGGTCATCGGTAGCTGATGACTGAAAGTTCCCTTTCTCCGGTTATCCCCTTCAGAAGTTTCAGTTGACAGTTGTCGCTGTGAATTGAAGAATCAACCGCTCGACCGTGTTCGGCGGATAAAGCGAGGAGGCTGTGTGCGATTGCTGAATCGCCAGCTTGGTGAGCATTCCTGGACGCCAGATGAGTGAACGGTAAATTGTTTCCGTTTTGTGATGGGCCAAAACTTCTGAAACTGGCGGTTTTACAAGTTTGGCTTCGCGTATCTTTTAAATTGTGTTTTGAGTTTGCAAAGGAAGTGCTTCCGTTTTCGGGAAACTCAAGAAGCGACAATCCTCACCGTTCATCGGTTTGATATGAGTCGGCAGAATGCGTTTGCACGCCCGGTTCGTTGTTGAGGAAGTGGTTTTCTTTGTGTTGTTAACCCGTTCGGTTTATCTAAATTTATCTAAATTTGATGGGGCCCGAATGCCTTGCGATTCCTCGCGGATGCTCTCAATCTGACCGTTCCATTTTCATGGTTTAACATCTAGCCAGTTTTGTTCTTTTTCTCGCACATCTGTGCATCAATAATTCCAGGTGAAATCTTCAATGGCAAAGAAAAACGTACGTTCTCGTGCTGCCAATTCGTCCTCTGACGACGATCTCCAATCTCAATCCCCCCAGCAAAATTCCGACTATCAGGCTGAGTTCACTGAACCGAAAGCGAGTCGGTCGCGTCGCCGTCCCCCGGTCGATGACGAAACCGATGAAATTGACTGGCCTGCGCGCCGGTTCGATCCCGACGAGGTCGATGGCAGCGAGCCCCCTCCTGCGCCCCGCCGGCGAACACGACAGAGCCGCGCTGCGGTCAAGGATACAGATGAATCTGGCCGTCCGGAGTCTCAGGATCGCTATGCAGGAGACCGCTACGAGGGAGAGTCAGCCAGTGATTCTTTTGATTCCGGCGATCATGACTCCTACGAGCGAGGCGGTCGCGACCGGTATGGTGATTCCCGGGACAATCAAAGTGATTCCCGTGAGAGTCGTGAGGGGCGAAACAGCCGAGGTGATTCTCGCGACAGCAGAAACGATTCTCGCGACAGCAGAAACGATTCTCGCGACAGCAGAAACGATTCTCGCGACTCGCGGGGAGGTGGCGAGCGAGGAGGTGAATACCGGCGTGGACATGCGTCCCACGGCAACCAACAAAATCGCGGTGATGATCGCGACAATCGAAATGACGGCAACCGCCGCCAACGACGACGCCGAAATACCAACAATGCGAATAACCAGGGCGGCGGTGGCTACGGCAATAACCAGGGCGGCGGTGGCTACGGCAACAATCAGGGCGGCGGTGGCTACGGCAACAATCAGGGCGGCGGTGGCTACGGCAATCGCCAGCAACAAGGCAATCCGCGAAACACGCGGCGAACACGACGCCCATCAGGGCCGAATACCGGACCGAATGCCGGTCCCAATCGCGGCCGCAATTTCAATCAGGCCTCGATACCCAATCGCTTCCAGCAAGATCAGGCCGACAATGCAGATTTTGATGCAAGCACGCTGTTCGAAAGCTACGGCGTTCTCGAAGTCCATCCGAATGGCTATGGCTTCATGCGTCACCCCGATAACAACTACACCCGCGAGAAAACCGATCCCTTCGTTCCCGGAACGATGATCGAGAAGTTCGCTTTGCGACCGGGTGTGATGTTGCGGGGCATGGTTCAGCCCGCTCGCCGATCGCAAGGGCCTCGTCTGCGGGAGCTGTTTGATGTCGATGGGCTGACCCCTGAAGAATATCCGAACGTCAAGAACTTTGATGAGTTGACACCGATCAATCCGGTCTACTGGTATCGTCTCGAAACCGGCCCGGCACCGCTGACGACTCGTGTGATGGACTTGCTGACTCCGCTTGGAAAAGGCCAGCGTGCATTGATTGTTGCGCCACCGAGAAGCGGTAAGACGGTCATGCTTCAGCATATTGCCAACGGGATCGCCGAAAACCATCCCAAGTCAAAGCTGATCGTGTTACTGGTCGATGAGCGGCCTGAAGAAGTGACCGACATGAAGCGAAACGTTCGCGGCGAGGTCATTGCCAGCAGTCTCGACGAAGACATCGAGAGCCATGTGCGATTGTCGCAAATGGTGATCGCCCGCTGCAAGCGGCTGGCAGAAATGGGACAGGATGTGTTCCTGTTAATGGACTCGATCACCCGGCTGGCCCGAGCGTTCAACAAGTGGGTCGGCAATACCGGGCGTACGATGACCGGCGGTGTGGACATCAAGGCGATGGACATCCCCAAGAAGCTTTTCTCATCGGCTCGCGCCTTTGAGGAGGGAGGCTCGTTGACCATTGTGGGAACGGCTCTGGTGGATACAGGAAGCCGGATGGATGAACTGATTTTCCAGGAATTCAAGGGAACCGGAAATATGGAATTGGTACTCGACCGTAAACTGGCGGATCGCAGGGTTTGGCCAGCAATCGACATCACCCAGTCCGGAACGCGGCGTGAGGAACTGCTTTTGCACCCCGACACGCTTCAAGCGGTCACGATGCTCCGCCGGACTTTGACATCCATGAACCACATTGAGGCGATGGAGCAGTTGACGAAACAGCTTGCCCGATTTAAAACGAACCAGGAGTTCATTCATCTGATCAGTAAGAAGACAGGAGAAATTTAGTCAGGCGCCTGAAGTCTGATAAAAAGGAGGGTAAGCGAATGGCTAGCGGCTTCATTGGAAATGAAGTGCCGGGAAACCGGTTGCGGGTTCGATCCCCGTGCCCTCCGTTGTTAAATAATTCAATGCTCGAAATCCCGTAATTTTCAGTGGTTTCTGAGCATTTTGTTTTTTCCAGAGAAAGAATTGTCCCTGTTTTTTCCCTGTTGGGCACCTCTGTTGACGCAGATAACGGAGCAGTCATAGCGCAGGCCAGATAGCCGAAAGAGTTGATCCTATTCATTTTCAGATCCTAATGGGTAAAGGGGATAAAAAGAAAAACCAGCCACCCTGACTTCTCACTTTATACTCAGTCAGCATTTCGAGTAGTAATGGATGAATTGGAACCTTCCAATCCTGGCCCGTTTTATTTTCAAATCCGTCTCTTGACAGAATATAAATCCAATTATTTTGGAAATCGATATCTTGAACCAGCAGATTTCTCAGTTCGCTGACTCGCATGCCCGCAAAAGCCAAAACAGCGAAAATACCATTCAGTTGAGTAACCCTTTTGCTGGAGGCAAAGTCACTGAAAGTTGCGTGGGTCATCTTGTGCATCGCAAAGATTAACGCCCTGGCTGTAGCTTCCGTATATTTTGGTATTGTTCTTCGTCGGGTCGTGAGGTGATCGTAGCAACTCCTTTGCTGAAGCTACTAGGACGAGTCTCCAGGAAGCCATCGCGCAATCAGGATCGAGTTTTGACAAGCTCTCTGATCATGGACTCAACTTTAGAGGAAAATGTGAACCATGTAAAAGAACCCGATAAACAGAATGACAGAAGCCCTGATGTATGCCCAAGGAATATGGCTTTCTGATTTCCATCGCGCTGAATAATACGAACCAAAACGCTGCAACAGATATCCCGTGCAAGCCAATGATACCGCAATCCCGGCTGCAAACAGGAGGATAATTGAATAAGCGTTTTGAGGCTGGCCGCTCGAAAGACCGCAAAGGTAGGCAGCTAATGCGGATGGACAAGGTATCAATCCAACGGCCAAGCCGAGCAAGGCTGTCGTCCGGTAGTTGCCTGTTGCTGGCAACTGCTCGTCAATTGCAACGGCGGCTGAACTTCCAAGCTCCACAATTTTTGTCGAAGCTTGAGTCTTCAGCTTACAAGCCCCTGAACAGCAGTGATGTTTTGCAAAATACGATGCTTGCCAGAACATCACTATCCCGACTACCACAATCAATAGGGCACTGATTGTCTGTAGCCAATCTGAAATCGGATGATTGTGATCGTGATGAGTCCCTGTCACCCAAAGATGGGCTGCATGTACGGCAAAAGCGATCAGTAACAGAGAAACCGAATGACTGAATGCTGTCGAGAGCCCCAAAATCAGTGGGTGCCAATAGTTATGTTTTTTGTCGGTCAGGTAAACCAACATCGCCGTCTTGCCATGTCCAGGTTCGAGCGCATGAAGCAGCCCCAGAAAGAAACTCAGCCCCAAGCTGATTTCAGTCGTATGTGCCAAAAGTGCCATCGTTTGAATCTCTGAAATATTTACTGCTTTTCTTCGCTAAACGTCGTAACGGCAAGGAGACTGGGTGAAAACTAAAAATCATGCAGAAGGGATCGGAATCCGCAACGGTTCCTCTATGGGATGCGAGATTCTCCATCAAGCTTGTCCCTTAACCGCACAGCATCGAACGAAGGATGCTCACAGTTCTGCGACAGTCAAAGAGGGAGCTACCAGGAATGAGGTGCCGCAGGCGGGCCGCGAGCGTGGGCGGGTTCGAGAAAGCAAGATAGAGCTTCGGAACGAAGCTCGGCCGATAACGGAAACCCGCAAGACGAGCCGGGTATCGCTACAGGCACGTCATCGCAATAGGCCAGCGCGTAGAAATCACAGATCGAACAGTGTTCGGGATGGGATTCATCCTGGCAAGGGTCGCCATCGGATTCGTGATCGGTGGCTGGATCGGAGTTCGACGAATTTGCCAAACGCTCCGAATTCTCAATCGCGTCAGAAAGTTTTGCCGAAGAGCAACAACAGTGACCGCAAGCGTGACCTTCGATCAACCGCGAATGGCCCTCTACCGAGCGCAACTCTGAAACGAAACAGAGCGGATTCACTGGTTCATCGGATATCGCAGATCGATTTGGGGATCGGCAATGTGCGCACGACTCCCCGTGTTGGTGCCAGAAAGGCCCCACCGATGCAGGGATGCCAAAGCATACCAACAGGCAATTCGCGATCAAACGACGGGAAAACACGGAGAATTCGTTCCAGGTTTCGATTTTATAAATGCTTATCAACTGCAAGTATCTTCATATTGTACTTGCAGTTAAATTGCATTTTAGCCATGTGTCGGACGGCGATCAAGCAGTCATCCCGGTTTCCGAAAGGGTAATATTTGGGCTGGTTGGATGTATTACCCGTTTACTCCGCATCGCGACACTACCCAATATTACGAAGGCGTCTCGCGTTGGTTCGGATAGCTCTGAAAACATTTGACATGGGTGTAATGCGGGGTGATTGACCGGATGAAAAATCGGGAAGCCTGTGATGTCAAGCTCGCCTCCGGACGGACCGGAATGGCATAACACATGGGCGCCAGAACCTTCCGAATCGTTTTCAGGTGAAATCAAATTCGGATGGACGAAAGCCGACGGCACAACGCCCACCCATGTCGAGTCGCTTAAACGCGACGAGTGTTCACCAAGAAAGATCGTGTTTGACGATCCGTCAACAATATCGCTGAAACGGGTTTTGGAATTACGAAAGAACGGCCCATCCGCGACGTTGGATGTGTCGCCATACACGTCGACAATCTTTGTTGCTCCAGTATAAATGTTCGTAAAGATTTCGGCCGTCAAATCGATGCCTGCTTCAGATCCCCAGCAGGACTCCTGGCCATGGCTGGCCAGATAGTGTGAACGCCCCAGTAACAACGGAGTATTTCCTGCGGGGGAAAACGGGTTGTTGGATTCGTCAACGACCAGCATGGCATCTTCCGGGCCGGAACTGGAAGGGCACAAAAAGGTGGCGATCCTCAATTCAATCGAAGGACGATTTACGGTCGCCCAGATCGGTTGCTGAAAGTCGATCTGGTTGCCCAGATTGCCTTGTTCCACATAGGGCAGTATCTGCGCGCCCCAACCCCATCCCGGCCCGGCGTTCCAGGTAATCTCATTCAGTCAATCGATTCTTTGTTTCATTCGGCAATTCCCCAATACACCGTCGAAACGGAAACGAAATGCAAATCGGTTCGGCGGCCGAAATCGTGGGGAGATTTCGGATCGGCCAGTTGCTCGATTGAGGCTCGATCTTCGGGAGAGGTTTCTTCGCGGATCATGCGACGAATCATCCGTTCACGCAAGTGTTCGATTTCGGTGTCTGAAAACGGCGGAGTCCGTTCAAACAAAAATGACTGAGCCGAAACATTATGTAATCCAGCGTTGCGTAAAACGTCGATCCAGCCGAACGGAACACGCCCGCGCTGTACCCGATCCCGCGCGAACCCGTTTATGAAATGGCCTACCGCCCGCTCTTCCAGACCAGGTTCGCCCAACCCAACGTCCAGCGGTAGTAGTCGAGACAAAAAATGATCCTCGCGCACGGCAACCCCGCCTCCCGAACGGACAACTCGCACTAACTCCCGGACGGCCGCAATCGGGTCGGCGAGGATATGCAGGGTGTGACTGGACCACGCCAAATCAAACGTCCCTTCCTCGAACGGGAGTTGTTGGATATCAGCCACCCTCGGAAGGACTCGATGTTGATACTTGGTACCTTTGAATCGCTGCTCGATCTCACGAATCCGCTCCGGATTGAGGTCGACGGCAGCCACATGTCCTCGATGGAACTTCTCCGCGAACAACTGGACATGGTTCCCACGTCCGCACCCGGCATCGAGAATTTGCCATTCCTGCTGGTCACCGCCGAGCCAGTTGATCATTGCCTGATCTTGCGGTTCATAAAACCATCGGCTCGAAGATTCGTTATCTTGTCGGAGCGGAGGAGTTCCCATCGCACGCGCTGGCAATGAGTGCTTCCCGATCAGTGCCAACGGACCCAACGCAGCATATCCGATGAGTGAGCGTCGCGTTGGCTTACTGTCGGTGCTGGCGGTTTCATTTCCCATACGATCTTTCTACATCAGGATTCTGAAAAATGTTCCTCTATAAGCTTGTTGCTTGAAGAGCCTCCCGCTATGACTCCGGTCGATATGGCTGTGGCCACCGATCGAAATGTACAGTTGTCCCCACAAGCATAAACACCATTGACCGTGGTCTGCTGAAACGCATCGGTTTTCAATAGTTTCTGTTCCGTCAGTTCACAGCCGAGACTTTCAGGAATTTTACAGTGTTGTTCGTAATCAGGTCTTGAGTAAATGGCATTCAATTCAAACGCTGAGCCCTCTTTGAATTGGACCTGCCGCACCCATCCGTTTTCGTGCTTAAGACCCATGATTTCCTTTTCGATGATTCGAATCCCATGCCTTGTAATCTTGTCGGTTTGATCACCGGTCAGTGTGGATTCACCATGGGTGAAAATCGTCAGGTCTTTGGTCCAATTGAAGATCAACTGGGCATAGTGGTACGCAACGTTTCCGTTGGCGATGATACCTGTCTTTTGGTTGCGAACTTCGTATCCGTGGCAATAAGGACAGTGAATTATTGAGATTCCCCAGCACTCCGAAAATCCCTTGATGTCAGGCATGATATCCTTCAGGCCCGTCGCGAAGATCAGCTTTCTGGCGGCAAGCACTTGATCTGTTTGGGTTATGATTTCAAAACCTTGCCCTGCTCGTTTTCCGCTGACCGCAACCTCGTTGAGGAATTTTATGGTGCTGTAATTCTGCACCTGAGCCTTGGCCTTTTCAGCGATTGCCTCTGGCCTTTCTCCGTCCTGGGTAATGAGATTGTGCGAATGGGGCGTTTGCCGGTTGCAAGGCAGTCCGCTGTCGATGACCAGGACCTTTTTCATGGCGCGTCCCAATGCCATCGCAGCGGAAAGTCCTGCGTAACTTCCGCCAATGATGATTACATCAAAAGTCTTCCTATCGGTCATGAGATTCAATTCAGCAAACGGGATTGAAGAAAATGAAATTGCAGATGCGGTCAATACAAGTCCGCTTTGTTGAATCATTTCCCTTCGGGTGAGGTGGTGGTCGATCATCGTGTTCAGCCTGTTTCGAGTATCAGAAGGAACGGGCCTCACAAAAGACCCGCCCTCATTCTGTATTGCAACTTCATTATTCCAGTAAATATTTTCCATTTCGAATTCATCATCAATCTCCAAAAAAACAAAGGTGAGCAAACAAAAACTATCGGTCCAGATTTTCTTCCTCGAACCCAAGCCACGATGCAAACGGGTCCTCAAACACCGACCAGACCGCCGAACCGGCTTCCAGTTCCTCCTCGGTCAACAGGCAATTCGAGAGTGCATCCGTCAGGCGATCTCGGTCGAGATACTGGCCAATCAAAACCAGTTCCGTTCGGCGGTCGCCATACGGCTCGATCCAAATATCTTCAATCTCGTTGAGAAAAGAGTCATCGTCAGGCCACTCTTCATACGGGGTTGCGGCTGCCCACCCTCCGGCGGGTTGCAAGGAAAACACTCGCCCCGCTTGAGACCACTCGCCCGCATAGTCGTTTCGCGTGGCCAACCAAACAAGCCCCTTGGATCGAACGATGCCATCAAAATCATCCCCTTCGACCATGCGCATCAATCGTTCTGGATGAAAGGGACGACGAGCTTCAAAGGTCATTGAGCCGAAGCCGTATTCCTCGGTTTCCGAAACCTCCGAGCCTCGTGGAACCAACAGCCATTGTGTATGTTCGGCCGCCCATTGCTCGCTAAACAAACCCGTATCAAAGATCAATTCCAGCGGAACACGGCCTTGATCACATCGAGCAAAACGGGCCGTCGGATTCAGACGGCGCAGGAGTGCCTCGAGCGCTTCGATCCGTTCGCGACTGACCAGATCGCATTTGGAAATCAGCAAGACATTGGCAAACTCGATTTGATCTACCAGCAACTGACCAATCTCTCGGTCGTCCTCACTGCTGACGCCAATGCCCCGCTCGGCCAAATCTTCCAGTGCCTGGAAGTCCTTGTCAAAATTGACGGCATCCACGATTGTGACCAGCGTATCGAGCCGTGCTATCGTTGACAGAGACTCTCCCAGATCGTCAACAAACGTAAACGTTTCGGCCACCGGCATCGGTTCCGAAATCCCCGTCGATTCAATCAACAGGTAGTCAAATCGGTTCTCGCGTGCGAGGCGGCTGACTTCTTTCAGCAGGTCTTCGCGCAAAGTGCAGCAGATACATCCATTGCTGAATTCGATCAGTTGTTCTTCCACGCGGCTCAGCGCCGCATCACCTGACTTTATCAGCCGTCCGTCGACATTGATTTCGCTCATGTCGTTGACGATCACCGCCACCCGGCGGTCTGCTCGATGGGTCAGGATATGGTTCAGTAGGGTCGTCTTGCCTGCTCCCAGGAATCCGGACAGGACGGTTACAGGGAGTCGCTTGGGATTGGTAATCATATGGTTTCAATGTGTGATCAATATCAATTTGGCAGATAAAATGATAGCCATCTGCGATCGACATCGAGCCACGTTCGACGGCAGAGGTTGGCGATCAAATGGTTTTCACCTGTTCCGGTTGGTTGTTTTTTGTGAGGAGTAGTTCTCCTCTCTCCCCCGGAATGAAGGAGAGAGAAGAAAGAAAAATACGTTCGTTAATAAGCAACCGTGCGTGGACGGTTTGTTCGGTGTCGAAGATGGGCAATATCTCTTGATGGATCAAAACATTTCCTGCCCAATCTCCAACGCAGAGCGACAAAACAGTAATCCGTTATCTATTAGTGGATACCGAAAAATCAGGCTCGAGATCGACGTCGCAACAGACAGCCCGTCAATGCCATGCCCGCAAGAGCCAGCAGAGAATTCGGCTCAGGGACAGCGGTTATCGAGGAAATGGCATTGTGGAAATCCGGATCTGTCATCCCCTTGTTGAAAATTAGCCAGAAGGGATCGGAGTCAGCAACAGTTCCTCTGTCCGATGCCAAGCTCACCATGAAACCATAGGCGCCCGTTGGGGCGTTGCTTGACAATCTGAAGTCATGATGCTGATGAATCGTCCCACTTCCACTGGCCTGAGCAATCGCTAAAAAATCTTCCGGGAAACCAAAACTTTCATAGAATGACGTTCGGTGAAGATCGAACGAATGGGCAAAAATATCCACATTAAACATGCCGCTGTGTTCAAAGTTGATCGAGTAGTCGTGAGTTTCAACTAACTGTCCCAAGGCTGCATCAAAAACGGTCAGCCAGTTTCCTCCTGGCGCCTGGTGAAGCTTCAAGCCGATGATGTCGTTGGGTGTGACGGGGTTTCGGCCAAGGCCAAAGGTGGTTTCAAATCCGGGATTGGGAGTCAGAAGCGGAATGAAAGGGTTTGAATTGAAGTCACCCTCGAAGTACCGAGCACCGCTCGGTGCGAACTCACCATCCGAGATTAAAATTTTGTCACTAGTGTTGTTGTAGTGAAAATGGACATCGCCTGCATGTTGGGCAAAAGCAGTGAAGGTTGGTAGCAGCAAAGTAGACGCAATGGTTAATACATATCGAAGCATTGAAAATCTCCTGGGGTCAAAAAGTGTAAATCGTTGAAGTTGAAGAATGGGATTCGAACCGAAGTGTTAAACCTGGGTTCGACGCCTTGACAGGCAACCGATTGCAGCGATTCCAGCAAGAGCCAGCAACGAGCTTGGCTCAGGAACGGCCGTGAAAGCGGAAATGGCATTGTGAAAGCCGGGTTCATCCATGCCATAGTTGAAAATCATCCAGAAGGGATCGGAGTTGCCGATTCCTGTCGCGTCGGTATTCAAACTCATCAGAAATCCATAGGCGCCGACAGGTGCCGAGGACGACAATTGAAAGTTGGCATGCTGATGAAAATATCCTGTTGAGCCGGCCGCACCGATCAGACCAAATCCGAAGGTGGGGTGATTGTTGACCTCAAAGGTTTCAGCCAGAACATCCACATTGAGAATGGGATTGTTTGAGGGGCCTTTCAGGATGTTAATCGAGTGGTCATGTGCACTCGATATCTGTCCCAATTCAGGATCAAAGAAATTGAGATAGTGTCCATGATGACCTGTGTGAAGATCGAATCGGATGATGTCTCCTGCACCAATCGGGAACTCCCCAAAGGTTTCAAATCCGGGATCCGACGTGAATCTGTCAAAGAGACCGCCAAAGCCAAAGCCTCCTTCAAAATATCGATGGCCATACTTGAAACTGGGTTCACCGTCCAGGATAACGATCTTCCCTCCTTCATATGCAAAATGCACATCACCCTCATGCTGGGCAAGTGCGGCGTTCATGGGTATCAGTAACGCGAGCGTTACAGCAAAAAGACCTGAAAAAAAGTTGTGAATCATTGAAATTCTCCAGTAAACAAAGAAGTAAAACGTTAGTTAGTTAGTTAGTTAGTTAGTTAGTTAGTTAGTTAGTTAGTTAGTTAGTTAGTGGGAGCCGGGGATATCGCCGTAGTCGGCGCTCCCCAATGCCCACCAGGTTGCCGGATCGACCGCATCCGAAATGAAATGAGTCGATCCATCCGCAAACGCGACGTTAACACCGCCTGAGTGCTGACTACTGGGCGTCACAATCAAGTCTCCCTGACGTTCGCTTGACTGGGTTGCGCCGGTGAAGTGGCCGTTGTTCGTATTGGGAGTCTTGAGATGGACGTACATGTTTCCTGCGGGTGCCCATCCCAACACCCATGCGCGACCGAGAAAGCCGGAATAGGGTGCATCCGTGTGAACCGGGGGCCCACAAAGTTCAGCCAACTGAGCCAGCGTGATCGCCGCGCGTCCCACATGATGCGAAAGCATCCGTGGGTCCGAGTTGCTGATTTCCTGAATCGTCTGACCGGACTGAACCAGTCGCTCGCTGATCATGCACGTATGAGAGGTTCCGTCCAGCAGATCGCGAAACGACCTCCTGGCCGACGGATGCCAATGCAGATGAGGTGCAAGCGCCTCCGGTGGAGCTGGGTGATGAATGGGGATGACCCCGTTGAAATTACCTGGCACCGTCCGCTCCCCGTTGTATCCGGTTACAGACGGAGGCCATCCCATGTTCGCGGCATAGCTTCCTGATGCCGGGTTCGCCGTCCCGAGGACCGCCGCATTCTGATGATCAATGTTGTCGGCCGGGCAAAGAAACGTTGCGACACGTGTCGCCGCCGCGATGGCATTGGGATGATCGGCGCTGATTTGCACTGACATCGGACTATGTAATCCGCCGGCCGACGTAAAGCTGGACATGTTGACAGACAAATCCATCGAGTGGTAAAGATTTTGCTGTTCGATGAACGGCAATATCCAAACCAGCCAACTGTAGTAGCCCGTTCCGGCGGTTGTACCACCATTGAGCAGAGGCCCAGGTCCGATCT
Organism: uncultured Pirellulaceae bacterium; assembly: GCA_964414815.1. Taxonomy (GTDB): domain Bacteria; phylum Planctomycetota; class Planctomycetia; order Pirellulales; family Pirellulaceae; genus Mariniblastus. The sequence goes on along the minus strand of CAYPXY010000013.1, from coordinate 33,418 downwards.
GATTGACTGGAAAGACGCTATGGGCACTTTCGTAACTATGAACGGCGAGAGATAGCTGTCGGATGTTGTTGGCACATTTGGCGCGACGGGCAGCAGCGCGCACGGCTTGCACGGCCGGCAACAGCATACCAATCAGCAAACCAATGATGGTAATCACAACCAGCAATTCGACCAGCGTAAATGCTTGTCTGGACTTTGTGCTTTTCTCAAACATCTCTTTGTCTCTCAATCATGGTCAGAAAATCAGAATCAGAACCGATCGCCGTACAGTCATCGTGAGTTGCTACACGTCATGATGAGCTGCAACATCAACACCTCGACCAAAACCATCGGCCACTCCACCCTTGGCGCACACTCAGCGCGACGATTGTCAAATCAAGCGATGAGTCCGCCCAAACTGGATGAGCAAGGAACGGCAGGAACAGAAAGGCTCAATCAGGTTTGTCCCTAACTGCGCAGCATCGAACGGGCGATGCATCTCAGTGCTGTGACAAACCGAAGAGAGCTACCAGGAATAAGCTGCGGCAGGCGGGCCGCGAGCGTGGGCGGGTGCAAGAAAGCAAGAAGGAGCTTCGAAACGAAGCTCGGTCCAAAACGGCAACGCGCAAGACAAGTCGGGTATTGCTACAGGCCCGTCATGGCAATAGGCCAGCGCGTAGAAATCACAAATCGAACAGTGTTCGGGATGGGATTCATCCTGGCAAGGGTCACTATCGGATTCGTGATCAGTGGCTGAACCGGGAGTCGAAGAATTTGCCAAACACTCCGAAGCCTGACTGGCATCAGCAGGTTTCGCCGAAGCGCAACAACTGTGACCGCAAGTGTGGCCTTCGATCAAACGCGAATGGCCATCCACCGAACGCAACTCGGAAACGAAACGGAGCGGATGAGCCCGTTCATCGGATATCGCCGAACCATTCGTCAATCGGCAATGTCCGCACGTCGCCCTGTGTTGGTGCCAGAAAGGCCCAACCGACGCTGGTATGCCAAAGCATACCAACAGGCAATTCGCGATTAAACGACGGGAAAACACGTTGATTTCGTTCCGGTTTCCGATTTTGAAGGCAATCCGAGATTACATGTGCATAATAACTTCACTTGCAATTGAATTGCATTATAGCGATGCGGATTTCAACGATCAAGTGGTTTTTCTGGTTTTAGAAAAGATAAAATCTCTAGCCCGGTCTGCGGCTTCAACCGTTAAATGCCGTAGGGTCAAAAAACTCAAACGGCTTGATAGTCGTTGAAAATGTTCTTTGACAATTTGGTTTTTAACAGTTGAGAAGCTGAAATCTCAGCCGAGATGGCTCGGTGAGATACTTTGGGACATAGGAGCTATCTCTTTTTATTGTTTTCCCTTTTTTGGGTTTATACTTTTTCGGTGCGGGCAATTTTCCTGTCTCTCGAAGCTGGTCGATGTACCATTCCTCAAGAGCAGCAAAAATAGATAGCATCGTTTTCCACATCGGAGAGCGCAGGTCGAAACCGTCAGACACAGCAATAAGCAATTTATCCAGGTCGTCGATGAATCGGCCTAAAGACAGAGCTTCAACCATGTCCAAAGCCAACTTGAGCTGTTGATCCAGACTGCGTGGATTGGAATGGTCGCACGAGTAACGAACGTATGTAACTGTTTGCGTTGAATTGCCAGTCGAAAAATTGTCCCTGTTTTGTCCCTGTTTGCTACCTCCTGAAACGAGATTAAACGGCCTTAAACAGGACGAAACGAAATCCGCATTTGTCGATTTTCCCCGCAAATTATCGGGAGAACTTGAAATTTCAGGGGTGAAATGAGAAATGGGGGAACGTACCCCGTGTCCTCCGCTGCGAATTGAAAATGCTCAAACCCCCATCACTTGGTGGGTTTTTTTGAGCATTTCTACCTTTTACTCCCGAATCCCGATGGATGGGTTCGATGCCAATCCCAAGCGGTACTGACCATTTTCTCCAAATCAGTATGCTGCGCTTCCCAGCCGAGTACGGATTTTGCTTTCCGCGCGTCGGCCACGAGTTGCGGTGGATCACCCGGACGGCGAGATGTGACGGTTTCGGGAATGTCTGTGTTGGTCACTAAGCGACACGTTTCCAGAACCTTGCGAACACTGTACCCTTTGCCGGTACCTAGATTGACCTGAATTGCATTTCCAGGTTTCAGACGCTCCAGTGCCGCCAAATGAGCTGCACCCAAATCATCGACATGGATGTAGTCGCGGACGCAGGTTCCGTCGGGAGTCGACCAGTCGTCCCCGAAAATCTTCACCTCCTCGCAAACGCCTAACGCGGCTTGCAGGATAATCGGAATCAAATGCGTTTCAGGGGCGTGATCTTCTCCGATCTTGGCGTCGGCAGAAGCGCCTGCCGCGTTGAAATACCGCAATGCGGCGAAACCAAAATCGTAGGCTGCGGTGTAGTCTTGGAGCGCCCGTTCGATCACCCACTTGGTAAACCCGTAGGGATTGACCGGGTTCTTCGTTTCTGTCTCCGAGATCGTTGCTTGCGATGGGACTCCGTAGACCGCGCAGGAACTGGAAAAAACAATTTTTTTCGTATTCGTCTGCCGCATCGCCTCAAGCAAATTCAACGTCGCCGCGACGTTGTTCTGATAGTACTTGGCTGGATCGACCACCGACTCGCCGACGAGCGCATTGGCAGCAAAGTGCATCACCGCATCGATCTTGTGATCACCAAGAATTTGAGCCACCAGGCTTGGATCGCTCATCTCGCCACGAATGAACACACCGGTAGTAACAGCTTCCTGATGGCCGGTAGAAAGATTGTCCAGCACCACAATCGAATGTCCCACACGGTCAAGCGTTCTGACCATGTGAGACCCGATGTAGCCGGCACCGCCGATAACTAGTACGTTCATTCAACTTGTGTGACCGTTCGCGGTTTGTTGGGTTTAGTTAACCCCGCAGATTTTTGGCAACTTGATCCCAATTCACGACGTCCCACCAGGCTTTGACATAATCGGCGCGACGATTTTGGTACTTGAGATAGTAGGCGTGCTCCCACACATCAATACCCAAAACGGGTCGTTTGCCATCCATCAACGGACAGTCCTGATTGGCTGTTTTGACCAGTTCGAGTTTGCCGTTGTTCAGCACCAGCCACGACCAACCACTGCCAAACTGATCGCCCGCATTTTTTGCGAAAGCTTCTCGAAACGTTTCGAACGAACCGAAGGTCGATTCAATTTGTTGGGCAAGATTCCCGGTTGGAGTATTCTGTTCCTGGGAGGGACGCATGGTCTGCCAGAACAGGCTGTGGTTGTAGTGGCCACCGCCGTGGTTCCGAATCGCGGTGCGAGCGGATTCTGGTAACTGATTGATCCCAGTGAGCAAGTCCGCAAGCGACTTCCCGGCCAGATCAGGATGAACTGCGACCGCTTCGTTTAATTTAGTGATGTAAGCTTGATGATGTTTCGTATGATGAATGGTCATCGTTTCCTGGTCGATCACCGGTTCCAACGCATCGTAGGCATAGGGCAACTCAGGAAGTGAAAACGTACCGTCGAGTTTCGAGCCAACATCGACCGAATTGTGGGTGCAGCCCAGCAAATTGCCTCCCCAAGCCATCGATGCGACTCCAGCGCCGATCAGGGTCGTCGACGTCTGCAGGAAACTGCGGCGATCGGGAGCAGGCTTGGGAGCAAGTTGATTGGGTTCAGGAAGTTTGTGATTGGGGGTATGACTCAGTTCGCTCATGGCTACTACCTCGGTCTGGATTTCTTTGGTCTGGATTTTGAGTGATGGAAACATTGTCTCAGCACTGAACTAGTTCTACAACCGTCGTTGCAGGTTTGCAACCGATTGACAGCCCAATTTCATTGGCGAGTACGAACCTCTCGCAATCATTGTTCATTATCTCGCTCATTGTCACTGAATTTTTCGGTTTGCCGGAACCGTATCCGTTCGACTACGATGTGGTACGGCTATTTATGGAGTGCGGGACTCTTGTACCGCTTTGGATATCTGGATTTCATCGGTGGTCGAAACCGTTCGAAGCCATAGAAACGATAGCGGTACAAGAGTCCCGCACTCCATAGAGGCTAAAATATGAGCGATCAAATATGAGCGCCCCATTCTATCTGATAAACCGAAATATGTCTGAACTAGCAACGCACTTAAAGCCCCTCCAAATCGGCAATGTACCTATTGGATTTCCGGTGGTTCAGGCGGCGCTTTCCGGGTATAGCGACTGGCCGATGCGGGTGATTGCCAGGCGACTCGGTGCCACGTACACGCTGTGCGAAGTGATGCTTGATGAGTTTCTGGTCAATCTGAAAGATCGAAAACGAACCAGCCATTTCCTGCATATCTCCGACGAAGAACATCCTGTCGGCGGGCAGTTGATGGGCGCCGAACCAGAACAGTTTGCGGCCGGAGCCAAGAAATTGGTCGAAGCCGGATTCGATGTGATCGACATCAATTTCGGTTGCCCCGTCAAGAAAGTGCTGGGGCGTTGTCGCGGCGGATACCACCTCAGCCAACCCGACGTCGCACTGGAAATCGTCCGACGAACGCGCGATGTGGTCCCCGATTCAATCCCCGTGACGATGAAAATGCGGCGCGGGCTCGATGATTCCGCTCAAAGCCGCGATCATTTTTTCCAGATTCTCGATGGAGCGTTTGCCGTGGGGATCGCAGGCATCACGGTACACGGTCGAACCGTCGAGCAGCGTTACATCGGACCGAGTCGATGGGATTTTTTGCGAGAAGTCAAACAGCATGTCGGCGATCAAACGATCCTGGGGAGTGGCGACCTGTTTACACCGCAGGATTGCTTGCGGATGATGTCGGAAACCGGAGTCGATGGTGTTACGGTCGCACGCGGTGCTATCGGAAATCCATGGATTTTTTCACAAGCTCAAGCGTTGGCACAAGGTTTACCGATGCCCGACCCGCCATCGCTGCACGAACAACGAGATATTCTGCGCGAACATTTTCAGCTTGCGGCGACTCTCTATGGGGAGGATCGGGTTGCGCCCTTGATGAGAAAATTTGGCATCAAGTACGCTATTTTGCACCCTCAACATGATGCTTTACGAGCCGCTTTCGTAAAAGCGAAAGATCGAAGCGAGTGGAACCGAGTACTCGATCAATTCTATCAAGACGACTTACCCGGATGTCACCCCGACGGAAGGATGCACAAGGCCGCGGGGAGTTGTGAAGTATAAACGGACCACCCATGCTAAAGAACTTCATTCATCGACCGGGCGGCGCCAAGGAAGTGATGATCGTTGCCGGGCCGATGATCATTTCAAGCTTGTCGTGGACGGTGATGACCTTCATGGACCGGGTGATGTTACGGTGGGTCAGCGGGGATGCCATGACGGCGGCGTTTCAGGCAAACCTTGTCTGGTTCAGCATCGTCTGTTTTCCACTGGGTATTTGCATCTATGCCAACACCTTCGTCGGGCAGTATTTTGGCGATCGCCAGTATCAACAGATTGGTCGAGCGGTCTGGCAAGCGATCTGGTTGGCGCTGTTGTTTGTGCCGTTGATCCTGATCTTTGTTCCGCTGGCCGGTCCCATTTTCGAATCGCTGGGTCACAGCGAAGCCGTCACATCGCAGGAAATTATCTACTTTCAGGCACTTTGTTTCGGCGCGGGCGGTATGCTGGTTTCTCAATCGGCGTCTGCTTTTTTTAGCGGTCGCGGGCAAACGTCCGTCGTCATGATCGTCGATTGTGTGTTTGCACTGCTGAACCTGTTTCTCAACTGGTTACTGATTTTCGGCAATCTTGGATTTCCTGCGTGGGGTATTTTTGGAGCGGGTTTCACGACGGCACTGGTTTTGTGGTCAAAATCGTTGACCTATATCGGGTTGATGTTGCTGCCCCGTTATCGCCAGGAGTTCGGCACCATTCATTGGCGGCCTGACTGGCGTCTGTTCCAGCGGATGATGAAATTTGGTCTTCCCAATGGCACCCAGATTTTTCTGGACGTGATCGGATTTACGATTTTTGTGATGTTGCTGGGGCGGCTTGGAGCTGTAGAAGCTCAGGCCAGCTCGATGGCGTTCAGTATCAGCAGCTTTGCATTTATGCCGGTGATGGGACTGGGAACGACGGTGTTGATTTTGGTCGGACAGCGACTGGGTGAGAACCGCCCCGATCTGGCGGAACGATCCACCTGGACGGCTCTGCTGTTGGGGCTGGGCTACATGTTTTTGATCTCGTTGTTCTACTGGATATCGCCGGACATTTTTCTGGCAGGCTTTTTTGCGTTTGGCGGAGCCGGCGAAGCGGCTTCGTCAGAAGAACCATCACGTGTCCTGGCGGGAACGTTGCTGAAGTTTGTCGCCGCGTACAATCTGTTTGACGCCTCATTCATGATCATGTCCAGCGCAATCAAGGGAGCTGGAGATACGATGTTCGTCATGTGGACCAGTTTCGTGATGGCCATCATTCTGGCGGTGATCACCTACTTGGTCGTCGAGGTTTACCAGCTCGGCGTGATGACGTGCTGGGTGTTGGTGACGATCTGGATTTGCGGCTTTGGATTAATTTTTCTGTTACGGTTTCTGGCCGGAAACTGGAAGTCCATGCGCGTCATCGAAATGCAGCATCCCATTTGACATCGGTTACGAAACCGGTGTCTCGAGTTTACTGCCGGTGTCAAGGAAATGCTTCAGCAAACATTGCAACTTTTGCTCCACCAATCGGTCTCGTCCCCCTTCGCAAACGGCTCCGCGAAAGCCGATGTAGGCCGGTTCGAGCGACTTTAGTCGATCGATGTGTTCCAGTCCAATGGAGCCGGCAATCGCCAACTCCATACCCTGCTGCCTAGTTTGCTCAATCAACCGCTCTAGCCTGTCCCATCCCCAATGGTCAATTGAACTACCGGCCGATTTGAGATAAGTGTCAAGCAGGAGCGTCGGCCTGAGATCGCTCGTTTGCTCCATCAGCTCAATGACTTCTTCCGCCGCCGGCGCATCGACGGTTCGTCCTTCGGCATAGATTACTCCGACCAGCGAAATCGATGTTGGCAATGCGGCTCGCAGCGTCAGCCAGCGATCTTGCCAGTTGGGTTTGAGGTGGACGGCTCCGGCCAGTCCAATCTTGGCAAACTGAAAACCTTCCCAAGAGTGCAGTCCCCCCCAACCAAACCGTTCGTCCTCCCCACCGAGTTGAATCAACTCTCCCAACGCAATGCTTTTCTTGCAGCCATTTGGCAAGGCTTGTGCGACCCGGCTTGCCGGCTCCGGGTCAACACGCCCCAGCGCACCTCGATCCGGGTTCTTGAGGTCGATCACATCCACAGGATACTGTGCGACGATTGCCGCTTCCCGTTCGTCTCGGACACTGATAAGCAATTGAGTCATGGTTTGAGCTATTCAAAAAGCGTGGTTCCGTCTATTCTAGTCCTTTTCCATTTCTGAATACACCGCGATGCAATGACCACCAAGGACGCCTATCAGTTACTTACCACCAGCGACGAGCTTGACGCCTTCTGTCAGCGAATGAAGAGCAGTCCGTATGTCGGGTTCGATACGGAGTTTGTTTCTGAAAACCGGTATCGTCCCATGCTTTGCTTACTGCAAGTCGAAACGGCGGATGAACGGGTCATTATTGACACAACACGAATCGAAAACATCGATCCATTCTGGTATCAACTCGTGGATGGCGACCATATCACATTGGCCCATGCGGCTCGTGAGGAATTTCTGTTCTGTTATCGTGCGGTGGGGCGCCGGCCCAAGCATCTGTTTGATGTCCAGTTGGCGGCGGGCATGATTGGGCTGGAGTATCCTTCGGCCTATGGCAATCTGGTCGGAAGGATTCTCGGCGTGAGCTTGATGAAGGGCGAAACGCGGACCGACTGGCAAAAGCGTCCGCTGTCGAAGGCCCAAATCGACTATGCTTTGAAGGATGTGATCTACCTGAAACCGGTTTATGATGCTCTGTCCGAACGGCTGGAGCAGCTTCAGCGCACCGAGTGGTTGCAGGAGGAAACCCGTACTTGGCTGGACGAGCTTGAATTTTCCGAAACCCAGCCACAATGGCAAAAAGTCAACGGCATCGCGGGTCTCAACAGTCGGGCGTTGGCGATCGTCCGCGAACTGTGGACCGTCAGAGACGAAGAAGCCCGCAAGAAAAATCGTTCGCCGCGACGTGTGCTGCCGGACGATCTGATGGTGGAACTGGCGCGTCGCGGAACCGCCGACCCCAAAGGCTTGAAGGCCATCCGTGGATTCGAGAGCCGCGTATCATCGGCAATGATTAGTATGCTGGGCGGGGCAATTGAAAAAGCAAACGCGTTGCCCGATCATGAACTACCTGGGCGACCATCGCGCGGTCGATCCATTAACCTGGGATTGCTGGGCCAGTTCCTGACGATCACTCTCAAGATCGTTTGCGATCGGGAGAGCATTGCGGCGGGGGTTGTAGGAACAGCGCAAGATTTGCGCGATCTGGCAGCGTGGCATCTGAAGCTGGTACCGCGAGAGCCGCAACCACTGTTGGCAACTGGCTGGCGCGCGACCATTATCGGCAAGACGATTGAAGAAGTGATCGACGGCAAGATCGGAGTCCGTGTCAGCGCACCGAAATCGGACGATCCGCTGGACCTGCACCGAATCTAACCCAGCAGCAAACTCTCAAGCAGTAGTCTCAGCTTTCGCATTTCTCCGTCGTGATCAATCTCTGGATCGCTCGATGGTCGTACATCAACGCACAGCGCCCGATTGTAGTTGACTTTTCGAAGCAACTGAATCAAACGTCCATAGTCGACGATCCCCTGTCCGACGCGAACCTGCAGGCTGTCGGTCGTTGAGTCTCGGAGGTAAACGTGGTGGACATACTCCAGCAGCTTTTCATAGTTGAGCGGATTCGCATGCCCTAAATGATATTGGCTGGGGTCGAGCGCCAGCCCCAAGCCTTTCACATGACCGCAGATCACCGAAATCGTATCGGGGTCAGCGGAGAGATGGCCCGTCTGGCTGCGCATGGAGGCCCGTACACCGTGCCGATTGGCGATTTGCACCAAGCGTTTGAATTTTTCGACTTCTTCGTTAAATGGAGTTCCGTGCTCGCCGGACTCAACCGTCAACGTCACGATCTTGGAATACTTTGCCAACTCACAACAGTCTTTGAAAGTGTCAAAATACTCCTCGCCTTCGGCTTCAATCTTTAGGTTGAGCGCGGTCACTGTCAGGCGTCGCGTTGCGTTGACGATCTCGTAGGCCTGCTGCAAATTGGCTCGCACATCCGACGGCTTGATATGCCCACCCGTTTCGTGAAGGTCCAGTTCGATATGGGAAAACTCAAGATGAGCCAGCTTTTCCAGGGTATCAGCGAGCGACAAATGGGGATAACTAAGTGTGGTTGCGGCGACAAACACGCGGACTCCTTGCGGCGAAATAACACGATTAAAACCAATGAGCCGGAAAACGCGGATGCGCTCCGGCTGATGCAATTCCGTAATGCAGTCCTGCAATTCAGGGATGCAATTTCAAAAAAACAGCTTAAAGTGATCGGCCAGTTTTATCAACACCAGTCGAAGGGTAAAATGGACTCGTTCATCAATACGATTTCGTGCTCCCGCTCGTGGGCGCGCCCGAAATCATCGGAATTCACGGGAGTCAAGCATGTCGATCATCGAACGCGTATCTGGCAGAAATCGGTGGGCTTTCCTCGCAAGTTTTGCCGTCGGTATCCCAGCGATGATATTGTACCGCGCCGAAATCAGCCTTCCGGGAAGCCAATTTCAGCAAGATCCCATGTCCGCTCAACAAGACGCGGAGACCCAGGAACAGGATTCCCCTGACGAGAATCTTTCGCCTGAAGCAGCTCGAAACGAGCGACTGGCCAAATACCTGACAGGCACACGCTGGACCGGGCGGTTTACGATCTCTGGTCAGGAAGATCGAATGCCCACCGAAGAGCATTACGAAATCATAGAAGCCCAAAAAGACACCGAAGGAGATTTCTGGAATCTCACCGTGCGAATCAAGTACGGGAACAAGGATGTCACTTTGCCGCTCCCCTCACTGGAGATCAAATGGGCGGGTGAAACCCCAGTCATTACAGTGGACCGAATGACGATTCCCGGGATGGGCGTGTTTGATGCTCGCGTGCTGATTCGCAAAGGCCAGTACGCCGGCACTTGGGCGCACGGCGCTCAGGGCGAGGCCGGAGGAGGTGGGCATTTGTTCGGCAAGATTGAAAAAATGGAAACCGAGAAGAAGCAATAGGCCGTCCTTAACTTGCCAAACTGGGCTTCGGCTCTCGGATCAGGGCGGAAATTACTTTAAACGCATCCGTGCCTGCTCGTTCGCACCATTCGAAAAGAGCTGCTTCCGTGGTCGTCGGTGTTGCGCCAGCACCTTCGAGTCGCCGAATAGCAGTATCATGATCGAGCCGCTCCCTGGACCCAATGGCATCGACCGCAAAGTAAACTGAAAATCCGTTCGCCAGCAAGTCAAACGCAGACTGGGCCACACAGACATGGGTTTCGATGCCTGTCAGCAAGAGCTTGCGGATGCCCTGCGAATGAAGATGCTCAATCAGTGCCGCACATTCGCGACAACTGAACATCTTTTTCGATGGAATCTCATTGGGACCAATATCCGACAGTGCATTCAAAATCGGCGCAATCGTGCCGCCCAACCCTTGCGGATACTGTTCGGTGACAAATGTTGCCACCCCGAGTGCCTGGGCGCCGCGAATCAGTCGGCCAATGTTCCACTCGATCAAGTCCTTGTCCAGAATCATCGGCATCAGTTTTTCCTGCACATCAATGATCAACAGCGCCGTATCGTGGGCGTTCATCAATTGCGGATTGCGGAAACAGGGATTCGATTCGATAGGGTCAACAGTCATCCGTTCATCCTCTAGTCATTGTCGCGAATTTCGACCAGAATACCCGATTCAAAACTCCTTTCAAGAACAGGCACCCCATGAAATTTCATGCTACCACCATTTTAGCCGTTCAGACCGACGATTCCGTCGCCATGGGAGGCGATGGCCAAGTGACGCTGGGAAACGCCATTATGAAGGCGGACGCGGTTAAAATCCGAAAATTGCTTGATGGCCGCGTGCTATGTGGCTTTGCGGGCAGCAGTGCGGATGCGTTTGCTCTGCTGGAGCGATTTGAGCGCGTTCTGAAAGAGACTCCCAACCACCTTGTCCGCGCTGCCACCGAACTGGCCAAGCAGTGGCGAATGGATAAAATGCTGCGCCAGCTCGAAGCGATGCTAATCGTGACTGACGGACAAAGTACGTTGCTGATCAGTGGCACGGGCGATGTGATTCAGCCAACCGATGGAATCGTAGCAATCGGTTCGGGTGGAAACTACGCGGTCGCAGCGGCACGAGCATTGAGACGACATACGAATTTACCCGCCGCCGAGATCGTGCGAGAGGCGATGAACATCGCAGGCAGTATCGACATTTACACCAACACAAATATCGTCGTCGAAGAGATTACGAAGTAGCTAATATTCGGACGGTCGTTCTGATCGCCATCCATCACGATACCCGCCCGATCACACACACCAACAAGCCATTTAGAAAAACGTACCGAATCAAATCCATGGAAAACTTAACTCCTCCTCAAATCGTCCAGGAACTCGACCGCCATATTGTCGGCCAGAATTCTGCGAAACGCGCGGTTGCCATCGCCGTCCGCAATCGCTGGCGGCGGCAGCAGTTGCCAGCGGAGATGCAGCAGGATGTGTCCCCCAAAAATATCCTGATGATTGGACCGACCGGCGTTGGGAAAACGGAGATCGCTCGGCGGCTGGCCAAGTTGACCGGTGCCCCCTTCATCAAGGTCGAGGCCACCAAGTACACCGAAGTCGGATACTATGGCCGCGACGTCGAAAGCATGGTTCGCGAGTTGGTGGACAATGCCATCTCCATCATCCGGGCCAGAGCGATGCTCGATATCCATGAGCAAGCAGAAAAGCAAGCCGAGGAGCGATTACTGGACTTGCTTGTTCCCAAAACGACCACCTATGAGTTCAAGCCGTCAGGCGCCGCGGCCGGTCAGAACACGACGGAAGCTGAATCCGACCCCGGGTCTGAAATCCAGTCAACCGAGTCTGAAGAAACTTCTGCTCCCCGCAGTCGAACCCGCGAAAAAATGCGGACCATGCTGAGAAATGGTGAACTCGACGAGCGAACGGTGGAAGTCCCGGTCGAACAGAAGCCGACTCCGGTCATGATGGGAGGCATTGGACTGGAACAGATGGATGTCGATATTCAGGGTATGCTGGACAAACTGATCCCGACTTCCCGCACCAAGAGACCCATGGATGTGGCGTCGGCCCGCAAAGTGATTTTCGAGCAAGAGTCGAGCAAGCTGATCGACATCGACAAGATCAACACCCAGGCGATCGAACTGGCGGAAAGTACAGGCATTATTTTCATCGACGAAATCGACAAGGTGATCGCCAGTGAATCAAAATCAGCCGATGTGTCCCGGCAGGGAGTTCAGCGCGACTTGCTGCCGATTGTCGAGGGCACTACGGTCAATACACGTCAAGGATACGTGAAAACCGATCACATTCTTTTTATCGCGGCCGGCGCGTTTCACAAGCACCAGCCCAGCGAATTGATGCCCGAATTGCAGGGCCGTTTTCCGATTCGTGTCGAGCTGAACGATTTGACAAAGGATGATTTTGTTCGCATCCTGACCGAGCCGACCAACAGCTTGACCCGTCAGTATGCGGCGTTGCTGGAAACCGAAGGCGTTCGGTTAGTGTTCGCCGAGGATGCGATTGACGAGTTGGCTTCGTTTGCCTTTCAGGTCAACCAATCGACCATGAATATCGGGGCGCGGCGACTCTATACGATTCTGGAACACGTACTCGAAGAATTGAGCTTCGAAGCCTCGGATCAGCAGGAAAAGAAAGTCACCATCAACGCCCTTTACGTCCGCGAGAAACTGGCCGATACTGTCCAGGACGAAGATTTGAGCAAGTATATTTTGTAGCTTCCTACTTCTCGTCGCCAGTACTCAAGATCGCCATGAATGCCTTTTGAGGAATATCGACACTGCCGACGGACTTCATCCGTTTCTTGCCTTCCTTTTGTTTTGCCCATAGTTTTCGCTTTCGTGAAATATCGCCGCCATAGCACTTGGCGGTAACATTCTTGCGGAACGCTTTGACGGTCTCGCGGGCAATGATGCGACTGCCGATCGCGGCCTGAACCGCAATCTCGAACATGTGTCGGTCGATCTCTTCCTTGAGTTTTTTCACCACCGCTCGCCCTCGGCGGTCGGCGTCCTGTCGATGACAGATCACGCTTAGCGCGTCCACTGGTTTGGCATTGACCAGAATGTCCATCCGCACCAGATCCGCCGGGAAATAGCCGAGCAGATCATAGTCCATCGTCCCGTAGCCGCGGGTGATGCTCTTGAGTCGGTCGTGCATGTCGTAAATCACTTCGGCCAGCGGTAAATCGTACGTCAACATGATCCGCGTCGTCGAGAGATACTCCGTATTTTGCTGAATGCCGCGTCGTTCCTGGCAAAGTTGCATTACAGGCCCGACATAGTCCTGAGGAACAAGAATATTGACGCGAACGATTGGCTGCAAAAATTCTTCGATGTCACCCGCTTCGGGGACTTCCTGGGGACGATGAATTTCAAGTTCTTCGCCTTTCTTGGTAACGATCCTGTAAGTAACGTTCGGTGCGGTTTGAACGAGATCGACATCCGATTCCTGCTCGAGTCGCTGCTGCACCACCTCCATGTGCAGCATTCCCAGAAACCCGCAGCGGAACCCGAATCCCAACGCTTCGCTGGACTCAGGCATGAAATCAAAACTGGGATCGTTGAGCGAAAGTTTCGTCAGCGCATCTCGCAACTCGGTGAAATCTTGCCCGTCGGAAGGATACAGCCCACAGTAAACCATCCGCTTGGGTTCCTGATAGCCTGGTAATGCTTCCGCCGCTTGCTTTCCTGTGCCGGTCACCGTGTCACCGATATGAACCAGGTCCAGCGACTTAATATTACAGACGAGATAGCCCACTTGTCCGGCCCGTAAGGAAGCTCGGGGAGTCTGCTTGGGCGTGAACTGGCCGAGTTCGAGAATTTCGTGTGTCGTTCCGCCCTTGATGAACTGAATTTTGTCGCCCTTGCGGATCGTCCCGTTTTTCACCCGAACATAGGTAATTGCTCCGCGGAAGTCATCATAGTGGGAATCAAAAACCAATGCCTGCAACAAGCCGTTCTCGTCCCCCTTGGGCGCCGGAATATATTTGATGATCGACTCAATTAATTGATCGACGTTGAGCCCTGTTTTGGCGGATACTTTGACGATCTTTTCCAGATCAACGCCCAGCGAATGTTCCAGCTCTTCCGCGACTTCATCGGATCGTTGATACTGCAGGTCGATTTTGTTGATGACCGGAATGATTTCGAGATCGTGCTCGATCGCCGCATAACCCGTCGCCACCGTTTGGGCTTCCACCCCCTGAAACGCATCGGCCAGCAGCAACGCGCCTTCGCAGCAGTTCAATGATCGCGAAACTTCATATTGAAAATCGACGTGGCCAGGAGTGTCGATCAGATTCAACTCGTAGGTTTGGCCTTCGTACTTGGTGCGCATCGCCACCGCACGGGCTTTGATCGTAATCCCGCGCTGTCGTTCCAATTCCATGTCGTCGAGCAACTGCTCGGACATCTCACGTTTTTCAACCGTGCCCGTAAATTCCAGCAGCCGATCAGCCAGCGTACTCTTTCCGTGGTCAATGTGAGCAATTATACAGAAATTGCGGATATTTTCGAGAGGAATATTGTGCATTAAGAAGGATTGAAAGCAGTTGAAGTCAAATGGGGCTACAGCTCAGATTCAATGAACTTTTGCCGTGCCAGTCCCGCCGCACCGATGAACCCTGCCTCGCCTCCTAGCGATGCAAACTGGACGATCAAACGCTCGGCCATCACGGGGAAAAGCAGTTTTCTGGCGGATTCGGTCACATCACGGAGAAATTTCTGTCCCAGTGGCGAGTCGCTTCCACCGAAGTTCATCGCGCCGCCGAGCAGGAAAATTTCCGGATCGATCACATGGGCGATCGTGGCGATACCGGCACCGAGAAAGGTCGCTGTCTCATCAATCATTTTACCTGCAAACGCGTCGCCTGCCGATGCGGCGTGGGCGATCATCAGTGCAGAAAGAGGAGAATTTTCGCTGATTTGATGAAGCAAAGCCGAATGGGTAGCCAAACCGTCACGAACGGACAGCGCCTCCTGGGTTCGCTCAACCAAGGCCGTCGCGCTGGCGTACGCTTCCAGATGCCCACGCTGACCGCATCCGCACCGTCGCACCTTTTCGGCGGCAATGGTAACGTGTCCCAGTTCAGCGCCGTGGCTGTTGAAGCCTTCGATGGCCAATCCGTCGACGATAATTCCGCCTCCGACGCCCGTTCCGAGCGTCAACAACACCAGACTTTCGAATGCCCGGCCGCTGCCAACCCAATACTCGCCGAACGCAGCCGCATTGGCATCGTTGGACAAAACGACGGGCTTGCCGAGTTGTGTGCTGAGCTGCTCCCGAATCGGCGAATGATGCCAGCCCGGCAAATTCGTGGGCGTCAGGATCATTCCTGTACTCAAATCGAGCGGTCCTGGCGTGCCCAGCCCGACGGAAGCAATATCGTCCCAGTCGAGTTTTGCCTGATCGAGAAGTCGTTGCAGTCCCGATTTGACAAATTCCCAGGCGATCTCGGAACCTTTGTTGGGTTGGGTCGGAAACTTGTCTTTGCCGACCACTTTACCGCTGTCATCAACGATTCCGATTTTGATATTCGTTCCGCCGACATCGACTCCGGCGTAAAAAGTGTTTTGCATGGATAGCGGCGAATTAGAAAGTTGGTTTCAAACCGACCAGTATAGGGAGAGTCTGTTCCAGATTCAATATCACGGTGCTTCCAACGAAATGCTACGGACGATTCAGGTGGCCTTGGCCAAACGCTACTAACGCATTTAATCGGCACTGGTCATGGCCAGTTCGATCTTATGTCGAACCCAGTCGGTGATGGCGAGATACAGGTAGCCTCCCAATGACTGCTGGTTCGATTCGAAGAAGGCCCAGCCTCGCTGTCCGGAATAGAATGCTTGCCCGACCGATTCGTCCAGTTCCAGCTCCACTGAAAATCGTGGACTGAGCAGTTCGACCTCGTCGTGATGGTTTGCACTGGCTGATGAAGCTCGTTTTACCGACAGTGGACCGCCGAGATTGGAACCCATCGAAGGATGTTGCAGGGCGGTGGAAGCGGCTGGATAAATTCGCCGCAACCGTGTGGTTTCCATTTTCGTCCCTGCAAACAGAATCTGCATCGATCTTCCCTCGTTACCTTTGAGTGAGTCCCAGTCGCGCTGGTCAATGGAAACCATGATCAGCCGTGAATCGGATGGCGCGAGCGAAAATAATTCGTCTCCTGCTTTGACGTAGCGACCCGTTTGTTGGTCCAGATCACGCCGCATCACAACGCCTTTTGCAGGTGCTTTGATGACCAGTTCATCCCGTTGAGATTTCTTTTCGGACCACTGCTTGTTGAGGGATGCCAGCCGCTCGTTTTCAGCCTGAGCCAATGCCAGTTCTCCCTGACGCGTTTTGATACGTGCCTGAATCGTGGATTCCTGGATCAATCGCTCCAGCTCAAAGACCTCCAGCTTCAGACGCGGGTTGTCAAGGATCATCACGGTGTCGCCCTGTTCAACCGTTTGGCCTGTCCGAACAGAAATTTCCTGAATGAATCCATCGCTTCGAGCGCGGATAATTTGCTCGCCCTCAAACTGGACGATGGCGGGCGCCGACTTGGTGGCCGGTGCCTTGAAGACGAAAAACATCGCCAACACCATAGCGGCTGCCACCGCACCACTGAGACCGACTCGCGACAGGTGGGCTTCACCATTGGCTCTGGCTTTTTGAAACCAGCGGAAGGTCTTGTAGGCGGGTAGGGCATACCACATCAACACGCAGAATCCCGCCAGGGCCAAACCCGCACCTTGAAACAGCACACTGGCGGCAATTGTCAAGCTGATGCCGATCAGTATCTTCCAGACCCACGCGAGCAGGCCATACGTTTTTACCACTCGCCGTTCAAACGGGCGGGCAAAATAAACCTTGCGTTCGCTGCCAAAAAAGATGGCTTTGAAACGGTCATCGAGCCAGCGAACACCCTTGCTGTACAGGTTCTGAATATTCAGCAAGTCCGAGAAGATAAAGTATCCGTCAAAACGCATTAGCGGATTGGCATTAAATAACAGCGTGCTGACACTGGCCGTCAGGAATACATTGAACGCGATATCTCCCGTGGCTCCTGGATAGCGTTGCCAGATTCCGAGTGCAATAAAGGCAAGAAACAATTCGATGTAGATTCCGGCAATCGAAACCAGCATGCGCTGCCAGCGATTGGCGAACCGCCACATCGACGTAACGTTGACGTAGGCCATCGGTGTGAACAGGATGAACAACACACCGGCCTCGGGTACTTCGCCGCCGAATTTACGACAGGCAAGTCCATGGGCCGTTTCGTGGATCAGCTTGAGCAGCACCCAGACGATCAGCAACGTCATCCAGCGATAGCCTGAGAAGATTTGTACCGTCTCTTCGCCCAGTCGGTTCCATTCCGATGCCAGAATGGACACCGCATAGATAGCAGCAGCCAGCCAGGCGACCAGAAACCACCACGAGAACAGTATCCTTGCGAGCGGTTGGAGCCGAGCGAGAACCCGATTGGGATTGAACAGCGGAATCTTGAAGGAGACCGGATTGAGGATGCTCACCAGCTTTGCAATCCGAACCTGTCGAGCTTGCTCTTCCAGAATTTTTGATTGATCTGCGTTGGCGAGGTAGGCGAGATTGTTTTGCAGCAGCCATCGCGCGGTTTGCACGGCGAGTGGTGCCGCGGTCACGTCGCCGGGTGTCCGCCCGTCAATGCTTTGCTGCAGAGTCCGCTTTCCGTCGAACGATGAAATCCATGAGTACTCTGCCAGGCCAACCTGAAAAAACTTGCCACGGATGGGGTCTTCAATTACGACGACCGAATCCTGGCCGGTGAGGCGATGATCGAACCGCAGCCCGGGCCGGATGACCAGGCAGGCGTTCATGAATGGTTGGTCGGGACTGGGTTGCATCGTCTTGTTCGCTTCCTACCAGACCGTCCAGTACCTGACCGTCTCCCACGGGCAATGAAACAGACACCACCCGAGCGGTTCCCATTCGGATTTGATTTTTCCCTTGCCCTTCATGCCGGGGCGCAACAGCCCCTCTTCATTCTCAAAGTTCGCTTGGGCGATGAAAACATTTTTCATGTCGATCATTTCAGCGCGAGGATGGATCGATTCAATCACTCCCTGCCAGGATCGGAACGGGAACGATTCAAGCTTGATCGTGATCTCGTGGTTCTCCCTGGCGTACTGAATCTCGGATTCTGGAATCGCAATCTCGGCCACCATTTTTTCCAGCGGTGCGATTTCAAAAAGTGTCTGCCCGATCGTCAGCGATGCTCCTTCAGCCTTCTCCAGGTCGCCTGCGACGATTTGCCCGGCAAGCGGACTTTTGATGTCCAGGTGAGCAATACGTTCTTCCAGCAATTCGATCTTTGCCGACAGGCGATCCATTTCGCTGCGGGCAATCTGCGAGTGGGCGACATTTTTAGCGGCCAGTTCAGCATCGTATTTTTTCTTGGCACCCGCGTACTCGGCTTGTAAGCCCGCAAGTTCAATTCTGATTTGTCGTCCGTCAAGCCGAGCGAGCAGTTGGTTCTGCGAA
Source organism: uncultured Pirellulaceae bacterium (assembly GCA_964414815.1). GTDB lineage: Bacteria > Planctomycetota > Planctomycetia > Pirellulales > Pirellulaceae > Mariniblastus. Next base: position 14,683 of record CAYPXY010000013.1, on the reverse strand, counting down.
ACCACATCGCCATTTTTAACGAACGTTTGTTCCAGGATGCTTTCGAAAGGAGCCGTCACGAACCGCCTCGATACCGGCTGCATTTCGCAGTCACACTTGATTCGATAGGGAACCGGAACCGCCAGCAATCCAGCCGTCGCGCAGATCAGGGCCACGATCCATTGGCTCCATTTCGCGCGGCGCAGGCGGCTGAACTGATCGGCACACAGTCCGGTCAGCCTTCGATTGGCTTTGAGAGCGACGTTCAGTTGCGGAGCCACCCGTTTCAAAACGGATTCCAGTTGGTTTGCGAATGCAGGGTGGTTGATCCGCTCCGACGGCCCAGCGAGCAAAACATTTCCCAATCGGCGAGCCTGTGTTTCTGGATCCGCGATCAACGGTGCAAGGACACAGGACGTTGTGTTAAGTATTTTACATATCGGATTGAGTTGAGTGGCCTTCGAATCGGATTCGCAGTTCGGGCCATCATTTGGGGAATAAAACACAGGCTGGTCGTTGGCCGACATCCGGTTCATCACGGATTCGATTTTCTGAACGGTTTCGTTTTGCCGGTCGATCTGTTCGACGTCCGAAACCGCGACGAGCTGTCCGTCGAGGGTCAGGAACACTTGCTGCAACTGCAGCAGGTTGCGAATGTGATTGGCGACGGTTCGCGCTGCTTGATTGGGGTGATCGACCTGGTTCAGCTGATGTTGAAGTGTCAACAGACCGGCTGAATTTCGCCGTTCTGCATCTAGTTGATGAAGGGTTCGCAATTGAAACCATCGACCGAGACTTTGCGCGGCCAGCCAGATCAGGTCGGGCAGATGGATGGAAGCTTGGCGTGTCGCTGGCCTGCCGTGCGTTTGACGGCAAGCGATCAGCAGGCATTCGGGTTCTGGAGTTGAATTCGAGTAAACCGGAGACACGGCCACCGTCAGGTTTGAGCTTTCGGTGCAGAGTGATGATTTCTTGTCCGGCTCGGCAAATGGGGCGATCAGTCGTTTGCAAGGATCTTCGACGACCTGCCACACCACATTTCCTGATTCAGTGAGGCTGCGAATTTGGGTGTATTGCCCGTTACTGTCGGGAGTGCAAACCCAGGCCGCCACGCAATCAAATTGCTCGACCAGCAAACGGGCCGTTTTGGAAAGGAGCGACTCGATATCATCGCAGCCGATCAGCAATGGATTGAATACCTCTGCGATTTCTCCAAGACTTGGCGATGGAGCAACCGCTGGCGGATGGGGTGCCATCGTCACGGAGGCTACGGGGCTGGCAAACGACTGAGCTTCGGTTGTGGTGCTGGTCCAAAGATGATGCATGGCCAAAGGTGGATCGTTGATGGCTTCCATCAGATTGCCAGGGTGACTTTCTCGCCGCTTTTGTATTCGAGATGTGGGTTGTCGATGACGAGCTTCACTTCCACGGTTTCGCTTTCGGCATTGATTTCGACACCGATGGTGGTGACGGTTGCCAGAACGGTTCTGCCGCTGGCCAATTGGACATTGAATGCCTGGCCGGGCCGGAACGTGGACAATTGAGACAGCGGAATATTCAGCTTGACCATCAGTTGATCGACTTGAGCCAGCGATACGATTTCAGGCTGGAAGGGAGAAATGTACTCGCCCTGATGAGCATGCAGTTTGGTGATGATTCCTGAAAACGGAGCGACAATGATTCGCCGTTGCAATTGAATTTCCGCACGCTTTCTTTCCAGTTCCCGAACGGCCAGTTCTTCCTCGGTGGTTTTGTATCGGGCCTTGAGAATGGACAACTCCATGTCGGCGCGAATCAGCTCGGCATCGTTGGCAAAGCCTTCGGACAACAGCTGTTGAACTTTGCCCCGCACGGTTTGGCGTTTCTTAAGTTCTTCTTCGACAGCGATCAGGCGACTATGATCCTGCGCGAGGCGGGCGGCGATTTCAAGCTGAATGGCTTGCAGTTTGGAATCGAGTTGTGCAATGGGCTGACCTTCACTGACGACCGATCCCTCGTCCACCATGAGTTCTGCGACGGTTCCGGTTTCTTCACTGGCCAGATCGATTTTTCGCATCGGCTCTGCGAAGCCTTCAAACGTTTGCGCATGAGTCGATTGCAGAGGCTCAAATACAGACAACGACATCAGGCCCAATATCCAGCAGGAGACAAGGGGCATCGATCGGTTGGAGAAAATAGGTTTCTTGAAGTTGGAAGGAAGTTTCATGACTGGAATTTTGTTCGCAATCAAATTTCGTGGCGCTCACCAAAGGTTGGGCATCGTGTCGATACCAGATGGAGGTCGCGATTTGATTCGGTGAATCGTAGGTTGCGGTTAGCGATGGATACGACGGGGTCGCATTTTGACCTGAAATGAATTTCGGGAGAGAGAGGTTAGAATCGGTGTGTCCGATAGGATCGCTACAAAGTGACTCGCCGATCACACCGAATCTGGAAAGGTCGTGCGGCTTCGTGTAGGGTGTGTGGAGCGGTCGCCTTGACCCATGCAATTCAGAAGTAACTTCGATGAATGCAGAAGCCAGGTAATGAGGTGGCAATATTCGAGCGACCGCGTAACACACCACGCGCCGGTTGGTGTGTTTCGCGGTCATTGGACTCAATGGGAGACCCCAACTTTATGACGCTCTTTCCGTCTGGTTATCTTTCTTGGGGGTGTCGACCGCTCTACACACCCTACTTCTTTCTTGCGCCTTTGGCAGAAAAGACTCCCGCCCCCTTGATATTTGCCTAATGCTTGCCCGATCCTTGATTGCCGAAAGTAACTTGCGGCAGGTCTGGAGTGCCGCATCGTTGCAGATCGAAGTTCTGGTATCGCAACAAGGTTCCCATCGTCCGGTACAGTCCGACCTCGGCAGCCTTGATTTCGAATTCCGCCTGGGCGAAGATCAGTTCGGCGGCCGCAAGTCGTTCTTGCGAATCGAGCAACTGATTCAGTAGCAAGGTCGGGTTCTGGCCGTCGATGGCATCGCCTTCGACCAGGGCAAACGCCTCCCAACGTTTGTTCTGATGGATCAAATCGTCGATCGCCGCCAGGATCGCGATGTAGGCGGACTGGCGGGTTTGTTGTGCGGAATCGAGCCGACGAACCGCGACTTGGGATTCGGCAATCACACGCTGGATCGCTTCTTCCACTTCCGCCCTGATTTTCACCATTTGAAGTTTCCTCTGCGTTAATCGGCTGCGCGCAGCTCGGTTGCCGTAAGGCATTTCAAAATTCAGGCCGACGTTGTAACCGGGCTTGTTCTCGAACTGATCGGCCCACGAGCGGAAGACACCGCTGTCGCCGTTGAGGGCACTGACATACCCTCCAATCAGCAGGGAAAGCTCGGGCAGCAGTTCATTTTCACCGACGTCCTGCTGGATTCCGGCGATCCGGGCCCGATGGATGGCCTCCTGAATTTCCCGACGGTATTCGAGCGCTGTACGCACCACATCATCGAGTTCGAATGGGGCTTGTTCGGGAGTGATCAATTCCTGGGGCAGCAATTCGACCGACGACGCTTGGGCCCAATCCTGATCGGCGATCCGGCGGCGAATTTCGGTTTCCGCGTTTTTGACATCCCGGTAGGCATTGGCAAGTCCTGTTCGGCGGGTTTCAACGGCGGATCGCGCGCGGGCAATCTGACTGGGCGACGAGTCGAGATTGTGTCGGCCTTCGAGCAGCCTCAATACCTGCTCACCCCGCTCGACGCTTTGCTTCTTCTGTAGCAGCACCGTTCGGTCGTAGACCAGCCGCCAGTACGAAATCGCGACTTGTTGCAACTCGTCCTGGAGTTCATTGGCAAAGGTATCCCAGGCGGTCCCGCTTTGAGCTTGGGCAATCAGAACCTGCGATTCATTGACAAATCGACCTCGACCGCGCAGAAGCGGTTGGGTCACCGTCAAGGCTAATGTGGCGGTCCCTTGATCCTGCGGGAGGAAGAACACCGAGTTGCTGTTGTGGAAGCCCAGTCGCTGGCCCAATTCGATATTGGCTCCCGTTCGGGCTTTTCGACGGACACCGAATTCACCGTTCCAGAGATGATCCTCCAGGAAGGGGGGGCCCCCCGTGGTCAAGGTGTTGCCCACCGGATCATTGCGGTCATTGAACGCGGTTTTGACGAAGGCCAGCGGATCAAATAACGAATCCGCTTCGACGACTTGCAGCTCCCGAATCAACGGGTTCTGGCTGATGGCCTGAATGCGGGGCGAGTTCATTAACGCAAGATAGGCCAGTGAATTGGTATCCACTGGCTGTGTGAAGGCATCTCCGGTGATACTTCGGGGCATCAGCGATTTCCACCAAACGGCTGGATCGATGACGATTTTCGGGGCATTTACCTGCTCTGAAGGGTTGTTGTGGAGGCTCGTCGGAGAGTCGTGTACTAGCGCCGGCATCGGTATTAAAGCAGGCTCTTTCGCCAGAGTTCCTGATGCAGGAAGCGGGCGAATCAGGGGTTGGGACTCGTCGTGGATGGGGGGCAAGCTGGCGATCACTATCGGGCGACTTGATTCCTGGCTCAACGGAGGGGACGGATCCGGCTTTTGGGGGGGCGGGACTTCCTGGGCGAGAATCGCGGCGACCTGCGATGCCATCAGGCTGGCCATCAGCAGGGTCATCAGTATTCTCGGCAGAAGCATGAGGACGTTTGAAAGGTTACAGCAAGGGCGCAGTCGAACTGGAGGATATTCAATCAGAATCATCGCCAAATCCGGGACTTCCTGATAATCCGAACATTCGATTGCAAGCAACTATTTGTTATCCTCGTCGCGTGCAATGGTTACAGATGGCAAAGTTGAACTAATCCTTCAATGCCTGTGAGTGCTGGAAGAATCGACGGCTTCGTTGCAACTGTTTCGTGCGGTCCCCTTCGTCAAAAGCCGTTGCATTCTGTCAAGTGGTGACGATTAAGGAGGCTAGAACTCAGGCGCAATCTTTGCGCGCTGGCAAAACCTTGCCGGTGGCGGAGAAGATTCGTGTCTTGAGTCTGCGTTCGAGACAAGCTCCTTTTGCGAGAAACACTACGTCCCATGAGTAAAAAACGACGCTTGGAAAACCTGCTTACCCAAGGATGCGATTGGATCAATGGCTTGACGGGCCGGCCGGCGGACTCATCGAACCCATCCGCCTCTGGCGCGCTGTCCCAAGCCAATCTCGACGTACTGGAGGACCGAATTCTCTATGACGCGACACCGCTGGGCGTCTTCATGACGCCCTCCGACGCGACCACGTTCACGGACGTGACGGCAACGATTGATCAACAGATCGATGAGGTCATTGGACTGATGGATCAGTACGATGAGCCGCTGGATATTGGATCGGGATGGGGGCAGGGGAGTGCCGACTTTACAACGGAATTGCCCGAGGCTTTTGAACTCGTATTCACCACCCGCCATCAACTGATCGTGGTGGATGCGGGAGTTGAAGACAGCGAGCAACTGTTGTCGCAATTGATGGAGTCGGCGACTTCTGATGGGGTCTTTGAAATTCTGCGTGTCGGACATGGGGAGGACGGGATTGCGCGCATCACGGAACAACTGAGCCAAAGCAGCCATTCCTATAGTGCCGTTCACATCCTGTCGCACGGGACAAGCGGTGCCGTACAGCTTGGCAATGTACAGCTTTCGCTGGAGAACCTGAACGATTATCAATCGCAATTGCAGCAGTGGTCATCGAAGCTCCGCGCTGGAGCAGATATTCTGATTTACGGCTGTGATATTGCAGCAACCGCTCAAGGCGAACAACTGATTCAGCAAATCGCGGATTGGACAACCGCCGACGTCGCAGCCAGTATTGACTTGACGGGGCACGAATTACTTGGCGGGAACTGGGTGCTGGAGTTTTCTACCGGGCAGATTGAATCGAGTCTGTTTTCTTCGGAGTACGCTCAGGCCAACTGGTTTGGATTGCTAGACCTCGCTGCAGTCGGGGGCGAGACGAAAGTCAACACGGTCAACACCAATGTACAGCAGTTGACCGAGTTCGGTGGCGGGAACATCGCGATGGACGCCAACGGCAACTACGTGATTGTCTGGGAGGATACTCGGAGTGGTAACAGCGATATCTGGGCTCAGCGGTACAATGCGAGCGGCGTTGCTCAAGGAGTAGAATTTCGAGTCAACAGCCACACAACGAGCCACCAGACTCAAGCCTCCGTCGCGATGGATGCCGACGGAGACTTTGTGGTCGTTTGGTCCAGTAGTGGACAAGATGGTAGTTCCGAAGGCGTGTACATGCAGCGGTACAACGCATCGGGGGTTGCCCAGGGGAGCGAAACCTTGGTCAACACCAACAACTCGACGGGTAATCAGTTTCGCGCAAAGATCGCGATGAATGCTTCGGGAGATTTTGTGGTGACCTGGACCGATAGCCAGTCCAACAACGGCGACATCTTCGTGAAGCGATTCAACGCATCAGGTGTGCCTCAAGGCTCCATTGTGACGGCCAATTCAACCACCACGGACAACCAGGAATGGAGCGACGTATCGATGTGCGACAACGGCGATTTCGTCGTGGTATGGCAAAGTCGCAACCAGGATGGCAGTGGTTGGGGAATCTATGGACAGCGATTCAGTGCGGCAGGTGCCAAGCAAGGGGCTGAGTTTGCCGTGAACACCACCACGGCCAACGATCAGGCTTCGGCCAACGTTGAAATGGCCAGCGACGGTAGTTTTGTTGTGGCTTGGTCCAGCAACGGCCAGGATGGTTCAGGGTATGGTACTTATGCCCGAGTCTTCAACGCGAATGGAACCCCTGCGACCGGAGAGATTCTAGCCAATACCTACACTACCGGAGCTCAATACTACGGCGACGTCGCGGTCCGAGCTGACGGGAACTTCATCGTTACTTGGGCAAGCGCTGGGCAGGATGGCGCGGATCTGGGAGTCTACGCGCAGCAATTCGACGCCAGTGGAAACAAAATCGCAGGAGAGTTTCAGGTCAACACAACGACCACCGGATTTCAGCAGCGCCCGAGCATCGCCTTTGTGGATGACCATGTTGTGATCGCCTGGAGCGGGCAAGGGCCGGGAGACACCACGGGCGTCTTCATGCAGCAATATGAACTGCCGGAGCCCGTTCCTTTTGCCCCGATCGGTGATGAAATGCGGGTCAATACTCATACGTCAGCCATTCAGGCGACGACCAATTTCGGCGGAGGCAACATCGCCGTCGATGCCAATGGTCACTACGTCGTCGTCTGGCAAGACCAACGCAGCGGTGATTGGGATATTTGGGCACAGCGCTACAATGCATCGGGTGTGGCTCAGGGAGTCGAATTTCGTGTCAACATCCATCTGACCAACGACCAAATCGAAGCTTCGGTCGCGATGGACTCCAGCGGAAACTTTGTCGTGACCTGGAGTAGCTTCGGCCAGGACGGAAGCGACTACGGGGTCTATGCGCAACGGTTCAATGCTGCGGGAACGGCGCTCGGTGCCGAGTTTCGAGTGAACACCAGTACGACCAATGACCAGAGTGTTTCTCGCGTCGCTATGGACGCCAGCGGAAACTTTGTCGTGACCTGGACCAATTTCAACACCAACAGTGGTGATGTCTGGGCGCAGCGATACAACGCGAGCGGCAGTACCATCGGCGTGAATTTTAGGGTTAACTCGACGACCTCCAATGCGCAGGCCTACAGCGATATCGCCATGAATGCCAGCGGGACATTCGTGGTGGTCTGGGAAAGTGCCAACCAGGACGGCAGCGGACTTGGGATTTATGCCCAGCGATACAACGCATCTGGCACTGCCGTGGGAAGTGAGTTTCGGGTCAATGTCACCACCGCCAACGATCAGGAGTCTCCCAAGGTCGGTATGGCCGACGACGGTAGCTTTGTGGTTTCCTGGAGCAGCAATCTTCAGGACGGCAGCAACTACGGGACGTATGTTCGCCGCTACGATAGTAGCGGAAATGCCCTCAGCGGCGAAATCCTGGTCAATACTTACACCGCAGGCGACCAGCGATACGGCGACGTGGATGTGCGTTCCGACGGAGCGTTTATGGTCACTTGGGGAAGCACCGGTCAGGACGGTAGCGGAACCGGGGTTTATGCCCAGCGATTCGGCAGCGACGGAACACGAATCGGCAGCGAATTTCGCGTCAACACGACCACCTTGAACGCTCAGTACCACCCGAGCGTAGCCTTCCACGGAGATCAGGCTGTGTTTGTCTGGCGCGGCAATGGCCCTGGCGATGTAGGGGGCGTCTTCATGCAGCGGTTTGCCGCCATCGACTACGGCATCATCACCGTCACCACGGCCGATGACGTCGCCGACGGCGATACCAGCAGCATCGCCGCAATCCTGGCCAACAAAGGGGCTGATGGGCATATCTCGCTGCGCGAAGCGATTATAGCCACCAACAATACCGTCAACGGCGTCGGCGGGCCCGATCAAATCCACTTTGATATCGCCGGTGCTGGCGTCCATACGATCACGGTCACTGCCAGCGATTTACCGAATCTTTGGGACTCGGTCATTATCGACGCATCCACCCAGCCTGGATACAGCGACTCCCCATTGATTTCAATTGTAGCAGGGGCCGGACGGGAGTACGGGGTCAGGCTCTGGACTGGAAGCGACGGTAGCACGATTCGAGGTTTCAACATTCAGGGATTTTCAACTGCCGGTATCGATATTGCCTCATCCAGCGACAACACCATCCAGGGGAACTGGATTGGCACCAATGCATCGGGAACCGCTGCGGGAGCAAGTCAGAACAACGGCATCAATATCTGGGACAGCAACAACAACCTTATCGGTGGAACCGGTGTCAACGAACGCAATGTCCTATCAGCTAACAACTGGCACAACATCATCATCTCAGGCGGCGGCAGCAATAACCAGGTTATCGGTAACTATATTGGAACCAACGCGGCCGGAACGGCGGGACTAGGCCTCACCGACCGTGGCGTCTACATCTTTAACAGTGACGACAACATCATCGGTGACGGAACCGCCGAAGGTCGCAATGTGATTTCAGGTAACGCGGGCTTCGGTATCGAGATACGCAACTCCCACGGCACCCTTGTTCAAGGGAACTACATAGGCGTCAACGCTGCGGGGACCGCTGCCGTCGGTAATGCCAGTTCCGGTGTTTATATTATCGACAGCAATTACACACTGATCGGAAACGGCACAGCCGGTGGTCGCAACATCATCTCTGGAAACGGTGCCCATGGGGTTGTCCTTTATGGGGGCACGGCCACGAATAATGTACTTCAGGGAAATTTTATCGGCACCAACGCGGCGGGAACGGCAGCCCTCGCCAATTCACAAAACGGCATCGTGATTTGGAACGGGGCTTCCAATAATACGGTAGGGGGAACAGCGGCCAATGCCGGTAACGTGATTTCCGGTAATGCTAATGATGGAATTACGTTTGCGGATTCCGGTACGAGCGGGAACGTCGTGCAAGGAAATAGGATCGGCGTCAACGCAGCCGGCACCGATACGATTGGAAATGGCGCGGTTGGAATTTGGATTGGCGGTGGAGCCTCATCCAATACCATCGGCGGAACGGCCGCAGGTGCTGGAAACGTGATCGGCGGCAATGGCTTTGAAGGGGTCGGAATTTCAGGCGCAAGTACCTCCGGCAATGTGGTTCAAGGAAACCTGATCGGCACCGATCAGACCGGCACTCTCGACTTCGGAAACGGCACTGACGGAGTGCTTGTCTCGAACGGTGCCTCCAACAACATGATTGGAGGAACAGCAGCCGGTGCAGGGAATACGATTGCGTTCAACCAACGCGACGGGGTGCGCGTTGCCAACACAGCGGGCACTGGCAACGCGATTCATGGGAACCAGATCTATTCCAACGTCGGTTTGGGAATCAATCTGGTCGGTGGCAGCGAAAACGGATTCGGCGTCACCGCCAACGATACCGGCGATGGAGACACTGGAGCGAACAACCTGCAAAACTATCCGATCATTGCCGAGGCCAGGTATCTTGGAGGTGACTTAACGATCAATGGATCGCTCAACAGTAACGCGAACCGGGAGTACCGTATCGAAGTCTTTGCCAATGCGGTAGCGGATGCTTCCGGCCATGGCGAGGGGCAACGTTATCTGGGGACTTTCGACGTCACCACGGACGGCAGTGGGATCGCAGCATTCGAGGAGGTATTGGTTGGTGCCGATATCGCTGTGGGAGAATATGTCACTTTGACCGCCACAGATCTGACGACGAACGACACATCCGAGTTTTCTCAAGCCGCTGCCGTGTTGTTGCTGAACGTTGCGCCGGCAGCAATTCACGCCACCGTAACGAGACGAGGCGGCTTGCAACTCAATGGTGACGGCGGAAATGATGCCTACTTGAAAGCAGACAATGGCGCGGCGATTCTGGCCGGGTTGTCCTCCGCGACGTTCGAGATTCGATTCAGCTCAGATACGATTCCATCGGACGGAGCAACGCTAATTTCCTATGCTACTGCTTCGCACGATAACGCCTTCTATCTTCAGGCAAAAGATGGCAACTTGCGGATTCGTTTCAACAATGCTGGAGCTGTCTCGACGGCTTACGACTACGATCAGTTGTTCGACGGCCTGGAACACACGTTGTCGTTCACCTGGAGCAATTCCGGTGGCGGCCAATGGCAGGTCTTTATCGATGGCCAGTTGGTCGACAGTGGCATTGGGGTCGGCAGTGGATCGACCATCGCCGCTAATGGTACGTTGATCTTCGGAAATGACCAGGATTCCATCGATGGCGGCTATGAAGCGGATCAAGCGTTCAACGGGATTCTTCACGACATCCGCATTTTCAGCGGTGTTCGCACCGCAGCCGAGATTCAATCGGGTTATCAAGCAAAACTTCCTTACGATACGGCGAACCTGCGAGCCAACTGGACGTTCAACGACCTATCACCCGACGGTGTGATTACCGATACGGTTTTAGGTAACAACTTGACGATCCAACATGCCGCTGGAGTAGGCTTTATCGAAAGTAAACCCACGCTTTTGTTCGCGATTGAAGAAAACGTAGTGGACGGGACAGTCGTTGGGGCGATCTATGGGTATGACCACGAGCGCGAGGGGCGAATTGCCGAACTACTGGCGTCCGACCCGAATCTGCGCTACAGCGCGGAGACGGGTAAATTCTATATGCTTGTCGGCTCGACGGTAACATGGTCCGACGCCCGAACGGCGGCCATCGGCACGTCATTGGGGGGCATCTCTGGCCAATTGGCGACAATCCACTCGGCAGCCGAAAATGAACTGGTTCGCGGCTTTGCAGTTGAAGCCGGAGGACACGTCTGGCTCGGTGCGTCCGATGAACTGGAAGAAGGGGTATGGCGTTGGTATGACGGTAACAATCCAGGCAAACAATTCTGGCATGGAAATACATCGGGTTGGCAAGTTGACGGAACTTATCAGGACTGGGAACCAGGGGAACCCAATAACAGTGGCGGGGTCGAACACTATGCGTATTTGCGTACATACGGCACTTGGAACGATCGGGATGCTGGCAACACGTTTCGTTACGTCATCGAATGGAACGCCGACGATGTGCTGGACACAACCAACGCCTTGACGTACTCGATCCAGTCGCAATCGGTTGCCGGAGCTTTCGCGATCGACGCCAGCACTGGCTTAATCACCGTCGCCGACGGTTCATTGCTCGACTACGAAACGCACACCAGCCACACACTGACCATTCGCGTGTTCGATGGTGAAGACTATTTCGATCAGGATTTTGTCGTCCAGCTTGCGGATCAAGCAATCGAGCCAGCGCTCGCTGTTCCTGGTTCGCAGACCACGGATGAAGACGTACCCCTGGTCTTCTCTTCTGGAAATGGCAACGCGATTATCGTCCATGATCAGAACGGCAATACTAACTCGTTGATGCAAGTGACTTTGTCGGCGACCAACGGTACGCTGACCCTGTCGCAGACGACCGGATTGACTTTTGTAGTCGGCTCCAATGGCAACGGCATGTTTGTGATCCATGGAGCAGAGAGCAACATCAACGCCGCGTTGGAAGGAATGACGTTCACTCCAACTGCCGACTACAATGGCTCGGCGGAAGTCAATGTTACGGTTTCATTGGGTGCTGACTTAGAAGGTTGGTACCACTTCGACGATGGAACGGCCAACGATCAGGCCATCGGACCACAACAAAACGGTACGTTCAACGGCAATGCTGCGATCGTAACCGATCCGACGCGAGGTGATGTCCTGAGTTTGGATGGCAATGGCGACTACGTGCTAATCGATGGGCAACTTGGCGAACCAGCCAATGCAACCTTGGCCGCATGGGTCAACTTGAACCAGAAGGGCATGCACGGCTCGGAAGTCATCAGCATCGGCGACTCGCTCGTGCTCCGTATGGATGAGACCAATAATGGCGTCGTCGGTATGTTCTACAACGGCTCGACATGGGTTTCGATTGCAACCGATCGCTTCATCGCTGGCACAGGCTGGCATCATGTCGCGTTCACGTTTGACGACGTCAACAATGTCCAGCACGTTTACATCGACGGCCAATTGGTCGCGACGGCCAACTATACCGACTCGATCGACTACTCGGGCGAAGACACCTACATCGGACGTCATGGAGGTGGTTCAAGTAACTGGGATTTCAACGGGCTGATCGATGATGCTCGGATTTATGACCGCGTGTTAAGCGCAAATGAAATCGCCGCTCTTGCAGTGAATCAATCAGGCCAAAATGCGGAAATTCCGATTACAGTCGGTCCCGTCAACGATGCTCCCGTCATCAATAACCCGAATCTGATTCTCAACGGTGACTTCAACACTCCGGGGCTGGACGATTGGGATGTGATTGATCCGAGTGGACTGGGGGTTACCAATAGTGGATCCGCTTTGATACTCGGTGCCAACGATCAAACATCCCCGCTGGCTGTATCTCAAACGTTCACGACCGTGGTCGGGCAGGTTTACACTCTGCGATTTGGCTATACCGACAACAGCGACACAAAATCTCAAACACTCGTGGCGGATATTTGGGGTTCGACTCAACTGCTTCATCAAGTAATCGAGTCTGGCGTGAGCGAATCCAACGCATTGGTGTATTACAGCTTCACTTTTGTTGCCGATTCGACCACAACGATCCTTGCACTGACCGACGTTTCCAGCGACTCGATCGGCGTCGATGGCATCCTGGATGACATTTCGATTCATGCCGTGCCGGTTCTCGATTCCATCACCGAGATGGAAACGAGTAACAGTGGGAATACAATTGCCTCGATTATTGCTTCGGTGGGCGGAGACCTTATCACCGATGTTGATACGGGGGCGGTTGAAGGTGTTGCGATTACTTTGCTCGATAGCGGCAACGGAACATGGCAGTACTCCACCAACGGAGGTTCAACATGGGCCGATATCGGCAGCGTTTCAGAAATCTCGGCTCTGTTGCTGCGAGATACGGATCGGGTTCGTTTTGTGCCAAATGAAGTCAGTGGTACAACAGCACACTTTTTCTTCCGCGCCTGGGATCAGACCAGCGGTTCGTTTGGAACGAAAGTCGATGTAACCACAAATGGCGGCACAACGGCTTTTAGTTCTGCGACCGAAATGGCTTCGATCATCGTCACCTCGATCAATGATGAACAGGTGCTGGCGACAAACACCGGCGCGACGTTTTTGGAAAATTCACTCGGCAACCTGATTTCGTCGAGCGCCCTGGAAACGACGGATATCGACAACCCGCCGGATGAGCTTGTCTATACAGTGACTGCAAATGTCTCTCGCGGTACGTTGTATCGCGATGGCGTCGCGCTCAACGTCAACGACACATTCACACAGCAAGACATCAACACCGGTTTGATCACCTACGATCACGACGGCAGCGAAAATTTTTCCGACAGTTTTTCATTCAGCGTGGACGACGGGGAAGGATCGGCGAGTACAGGTACGTTTGACATTACGCTTACTCCAGTCAACGACAACGCTCCCGTCATCACCAGCGACGGCGGTGGAGCAACGGCCGAGATTGAGGTCGAGGAAAATACGACTTATGTCACCACCGTAACGGCAACGGACGCCGATCTGCCGGGCGATACGCTGACATTCAGCATCTCCGGGGGAGCGGATGCAGCCCAGTTCATTATCAACAGTACGACCGGCCAGCTTGAATTCTCTTCAGGCCGCGATTTTGAAAATCCTACTGATTTTGATACCGATGGTGTCTATATTGTCGAAGTCACGGTGTCCGATGGGGTTCACTTTACTACTCAAACGATCAGCGTTACCATCACCGACTTCAATGAGTTCAATGTCAGCTCGGTTACGGACAGTGACGGAGCCATGGACTTCGTCTACGAGAATGCGGCCAATGGAACCTATGTTGGATTGACGGCCTATGCATTCGACGCAGATGGAACCAACAACACGATTACCTACTCGCTGGACGATAGCGCTGACGGACGATTCACAATTGACGAAGCCACAGGAGAAGTCTTCGTGGCGGATGGTAGTCGCATCGACCGGGAGACAGACGCATTCTTCATGATATCTGTTCGCGCGACGAGCAGCGATGGTAGCAGTTCCACCAACTCATTCTTTATCTCCATCGGCGATGTCGATGAATTCGACGTGGGAGCTGTCACCGATACCAATGTCACGGCCAATACGGTTGCCGAAGACGCACTGGTGGGAACGGCAGTCGGCATCACGGCCTTCGCGGAAGACCTCGATGCGACCAACAATCAGATTACCTACACCCTGGACGACGATGCCGGTGGCCGGTTCACGA
>CAYPXY010000012.1:0-110890 GCA_964414815.1 uncultured Pirellulaceae bacterium | reverse complement strand
ACTAACTACTAACTACTAACTACTAACTACTAACTACTAACTACTAACTACTAACAACCAACAACTCGCAACCCGCAACCCAACACTCGCCCCATGGACGACCTTTCGATCGATTACTGCGACGCCCAACCTTCGGACTTGGGACGCGTGACTGAATTCCTCAAACCGTTCATGAACGGTAAGTATCTGCTGCCGCGCACCTCGATTGAGCTTGAGTTGTTGCTGCGGCATGGATTCATTGCGGAACATGCGGGCAAGGTAGTGGGATTTGCCGCCGTTGAAATCTACTCCAGAAAGATGGCCGAGGTGCAGTGCTTAGCGGTCGATGAGATGTATCAGCGTCGGGGAATTGGCCGGGAGCTCGTGGGGCGATGCGTGCAGCGTGCCAAACAGATGAACGTGGTCGAACTGATGGCGATCTCGTCCTCGGAAGATTTATTCAAGGCGTGTGGATTCGACTACTCGCTACCCAATCAGAAAAGAGCGTTATTTATACAGCCACAATGAGTTGGTGGGATAGACGTCCCTACTCATTGATTTCGCAGCCTTCGGACACCGGCGCGATCGGCCGATGGATTCTTGACCCAGGATGCTTTGGCGGACTGAATGAAGGTTTTGGTCGTGTCCAGACGTTCCGAATAATCCAGATGCGAAACCCCTTCGCCGTGAATCTCGACTTCGTAAACTCCGTTGAAACCCAACTCCTGGAGGCGCTGAAACCATTTGTCAAAAGGAACCTGACCCTCGCCGAGCGCCAGACGACGTTCGTTGCCCCCACACTCATTGCCTTGGTGGTCGGCCCTCCGGTCCGCCAATTGAACCAACGCAATCCGCTGAGCAAACCGATCCAGATTTTCGAATACTTCTTCGTTGAGGCCGACGTGATAGAGATCCAGCACCAATCCCAGTTCCTCTTCCGGAAATTCGCTGAGCAATTCCAGAGCACAATTCATCTGCTTCATGAACGTCCACCGATGAGCTGTAGGACAGGGCATCAGTTCGATGGCCAGTCGAACGCCAAAATCTGATGCTACCAGTACTAATTGCTCCAGTGCATTGAGGAACAGTCGCCGTGCATGTTTGGATGTATGGCCATTGCGACAACCGGGGTGTACGATCAGGCAATCGCTGTTCAAGCGGCTGGTCATTTCAATCGCTTCAATCGCATCCTGCATCGCGTCTTCGTAGGACACACCATTGCCGCCCGTGAAGCCGCCCGCCCAGTGGACACTGGAAACGTTCATCCGCATTTCGTGCAGATAATCAGCCACTTCAAACACATCGCAATCTTCAACCTTCTGCCGCCAGATACCCATCGAGTTGAAACCTTGAAGCTGATACCGGACAACGTCCTGGTGCAGCGACCAACGCATGGTTGTCAACTGGCTGATTGAAAATCGCCTCATAGTAGATGCACTCCTGTCTGTGACCGTTTAACGAAAGCGATAACAGTATGCCGACTTCGATCCAAACTGTAAACCTAAATCTGAAAGTTGTTCCAGACATTTTTTTGGAACCGGCCGATCGATCCATTTTATGGGCACAAAATCCAAACTGCTATTGTGCTGCGAAACGAAAGTGGTTTGCACGTTGCACCAGAATTCATCCATGAATTAAATGGATCGACAGCGGAAGATGGCGGGATGCCACGGCAAGAATGCAGGTGTTTGCAGTCGACAAATCGCTGAGCGTTGACATCTTCGGCCTCCTAATGTCATGCGAAGAGATGCTAGCAGTCGCCCAGAGAAACTATCGCAACTTTCGCCAGCCTTCTGTTTCCTGCGGCGAGATCGCGTTGCTCAAATCGGCCATCCGCAGCACGTCCTGACTGAGATGCTCCAGTTGTTGCCTCAACACCGGCTCAAATTCATTTTCAAACCGATGGAGAGTGCTGGCGGCAACCTGACTGACTTGCTCAAGCACCTTTTCGTTCTGGTGAGAAATCCGATCCACGACCGACGAGTCGACGATTTTGGAAAACTGCATTCCCAAATCACTTTCGAGCCGAGTCGAGTAATCGCTGAGCGTTCCTTCGATCTTCAAGGCGGCCTTGAACTGGTCGATTCGGTTTAATCCTTGATTGATCCGCAGGCGAACCTCGTTTCCACCCAACAGATCATTGAGCGAATCGACGTGCAGCGATACGTTGGAATGTCGAACGATCAACTCACCAGATATCTGATCGCCAACCATCTCCAGCGTGATATCCGCATTGGCTCGCCGGGTGGCTCCCCAGGAAACCAACATGCTTTGTTCATGACCTGCGACGGCAGGGAACGTCCCCAACTCCGGAAACTGGATCTTCAAACGATCGACAGGGATCAGACCGGTTCGGTCCACTTCACAGTCGATCAACACGTTCTCCTTACCCAGTGCCCTCAACTCAAATCGGGCCGTGCCGATGGCCTTGGAAGGCGTCGGCGTCAAGTTAAACGCGGAACCGACAAAGCTGAAATGATGTTGAGCAAACCAACCGCTTCCTTCGAGTTCAATTTTTTTGATCAGAAGATGGGGACTCGACTCCTGACCGTTGATCGGCAAATCCTCACCCCATGGGAAAATGGGTCCGGCGGCCCCCACTTCCGCATTCCCGGTTGAAGGAACGGCGTTTCGAAACCAGATCATCCAGGCGACCACCTCTGCGACCAATTGCCGATTTTCCTGATGCAACAGCAACTCGGACACCAATTGCTCGTCGAAAGCATTGCCAGGCTGCTGTCGAACCAGTTGCTGCCGGTCGCTGGTCGAAACCGTTTGAATCCTGTGTTTGTCACGGTTCAACTGTTCCAGTTCCGATTGCAACCCCTCCCGCAGCCTTGCCCCCTCAGCATCCAGTTTCTCCAAACTATGTAGGGCGGCTTCATGTTTTGCCTTGTCGCGCAGCGGATTGTAGTACCTGCTATCCGATTCAATGGTCGCATTGAGTGCATCGAACCGTTGTCGAAACGACTCCACCGCCTCTTTCCACTGTCCGATTCGGGCAGGCCACTGGGTTTGGGTATCGCGGCATACGGCTTCCGTTGACAAACTCAGCACCGGAAGATGGGCGTCGGTTGAAACCTGGTTGAGCAACTGCTGGCCAAGAACTTCTGTTTCCTTCTTCCAGAGGTTGGCATCAAGCGAAAAATCGAACGGCCGACTCGCATCCAATTGGGACTTTGTCTGACCGATTGGCAGCCCGCCTTCTTCTGGAGACAAGGCACCCGATTCGGTTCGCGGCGCATTGACCACCAGACCATTGACTTGACCGTCGGTGACGATAAGCCGTCGATGCCAAAGTTGCTCGCGGTCGATCTTTAGATAAACCAGATCGGCTTGCAGCAAATTGCTCATCGGGTTTTGCGGATCCGCAATTTTCAGATCCTTGAGGAACAATCGCTCATTCTGTAGATTGGCCTGGAGCTGTCCGATTTCGACTTTCGCACCGGTCAGACGTTGAGCTTGTCGAACCATTTCCTGGCGAACCAGCAAATCCTTCGACAACCAGACGGCGGTAAACGCCAGCATTAATATGACAACTCGTGGAATGAGATATTTCAGTCGAATCATATCGCCCCTTCACTTGTTTTGGAGGTGGGCGATCCCATCAGCCAGCGACAGTAGCTTGAATCCCGAATTTTATGGTAGACTCGCAAGCCAAGGCGATTGAAAAACACCAACGACATCATGTACACCGGAAGAGCCAACATCACACCCAAGACCAACCCGCCCATCACCATGGAGTTGTCCAGCCGAAACCAGGGCATCAAGGGTTTTGCCAACAGTGGGCCTACCGTCGTCTGGATTCCTGACTGACTCAATACCGCATACCCCAGTGAGTGCATCGCCGACATCACCGGCTCACAACTAGCCACCAGGGAACACACGAGCGCCGAGATGGCGGCGGTCAATAGATTTGCCGGCGAGAGAATCGTCAGGACCACCAGCACCACAAACAGCAGTGACTCCTTGGCCATCAGGCCGATCATCATGCCCAGCGTGACGCCTAGCGCCAACTGCCAGGCATGGTCGACACCCTGAATCGAACTTTTAAACCTTTGCCAGTATGAATTTGGTTGTGCCATAGAGAAACGATCCCGATCCATCGGAAAAAATCCTGGTCGTTGATTGCGTTAAATCAAGGACATCGTTAAAACTGTTAGTTGTATCCGGCAGCCTTGCAAAATTGGGGCTCGTTATTTAGCGGATTCCGGCACTTGTGTCGATCCGTCCCTGAAGTGCATCCCTGAAGTGCTGTCGCACTACTAGCAGAATTAACCTGAGTTAACCCATAAGGAGTTTTAGATGGCTATGAATCGTGAGATATTTGCGGATGGAATCGGAGAAATCACTTTATCCGGTGGTATGGTCCGTCTCGACCTGGTTACGTTGGTGGGATCACAAAATGATGAGAATAACAAGCCCCGGCTGGAGGCAAGCCAGCGAATCATCATGCCGCCGGACGGATTTCTGAGGAGCTTCAGCGCGATGGAAAATCTGGTAAAACAGTTAATTGACGCAGGATTGGTACAGGCACGTGACGGAGCAGGGCTGGGAACCAACGCCCCCACCTCCAATGCTGCGGCTCCGCCAAAATCTCCAAATTTTTGAAAAATTGATTGTTCAAACGGAACGCATTCGGAATAGAATAGTAAGGGAGGCCAGCAATGGTTTCCCTTTTTTGCTTTTCATCGTCTTCCGTCAGCGCACCGGTTTCGACTGCTCAACGGTTCGCTCAAGATCACCTTCCCCCCCTGAAGCACGATCCTTCAATCGGCTATCAGGACATTGTCCCTCACTGTTTACTTGACCCTGCAACGTTTCGGACAGGATTACCATGGCTCCACTTGTCACCATCCCCAACAGAGTTCTTCCTCTGAACACAACGTTACGCTTAAGCGACCTTTTCTCGGTATCCAACCTGACTCCTGGTCGGGCTGTCATGCTTTACCGTTTTCGAGATAACGGTGCGGCGGGCGGAACCTTCCTCGTCAATGGAGCCGCTCAACCGGCGAACCTCTGGCGAGATGTCACTTCAGCCAACTTGAACTCGGTGCTTTATCGCAGCCCCAACAACTCCAACACCGAGTCCATTAATGTCCAGGTATGGGACGGAGTGGAATGGAGCAATGTTGCCACGGGCTTTTTGGCGACCGGCAACTCGCCTCCGATTCTGACACCGCATCCTTATGATGTCTTCAGTGGTGAGAAACTGGCAGCGCGCAGGCTGTTCACCTATTTCGATCAGGATGGAGACAATCCAGTTCGTTATGACTTCATCGACCGCAATGCCAACGCCAATGGTGGCTACTTTGAATTCAAAGGCCAGCGGATGGCATCGAACGTCTTGTTCACCGTGCAGCAATCCGAACTGAACCGGCTGTTCTACGTCGGTGCGGCCGCTGCGCCTCAAACCGAAAATATAGGCATCACCGTCTATGATGGCTTCCTGCAAGGCTCCACCGAAGTGGCCGTCAGCACTCAGCCCAAAATCCCGACGTTGACGATTCAGGCCAACCATTATCTCAACATGGACACGGGCCGCAAAGCCAACACGATCACCAACCCGGGCACTGGAAATCTGTTTACGGTCTCCGATGCGGTAGAACGCATCCGGTTCAAAGATGGCCGAAACAATGCCAACGGTGGCCACTTCGTCTTCAAGGGTCTGAAAATGACTCCTGGTCAGTGGTTTACGATCAGCCGAGACTCCGGGGGCAATCTGGAGCTGGACCAACTGGAATACCGGGGCGGTGAACGAGGACCGCAGGGCGAAAACGTTCTGGTCCAGACCTTCAGCAATGGCGTCTGGGGCCAGGAACAGTATTTCCTGGTTCAAACGCTCCCGAATCTTCATGCTCCGGTTCTGAATTTGTTCAGTCTCAATGCAAAACTGGGTAGCGTTTTCGAACTGACCAGCCTGTTCACCGCTTCCGATGCAGATGGAGACCTGTTGCAGCGATTCTATCTGTACGATACAGGCTCCAACCCCAACAGCGGCTACTTCTCCGTCAACGGCGTCCGGCAAGCTGCATTGACCTGGATCGAGCTGCCTTGGGATCAGCGACACACTGTCAAATATCACATGCCGACGGTACCCGGTATTGAAACCGTCCGGATGTGGGTCTCGGATGGCCACCGTGGCAGCACCCTGCAATCGGCGACCATGCAAGGAGTTGAAACGCCCAGGTACGAAGCCACTGAGAATAACATTTCTCTGGATACTTTGGAAAACGTTCGGGTTTCAACGTTGTTCCAGCAACAGGACGCTGGCCCCGCCTATACGCGGTATCAGATTTTTGACGAGAACTTCAGTACCGCCCTCGACCGTTCTGCTCGGTTCTATTTGCGATCGGGAGGAGCAGGTAACTCGGCCGACTTAATGTTGCCAGGACAAGTCCATACATTGACGGCCGAGCAGTTTTCCCGATTGGATATTCAGGGCGCCGAAGCAGACTGGGGGCGCGTACTCGATGGTCTGCTGGTAAGGGCCACCAATGACATCACCGGCTGGTCGGAATGGCGACGAATCAACGTCAATACCGATCCGATCGGGTCGGCGGCTCTGCTGTCGGGCACCCAGCACAACGCGGTTATTTCCGGTGGCAAAACCGTCATTACCTATTCCTTTATCGATGGTGGAAACCAGGAAAATTCACCCCGTACCGACCCCAATCGACCTCCGTTGCCATGGTATTACCGGGAACAATTCGGAGACTTTGAAGGAGACAATGAAGCATTGAACCCGCACGCGTTGGGGCAACCTGCCCGTGAAGCCATGCGACAGGTTTTTGCAGAACTTGAAACGTTTGCGAATCTGGATTTCGTTGAAGTCCCCTATCAATGGAATACGGTCAACGCGTCCATGGTCATCGGCGCCTGGGGGCCCTTCGACCGCATTACCGGCGCCTATGCCTATGCCTATTACCCTTCGGACGGGGACGGTCGGGGCAACCCCATGGCCGACATCTGGTTCAATCTCGGCTCAATTGACTGGGATATCAACTTGGATGAGATGGGACGCAGCATGGTCCAGAAAGGAACCTATTTCTATCATGCTTCCCAGCACGAGGTAGGGCACGCCTTGGGCCTGAAACACTCGTTCGAGAATACCCCTCACTTGTCGATCTTCAACGACTATAGCTACAACACGGTGATGTCGTACAAGTCGGGTGATTCGTCGGGGCCACCCACCAACCCGATCGCGGACATTTATCCGGGGATTTATCCTGGTGCGGGTTCGAATCCTGGCGGCTACATGCTGTACGATATCGTCGAACTGCAACGTCTGTACGGTGCCAACATGAATTACCGCACCGGTGACGATCAATATATGTATTATCGCCCGTCGGCCAATCCGCTGATTGGCGGACCGATTCAACACACCATCTGGGATGCAGGCGGAAATGATACACTGAACTTGGGAAATAGTCTCAGCAACGAAACGATCGACTTGAGACCGGGAACATGGACCACCGTCCACGGTATCCCCCAAGTGCTGCGGATTGGATACGGCGTCGACATCGAACATGCTCGAGGAGGTGCCGGGAACGATACGATCATCGGAAACGAACTCAGCAACATGATCTGGGGCGGTGCAGGTGAAGACATCATTCGCGGCCAAGGCGGAAACGACTGGCTCTACGGCGGCACAGGCGATGACACCTATGTCTGGAGCCTCGGCGACGGACACGACCGCATCATCGAAGAAGCCGGTCAAGGCGAACGCGGCTTCGATATCGTCCGGTTCCGTGATCCATCCGGCACGGTTTCGGCATTCGACGCCAACTTCCGTCTGCGACGGCTCGGCAACGACCTGCGAATCGATTTCCATCTCGACAACACAGGTTCGCAAGGTTCGGTTACGATCGCCAATTATCATGTGCCAGGACAACGAGTTGAAACGGTTCAGTTCTTCTCGCGTGACAATCAGATCAGCGGAAACATCGACCTGACCAGTGCTTGGGATTCGCTAGACAATATTGCCCGCCGGTTCCGGGTCACCAACCAGTCAAGCGAATTCGGATCATTGCTGGCACTGGTATAATCGCCACACTCGAACCAGTCCTTACCATTAGGTAAATCGTTAGCCTTGGGAGCTTGCTCCCAAGGCTTTTTTCGTTTTATCTCCCCCAGTTTACCACATTTTCGCATCCTGACCGGTCGATCGCCAATCTGTGGGTTAGACTTGCCCTTTGAGGACTTGTTGAAACAATCTTTGTGTTCCGTTCATCTATGTCACAACACGAAAAATTCATGTCTGACTCATCCCAGCCCGGCTCCCCCGATGCGTTTGATCCTGAAATGCTTCCGGATGAATCGTTTGACGGTGAAGCCAAAGAACGGGACGACCTGAATCAACAGCTCGACCACAGCATCGAGACGGACGATCAGGCGGAGCCGTTCGACACCAGCGAAGACGAACACTCGGCCGAAACCCGACGCTCCGAAAAACATACTTCGCTGACCTGCTTGGCACTCATCGCACGGCATCATGGCCTCGATGTCAGCGCGGACCGCATGGTTCACGACTACTCGCTCGTCGACCAGGAACCTGACCTGCGAAAGATTCTGCGCATCGCCAAGGACTCCGGTCTCAAAGCCCGACAGGTTCGGCTCAACTGGAAGCAACTCAAAAAAGTCGACCAGGCCTTCCCCGTGATGGCGCGACTTCAAAACGGCAACTACATCATCCTGGTAGGCTTCCGACAAATCGAAGGCGATGACGGAAAACCCATCGATCAGATGGCGATCTTTGATCCGCTGGCCGACCAACAGGGTTTCATCTTCCTCTCGCGTGAACAGCTCGAAAAATCCTGGCAAGGTGAGGTGATCCTGGCCAAGCGAACCTATTCGGTGCTCGATGCCAATCAGCCGTTCAGCCTCAAATGGTTTCTGCCTGAAATTTTCAAACAACGAACCGCGTTCTTTGACGTCGCGATTGCCGCTCTGTTCATTCACCTGATCGCACTGGTTGTACCGCTGTATTTCCAAATTGTGATCGACAAGGTGCTGACCAACTATGCGCTCGAGACGCTGCATGTGCTAACGGTCGGGATTTGCATCGCCTTGGTGTTTGATGCGATTCTCGGCTACTTGCGCAGCTATCTACTGTTGCACGCCACCTGCAAGATCGACGTTCGGGTCGCGACGCGCACGTTCGGCCACATGCTCAAGTTGCCAATGGACTTCTTCGAGCACATTACCGCCGGGGTGCTGACCAAACACATGCAGCAAACCAACCAGATTCGTGAGTTTCTGACGGGGAGCCTTTTTTTGACGCTGCTCGATGCCACTGCTTTGCTGGTATTCCTGCCGATTCTACTGATGTACAGCGTTCCATTGACCCTGGTCGTGCTACTCTTTGCCGGGCTTCTCGCCATCAACATCGGTGTGTTGCTCGGGCCGTATCGGCGCCGACTCGAGGCCCTCTACAACGCTGAGGGGGATCGCCAGGCGATGCTGGTCGAAAGTATACACGGGATTCAAACCGTCAAAGCGCTCAGCCTTGAACCCGTTCAGCGAAAGAACTGGGACGATAAAACCGCTCAAGCCGTCGCCATGAATTTCCGCGTCGGAAAAATCTCGATTGTCGCCACTACGATGTCCAAGCTGCTGGAAAAGCTGCTGACCGTGATCGTGGTCTGGTACGGAGCAAGCCTGGTGTTCGGAAAACAGCTTTCCGTCGGTGAACTGGTGGCGTTTCAAATGATCTCAGGCCGTGTGACCGGCCCCCTGGTTCAACTGGTCGGCCTGGTTCACTCCTATCAGCAATGTGCACTCTCGGTGCGGATGTTGGGCAACGTGATGAACCGCAAGCCAGAGCAGGGGATCGGATTTGGACTTCGCCCGCTGATCGACGGACAGATCGAATTCGAAAACGTGACGTTCAATTATTCTCCAACCGCTCGACCGGCACTCGATGAAGTGTCGTTCGCCATCCCGCCCGGTGCCGTGATCGGCGTTGTGGGCCGAAGTGGTTCGGGAAAAACCACCCTGACTCGGCTGCTTCAGGGCATGCATCATCCGCAAGGCGGGCTGATCCGCATCGACCGGCTGGACATGCGGGAATTAGACATTCAACATGTCCGGCAAAATATCGGTGTCGTGCTGCAAGACAATTTCCTGTTCCGGGGTACCGTTCGCGACAACATCGCCATGTCGAAACCCAATTCCAGTTTCCAGGAAATCGTGTTCGCGTCGCGAATGGCCGGAGCGTCCGAGTTTGTCGAACAGTTGCCACAGTCGTACGATACACTGCTGGAAGAAAACGGCTCCAATCTCTCGGGCGGTCAGAAACAACGCATCGCCATCGCGCGAGCATTGCTCAAAGACCCGCGCATCCTGATTTTCGATGAAGCGACCAGTGCGCTTGACCCTGAATCCGAGGCGATCATCCAGCGCAACCTGCGCGCGATCGCCAATGGCCGAACGGTAATCATTGTTTCGCACCGTCTTTCCACACTCACAAGCTGCCATTCGATCATGGTCCTGGAAAAAGGCCGGATCGAAGCGGTCGGTCCGCATCAACAACTGCTAAAAACCTGCAAAGTTTATCAAGACCTATGGTATCAACAAATGGGACGGGGGTAGCTTCCCCACAAGAAAAGCGACTTCAGCAACGCCGCGAGGCTCGGCAAGCAGCGCACCAGGATCGCCAACGCCACGATCGTGTGCTCAACGAGTTCCAGCCGGATGCGGTTGAAATCGAGCGTCAGCCAGTCTCCGGGGGTGCGCGATGGACGCTCTACGCCGTAATCTCGTTGCTGATGGCCACGGTTGCCTGGGCCTACTGGGCCCACGTCGACCAAGTGGTCGTCGCGGAAGGGAAACTGATCACGAGTGTCTCGCCGATCATGGTCGATACCAAACTTCCATCGCCTATCAAGTCGATTCTGGTCAAGTTTGGTGATCGTGTCACGGCCGGACAAGTCGTCGCAACGCTCGATCCAACCATCTCAGAAGCCGATTTGAAATTGCTGGAACTGAAACACGACTTGCTCGTTGCACAAAGGGCCCGATTGACCGCGGAAAAGAATGGCGTTCCATTTAGCCTGGCGGGCCGCGAGGACGACCGCGACTGGCTGGTCCAGGAACAACTCTATCGAGACCGTAAAGGTGCCTACGACGCCAAGATTCGCGAATTCGACGCAGAAGAAAGCAAACTGGTCGTTATTCAGAAAAACAACGAGGATTCCATCGAGTTCCATAAAGAAAACCTGGTGGACCTCCGCGAGTATGAAGAAAAAATCATCCGCTTGGTAGAGAAAAAAAGCAAGACCGAGGAAGATCGACTTTCACGAAAAATGCAAACCAATGAAGCCAAAATGAAATGGCGAGAGGTCATCAGCAAAAGCGACGAACTGGTCAAGGAACTTGAAGCACTTCAGACTCGCCGTCAGGCCTACATCTCGGACGAGCGTGCTAAAGTAATGGTCGACCTGGTCGCCACCCACGAGAAGCTCGTGGAAACCGAGCAACAACTCCAAAAAGCCTTTCAATCCAATTCCTATGTGAACGTGACTGTTCCGGAATCACTTCCCTACAAAGAATTTGTGGTCATTGAAGTCTCCGAGCAGTCGGTGGGAACGATCAGTGAGCCAGGCAAGCCTCTTCTAAAGCTGATCCCGATCGATGTTCCACTCGAAGCCGAAATCGAAGTCCCCGGTAGAGACATCGGTCGAATCAAGGTCGCATCGGCCAGCCAGTTGGCCGGGTTGCAAGGATCGGGTGACACTCACGAAGTGCTCCCGCCCGGAAGTGTCGTCCGCGTCAAGCTTGCTTCGTTTCCTTTCCAGAAACACGGCACCCTTCGAGGCGTGGTCAAGACGATCAGCGAAGACTCCTTCGAAAAAGAAGAGGCCAGGGGCATCCCCTCAATGACGACCTACAAAGTCCGTGTGCAATTGCTCGAACCGATCCAGCTTGAAAAAGTCGGTCCCGGATTCCGCTTGATGCCGGGTATGGCCACCACCGCCGAGATCAAGGTCGGCAATCAGCGCGTGATCAACTACTTCCTGTATCCGCTGCTGAGATACCTCGACCAAAGCATCCGCGAACCGTAAGGCGACCGGCAGATAAAAACGTACTCTAGTGTAGGCGAGTCGCTCTGCGACTCGCAACTCAGCGTCCAGGAAACACAATACTGCTTGGGTAAACTTTTACCTGCCGGTCGGCTAAAGTGATCAACGGTTCAATTCCAGCACAACATACGCTGACTTCGTGGAGCGATCGACGGGATAGACCTGTTTCAATTCTGTCTCGTTCACCAGCTCCACTTGCCATTGCAGCACGACCAGATAATCGGCATTGTATTTCTTTGCTAAGTCTCGCAACTGTTCGTCGGAATAACTCATGATTCCGGCTTCGTACTGCTTTTGTGGCAACAACAAATCCGTGACGCGCTGATTCCACTGGATAATGGACTCAGAATCCTGCGGTATGTCCTTCCAGTTGACGGCTTCCGCCCGCTCAGCGTACCACTTGAACGTCTGCTGCTGAACCGGCGTGATGAAGACCGCTTCGGCGGGCGTATTCTGCTTGATCCACTGGCAAACCTGACGCCATTTCTCATAGGTCGCCATCGTTCGCCGCTCATCATCTGGATAATTGGGTAAGGACCGTTGATCGGCAACCGGACGCGAATCACGACGCTTTTCCACTGCGAGTGCCAGCACCGCCGCGACCAACATAACCACCGCAAACCCGGCAGCCCAGCGGCGAGCAAGTTCCCTCGACTGTCGCAGCCAATGGGAAACAATCCAGCCCACCATCAACGCACCTGTAGCTGGAATGGCAAAATCGGACAAACGAAACCAGTAGAACCGCAACCAGCGACTGGCTGCCGCCTGCCATCGCGGATCCGAATCTGCCAGACCGCTCAGCATCAATCCCGCAAACGAAATCAGCAGACTGGCCAGCCCGAATAAATACATTCGGCCAAACTGATCGGCCCACGAGGCCCAAAGGGCACGGCAACCTCGGTGCAGCAAAAACCAACCTCCCACCATCGCCACAAACCGGGCAACATGCCATACCGGAAACGCACCGAATGTCAGATGATGAGCAATCCGTTCGTTAACATAGATTTCCGCCGCATGACGCTTGATTTCATTTGTCGTATTCTGATCGGCCAGTAACGGCGGAATGGCTCCGACCACGATCAACAGCAACCCCAAGCCAAGCCACGGCAACTGTTGCTGTAGCTCACGACGGTACCGCATCATCAAATCGTAGCCCGTTAGCGGACGATTCGAATGATGCTGCCAGGTTCGATGAAGCCACAGGACCCAAGCCATCCATGCTGCCACTATCGCCCAGGCCCCGACCAGCACATGAAAAACGGCCGCCAGCCCCAAAAACGGCCACACGCGATTCCAGTGATTGACCGCCAGTTCCGACAACCCCAGGATCACAAAACAATAGGCGATCCCCTTGGCTTCAAATCCTCCGATCACCCATTCACCGGCCAGATGAAATCGATCGTTGAGCAAGAAAAACAAAACCGCAGTCAACGGAGCAAAAAAAGGAATCGGAATCAGCCGCCAACTCAATCGCTGCCACGCCCAGGCGATGGCAAGCCAGGTTCCAATGCGCCCGAGCCAGGCAAACACCTCCAATGACACGAACTTGGTCAGCCATCCGAACAAGCAATAAAACATCCAATGCGAATCGGCTGACGACAGAAACAAATCATTCGCGCACCAATCAGGATTCCAGAAGTGTTTTGCCTTGGTGAGATAATGCGATTCATTGACCCCGGGGGCGGCTTGCCCGGCAAGCAGTACAAACAGCAAAAGAATCAGCAACGCTTCCAACGCGATGATGGGCGTCTTTGATGGAGTCGCCAAACGTGTATCGGGCGTCGAACGAGACTGAGCATCACGACTCGAAGTCGCACCGTTGGTGATCTTGAAGAAAGTCAACATATTAAGCGAGCTGCAGGTAAAAGTTTACCATTAGCACCCCTGCCAGTTTAGCTGGCAAGGGACGTAATTCCTAGATCGGTGAATCGTTGTTGTTGATACACCGAAACTTCGAAATTTTATGCGTTCGGGCTGCAATTGACCGAAAAGCCCATTTTCAATACGGTTTAGGGAAAACCTCCATCCCCGTTTTGTCCTCAAGGCGAGTTTTACCCCTCAGTGCCTCAAGAGAGACGCTGCGATAGGGTGTTCCAGACAGAAACTTGCCGATCCGATTTGACCCCAGCCATGATTCCCCATCTCATCAACCGCTACGTCATCTGGGAATTGCTGAAGATTTTTTTGATTGCCTCAGCGGGGTTCGTTGGGCTGATGGTGATTGTGGGGTTGGCGGATGAGGCGATGCGGAAGGGATTGGGGCCGGATGTGATTATCAAACTGATTCCCTACGTCATTCCCAAAGCGTTAATGTTCGCGCTGCCGGCGACGAGCCTGTTCAGTGTGTGCGTGGTCTACGGTCGGCTGTCGGCGGAAAACGAACTGGTGGCCATCGAGTCGCTTGGCATTTCGAAATCGGTTTTGATTTTTCCGGCCCTGATCCTGTCGTTCTTCATCAGTCTGTTTGCGGTATGGCTCAACGATATTTCGTTTGCCTGGAGCTATTGGGGCGTGGAGCGGGTAGTACTCGAAAGTAGTGACAAAATTGTTTACGGGATTCTCAACAAGGAAGGCGCATTTTCCACACCCCAGTTTTCCATCGAAGTGGACGGCATTGAAGGCCGAAAGCTGATCCATCCAGTGATCACGATTAAAAATTCAGGCGATGGGAATGCCCGCATTGTCGCGCACGAAGCCGAGATCGTTTCAAATCCTGCGACCTACAGCTTGAATTTGACGTTGACCAAGGGCCTGATCGAATCTCCCAAGGCGTCGATGAAGTTCGATGATACGTTCACGCATGAAGTCCCGCTTCGGTCGCCTGAAGAAATTGCCAAGGCGACGGGCAATCCGAATCATCTGTATCTCAGCCAGGTAAGAACGGCGATCACCCAACAGAAAGAAGAGATCACCGAAATGAAGGAGAGGCACGGTCTGGAGTTGGCGAGTCAATTTTTTTCCGGCGATCTGGTCGGCTTGACCCATATCGAATCCCAGGAACGGCTCCGGCAGGAAAAAGAAGCGGGGTACCGTTTGGCGCGGCTGGAGATGGTCCCGCATCGCCGATGGGCAAACGGTTTCAGTTGTCTGGCGTTTGTGATGGTCGGAATACCGGTCGCGATTCGAATGAAGACCAGCAACTATTCGGCGACGTTCGGGATTTGCTTTCTGCCGATTTTATTTATTTACTATCCCCTGTTCATGCTGGGGCTGGAAGGCGCCAAGTCCGGTTTGTTGCCGGCCTACGGTGCGTGGTTTGGCAACATTGCCTGCTTTGGCATCGGATCGCTGTTGCTGTATCGGGTGCTGCGGAGTTGAGCCGGTGGTTATGCTCCCGTTTCGGCCTTGTATTGCTTTTCCAGCTTCAGAGCTTTCTGAACCACATCCTCCCAAGGCTCGATATAGTCGACGGGATCAACGCGATTGAAACGATGGAACGCCAGTATGCGTTCCACATCGGAGCCGGTCAGTCCGTGCGATTTACCATTGGAATCGGGTTGATAACTCGTGCAGGTATTTCGAAAAACCGTATCAAAGTCCAGCCGAAGTTTCTGAATCGATTGATCGGCATCCTGCAGAATCGTCAGTTTGTTCATGTCCAGATACGGGAGGTACAAGCGGACTTTGTCGGAATCCCAATTGCCAATCGAAAAGGCATGGAACAGCGCGTCGTAAAACTCGGGCCGGCAGTCGGGATAAATCGAATGATCGCCGCTGTGAACGCCGAGGCATAGATCGACTTTGGCATCTTCGCGGCCTGCGATGGACAGAGCGTACCCATAGGCGACGGATGCAAAGATCGCGTTCCGGTTCGGCACCACCGTCTGTCGCATGGTTTCCTGTTCGTAATATCCGGTTGGGACTTGCCAGTCTTCATCCGTGAGTGCCGAATGGAAAATCGAACCGATCCAGGTCATGTCCACCACGCGGCTATCCACATGGTAGTTGTGTTGACGGAGGTAGTTGATGTTCTGCTCGAGGCGGTTCAGTTCGATTTTGTGCTTCTGTCCGTAGTCGAAGCTCAGTCCGTAAACTTTGCGTCCTTCCGCTAGCAATCGCAGCATCAGGCTCGTCGAGTCCATTCCGCCACTTAAACAAACGACCACACGTTTTGGGTTCGGCATATCAGATCTGCGAGAGTGTTGAGTTAAGGGTGTCCATCACGAGGAAGATCAGAGAGATGAACTGTGTTTAATTGAGTCAGATTTCGAAATTTCAGATCATTTGTCAAGAGACAGTCTGCCCGACTTTCAATGGTTGTGGCAGCATGAATTGCGTCCGGAGATCGCAAGGTAACATATGAAGCTCTCAATTTGGCAGCAGAGCGTAAAATACTGGCTGAAACGGGAATCAATTGAATACGTTGCAATTTAAAGAATGCCTCATAATGAGAAATAAGCAATGAGTTGCCTTCACGATAGGGCAGGATGAGGGATTCCATTAAGACAAGTTCGCTGACGACAACGTGTAATTTGCCGGCGTCGACAGCTTTCCACAGAGGTGTCAACAATGGCAGGAAATCATGATGTTTTTCTACCGTGTAGATCACCACGTTGGTATCTAGACAGACTACACCAGTCTCTTGGAGGTTTACGACGGATCCTGTTCCCACGAGTCTCGTTCCAACTGTATAGATGCTTCGATTTTTTCCCAAGTATCCGCTTGTCGAGGGCCTTCAGGCAGCGAATCTATAAATGCCACGATGGATGATTCAGGCTGACCGGGTGAGGGGTTGCAAGTCGTTATCTGTATTAGAACAAGATCACCTTCATGAAGTTGAGGAGCGATCACTTCAACACGATTTCCCGGTTGAACCCGCACCGTTTGACTAAACAGGGGCTCGTTGCTTGGGTGGATACTCATGGGTTTGTTGGAGAGAGGAAATTTGGGAACAGGACCAGCGAATCGAAGTGGATGACTTAGGATTGTTCGAAGAACTAATGTCGCCTTCCGCTCCGCGAAAGTAGAAAAAACAGAGGCTTTCGCGGAGCGAAAGGCGACACTTCTTGATCGAGCGATCCTTAATTGTAGCAGTCGACGGCACTGCAATCCAGTTTGCCTGCACTCAAAAAACTTCAACAGGGCGACTTGGCGGCGTCGGCGAAAAAAACGATAATTGCGATGGTCGTCTGATTCACCGCAAAGGGACCGAGTGTCGGTACCACCCATGGCTCGCAACGAACAACTTATCCGACAGCACAAGATTCTGCAAATCCTTGAGCATGTTCGTTATGGCAAAACCTTGGAGGAAATCCAGGCCGAGGTCAGCGAGGACTTGGGGATTCTAAAAGTCTCGTCGCGAACGCTTCGGCGGGACATCGAGGCACTGCAAGTCGCAGGATTCGATCTGGCGGCCCACGAAAGCCCTCGCGGAAAAGTCTGGAAACTGGGAGCGCTGGGTAGGTCGCCTGCCAAAATCAGTTTTACCGCGACGGAATTGATTGCGTTGTCGCTGGGCCGCCAGTTGATGCACCCGCTGGCCGGTACACCGTTCTGGCAGGACATCGAGTCGTTCTGGAGCAAGATTCAGGACGCGGTGCCTGAACCGGTGATGAAACACTATCAGCGATATCGCAAAGCGCTGGGCGTGCTGGGTGTCCCGGCAAAGTCATACGAGAAACAACACAAAATCATTCAAACGATCAATCGCGGTATCCTCGAACATCGCTTCGTGGAGATCGAATATCAATCGCTGTCTACGCCTAAACGTCTGCGCTTGATTGAACCCTATCGAATCGTTTTGTTTCAGTCGAGTCTCTACGCGATCGGGTTTGATTGCGAAGACAGTAACCCTGAAACCCGATTGCGGCCCTGGAAGGTCGACCGGATGACCAAGGCCATTCTGAAAGATGAGTATTTCGAGCCGCAAGAGGACGACCTTATTGATCAGTACGTGGGTAACACCATGCAGATGTTCGTCCGCAGCAAAACCAGTACGACCTTTGTGATTCGGCTCTCACCCCAAGCGGCGATGTGGGTGCGTGAAGATCCGATTCATGCGGAACAATCCGTCAAGGAACTGGACGATGGAAGTGTTGAGCTGACGGTGGAAGCCGTACACGAGATGGAAATCATTCCCCGTGTGCTGAGCATGGGAGACAATGCAGAAATTTTGGCTCCGGAATCAGCCCGACGGGCGATGGCGGAAGTGGTACAGCGTATGGCAGTGACGTACAGCAAGTAGTCGAACAACCCAATTGACAAAGGAGAATTCTTGTGGAGCGAGCCGTTCAACAACTTATCGAGCCAGTCGTCAGCGGGCCGCGCAACGGTGGCTTTCTGGCCAAGTTAAAAACATTTTCGTTGCTGGGCATTCAGGCCATGCCGGTCGAGGTAGAGGTAGACGTTTCGCCCCGCGCGATGCCGAAAACGATTCTCGTCGGCTTGCCGGAGGCGGCGGTTCGTGAAAGTACGCATCGCTGCGAGCGGGCGATGATCAATTCCGGCTTCTATCGCCCTTCGGATCGTGTCGTGATCAATCTTGCCCCGGCCGAGTTGCCGAAGCAGGCGGCTTCGTTTGATCTGCCGATGTGTCTGGGGATCCTGATCGGCAGCAATCAGATTCAGGCCGAACAACGGCTTCAGGATTTTGCGGTCGTCGGAGAGTTGGCTCTGGAAGGACACACACGACCGGCAAAAGGTGTTTTGTCGATGGCGCTGGCGGCCCGTGAACTGGGTCTGCGCGGAATCATCGTGCCTCGCGAAAATGCTCAAGAGGCAGCCGTCGTGGCGGGGTTGGATGTGATTCCGGTCAGTTCGTTGACCGAAGCCGCAGCCTTCGTATCGGGGCAACTCAATATCGAGCCGATTCCATCGCGAATGCATGAGCTGTTTCAGGAATTCTGTGACTACGAAGTCGATTTCGCAGATGTGCGCGGCCAGGAAATGGCCAAGCGGGCGATCACGATTGCGGCTGCCGGGGCTCACAATATCTTAATGGTTGGACCGCCGGGTTCGGGCAAGACGATGTTGGCCAAGCGAATCCCGACTGTGCTGCCGCCATTGACCGCCGAGGAGTCCGTCGCGACCACCCGGATTTACAGTGCCGTCGGTCGCCTCAAACCCGGTCAGGCGCTGATGGCGACGCGGCCGTTTCGGTCGCCGCATCATACGATCAGCGAACCTGGCTTGGTCGGCGGTGGAGGCACTCCCATGCCGGGCGAGATTTCAATGGCTCACAACGGTGTGTTGTTTCTCGATGAGTTGCCGGAGTTCAATCGCCGAACCCTGGAAGTGCTGCGTCAGCCGCTGGAGGATCGCGTCGTCACCATTTCTCGCGCGATGAGTTCGATGACGTTCCCCTGTGAGTTCATGCTGGTCGCCGCACTCAATCCGTGCCCCTGCGGGTATCGCAACGACACGCGACGGGCCTGTCATTGCTCGCCGGTGCAGATCGAAAAATACATGGGAAAAATTTCAGGCCCGCTGCTCGACCGGATTGACATTCACGTGGAAGTGCCGGCGGCGGAATTCAAGGAGCTTTCTTCGACCATTCCGGGGACTTCGAGTGAGTCGATTCGCGAACAGGTGATTGCAGCGCGAAAAGCCCAGTCCGAACGATTTGGCGGCTCGAAGATTCTCTACAACTCCCAGATGTCGAGCCAGCAAATCCGGAAATTCTGCAAACTCGGACCCAAGGAAATGGATTTGTTGAAGATCAATGTGCAGGAATTGGGGTTATCGGCGCGGGCGCATGACAAAGTTTTACGTCTGTCCCGAACCATTGCAGATCTGGATTGTTCCGATAACATTCAGTACGAGCATCTGTCCGAAGCGATCAACTACCGAATGCTCGATCGCGACGCCCACAAGTAACAGAGGGAAACGTTTTGATGTCGATTCGATGGTTACTGGTTTTGTCACTGTTTTTTTCCGGTCAGTCGTTGGCCCAGGAGTCAGGGAATCCACCGGGCGGTTCGTCGGCGACCGGCAATGAAGATCGGGGCGATCAAGATTTGGACGGAGAGACCGATCCTCGCGAAGAACTGGCGATTGAGCTTCGCGATGCCTATTGGGAGAAGAATGACAAGAAGGGAGTCAAGCGGAAAGCTGAGCCTGAATTGTTTGATACCCATCACGCGATGACGAAAGAGTGGGTTGAGAAACTCAAGGAATCCGATTTCGCGATTCTGAGGAACACGGAACCGGACGAAGAGGAGGCCAAAAGGGCAAAGGAACTGGAGCGAATTTACAACCGAAAGTCCGCGGATGTTCTGGTGCAAATCTCGCTTTACAAGAAGCTGGCGAAGAAAATCACACAGGCTCACTGGAAGCGGATGAACCAGAACGGTGTCTCTCACGAAAGCCACCCCGAATTCGCCAGTGAGTTTGATGAGACAGTCAATGGCTGGTTCAAGAACCGAACGGTGGAAGACTTGCGGATTTTTGAGAAACCCAAACCGACCGAAGCCGAACGCGATCGAGGTGCCAAAATTACCAAGGAGCTGCTTGAGAAGATTGAGGAAGTGAAGAAGAAACACGGGGTGAGTTGAAAGCCTGATCCCTTAACGCTGGAACCCTGTTGGATGTTTGATTCCGCGACCGACAATCCCTATCGATCGTCAGACACGTCAAGTCATTATTTGTATTTGTTCGTGTTTGCGGATCGTTGAGAAGGAGTTTGCGGATCTAGCATCATTGCAGGATTGCATTCCCAGATTAAATCATAACGAGATCCTATGTCCCTTATTCGCACGCAACGCACCATCGTTGATCTGATCACACTGGAAGATGCGCCGTTCTTTGTGACGCTACTTAATACGCCTGGCTGGTTACGTTTCATTGGAGACCGAGGTGTCGCGTGCGTGGATGACGCAGAGCGATACCTGGAAAACGGCATTCTGAAGTCTCAGTGCGACAATGGGTTCAGCTACTATCTGGTGAAGACACTTGATCTCAAACCCTTTGCGATCAGTGGATTTCTCAAGAAGCCGCATTTGGAGAATCCTGATTTTGGGTTTGCCCAGTTACCAGAATATGATGGACAGGGGCTGGCTGTAGAATATTCTCAAGCGATCATCGAGTATGGCGTGCAGACGTTCGGACTGATGGATATGGATGCCGAGGTGTCTCCCGGCAACGAACGGTCGATCAACCTTCTGAAGAAATTGGGGTTTCGCAAAGTGGATGCGCATTCAGGTGAAGCAAGGCAGGTGGAAGTGTATCGGCGCAGTGCCAATTAGTGACGGTGTTACTGACCGCCGTTGGCGTGTTGTTTGGCGGCACACCTACCCGACAACGAAAAGGGGCTGCTTTGAAGCAGCCCCTGGATGAACCTGTTTGTTATCTGGCTTCTGACGGAGCCGTGATCAGCGGATTATTTCCTCTCGGTCGTATCGTTCTGATCATGGGCGGCCAGTCGAACCCGATTGGCCTGAGCGAGAAATGCTTCGACGGCTTCGGGAGTCTGGATACCGACCAGATTTCGCCGGACCCACTTGTCTCCTTCTTTTTCGAACATGACGAACTGAGGAATGCCTTGGGTGCCGATTAACTGGCGTCCGATGGCTTCATCCTTGTCGAGGTCAAGGGTCGAAAAATGGAATTTTGCAAACGACTCTTTTTTCAGCAATTGAGGAAGCGTGGTTTTTTTCATCACTTGGCACGGAGGACACCAATCTGCGCTGACAAAAACCAAAAGGGGTTTCTGACCGTCCTGGGCCTTGTGGTATGCCGTTCGGTAATCGACCGGCTCCTGGGCCATGGCGCAGCTTGCAACCAGGCTGGTGATTGCAAACATCATGGTAACTGCTATTAACCTCATTATCCGTACCTCCTGTCTGGATCTGAAAATCCGGTCCTTCCTTAGACCGTTTTCAGTGCGCATGCGTGAGCATGTCGCGGAAATCGTCCCTGTTGAGGTCACTTTTGATCAATCCTCTGCCCTCCATGCAACCAGGATTTGGAAAGTGACCTCTTCACATACCTGATTCTATCGGCGCAGGATGCTATCATTTTATATCCCAAAAGCTGACGGCGGGTTAAATTGCCGCAGAGCTGATTGAAATCGGTGGGATGGTAGGGATTGGGGGCTTCGGGGTGGGGGGGTGGGGGTGGGGGGAGGGGGGTTGGGGGAATGGGGGGGGGTGGGTCGGGAAGTCCTGCCGGGTGCTGGTAGCCCTGATCACCCTGGTATTCCCAATCGCAAACGCAAGTGTGCAGTTACTCGGTTTCCGATTGCGAATTGCCAATTTCAAATTGCAAATTTAAAATTTCGTACACGGAGCAACCCCACCAACCATTTTCGGTCGACAATGAGTATTCATTGCCGGCAACTCGCAACTCGCAACTCGCAATAAAAATATGAAGCTACGTGTCGGACTGATTGGGCTGGGCGATCAATGGCAGACTCGCCATCGACCGGCGTTGAGAGCGTTATCGGATCGATTCGAGGTTCGAGCAGTTTGCTGTGAAGTGAACGAGAAATCCCGGAAGGTCGCAGAAGAATTCAAAGCCGTACCGATGGATGGTTTTCGGGCGTTGGTTGAGCGAGACGATATCGAAGCCGTTTTAGCCTTGTCACCCGAATGGTATGGCCCGCTGCCGATTCTGGCGGCGTGCGAAGCCGGTAAAGCGGTCTACAGTTCAGCGGCACTGGATGTTTCGCCCAGTCTGGCACTTGAGATTCGTACTCGCATCGAACAATCGGGCGTTGCCTTTATGGCGGAACTGCCACGTCGCCATTCCCCGGCGACGATTCGACTGAAGGAGTTGATCGCAACCCGTTTGGGCAAACCGCGGTTGCTGTTCTGTCATGAGCGAATGCCGATGGAGAGCCAGTCGAACTCGTTGCGAAGGGGAGATTACTGTCCGCTGGTGTGGCGGTACCTGATGGAGCAAGTGGATTGGTGTCGCTATCTCGTCGACTCGGACGCCGAATCGGTGATTAGCGCGATTCATGAGCAACATGATCAGACGGTGGATTTGTACTACCAAATGGTCAGCCTGACTTTTTTCCCGTTGCCGGCCGGTGGCCCCTTGGCGGGAGTGCGACCGCAGGCCCAAATCAGTGTCGGACATTATATTCCGCAGCGGTGGTCGGATGCACTGTCCTTCAAACGACCGTCTTCGATTCAGGTCGTTTGTGAAAATGGCATTGCGTTTGTCGATTTGCCTGCCGGACTAACGTGGTTCGACGAGGCTGGTCAACATACGGAATCGCTCGATACGGAGCGGAGTGTTGGTGAGCAGATGTTACTGCGATTTCATCGCGCTGTGACCAGTTTTATTCGAAAAACATCTGATCCCGAAGATGCCTATCGGGCGATGAAGGTCGTCGTGAGCGCACATGAGAGTGCCCGAACCGGAAATCGGATCCGTTTGAGTTACGAATAGCCTGCCTACGCTGATCGCCGCGCCTGCGCCGGCCACTACTCGATCTTCAGGCCTCAATCATTGGTTGATCGGCATCTTATGGCAGGTGCAAACGACTGGCGGCCGGCTTCGGCTTGCGGCTAAACGGTACGGCTTGCATTGAAAAAATCGCGATTCAAAACGTGCCGCGATCATAAACCTGCTTTGCGCTGGGGCAGTTTTCCGGGGGCGGTGGGCGGTTTGCCGGGGACGGTCGGGTGGCTGTCCTCGTCGCTGATCACACGGAATTTGACGCTGCCGGATTCCGTTGCCAGTTCAGGAGTACCGAGGCTCGAGTTCTGGGAGCCTTCTTCCGGTGGATGTTCGAAGTACTTGCCGAGAGGGCCGGCCAGGAAGGCGGGCAGCATGAACAGGTCGCCGAGGGTTGCCGTGGACAGCAACACCAGCATCATGATTCCAAACTTTTGCGTGGGCGTGAATGTACTGAGCGCGAACGTTGCCAGACCCAGACCGCAAATCAAGGTCGTTTGAATCATGGCTGGGCCGACGCGGCGGTATGCATGTCGAATCGCATCCTGACGGTTCATGCCCTTGGAGATCCCATCGGAGAACCAGTTCAAAAAGTGGATCGTATCATCGACCGCAATCCCCATCGCGACGCTGGCGGTCATCATGGAGCCGATGTCGACTTCGATTCCGGCCCAACCCATACAACCGAACACCACGAATACCGGGAAGATGTTGGGAATCATCGACAGCATTCCGCCTCGGAAATTCAAGGCGTTTTTGACCGTTAAACGTCGCTTCCAGTTTCTCAGCAGGATCATCATGACAACCGCAATCATCACGAACGACATTGCCGTACTTTGGATGAGACTTTCCAGCAATGCTCGTTGGGCTTTGTACACGATCGGAACAATGCCGGTGTAGATTGCTGAAATACCGACGGCTTCACCGGACTTGTCTCGTTCTCGCATCGTGGTGGCGCCTGCGACGGGCAAGTAGGTGTGCGGGTCGATCACGAATTTATGATCGCGACAGTCCACAAAACGTTTGGCGTTCTGTTTCAGTTTTTCGACATCGATCAACGGGTGGGTTTCGACTAGTACTACGCAGTCAAAGCGTTGCAAGTATTCATTGAAGGGTTCGCCCCGATAGTAGTCTTCCGCTTCCTTGCGTTTCTCCGGAGAGGTACTGGCGTTTTCCAGCCCGGTCTGGATGTCAAGCCAACGATAGTACTTTCGCTCCTTTTTCTTCTGATCGACAATACCACGATTCTCAAACAGATCTCGAAGCGTATCGGAGAAGATAAAGGTCTGATCGACCATGTTGGAGATGGGCTGATCTGCGTTGACTTGTTTGGCAACCTTGGCGGCGCGGTTGGCTGGATCAGGGCCTAACACCAGCACCCGTGATTCGGAACCTGCACGCTCACCAAGCTCGGCATGGAGCTCATTGAATATCCGGGTTCGGTATTGATAGGCCAGCAGGACGGGCTCGACAACGCTTTTCAAATCGTTGACAAAGCGTCCGTAATCGACATTATTGAGCGCGGCCAGTCGAATGCTGATCCGCCACATCTCGCGGCCCATATTGTGGCGAGTGGTTTCGTCAGCATTGGGGTCTGCTTCAACGACTGCCAGATAGTCCTGTGCGACCATCTCATTTTTCTTGGCGTGCAACTCCGAGCTGAAGCCAAATCGGCGAACCGATTCAGTGTTAGATTTTATACGATATAGTGGTGTAAAGACGTCGGTGGACATCCCTGAGCCGACGATGCCCAGCCCATCCGCGCCGAAAAAGGTCTCCAGTTGTTGTCGGACGCGGCTGGACAGTTCCAGTCGCTCCAGAATCGAATACTTGAGTGCTAGTTCGTGTTGGTCAAACTGAATCTCCATGTCGTCGAAAGTCTCTTCGGGCGTTCCGGGAGCTGCCTTTCGCCGAGCTTCGATAGTTTGTTCATTGCGGATTTCGGCGGCATAGGCTTCCCTTTGAACGTCCTTGTCAACGCAGATGACAATCTCTGCGGGGACCAGTTCCCCCAGGTGCTCCTCCAACCATTCATAGTCTTTGAGGATCTTGGCATCTCGGTCGAACAGCTTGAGCAACTGAACCGTTGTATCGACGTGTCGCAATCCCAGCGACAATCCAACCGTAACGGTTAACATTACGATCGTGACGAGTCGGTGATGGGCGATGACCCAATTTCCCAGATGATCGATGGCATTGCCGATGTAGGTGAAGAAGAACGAGGGCTTCTCACCTTCCGATGCCGATTGCTGCTTGTAACCCGGTTTCCAAATGGTCAGGGCGCTCGGCAGGTACAGATAAAGCACCAGCACAGTAGCATTGACGGCGATGGCGGAAAACAAACCGAATTTGTAGATGGGGGTGAGATTGCTGCTGGTCAGTGAGATCAATCCCAGTGCCGTGGTAAAGGCTGCCAGTACGCAGGGCAACCAGCTATGACTGAATGCGACTTCAGGGGCCTTTCTTGCGCCGGATTCATGACAGGCTTCCCGATAGTAATTGACATAGTGAACGGACGCCGATAACGCAAGGACATAAACCAGCGACGGCATCGTCATCAGGATCGCGTCCATCGAACTACCGCCGTACCAGACGATGGCCAGGCTGGTAATGGCGGACATGGCGCCGACGAAGAAAACCATGGCGGCGACGCGGATACGGCCGAAGCACAAATAGGCCAGCGACATCCCGACCACCAGTGACAAACCTGCCAGCCGAACCAGCGTATTGGTTCCCTCTTCATCAATGGCCACGTTATCGCAAGGGGGGCCACCGAGCCGGAGATTGTTGGCGTCGATTCCGCAGATATCGCTTCCCAATTGCAACAACCTTCCGCGGGGTTTGCCCATGAGGGGCCGGCCGATGACGCGGGCCAGTTCATTGATGACAGGATCATTGAGCGTCACGACAAAACAGGTCTGTCGGGGTGGCGGCGAAAGCTCCAGTTGATGCCACAGGCGATACCAGGTTTCCAGGCGGTCTCCTTGTTTGGCGTGAATCAGCCCGTTCAGATCGCCATCGTATTTTGTCTCGACTTCGGCGGCAATGAACTGCTCGTAGACCTTTTGGTAGTTCGCATCGGACTTCAATTTTGCCCGAAGCCGTGAATCGACCTCTTGAAGCAGTGAATCGAAGGTCCAGTTGAAGGTGCGATGCGGCGTGGGGCCGAACAAGGCCCCGGTCAGTACTTTGTGGGCCTGCATTTCAGCCTGGAAGGCACTCAGGTCGGCTTCGCCTGACTTCTGGATTCTCAGCGTTCCTTCCGGCCCGGCCATCTGCCGAAACGCTTCGGGCCCGGAGATAATGGTTTTGAATGGGCGACAGCAGAGTTTTGTCGGGTCTTGATAAAACGGGTTCTCGGTGCCGTCATCCATCGGCGGACTGAAGGTGGCAATGTAGGTACCCTTGGCCTTGTTCGTGCCATGAACGGTCCGTTCGACAAATCGTTTGAGACCGTCAATCAGGTTGTTTTGGCCATCCCAGCGAAACAGTTGGCCGCGACGATTGATAAAGTACCAAGTTCCGTTTTTTCCCTGCAGCCACTTTTCGTTGTTCTCGCCCCACGTTTGATGAAAGTCTCCTGTATGCAGCAGGCCCAACTCATCACCCTTACGATGTGCGCGAAGTTCTTCTTCGCGGCCGGCGGCTTTCAGGTCCTTTTCGTACTCCAGCGATTCACGACGGATGGCTTCTTTGAACCGCGCGTAAACCGGATCGCCTTCATTGCACCACGGTCCGCTGACCACGACAAACTGGTCACCATAAAAGTACTTTCGAAATTCGACCAGATCCTGGGTTTCGGCGTATTCATTGGGGAGCCAGTCGGCAACATTATTTTGAATGTCTCGAATCCCCATTCGGGCGCCGCGCGTCACGAAGGGGAGGATGAAGAAAACCACACATACCAAGGCAATCGCGACCGTTCCGAAAAAAGGGATACGCAACGAAAAGAATCGTCGGGTGGTTGGTTTCATTTTTCGATCTGCCGGTCGGGTTTAAAGCCAATATCGTTGATAATTAAGGTATCGGGAAAATTCCGAAACGTCCACGGCAGAAAAGGGACTAAACGGGAATCGGCCTGCTTAACCTGCTCCTTTTAGGTAAAATTTGCAGGATGATCGAGTGTTCTGGGCCTATTCAGGCCGGAAACGGTCTTTTTTTTTGGCGATCATCGAACCTCTTCCTGGATGGGGGCCATGCCGTTGTAATAGACATAAGCTCCCGATGCACCACCGATCACTAAGGAAACCAGCAAAATAATGGTTGGGATGATCAACTGACGGCCTTGCAGAAAGCCGTACACGATACACCAAAGCCCTGCGGTAAGCACTCCTGCGACCGCGTGGACGACGGCTTTTTGCTTCAAAGCAACAATGGAAATCCAGACAATCATGGCCAGCGCCAGTACCGTTGATGCGATAAAGCTCATTCCGGCCGGGTTGATGAGTTGCTTGGTCAGTGTTTCCATCGACAAAACAATGGCCATGCCAATTCCAATCAGCAACGCCATGATTCCTCCCGCGACGAGCGCGATGATAAACGACTCCCCGCCATCGCCAAAATCCTGGCCCACACCGGTGATCGGCATGTCGTCAATATCGCGTTCCGCGCGAGCCAACATTTTGTCGGTTTCCGACATGCCAGCAAATTCGTCATCTCCGTCGACTTGGTTGACGCGGCGAATTCGTTGACCGGTTTCGATATTGAATCCACAGTCGAGGCAAATGATGGCTCCCTTTTTCATTTCAGCGGAACAGTTTGGGCACAACGGTCCGCGCACAGCAGCTTTGACGTTCGCTTCATCCAGTAAGTCGAGCATCGGATTAAAGCCAGCAGTACCCTGTGCGGCAGGCTTGGCTGAGCTGGCCGCCGCGCCGGCAACCAAGCTTTCGCCAACCGTGATCGGTGAGGCACATTTGGGACATTTAACGCGTTTGCCAGCCAGACTGTCTTTCGCCTGAAGGGTCGTTCCGCAGTTTCCGCAAAAAGCTTTGATGGGCATGTTCTGGTTCGGGTTTTGAGTTTCTGATTTTAGGTCCCTGTATCAAATTTTCCTAACAGACAGGATTTTAGCAACCGCTTACACGGCTCAGTCAGCAAAAATGAACAAAAAACGCGCCGTCAAGTTGGTAATAACGGGGATTTTATGGGCTGAGGCAAGGTTTGGGGGATTTCTGGGACTTGTTCTTGAGTGGCCTGGCGACTGGATGCGATGATCAGGCAAGTCTCAGAACGACGCGTCAGAAACCTGTATTCTGCCAATCTGTCACGGGGATTGGGTGTGGGGCCAAGGGTGGCCTGGTGGAAACCTTGTGAATCACAGTGGGTAATATTCCAATCATAACCCGAAGCGTAAGCGAGGGACAGCGATTCTTCCCTCGCTTACGCTTCGGGTTGGGATTTCCACTAAAGAAGAGGGGACCACCAAGCGGCAAAATGGTTGATCCGACGTAAATCGACGGATTGGCGCGCCGGTTGCGTTGGTTGGCTCAGCAAATATCTTCATCCGCAAAAATGGCAGCCCAACGCGCAAGCGAGGGCGTTTGATTGGTGGTCCCCTTGAGAGAGCGGCGGACCACCCCATCGCTGGCCTGCATTGGAGGCTGCTGTTTTTCCATAATTTCTTGATCCCAACCCCTATCCGTCCAGGAGAACCGTTTCATGGCTGTAAAGACCGTCGAAAAAACGACCAAGAGTTCTAAAACTTCTAGCAAACTACAACCACTCGGTGACCGAATTGTCGTCGAGCGAGAATCTTCCGAAGATCAGACCGCAGGCGGCATTTTTCTTCCCAGTTCCGCCAAAGAAAAACCCTCCCGAGGTACCGTTATCTCCGTTGGCAATGGCAAGCTTCTAAAAGACGGATCCCGCGCGGCACTGCAAGTCAAACCTGGAGACCGTGTGATCTTTACCACCTATGGCCCGGATGAAATCAAAATCGGCGAAGAAGAATATCTATTGATGCGCGAAGACGATGTTCTTGCAGTGATTGAGTAGAAGCAGCTCGCTGGGCAACTGGCAACGAAATATTGACAACTAACTATAGACTAAGGAATAAAGACTAAGACCATGGCAAAAATCATCGCATTCGAACAAGAAGCCCGCGAAGCAATTCGACGAGGCGTTTCCAAACTGGCCCGTGCGGTCAAAGTGACGTTAGGCCCTAAAGGTCGCAACGTGATCCTGCAAAAAAGTTTCGGTTCACCCACGGTGACCAAGGACGGCGTTAGCGTCGCCAAGGAAATTGAACTGGAAGACGTTTACGAAAACATGGGCGCCCAAATGGTGCGCGAAGTCGCCAGCAAGACCAGCGACGTTGCCGGTGACGGTACGACGACCGCAACCGTTTTGGCCGAAGCGATCTTCAACGAAGGATTGAAGGCGGTCACCGCCGGTGTCAATCCGATCCAGATGAAAAACGGTATCGAAGCGGCCGTCAAGGACATTGCTGCAAAGCTGGCCAGCATGTCGATCAAGATCA
Source organism: uncultured Pirellulaceae bacterium (assembly GCA_964414815.1). GTDB lineage: Bacteria > Planctomycetota > Planctomycetia > Pirellulales > Pirellulaceae > Mariniblastus. The sequence goes on along the minus strand of CAYPXY010000012.1, from coordinate 81,004 downwards.
AGAGCAAGACCGAAATGGCCAACGTGGCTTCGATCGCAGCCAATAACGACGCCGAAATCGGTGAACTACTCGCCGGTGCGATGGAAAAGGTCGGTAAAGACGGCGTGATTACGGTTGACGAGGGCAAAAGCCTGAAAACCGAAGTTGAATGGGTTGAAGGAATGCAATTTGATCGCGGATACCTGTCGCCTTACTTCGTCAACGAAACCGCATCGATGGAATGCGTTCTGGAAGATGCCTATGTGCTGGTCTTCGAAAAGAAAATTTCGAATATTCAGGAAATGGTTCCGCTGCTCGAGAAAATCGTTCAGCAAAACAAACCTTTGTTGATCATCGCCGAAGATGTGGACGGTGAAGCACTGGCAACGTTGGTGATCAACAAGCTTCGTGGCACGTTCCATTGTTGTGCCGTGAAGGCTCCTGGCTACGGCGACCGACGTAAGGCCATGATGGAAGACATCGCCATCCTGACCGGCGGCTCAGCCATCTTCGAAGCACTCGGAATGAAACTCGATTCAATCGGTTTGGCCGAACTGGGGCGAGCCAAGAAGATCCTCATTGGCAAAGATGTTACGACCATTATCGAACCTGCTGGAAAGAACGCCGACATCAAGGCTCGTATCGATCAAATCCGACGTGAAATCGAAAACACATCTTCGGATTACGACCGCGAGAAACTGGAAGAACGTTTGGCGAAACTGGCCGGTGGCGTTGCGAAAGTGAACGTTGGTGCCGCTACCGAATCCGAAATGAAGGAAAAGAAAGCCCGTGTCGAAGACGCTTTGCATGCCACTCGTGCAGCCGTCGAAGAAGGCATTCTTCCCGGTGGTGGCGTGGCCTTGGTACGAGCCGCAAGCCAAGTCAAGGCACCGGCCGATTCGGAGCCTGATTTCCAGACGGGTTACAACATCGTCCTTAAAAGTTCTCGCGCGCCGCTGAGCATGATTGCTTCCAACGCCGGTCAAGACGGCGGAATCGTTTGCGAGCGAGTGATCGAAGGCAAAGGAAACTTTGGCTACAATGCGTTGACCGATACCTATGAAGATCTGGTCAAATCAGGTGTGATCGACCCGACCAAGGTGACCAAAACCGCTCTTTCGAATGCCGCGAGCGTGGCGACGTTGCTGTTGACCAGCGACGCTTTGATCGCCGAAAAGCCCAAGAAAGAGAAAGCCGCTGCGGGCCACGGTCATGGCGGTGACTACGACATGTATTAATAGGTCGTACCGATTCAACAGCCCGCACCGGTTTCCGGAAAGAGGCTTTTTCATAGAAGGCTGCCCTCTCTTGGGCAGCCTTTGTTATTTTGCAATGGGATTGACGAAACTTCGTCGGGCAGATGCGTTGAAACGCGATCAGATTGTCCTGGATCAACGGGTAGGCGTAGACCTGGTCGGCCTCAGTTCCGCAATTTCATTGTTCCTGATCCTGCTGACGGTGTTTTTTATTTTCCGGCCACTTTTTGGTCTGTTATCTTTCTTCCTGGTCGTGCTCAGTCCTTTGGTCTGGCTGGTTCTTTTCATCCGGGTTGTCCGGCCTAAGGAATCTTAGCGATTGCGTTGAAGGCGTGTATATTGCGTGCTGAAAATCTCGACGCGGTTTTCGAAGCTCAATAGCGTTCGCGGCGAGCGACTGGTCACAGACAGACAATTCTGATTTAATGGGTATGCTTTGGACAATCATTATGCTCGCAAGGCGACTTGTGGAGTTTGTGATCCTGCTGACTCTGTCGCCAGCCACGTTATGCAACCGCCCGACCCTCAAAAATGGCTTTCCCAATTTGGGCTGACCTCGTTTCGACCCGGTCAGCAACAAGTCATTGCAGCCCTATTGAGTGGCAAGGATACGTTGTGCGTGATGCCCACTGGGGGTGGCAAGAGCCTCTGTTATCAGCTTCCATCACTGGCTCGAGATGGCATCACGATTGTCGTTTCGCCTCTGATCGCATTGATGAAAGATCAAGTGGACTCGTTGTTGGAACTAGACATCCCGGCAACGTACATCAACAGTTCGCTCACAACGGCCGACCAGCAATCGCGAATTCAGGGCATGGTCAGCGGCCAATACAAACTGATCTACGTCGCGCCCGAACGCCTTCGCAGCAACTCCTTCCTCCGCGCCGTTTACCAAACCAAGGTTCAGTTGCTGGCGGTCGATGAAGCCCACTGCATCAGCCAGTGGGGGCACGACTTTCGACCGGATTACGCGCGGCTGGGGCGATTCCGTCAGCGGCTTGGCAACCCGCAAACCATCGCTCTGACCGCCACAGCGACCAAGATCGTCCAGGAAGACATCGCAAAGGTACTCGAACTGGAGTCACCCGCCACGTTCGTGACCGGTTTTGCGAGAAAGAATCTCCACCTCGGGGTTGAGTCCCCGCGTAGCAATCATGACAAAGACCAACGTCTGATTGAATTTGTCAATTCCGTCAAAGGCGCCGGCATTGTCTATGCTTCGACGCGTAAGAATTGCGAACATCTGGAACAGCTTCTCCGCAAGGAAACGAAGCGCAAGCTGGCGTTCTATCATGCGGGCATGCCGAGCGATACTCGGCGCACCGTCCAGGAGCAATTCATGTCCGGCAAGCTCGAGATCATCATCGCTACCAATGCGTTCGGCATGGGGATCGACAAGGCTGACCTGCGATTTGTGGTTCATTACAATCTTCCGGGAAGCGTCGAAGCCTATTACCAGGAAGCCGGTCGGGCCGGGCGCGATGGTTTGCCATCCCAGTGTTTAATGCTGTACTCATTTCAGGATCGGTTCATTCAGGAGTTTTTCATCGAGAACTCGTATCCATCGCGAGCGGTCGTCAAGCAGGTTTATGAGTACCTTCGCTCGATTGATGCCGATCCGATCGAGATGACCTTGCAGGACATCAAGGACAATCTGCGGCTGGAGCTGGGAACGACCGGGATCGGAAACTGCGAAAAGCTGCTGGAAAAAGCGAACGCCATCGAGCGGCTGGATTCGAATCAGAACTGTGCTGCGATTCGGATCGATTCGGAGTTGCAAACGCTGGTGGATTTTTTGCCTCGCAAATCGACGGTTCAAATTCAGGTGCTCCGAGCACTTGAGCGATTGTGCGATGATTTTCGTGGCGAGCGGGTGCTGTTCAGTCCGCAGCGTCTGGCCGAGTCCTTGAACATGAAGTGGGACAACGTCAATCAAGCGATCAAACAGCTTGTCAAGCTGCCCATGATCGACTACATCCCGCCGTTTCGAGGGCGAGCGGTTCATGTGGTGGATCGCAGTAAACGATTTCAGGACCTCGATATTGATTTCAACGAGCTGGCTCGCCGCAAGAAAGCGGAAGAAGAACGCCTGGAGCGAGTGATTCGCTGGGCCACATCCTTTCGATGCCGACAGCTTGAAATTCTGGAGTACTTTGGCGATACGGATCGGACAACCTGCCAGAACTGTGACAACTGTGATCAACTGGGACAGGCCTCCGCCAGCCATGCGTCCGCCGCGCAACAGGATGCCTGCATGTATGCCGCCCAAGTCGCCTTGAGTGGTGTGGCCCGTGCCCAAGGGCGAGTCGGGAAGAATCTTGTTGCCCAGATGTTGACGGGGTCGGAGTCCAAACGGCTCAAGCAACTCGGTATGGTCTCGCTGAGCACCTTTGGCATGTTCAAGGATTTTCGCCAGGAAGATGTGGTTGCGTTGATCGACCGCTTGATCGCTCACGGGTTTATCAACTCGGTCGAGCATACCAAATTCCGGCCGGTGATCGAGATCAATGAAAAGGGGCGTCAGTTGATGACGGGGCGTTTGAGTTTGAATGCCGCCAGTTTCTTTGACGAGGAATTGATGAAGGTCATTGCGTTTCATTTGAGAGGAAAGAAGCCGGTTGTCTCAAGCGTTCAGGAAACTTCCTCTCGCTATGAAGTCGATGTCGATGGTGATTTGGACGTGGACGCTGATTGGGACGACGCCGATTCGGTTGATTCGCCATTGAATGCCCCGGTTGAAGTAGATCCTCTGGAGGTGGATCATCTGGATTTGTCGCCGTGTGACCGTTTCGAGATTGTGGAGGATGTCTTGCAGGAAATGGAGATTGAAGCCGACATCGACTCCGGCGATGATTCTGAATTTGTCGAGGAACGGGTCGAGCGGCAGGACCGACCGTCCGGCACCGTCCCTTCCGCTGTCCAGCCAAATCATGTTCACTCATCTCACGGATCAAGGATCACATTGCCAGCTCCCCATGAACCCATGCCCAGCTATTTTTGGACATGCTGCCTGCTGCTCGATGGCTATTCGGTCGAACATGTCCAGCAGATTCGTCGATTGAATCGCGATGATCTTTTTGACCATGCACTGCGAGGAATCGAAAACGGCATCGTGGTCGAGCCAGAAAAGTTGCTCGATCCCACCGGATTGAAGGAACTGAAGCAGTTTCATGACCTTCACCAGCATCTTTCGATGGCCGAAATGTTGACCCGCATTCGTGGCGGATTTTCGCCAAGTGAGTTGACCTGGTTTGTAAAATACCAGTCACAAGCTGGGACTGCCAAAAAGGTCGCAAGGTAGCCCCTATGTGGGTTCGCCAATCTACGGTCGCCAATCTCGTTCAATTTCGGTACAATGAAGGATCTACGCGCTACTGGCGCGTATTGTTTTTAAGGATTGTCCTGAAATAACATCCTTATTTCCATCATAACCCGAAGCGTAAGCGAGGGACGGTATCACCAAGCTGGAGTGGTCCCTCGCTTACGCTTCGGGTTATGATGGACCTAGATAAAACCGGGAAGTTATTTCAGGACAATTCCTTAGTTGATTCAACCCAACCCCTCCACGCTACCCATTTCAAGAAACTCGATGGAAGAAAATAAAAAAGAGAACCGGCCTGCCAGGCCAGATCGTCCGGAGCCGGCGCCACGGCCGCCTCGAAATCTGAGTTTCTACATTATGCTGTTCTTGTTGATTAGCTTGATTGCGTACATTCTGGTCTACAGCTTTCAGGTCAATCAGTTCTCCAAAATCTCCGTCAGCTATTTCCGCAATCTGGTTCATGGATTGAGTTACGACGGCACTCCGATTATCGTCGATGGGAAGCCCACGGGTTGCGTGATCTCGAAAGTCGAACTACCGCCCAATACTTCTCACACGGCAACCGGTTGGTTCCGGATGATCCCCAGGGCAGAGCCGTATCTGGACAACCAGGGGCAACTGCAACCGGCCAAGGTGGATCTCAAAAAGCGATTTACGGTCGAACTCCCACCCATTTCGGAAACCCGCGACAAAATTATTGAGGAACTGAGAGCAGCGGGGGTTATCATCGAACAACAGCCGGCCAGCGATCTGGCTGCCTGGTACTATTTCATATTTATTTTGCTGTCAGTCGGATTGTTGGCGTTCATGCTGATCTCGTTACGACGATCGCAAAGCCAGTTTATGGGCGGTGGCGGATTTTTAAATAACTTCTCCCGCAGTACCGCCAAACAATACGAACCGTCCGCCGAACCGATCACGTTCAAGGACGTGGCCGGTCTCGAAGGCGTCAAAGCGGACCTCAACGAAATTGTCGAGTTCTTGCGCGACCCAACCAAGTTCCAGAAACTTGGTGGCCGCGTTCCGAAGGGGGCGTTATTGATCGGCCCGCCAGGGACAGGAAAAACATTGCTGGCTCGCGCGATTGCGGGCGAGGCGGAAGTTCCCTTTTTTACGGTGAACGGATCCGAGTTCATTCAAATGTTCGTGGGTGTCGGTGCCAGCCGCGTCCGCGATCTGTTCGCGACCGCCAAAGCACAATCCCCGGCAATTATTTTTATCGACGAGATTGATGCCGTGGGGCGTCAACGCGGTGCGGGGCTGGGCGGTGGTCACGACGAACGGGAACAGACCTTGAATCAAATTCTTGGTGAGATGGATGGGTTCCAGCCCAGTGAGTCGGTGATCGTGATCGCGGCGACCAATCGTCCCGATATTCTCGATCCGGCGTTGCTCAGGCCGGGACGTTTTGATCGCCATGTCACCGTCAGTCGCCCGACCAAAAACGGTCGTCTGGAAATTTTCAAGGTACACGTTCGCAAGGTTCCGCTTGCGGCAGATGTCGATCTCGAAGCGATGGCTCAGGCGACCGCTGGAATGACGGGAGCTGATATCCAGAATCTGGTCAATGAAGCCGCGCTGTGGGCGGCTCGACAAAACAAGACCAAGGTGGAGATGGCGGACTTCTACTACGCGCACGACAAGGTATTGTTGGGGGCAAAACGTGAAGAGGTTTTGAGCGAGAAAGAAAAAGAACGGACCGCTTACCACGAAGCCGGCCACACGATTGCTGCATGGTTCTTGCCTGGAGCCAGTCCCGTCCACAAGGTCACCGTGATTCCACGCGGTCGTGCGCTCGGCGTGACGCAAATGATCGCCGAGGAAGATCGCATGAATTTGTCCGAGCATGAGATTCAGGACCACCTGGTGATGGCGCTTGCCGGACGTGCGGCCGAGATGCTGATCTATAACGAATTGACGGTGGGAGCCGAGAGCGACCTCGAGCGCGCCACCGCGATCGCCCGCAAAATGGTGACCTCGTGGGGGATGAGCAAGAAACTGGGCCCCGTCAGCTACAAGATGAGCGACGAAGATCCGTTTCTCGGCGGCCAGATGCATAAGGCTCGTCAGTTCAGCGAGCATACGATGGAAGTGATCGACGACGAGGTTCAGGAAATCCTGCATCGCGCTGCCAACAACGCTCTTGAGCTGCTCAAGAAAAATCGCGACGGCCTCGAAGCCGTAACAAGAGCATTGGTCGAATCCGAAGAACTCGATCGACACGAGATTGAAAAGCTGCTTGGACCCTCGGTACACAAGGATAAAGATGGTTCAGCTGGTGAATCGAGTTAAGGCGACCGGCAGGTAAAAGTTTACCTAAGTAGTATTGTGTTTCCCAGACGCTGGGTTGCGAGTCGCGGAGTGACTCGCCTACACCTTGTACGGTTTTATCTGCCGGTCGCCTAACGGTCGGCGTCGTAGGGTAGCGGTTCACAGTTCGGTTTGCTGATATTCACTGGCTGCATGTAATCCGGCGAGCAGTTTCAAGTCGGCGGGGGCGTTGCGTTGACGGAGCCACTGCAAAACTTCGGACAGGGGGACTTCATGCACACGAATGTTTTCGTCCTGTTCGCCCCCTCCTTCACCCCTTCGCGTCAGATCCTGCGCCAGAAAAAGCGTGATCGATTCGTCGGTCAGTCCGGGAGACGAATAGCCATGAATCATCTCCGTCCAGCGCGCTGCCGTGTACCCCGTTTCTTCGAGAAGTTCCCGCTTGGCTGCCTCCAGCAATGCTTCGTCTTCGCTCCCTGCAATGTCACCGGCCAAGCCTGCGGGAAGCTCGATAATCTTCCTGGCGATTGCCGGCCGATACTGTTCGACCAGCACCACGTTGCCGTTCGGAGTGATGGCCACGATTCCCACAGCTGGGCGAGCAACATTCCGGGTGGCGTACTCCCAGGTTCCGTTGGTCAGCATGGAAAGATGACGTCCTTGATGGAGAGTCTGAATTTCACGGTCTCCAATCGAGCCTGAATGGGTGAGCAACACGCCTGCGGCTTGCATCTGATCCATTGCCCTGTCGCAATCACCCTGCGATAGTTCGACGCCGCGCACGCCGTCCACAATCAGCCTGACCTTGAAACCCAGTTGGACCGCGTCGAGTGCCGTGAATTTGACACAGTAATCCGTCGCCAGCCCCATCACATCGACTTCGGTGACACCCCGTTGCATCAGGTAATCGCCCAGCCCGGTGGCATGACGATGTTCATTGTCAAAAAAACCGCTGTAGCTGTCGATCATCCGGTGGGTTCCCTTCGGGACGACGTGGTCAATATCTGCGGTGTTGAGATTCGGTGCAAAATCTGCTCCAACGGTTCCCTGAACGCAGTGATCAGGCCAAAGAATCTGGTCAATGCCTGCGACTTCCGCGGCTTCGCCGATCGACCGCCCAGGATGTTTGCTGGCGAACGAAGAATGATCCGCAGGGTGCCAGTCCTGTGTCGCTACCACCAGCGGGTAAAACGGCATCAGTCGATTTGCAACTTGCACGACCTCATCGCCACAAGGCACGGCCAGCGCACCTCCGGGAAGAAAGTCGTTTTGAATATCAACCAGTATCAATGCTCGCATAAAACACTCCTAAGGCGAGCGGCAGATAAGAATCTACCCGAAAAGTAGGCGAGTCTCTCCGAGACTCGCAAGGTCGCCGTCTCGGAGAGACGCCGCTACATGGTTAGTTTTTATCTGCCGCTCGCCTAAATCTCGAAACTAAATCCTCTTTTAGTCAGTTGGTCGTAAGCACGTTTGTCGAAACGGTAAAGGCGGGCAGCTCGATGAGCCACGTCTTTTTCGATCTCGGTGGTTTCCTTGACGAATCCCATCGACAGTACCTTCTTGCGAAAATTTCGCTTGTCGAGCTGGCGGTTGAGGATCCGTTCGTAGAGATGTTGAAGCTGGGTAAGCGTAAACCGGGGCGGCAGCAGTTCGAACCCGATCGGTTGATAGCGCACTTTACCGCGCAGGCGATCGAGTGCTGTGGCAAGAATCCGATCGTGATCGAACGCCAGCTTGGGCAGGTCTTCCAGCGAAAACCAGGCGGCGTTGCGAGCATCTGAACTTGCTTGAACCGCGTGGCCGGTCAAATTTACCAGTGCGTAATAGGCAACCGTGACGACACGTTCACGAGGATCGCGATGCACATCTCCAAACGTGTAAAGTTGTTCGAGAAAGATGTTCTTGAGTCCTGTCTCCTCTTGCAGTTCGCGACGTGCGGCTTCGTCCAAAGTTTCTTCGATGCGAACAAATCCGCCCGGCAGTGCCCACGCTCCTTCGAAAGGAGGCACGTCGCGCTCAATCAGCATGACTTGCAGGTCGGCTTCGTCAAGCCCGAACACAACGATGTCAACGGTCAGCGCCGCGCGTGCATGGTGGTACTGGTGGAGCATGGTCAGCCTTTAGGTTTGCTCGGAATCCCAACGCAACTTTCGAATCATGTGTTCTCTCATTTCGTGCAGCCCAATATCAAGCCCTGCCGGGTATTGATGGGGAAAGAGCAGTCGCCGGATGGCCGGGTGCAGCTGCTTCAGTTCCCGCTGAGCGCGGGTGCGAGCGTCGTGAATCGACTCTTCGGCGGCGACGATGACGCCGCTCCGCATGATGGGCACCAACAAGTCCGTTCCGGTGGCGCCGTCAGGGATGGGTCTTCGCCGATTTCCATCCAGAGCGTCGACGATGATGGAGCGGCCATCCATGCCGGACGTTTCATCGTAGATCATGTCGCCAAGGAATCCGTTTTCGTTTTGGAAACGTCGAACTTGTAACATGCCGGGAATGGTGGTTTTTACGGACTGCTCGGACAATTTCAGTTTTGGCTGCCACTGGCCACTGGCATCTTTCATCGCACCCAGTTTGTACACTCCGCCAAGGGCAGGTTGGTCATAGGCGGTGGCCAGTTTGGTGCCCACGCCCCATACGTTGATTTTTGCGTCTTGAACTTTCAGGCTTTCGATGATGTGCTCGTCGAGATCATTGGAAGCAACGATGGTGGTGTCCGGAAATCCGCCTTCATCAAGCAGTTTTCGAGCTTCGATACTGAGGTAGGCCAAGTCACCTGAATCAAGCCGAATGCCAACCATCTCATGCCCACGACCCCGCAGTCGTTTGCCGATTTCAATTGCGTGACAAACTCCTTCCAGCGTGTCGTAAGTATCGACCAGAAACACACAGTTGTTGGGCATGGCTTGAGCATAGCCGTCGAACGCATCCAGTTCCTCGTCGAACGACATCACCCAACTATGCGCGTGCGTGCCCTTGACTGGAATTCCGAAGCGCTTGCCAGCAAGCACGTTCGACGTTGCCGCACAACCACCCATGTAGGCCGCACGACTGGCGGCCAATCCGCCATCGGTTCCCTGAGCCCGTCGCAAGCCAAACTCAATGACGGGTTCGCCTTGGGCCGCGCCGCAGATCCGGGCGGCTTTGGTCGCGATCAAGGTCTGGAAGTTGATGATGTTCAGCAGTACCGTTTCGAGCAACTGGCACTGCAGGATCGGTCCGCGAACCCGGATCAACGGCTCTTGCGCGAATGCGACGGTACCTTCCGGCATCGCATCCACATCACAGGTCAATCGCATCGTTCCCAAATAATCGAGGAATTCGGCTTCAAACAGCGGCTTGCCATCGTTACCTTCCAGCGAGGCCAGGTACTCAAGGTCGGAGTCGTCGAATCGGAAGGTTTTGAGAAATTCGATGACCGGTCCCAAACCAGCGGCAATCGCATAACCGCCTTTGAACGGCGATTTGCGAAAGAATAGGTGAAAAGCCGCTTCCTGATCCGCTCGGCCAAGTTTCCAGTAGCCGAACGCCATGGTGAGTTGATAGAGATCGGTCAGTAACGTCCAGGATTGCTGATGGGGCATGGTAGATGATGTCTCCGTTTTGTTAGTGTCATTATAACACTAACATAGAAACGGAGCAAGTGTGGCCTTGAGGAAAAGCCGGAAGTAGGAAGATGGGAAAGGTAACGGTTCACACGGTGAGCCCCAGCAGTGGTTGCAAGAAGGCTTGAAACACTAATTTTCACCAATCAACACTAATCCATCCGACGACAACATTAGTGTTGATTAGCGATGATTAGTGTTCCACCCGTTACCGGGGTGACTGTTGAGTCAGAACCCTTGAACGGTTACGAATTTTCCTACCCTGCATCTTCCTACCCAAATCGCTCACAAAGAAACTCTCACTTCACACTCAACGCGGCTCTCAGCCCAAATACTCAAAACCTTCTCGCGGTTTTCTGCTTGTAAAGGAGGCTGCTTGATCATCGCCAATGATCGTTTCGGATTTGGGATCCCACTGGATCACCCGCTTGAGCCGCGCGGCAATCGTCGCGAGGTGGCAGGTGTTCATCACCTGAAGATGGGAGAACACGTCGCTGACGGGGAGACCGCCTTGGGCGATACAGCGATAAAAGTTTGCTTTGTGGCCTTCGTGAGGTTTGCCCTTATAAAGCTCAACTAACTGCTCGTCACCCCACTTTCCTTCATCCCAGTTTTCTTCCACCGGTTTGCCGGAAATTCTTCCGCGATTGACGAATAGCCGTCCCTTTTCGCCTTCGAACAGGATGCCGTTGTCGCCGCGACTGGTAATCACCAGCTCAACGCCGCTGGCAAACTTGCAGGGGATGGAAAAATTATGGGATGTGTTGTAGCAGTCATCGGCCAGCGGATTTCCGTCTTTGAATTCGACCGGATGGGCGGAATCCGTACCGTCAATCTCAATCGGACCCGTTCCTTCGTCCAGTTCACCCATGGCCCACTGGGCTATGTCCACATGATGCGCCCCCCAGTCCGTGAACTTGCCGCCTGAGTATTCATACCACCAACGATATTCGTAGTGGCAACGTCGCTCGCGGTATTCCGCAAAAGGGGCGGGGCCAAGCCACTGATTCCAGTCCAGATGTGGCGGCGGATCAACGACGGGAAATGGTCCGCCTGTCGGGCTGCCGTCGATGCCACAGGTCACTTTTTTGATCGAGCCGAGCAAGCCCTGTCGCACCATGTTGATGGCTCGCAGGAATAGATTGCGGTCGCTGCGTTGCTGGGTTCCGATAAAGAACACCAATTCCGGATGTTGCTTCATGGCGTTTCGGATCAACTGGTTCTCTTCGATGGTCAGTGATAGAGGCTTCTGACAAAAAACATGTTTACCCGCCGCCAGCGCCTCGAGTGCAATTTTGACATGCCAGTGATCCGGCGTAACAATGCTGACCACGTCGATGTCGTTTCGTTCGAGGACTTTTCGGTAGTCGGAATAAGCATCAGCGGTTCCTTTGCCGATGTTGGGATCATGTAAAGCCTTGTCCCGACGCTGAGAGTCAACGTCACAAACGGCGACAATGTCTGCGAACTGGTTATGGCCACGTGCGTCCCCCGATCCCATATCACCGACCCCGATGCAGCCCATTCGCGGGCGGTCGTTTCGCATCCGGTTGGCAAAGACGGGGCGGCTCATGGGGAACGCGGGCAGAAATGCCGCACCTGCTGAGATCGCAGCCGTGTTTTTCAAAAAGGTTCGACGATTGGAGGGGGACGGTTGGCTCATTAAAACTTCCTTTAACGAATGAAAATAGATTACACTGGTGGCCTTTGGGAATTGCCCCGAATAATTCCAAGTTCAATCAATGTCCATCCTAACCCGAAGCGTAAGCGAGGGACGGTATGGCCAAGCTGAAGTAATCCCTCGCTTACGCTTCGGGTTACGATGAACAGAAGTTATTTCAGGACAATTCCCTTTAGTGTAGCAGCGAATTGAACTGATTGAAACGAGACTCGATGAATCGCGAACTGGACCCCAAAATTGAGCAACAAAGAAGCCGCCGCCGGACGTTTGCCATTATTTCCCATCCGGATGCCGGCAAAACCACATTGACTGAGAAACTGCTGCTTTTTGGTGGTTCCATCGAGATTGCCGGGGCCGTTCGCGGGCGAAAATCGCAACGAGCCGTCACGTCGGACTGGATGGAGCTGGAGCGAAAGCGGGGGATTTCCGTCAGCTCGACCGTTTTGACGTTTGAATATGGAGGGTGTCAAGTCAATCTGCTCGACACGCCAGGCCACCATGATTTCAGTGAGGATACCTATCGGACATTGATGGCGGCGGATGCCGCCGTGATGGTCATCGATGTTGCCAAGGGGGTGGAAACGCAAACCGAAAAACTGTTTCAAGTTTGCGCGTTGCGAAAGATGCCAGTGATTACCTTCGTCAACAAGGTGGACCGAACGGGTCTGACACCGCTAGAGGTCATTGAAGATATTGAACAGAAATTTAATATTCAGGCGATCCCACAAACCTGGCCAGTGGGAAGCGGATTCGAGTTCTGTGGAGTCGTCGATCTGAAAGATGAGCAGCTTCACCTGTTCGATGACCGTTCCGGATCACGCCGCATTTCGGCGGATGTGGTTTCGTGGCCGGAACTGCTGGACGATCCTGCAGGCGTCTCCAACCGGGTCTGGGGAAAGCCGATCAAGCCCGATATTTTGGATACGGCTCGCGAAGAAGTTGAACTGGTAACAATTGCAGGAGCACCACTGGAGCAAGATCGATTTCTCAAGGGTGAACAGACGCCTGTCTTTTTTGGCAGTGCGCTGACGAATTTTGGCGTCGAGCACTTTCTGCAGAAATTTCTGACCTTGTGCCCTTCACCGGGTGATCGGCTGAGCAACGAAGGGATGATTCGAGCCGGCCAAAAAGAGTTTTCTGGTTTTGTGTTCAAGATACAGGCGAACCTCGATCCAAAACACCGCGATCGGGTTGCGTTCATGCGTGTGTGCAGCGGTCGTTTCGAACGTGAGATGGAAGTGACGGTCAAACGAAGCGGCCGAAAGATACGCTTGCCTCGTGCGCTCAAGATTTTTGGACAGGATCGTCAGACGATGGACGAGGCGTTTCCCGGCGATATCATCGGCGTGGTCAATCCGGGTGAGTTTTTGCTGGGAGATACCTTGTGCGAAGGTAAGCCCGTTCAGTACGAACCTTTACCACAGTTTTCGCCAGAATTTTTTGCAGTTTTTGAATGTAGTGATACCTCGCGCCGCAAGCAATTCGATCGCGGGCTGGAACAATTGGTGGAGGAAGGAGCGATTCAGGTTTTCTACGATGTACTGGGGACACGTCGCGAAAAAATTCTGGCGGCGGTGGGAGAGTTGCAATTTGACGTGGTGCAGTTTCGATTGGAAACGGAATACAATGCCGCCACCAAGGTGATGTGGAAGCCGTACAAGCTGGTTCGCTGGTTCAACGCAACCGATGAGGAAAAGAAGCGGTTGACCTTGCCCTACACGTCGCTGTTAGTCAAAGATCAACATGGTCATGATGCGATTCTGTTACAGACGGAGTGGAATGCAAAAACCTTGGAAAAAGATAATCCCGACATCCGGTTTGACGCGATCCGATTGAGCGGGTTCGATGAGGTTGGGGCGGGCAGTTAATGGTCGGCAGTTACAAATTTAGTAGTTTTGAAATACAGTTGGGAACACTAATCCGCGCTAATCAACACTAATAAAAAAATTAGTGAAAATGAGTGTCGATTAGTGTTCCTTTAGCTTTTGTTTGTTCAGTATAGGAGACAGGAGAGGTACGCCCAAAGTCAATTTCTTTTTCGTTTTCGACGTTGCAGGAGGTCGGCGCTCTTTTCAACGATTTTTTCGATGCGGGCTTGGGAGGGTGCCTTGCTTTTTAATTGGGCTTCGATGTCGTGAAGCAGGGCGAGAGTGAAAACGCATTTGAGTTCCTTGATGCGAAACTCGATATAGTCGGATTCTTCCGTTGACAGTTTGCCGGTCAGGAAGTCCGTCATTTCATCGGCGGAGGGCACTCCCACCTGATTGCGCCGCCAGATCTCGCCCAGCGTATGAATCCCTGCGTCGCGGCGACCGTTGATTTTCGAGAGACGTTTCAGTAGTTGCAGATCGCTGCGAACCGCCGATTCTAGTTCCGCAGCGCGGGCCGGGTCGAGCGACTCATCGAGATAGGCTTCCAGTTCTGAGTCGTCGAATGTCATTCAAAACGCTGGTTTCGAGGTGGGTGGTTAAGTTATGATTGGATACGAATCATAAACTACGTTGAAAAAAATGGCAAGGTGCGCTACCCTTGTACGGTTACCGTTCACGGATCGTTGAGGGTTGCGAGGGTTCAAGCATGAGGGGGGCGGGAGTCTTTTCGTTAACGATATTGAAGTAGCTCGATCCAAGGTGACGCAACGTTGCTATTAGTGGTTAGCCCTTCGAGAAAAGACTCCCGCCCCCTTCAGACGTCCGTGTTTGCATTATCAACTTGATTCGTTCAGAGGAGATTGAAGTGAAGCATTATCTCACATCCTTAATTTTTATAAGTGTTGGGTTCAGTCCGATGTCGGAGAATATGGGGATGGCTCAAATGATTGTGGCTCATCGCGGTGCCTCGCACGACGCGCCGGAAAATACGCTTGCCGCATTTCAAGAGGCTTGGCACCAGAATGCAGACGGTATCGAAGGTGATTTTTACTTGACCAAGGATCAGCAAATCGTTTGTATTCATGACGCCGACACGGCGCGAACGGCTGGCAAGAAACTGGACGTTGCGAAATCAACGCTCTCTGAATTGCGAGAGCTGGAATATGGTAGCTGGAAGAACAAACAGTTTCGTGGCGAACCCTTGCCGACGTTTGCCGAGGTTCTCGCCACGGTTCCAGCGGGAAAGCGGTTTGTGATTGAGTTGAAAACCGGGCCGGAAATTGTGCCGTTTCTCAAATCGGAACTGGATCGCTTGAAGCCCTCTGGAATCGAAATGTTGATGATTGCTTTTAAGAAAGAGACCGTGGCGGCGGTCAAACAGGAACTGCCAGAGATCCCTGTTCATTGGCTGACCGGCTTTAAACAGGATACCGTGACCCGCAAATGGGAGCCGACGTTGCAACAGATCGTTTCGACTTTGAAGGAGACGAAAGCGGACGGGTTGGGAGCAAAAGGCGTTCGTGAAGTACTCACTGCCGATTTCATTGCTCGGCTGCGAAGCGAAGGATTAAAGGAGTTTCACGTCTGGACAATCGATCGGCCTGACGATGCACGCTACTTTCAGGAATTGGGAGCCATCGGGATTACCACGAACCGGCCGGCGTTGATTCGCGCGGCGATTGAAAAGGAATGAAGCTCCTACATTCCCGAGAAATAGTTGAGCACCGCCAACTCGAGAATGTCTTTTTTCAGTACCAGAGGTTGCCGGTGGAACTCGCAAAAGTCCTTTGCCTGATTCAATAGATCTTCCACGTGACAGAAACGGAAAGGACGCCCGACTCGTTTGAAGTGATATTCGATCAAGTGGTCGATCACATTCGGCTCGTTCCGGAACCCATTCTCTTGCATCCTTCGTTCGAACAACGAACGGAATTGCTCTTCGGTCGGATCGAAAACTTCAACTTTGTACGGAATCCGTCTCAAGAACGCTTCGTCGCACACTTTTGAGGGTTCAAGGTTGGTGGAGAAAATCAGAAGCTGGTCAAACGGCAACGAAACTTGGCGGCCCGACGGCAGGTTGATGAAGTCGACTCCCGACTGCATGGGAACGATCCAGCGATTGAGTAGTTCCTCAGTGGAGATTTTCTGACGGCCAAAGTCATCGACCACCAAGCATCCGCAATTACTTTTCAGGTGAATCGGGGCTTCGATGATTCCAGACGCCGGATTGAGCGTGGCGTCAAGATGTTTGAGTTCCAGTTCGCCCCCGACGACGACGGTTGGACGTTTGATCCGTATCCACCGTTCATCGACTTCGATCTCCCTAAGCAGGCTGTTTGACTTCGGCAGCGGCAGGGCTTCGTGCACAATCGGATCGTAGAGCCGGATAACATCGCCGCCAACCGTGATGGCTCGCGGAATCCAGACCACTTCGCTCAGCGCGCGGATCGCGCGGGTGGCAATCGAAGTTTTTCCATTGCCGGGCGCTCCGAACAGGAACAGGCTTCGGCCAGCATTGAGGGCTTGGCCAAGCTGGCTGACCGTCAAGTCCGTAACAAACAGATCCTCGAGCGCACGTTTGACGTCCTGAAAGCTCGGCCTGAGCCGCTTGATGGACTGTTCGCCAATCGCCCGCCGATAGTCGGCAAGGGAAACCGGTGCGGCGCCGCAATAGGAACTGCGGGTCAGATGAAGCTTTGCTTGCTCGATGCCCTTGGGGGACAGCTCATACTCGAAATCTCCAGCTCGGGCGAGACTTCGCGGTGATATCAGCAGCTCGCTTTTCAACGCCGCCAGGACCGGCTCAAGCAGCACGAAGGGCAGCTTTAATTGTTCGGCGATTCGGCCACCATGTTGACTGCCGTGCAGGAACAGGAATTTGAGCACCAGCGGAAACAGATCATTCTTATGCAAGCCCGCTTCGGTCAGCGATTTGGGAATCGCTGGAATCATTTCCTGCGGAGGCGGTTCGTTGGCCTTCGGATTCACGAACACCGGAGCGACATCGGAAAACGCCGCGTTCAAGTCGAGCGGAATGGATTGAGTGGTCATCGGTGGGCTGGGAAAAAAGGTGATCGAGTTCGTGAGATGTAACCGTTCACGGGAAATGGAACCGTTTAGCCTCTATGGAGTGCGGGACTCTTGTACCGCTGTCGTTTCTATGGCTTCGGACGGTTTGGACCACCGATGAAATCCAAATATCCAAAGCGGTACAAGAGTCCCGCACTCCATAAATAGCCGCCGGCCCGTCGGGTTGCAGGTGTTTTATTGGGTGCAACTGCCGTGAGTATTCGCGGTCAATTCCTCATCATCCGCACAATCGCTATTGTCCGGATTGGATTGTCGGCACGTGCATTATCCTGACCTACAATTCTGTTTACTTCGTAGGTTTTCGACCGGCTGCGTCGGAGATCGCCAACCTTTTTAAGACAACCGTTGCAACCGATTGACTTGGCAAAAGTCGTTGGGATACCCCTTTATGATTCACGTCCGGCAACTTTGTAAAACTTATCAGGATCTTCAAGCGGGGACCTTTGTGGCGCTCGGTGGCATCAGTTTTGACGCCATGCCGGGACAAATATTTGGACTCCTGGGGCCAAACGGCGCCGGTAAGACAACCGCGCTGCGAATTCTCAGCACCGTTCTTCGCCCCACCCGAGGTACGGCCATCGTCAATGGATTCGACGTCTCGACCCACCCGGAACAAGTCCGCTATCAGATCGGTTTCGTATCGATGAATACGGCGATCTACGACCGGATGACGGCCTGGGAGATGGTCCAGTATTTTGGCCGTCTCTATGGAATCGACGAAGAGACGCTGCAGCGGCGAATGGAATACCTGTTTGAGCGCTTTCAGATGAACGAAATTCGTAATACGCTTGGCAGCAAAATGTCGACCGGCATGAAGCAGAAAGTCTCCATCGCACGGGCCATGGTTCACAATCCTCCGGTACTGGTCTTTGATGAAGCCACCTCGGGACTCGACATTGTGGTCGCGAGAGAGGTTTTAAGGACCGTCGAACAGCTTCGTGATTTCGGCAAGTGCATTATTTTTTCGTCTCACATCATGACCGAAGTCAGACGACTTTGCGATCACGTTGCGATCATGAATCGCGGACATATTTTGGCACAGGGATCAATCGAAAGCCTTTCAGAACAATTTAAACAAGACGATTTGGAGGAACTGTTCTATCAATTGATCTCCGATTCCGAACGCGAACATCATCGCGGAGATTTTTTTGAAGCTCAGGAACAACCCGCAACCCGCAACCCGCAACTCGCAACGAACCCATGAAGTGGACCAACGTTAAACAGATTTTTTCACGCGAGCTTCGCGACCAATTGCGCGATCGTCGGACGATTTTTACCGTCGCGATCATGCCGATGTTGCTGTATCCGTTGATGGGAACGGCCATGTTGCAGGTCGGTCAGTTCATGCGGAAACAACCTTCGCGGGTGTGGCTGATCAATGAGCAGTACCTGCCGCAGCACCCCCCGATTCTCATCGATGGTGCGGTCAATGAAGCTTGGATCGAACCGGCAGATCGCGTGATGCTTGAATTTCGTTGTTCCCCCACGGATTCGAAGGATTTTCGTCTGATTGTCGATCAGTATCTCAAACTATCACGGATGGAGAATGGTGAGACACTGGCGAATCAACTGGTTCAAATGGAGCTTGCCCGGCGGAAAGTCGATCTGGCCGTGTACCTGTCTGGTCCGCTCGATGGCGAACCGCTTGTGGATCGGGAGTTGGAACCGAGTGCTCAGGACGATCGCTCGGAATCCGAAGTCAATCTGTCCGGATTGAAAGCGCCGGACGATGCGCCGGATATTGTGCGTACCGAAAGTTCCAGACCGAATAAGGCATTTATTTTCGTCAACTCGGCGAACGATCAGTCCCGCTCGGGCGCGGCTCGTGTCAGTCAGTTGCTTTCCCGTTGGGAACGAGAGCACTCGCGGGAGCTCTTGAAACGGTACAGCGCTTCCGAGTCCGCGATCCACGGAGTCGCGATCGAGCAAGCCGACATCTCGGACACAAAAGTTGCCAAGGCCGCGATGTGGTCAAAAATTTTGCCGTTCGTGGTTGTGATCTGGGCGTTGACGGGCGCGTTTTACCCGGCGATTGATTTGTGTGCCGGCGAGAAAGAACGCGGAACCTTTGAGACGTTACTGAGCAGCCCTGCCGCGCGCAGCGAAATCGCGCTCGGCAAACTGTTGACGGTGATGAGCTTCAGCTACGCCACGTCACTACTCAATTTGTTCAGCATGGCCTTCACCGGTATTTTCGTCGCGTCCAAGCTCACTGCCGGTCTGGCGGGTGTGCCGATTGGATTCCCGTCTCTGGGGAGTTTCGGGTGGTTGATGATCGCCTTGATTCCGATCTCCGCTCTGTTCAGTGCGATTGCGCTGGCCACGGCCGCCTTTGCCCGCAGCAGCAAGGAAGGGCAGTACTATCTGGTTCCGTTGATCATGGTGTCGCTGCCATTGATGATGATTCCCGTCTTGCCGGCGTCGAAGCTGGACATTGGCACCAGTTTCATTCCTGTTACGGGGCTGATTATGCTGCTGCGCAGTCTGATCGAGGGCCACTCCATGAACGTCCTGCCGTTTGTGGCTCCCGTTTGCGTGGTGACGTTTGCTTGTTGCTGGTTCGCGGTCAAATGGGTGATCTACCAGTTCAACAGCGAATCCATTCTGTTTCGGCCAAGTGAACAGTTTGGGCTACAGGTTTGGTTCAAGTCGTTGCGGCGCGATCGCGAATTGCTGCCGACGTTTGGACAGGCAATTTTGTGCGGCGTGACGATTCTGGTTTGTAAATTCTTTGTCGGGTTCGCGGGTTTTATGCCTCGCGGATTTTCGGATTTCGCGGTTCAGGCGGTGATCACCTTGGTGGCCTCCATTTTGATTCCTGTCGTCCTGATGGCACTGGTGTTGACTCGCAATGTCCGGCAGTCGCTGAGACTGAATCCCTGTTCGCTGCCGATGGCGAGCGCGGCGATACTGGCGGCGATCTTTTTGAATCCGTTGTTTGCATGGCTGTCGAAATGGGTGATCGAGATTTACCCACCGACAAGCAGTTTGATGGCGTTTGAGCAACTGGCGTCCAAAATTTTTGCAGACTCCCCCGGACTTTGGGCGACGTTGCTGGTTTTTGCACTCGCTCCTGCCGTCATTGAGGAGCTGGGGTTTCGCGGGTTTATTTTGTCAGGGCTGGAGTCGCTCAAAAGCAAGTGGCAGGCGATTTTACTGGCCAGCCTGCTGTTTGGCATCACGCACTCGGTGATTCACCAGACGGTCGTGACGTTTTTTGTTGGAATCGTATTGGGAATCATCGCCGTTCAAACGCGATCGGTGGTTCCGTGCATTCTGTTCCATGCGGTTCACAACAGCATGGCGGTGCTGCTGGGTCATTTGAACACGGGGGTTGTGGAAAATTCATTTCTACTTCGCCGCGTATTTGACTCGGTCGAGGGGGGCGGCTATCAATACAATGTGTCGGCCGGAATCTTGATGGGCTTGATTGGATTGGCGTTGATGGTATGGTTCTGGGAGTTGCCCAAGATGGAAAAGAGACAAACCACCCATGTCCCAAACCGAAACGATTTATCGAGCCTCGCTTGTACTGCCGATTGAGGGGCGTCCTTTTGTGGACGGCGCGGTTTCCGTAGTCGAGAGAAAGATCGTTTCTCTCGGCCCATGGAGAAGCTCGATGGGAACATCGGGCTGTAAGGTGATCGATCTGGGCGACGTCGCGCTGATGCCTGGGCTGGTCAATGCTCACACGCACCTTGAGTTTAGTCATCTGGAGCAGCCGCTTGGTACTCGCGGGATGGAGTTTACGCAGTGGCTTCGCGAAGTCATTCGCGCTCGACTCGAAGCAAAGACCGACGCTGCAACCAAGAAGTCAGCCATCGAACGCGGTTTGCGCGAGTCGTACGATGCGGGGGTCGGTTGTCTGGGGGAGATTGCAACCTCTCCCGTAGAGCTTTCAGACTACTCGAACTGGGGACAGTCGAATCGAGGACAGTCCATGCCGATGGACGTCGTGGTGTTTCATGAGCAGCTTGGACGGTCAGTGCAGGATATTCCCGCAAGAATCACACCGGTCGAGAGTTTTCTGAAGTCCGATTTCCGAGCGGTGCAAAATGGGGGTTCGGAGATTTCGCGGGGAGTCAGTCCTCATGCTCCATATTCCGTTCATCGCGAACTGCTGGCCCGTTTGATCGAATTGTCGATTCAGTGGGAACGGCCGCTTGCCATGCACCTTGCGGAAACGGAGGCCGAACGGGAGTTACTGGAGGCGCAAACAGGTCCATTTGTGGAGTTTCTGGAAGAACTGGGGCTGTTTGATCGACCCAGCTTCCTGCCGCCGATGAGCACCGCAGACATTCTGAAGGTACTGAGCCAGTGCAAGCGATCACTGGTGGTACACGGAAACTATTTGACCAACGATGAGCTGGATTTTATCGCCGGTCGGTCGCACAAAATGTCGATGGTATACTGTCCGCGAACACACTCATATTTCGATCATCGTCCCTATCCGCTGGACGAAATTTGTTCGCGAGGAATCAATCTGGCGATCGGCACCGATTCACGGGCCAGCAATCCCGATCTGAATTTGTTTGCGGAGCTTCAACATATTTCCGAACGGGAATCATGGATTGAACCGCTGGAGATTCTCAGGATGGGAACCCTGAGCGGAGCGATGGCATTAGGCTGCGATGCAAAGTTGGGTTCGTTGCAAGTAGGAAAGAACGCGAGCCTTTGTGCGGTCCACAGCCCGGACTTCACAACCAGCAACTTGGACTGGCTGTTGGCCAGCAATAGTCGATGTGCGAGGGTCGTTTGAACCGCTATTTTTCGTCGAATTTAGGCGACCGGCAGGTAAAAGTTTACCCAAGCAATATTGTGTTTCCCAGGTGCTCAGTTGCGAGTCTCGGAGAGACTCGCCTACACTAGGGTAGCTTTTTATCTGCCGGTCGCCTTAGCTCGTTCGTCTTGCCATTTTTTTAGCTCGTCCGGTTGATCCGTTTCGGTGTAGAGAAGGATCAGTCGCTCGATGGCTTCGGGGAGACCGGTGGATGCAAAGGTCGGAATGGAGGTTTCTCGGGCTTTCATGCCTTCGTAACCCTGGATCAGCAGCGGTTCGGCCTCTGCGTATTTTTTCTGGCCGAGCAGCGTTTCACCAAGCATGGATTGAGTGTTGAAGGTCGTCCAGGCATCGGGCTGTATTTTCTCGCGGATGGTCAGGCATTCTCGCAGTGTCGTTTCGGCGTCAGACCATTTTTGTTGTTGAAACAAGTTCAGACTCAACGCGGCCAACTCGCCTGCGTAGTCCAATGACTCGCCACCGGAGCGTTCTTTGACGACGGTCAACCACTTGCGTCGCCAACTTTCGGCTCGGTCGAATTGCTGCGCGGCTTCGTAGACATAGATGGTGGCAGGCAAAATTTTGTCCGTATGAGAGTGTCGATAATGGTTGTTCTCAATTCCCTTGGCGGCCTGTTCATACATGTCAATCGCTTCGGAACGGCGATCGACAGCTCCGTAGACCAACGCCAGATAACCCATGCTCAGGACAGTATCTGGATGATCATTGCCGAATTTCTCCTTCCTCCGCTCCAGGGTTTCTTCGAAGAGTTGCACGGTGAGGTCGAGTTTGCCCACAACGTAGTATCCCCATGCCAGGTTGTTCATGCTGGTGAGCGTGTCTGGATGATCGTCGCCGAGTTTCTCCTTTGTCAGCGTCAAGGTTTCCTCGAAGAGTGGCAGTGCGAGGTCGTGTTTTTCCACCGAGTAGTAGCCCATTGCCAGATTGCTCATGCAGTCGAGTGTGGCTGGATGATCGTCGCCAAGTTTCTCTTTCGTCCGCTCCAGGGTTTCTTCGAAGAGTGGCAGGGCAAGGTCGAGTTTGTCCGCAGCTTGGTAGCCCAATGCCAGGTTGTTCATGCTGGAAAGTGTGTCTGGATGATCGTCGCCGAGCTTCTCCTTTCTCAGCTTCAGGGTTTCTTCGAAGAGTGGCAAGGCGAGGTTGTGTTTTCCCGCAGCCTTGTAGCCCATGGCCAGATTACCCATGCTGACGAGTGTGCCTGGATGATTGTTGCCGAGTTTTGATTTGCTCAGTTTCACAGTTTCTTCCAAGAGTGGCAGGGCGATGTCGAGTTTCCCCGCAGCTTGGTAGCTGGTTGCCAAATTACCCATACTGGTAAGTGTGTCTGGATGTTCATTACCGAGTTTCACCTTCATCAGCTTCAGGGTGTCTTCGTTCAGTGGCAGGGCAAGGTCGAGCTTTCCCGTTACTTTGTAGCCCCATGCCAGGTTATTCATGCTGATAAGCGTGGATGGATGATCGTTGCCGAGTATTGCCTTCCTTAGCCTCAGGGTTTCTTCGAGGAGTGGCAGGGCGAGGTCGAATTTCCCCGCGTCTCCGTAGCCCAAAGCCAGATTGCTCATGCTGGTCAGCGTGGCTGGATGATTGTCGCCGAGCCTTGCTTTTGTCAGCTTCAAGGTTTCTTCGTAGAGTGACAGTGCAAGGTCAACTTTACCCGAAACTTTGTAATGGGTCGCCAGATTGCTCATGCTTTCGAGTGTACTCGGATGATCGTTGCCGAGTTTCGCCCTCCTCCGCTTCAGAGTTTCTTTGTGGAGTGGCAGGGCGAGGTCGAGTTTACCCACCTCGTCGTAGCCCGATGCCAGATTGTTCATGCTGGAAAGTGTGTCTGGATGGTCGTTGCCAAATTTTGCCTTCGTCCGCTCCAGGGTCACTTCGAGCAGTGGCAGAGCGAGGTCATTTTTACCCGCGTCGCCAAGTGCAACTGCCAGACTGTTTTGCGCGTCGAGTGTACGTTCGTGATCTTCCCCCAGCATATCCTTACGAATTTCAACTGTCCGCTCCAAAAATGGGATCGCTTGCGTTGCATCGCCTCCATCTCGATAGCTTACGCCGATGATCCAGTTCAGTTCTGCTTCGATCTGTGGATCGAGATCATGACGCTGCTTGAGCTTTTCCGCTGCACGGTCCAGCAATTCACGAAGTGTTGTGTCTTTGCTCAAGCCTACGGCTCCTTCATCTCTGCTGAAGCGGTGCTGGCCCTCGACACTGGTCAGTGCAAGAAAGTCGTTGCGAACGAAATCTGCGATGGCTTGAGCGAATTTGCGCTCTCGCTCCTCAGCCTGCCGAGATAGCTCCGCAGCGTTTCGCTCCATGACAACTTGCTCTTTTGCTGATTTTTCGGCCACCAGTGCTTCGTCCTTTGCGGTGGTTTCGGCCTGAGCAATCGCGGTCTGTTTTCTGGCTTCGATCAGACCCCATGTTGTGCCAATGACTCCGGCCAGCAATGCGATTCCGATGGCACTTGTGGCAACCACCGTTCCTCGATTGCGACGCACAAATTTTTTCAGCTTATAGGTGGTGCTTGGAGGTCCTGCTTGCACCGGTTCGTGATTGAGAAAGCGTTCAATGTCTTTCGCGAATCCGTTGGCCGTTTCGTACCGCCGGTCGCGTTCCTTGCTCAGTGCCTTGAGCGTGATCCAATCGAGTTCGCCTCGCATGAATCGGCTGAGCTTGGTAGGTTCAATCTGCCGATTGGCCGCAACCGATGGTGCGCTGTCGACAGAACTTAATCGGCTCGATGGCGTGGGTGGTTCTTGCTCGCGGATCAGTTTCAACAGCTCATCAAGCTGTGCCTTTTTGATGGTGTCTCGAGTCAGGGGCGTTGTGCCGGTCAGCAATTCATAGAGCACCGCCCCGAGTGCGTAGATGTCCGCCCGCGTGTCGATATCGATCGCGCTAAAGTTTGCTTGCTCAGGAGCCATGTAAATCGGCGTTCCCATGACCGAGCCAAAACCGGTGAACAGCGACTTCTCCGTCAACTTCAATCCGGTGGTGGCTTTGGCGAGCCCGAAGTCGATTACTTTCGGAACGGGCTTGCCATCGTGGCTTTCGACCAGAATGTTCGAAGGTTTTAAATCGCGATGGATAATCCCTTTTTGATGGGCATGCTGGACCGCTCCGCAGATTTGAATGAACAGTTTGAGCCGGTCGGGGATACTGAGTTTGTGCTCGTCACAATAATCCGTGAGTGGAATCCCCTTGACCAGTTCGAGGACGAAGAACGGCGATCCGGATTCCGTTGTTCCTGCGTCGAGCAGTTTTGCGATGTGGGGATGATCCATCAGGGCGATGGCCTGCCGTTCGGCTTCGAATCTTGCGAGAATCGTCTTAGAGTGGCCTTTATCGACGCGAATCAGTTTAACCGCCACACGCCGTTTGACCGGCTCGGTCTGATCGGCCATCCAGACCGTACCCATGCCCCCTTCACCAATCTGTTGCAACAGTTTGTATTTGGAAGCGATGACCGTTCCAGCACCTTCATGAGTGAGTGCGGCGGACTGAGTTTCGTCAAGCGTTGGTATGGCTGCCGCCGCCGGATGGGGTTCTTCAAGAAAGTTGGTACCGCGCTGGTGTGCAATAAGCAAGTCACTCAGCCGTTGGCGGAGTTCGGGCGGTTCGATACCATCGAGAAAGTTGGATCGTTCCGCAGCGTCCGCAATGTCCAGAAGTTGCTGGAACAGTTCACGTTCGTTCATGATCGGCCTCGGGGAAGTGGTCGATTCGTTCGTTGGCAAGCTGAGCCGCCGCCAGTCGTCGCAACTCGTCGTAAACCTGGAGCGTCAGTTGCTGGTGATCCATAAACTCGTCAAGTCCAGGTCAACCCCTCAGGCAGCTTGTTCAACGACTCGCAGCCGTTTTGAGTGACGATGACCATGTCTTCCACGCGGATACCGCCGATGGCTTTCGAGTAGACGCCCGGCTCGATGGTCAAAGCGTCTCCAACAACCAGCTCGGGGCCTTTGAAATCGAGCAGCGGAGGTTCGTGGACTTCGAGCCCGATGCCGTGGCCGGTGCCATGCACCATCGCACAATATTCATCGGCATCGGAGTCCTTGGGTAGGCCAATACTGAAGCCATGACGTTTGATTTCGTCGATAGTGGCAACATGGACCGACTCGCCCGTGACTCCCGCTCGGGTTGCTTTCGTGCCGGCGGCTTTTGCAGCCACGACGGCTTCGTGCATCTTTTTCAGCGTGTCGGAAATTTCGCCATGAACGACCGTTCGCGTGCAGTCGCCGTGATAACGGGTCGACTTGTTTTGCGGAAAAATGTCGACGATGACAGGCTCGCCGGTTCGAAGCGGTCCGTGCCCGTGGTCGTGGCAGTCAGCACCTTGCGGGCCACCGGCGATAATACTGGGCGGATTGGAGTAGCCTTGTTTGAGTAGGTGTACGTCGATCTCAAAACGCATACGTTCGCTCGTCAGCGGTGCACCGTCGTGAATCAGAACGCCATCCTTGTCCGCTTTGGCTTTCGCGATCAGGCGGCAAGCCATCTCAATCGCGCTTTCTGTGACCGCTTGCGCTTCGCGCAAACACGCAACCTCATGTTCGTCCTTGGCTCGGCGATCAATGATGCCGCGGTTGAGATCGCACTGAACATCGATTCCCGCCGCACGGATCAAGTCGGCATAGATCAGCGGTAGAGTTCGATCGGCGATCACCGATTGAATTCCGTTTCGACGAAGGTACTCGGCCGTTGCCTGAGCGGTCGCCGTTTCGCGGTCACCGGATAATCCGCCTTCGGGTGCAAAATCGGCGGGACAGGCGACCTGATCTGCCCGAGCATGTTTGCGGGCGCGATGCATTTCGATGTCGCGCAGAATCAGGATGGATTGAGGAGGCCCGTTTCCGTTGAGCGTTACAAAGGCAGCGGGATCGCCAACACTGAATCGAATGGCGTGATAAAACGCTGAGTTCTTCTCCGGAATTCCGGCCATTAAATAGGCAACCGATGGTTTCATGAAATCAAGCCAGCAAAGAGGACATAGAGATTACGAACGAATAATGTCCGCATTGTATAATAAGTCGGCTTAAATGTCTCCCATCTTGTGAATAGATGTGTTAGAAAATGCACATGTTTGCCAACGAGTTCTGGTATGGTTCGAATTTTGGAGGCATCACCAATGGCGTCCGCCAAAGGCGCGGCGGGCACTGGTTTGTTGTTATTTCACTGGCAGGTTGGTTACTTGCGGAGATTGCGCACCGCCGTCGCGCCTACGCCGACCATCTCTCGAACTTTCAGTTTCGATCATGAGTTGATCGGATTCTCGCGGTCGCTGCAAACGACTGGAGGGTCGGCTTCGGCTTGCGGCTAAACAGTTTTGCGTCTCGTGAACGGCGCGGTTTAACGATAGCGCAGCTAATCGGGAAAATCGGCCGCCGAGCGGCGGGTGATGGCGACCCATTGGTCGAGCCCGATCCGCGTTAAAATGAGCGTTGCCTGATAGGGACCAGAGAGCTTCAGCCGGCTGTAGTGCTCAAAAACGACTTTCGACAGACCTCGATTTTTAACTTCGACTCGGCCAACCGACTTGCTTTTCAGGAACTCAATCGTTTTCTTCACGCTCAGCGGAAACGCTTCGACGACTTCAAAACGGGTCATCATACGATGGGATTGCTGCGCGTCGCCGGTCAAATAGGCGATTTCAGGATCCATTCGCGATAGCCCGCATCGGCATGCCAGTTCGTTCGTCAGGCCGGCCGCGAGAACGGTGGGGTGTGGTTCGTAGATGTACCGCTTGATCGCTCGGGTGACTTCAACGGTTTGAGACAACGAGCGATCGTCTCCCGTGATTTGATAAACCGAACTTCCTTTGACCATCGTTGCGGTTCGCCGGCCCGGTTGAGAACAGAATCCACCGTGCCAGACGACTTGCTGTTTGCATTCGTCGCGACTGCCAATCCATTCCCGTTCAATTTCCGCAGGCCAGTCTTGCGACGCATGAGTCGCAGGTGCGATTTTGATTGCCAGTTTTTGATCCTTGCGGACGCGAGCAAATATTTCCTGTAACGATGGCGAGAATCGTGAGCCGAGTACGGTACGCTCGTTGACTCGCCGATCCGGGTCGCAGTGGATGGCATCCCAGTTTTCCAGCTCCAGTGATGCAAAATCCTGTTGAGTGACCGAGCAGGTAGCTGCATTGGAACTGACTCGCCGCTCGCAGTTCCATTTTGCAAACAGGGCAACAATCGGGTCGGAATCGATACCGCTTGTGAGGCGAGCTCCGTCACGTCCCAGCAAGGCCATCAAATCGCCTCCGATACCGCAACAAACGTCTACCACCGATTCAGCCCCATTGAATCGAATTCGCTTATAGGCGGCTAGATCGGCGTCCGTAGACTGTTCGAGTCCGCGCCGCGTGAAGAACATATTATCAGCATCCGGGAACTTTCGGATGGCCCGCAAGCGAAGCTGAGCCTGTTCCATGACAATGGCGGCGCGACTCGAAGTCGTGCTTTTTCGGAGGCATTTGGCAATCCGGACGACATTCATCCTTTCGGCGAATTGATCTTGAGTTTGCCGCAACAGCGAGGCTGCGGCAGGCGAGATCAGCCAGTGAAAGTCGTCGATAACGGAAGGAGGCATTTGGTTTTTTGATTCAGGTCTTTGTTCGACACTTCTTGCTGATCGCTACCAAAATAGAAGATCCCTGCCAGCTTGTCTGGCAGGTGAATCAACTTGAAAGCTAGAATAACGCCAACAAAACCACTCAGCTTCCCCAGATGCGTCGCCGCCGTTGCGGCGACGCATCTAGGGAAGCCAAGACGGAGGGTGCTTGGTTTCTCTTCTAGCTTCCAAACTGATTCACCAGCGACCAAGGTCGCTGGGGTCTTTTGACGTGATATGGGGGGTGTTTGCCGAGAAGTGTCCTTTGTTCAGCCAGTATAGTGTCTGGATTGCGATTCAGGTAGGAACTCGCCTTACAGATTCTCAAATCGTCTCAGTTTGCCTAACGTGCAAAACGGGTGATTTCTCTTTTGGCCGCCAAAACCAAATACTGGAAAACCATTTTTCGAAACTGGCCGATTTCCTCATCATTGATACTCGGTTTCTCAAGCGGCTGAACCGAAATAAAGACCATCGATTCCAAGAGGTTTGAATGTCGGGACGTTCTTCGTTGATGCTGATACTGCTGGTTGTGGTTTTTGCTGCGCCGATGGTCTATCACGAAATGAAATCGCGTGAAGGGCAACTGGACGGCGATCCGTACAGTGACGTAGCACAGCATGATGACACAGGAAATCATTCGCCTTTTAGACTGATCTCTACGATTCAGAACGATCGGGACGGCGATTGGGGACATGCCAATCCGCAGGCTCCCTTATTCTCTCAAGCAGATCAAGCCGATCTCGGTGCAAGTTCTCGCAACCTGTCCGCTCGTCCCCAGATTGCGCAAGCGGAACAGCCTTTCCAGCCTGCCAGCTTTAATGCGAGTTCACCGGCGCTTCGAGCCTCTTACAACGCGAGTCCGGTTCGGCCGCACCCGATGGAGGGGCCGCCCGTTACAGGATACTTCGATCAGATGATGCCGGTTCAGCCCCCGATCGATTTTTCCCAGATGACTCCTGATTACGGAGCGGCTCAGACGTTTGTGTTCCCCGGAAACGCCTATGGGCCAGATCTGACGGCTCCGCCGCTGGAGAATTTACCTGTCACCGATTTCAACGAGGTTTTCCGGTTTGATATTTCCAGACAATGGGTTCAGCAACGCTGGAAGCGAGTTTCCACCGTGCCGGCAACGTCTGGCCTGAGCGGGATGAGAGTGGCGTTGGTGACGGGGACCCATTCATGGGATTTACACGGATCGTTGACCTACTATTTTGACGAACGACAACAGCTTCAGCGGATTACGTTTCGCGGATGGGCGGGCGATCCGCAAAAATTGCTGTCCTTGTTGACAACAAAATTCAGCTTTGCCCAGCAACCGACAACATTGGCCGGGTTTTACCTCGCAAAAAGCTGGCGGCGAATGACGGGAGGCCTGTTGATGAAAACGCCCGACGTGCTGCAACGCGAAAATGTGGTCCAGCAAGTAGGTTTGGTGATGGAAATCAACAATCCCAATGGATCATTTGAATTGAGCGAGGAATTCCGGGCGTTAATCGCCGGTTCTCATCCTTCATCGAATTAGGAACTGCAAAACGGGGATTCGCTACAATTTCGTGGGATAGGCTTCCAGCCTGTCATTTCCTGTGCAGGAGTCCTTTCCTATGCAGAGGCTTCTAACCTGTCATTTTCTGCGTATTTTTCTACGCTATCGACAGACCGGGAGGTCTCTCCCACGTTGGCCATCGATTGGCACGTCATCGGTTGACAGTTTTTCCACTGATCGGCTCTTGGGAGCCTGAAAATTTCTGGTGGAGTTTGTCAATTTTTTTGACGGCAATCAGCTACAAAAAAATTTTTGCGAAAAAGTTGCCCTCTTTTTTGAGTTGCCCGTTTGACAACAGTGCTAGCAATTTTAGAATCCTTCTTCATCAGTTTGACTCGTTGCTCGTTTACTCGATGAAGTGAGCTTGGCAACACAAAACGCGGGACGCAACTCTCTGGAAGATCGATTGTGTAGAACGGAATTGATTCTGTTTTACGAAGCTGGAACGGAATGAATTCCGTTGTACGGTTGATTTCAATGGCGAAGGGCGGGCCGATAAAATGACAGGACGTAACTTTGTCGACCCAGCCACTTACATTTTCCGCAACCGAGCTTGACGTGAGCGTCATCGACGTGATCGTCCGGCAACTGGTTGAGCGAATCGGGCGGGAGCGGTTCGATATGTGGTTCGGAGGCAAGGAGAGCTTTAAAGTTTCAGGAGATCGCGGTAAACCGGAACCAGAATTTCGAGTCGTCGTGTATGCCGAAAGCACGTTCTCACTCAGTCGCATCAAGCAGACATTCGGTTCAGATGTTCGCGAGGTGGTTGATCGAACTTGTGGCCCCCACTATCAGATCGAATATCGAATTGCAAACCGAAGCACCCACCGCGTCACAAGTGGAAAAGCGGCGAGCCAGATCAAGGCCAGCGACGAAGCCGGTGACAGTGCTTCCCAGTCCGGCATGAAGCAGCTTGGGTTGCTGCCCATCGAGAATGAAGAAGCTTCTGCGGCGGTCGTGGAGCAACAAGCGGAACAACGGTCGGACAAGCGTGAGCCGGCCAAACGTGACCGGAATCTGAAATCATTTTGGTTCGGGGGTGAAAACCGACTGGCCGAAGCGGGAGTGACACAGATTCTTGAGCAGCCCGGTCAGTTCTCTCCGTTCTTAATCTATGGTCCGACAGGCTGTGGAAAGACCCGGTTGCTCGAATCGATCTTGATGGAGTTTCGTACCCGGCGTCGATTGAAACGATGCTTGATCCAGTCGGCCGAACAGTTTACCAGTTCCTTCGTCGCGTCCTTGCGAGGCGGTTCAGGATTGCCGATGTTTCGTCGCAAGTATCGCGATCTGGATTTGCTGTTGATCGATGATATTCAGTTTCTGGCGGGTAAGCGGGCGACCATCATCGAGTTTCAGCATACGATTGATGAACTCGCGCGGAATGGAAAACAGGTGATCGTATCTGCGGATCGTCCTCCGATTGAGCTGAGTGCGCTCAGTAGCGAACTGGGAACGCGACTCAATGCAGGACTGAGTTGCCCGTTGCGGTATCCGGGACTTGAGGGACGCGTCAAGATTGCCCAACAGTTGTGTGATGAACGCCAAATCACGTTTCCGGCAACGGTGATTGAGCTGATTTGCGAGCGGCTTTCGCACGATGTCCGTCGGGTTTCGGGGGCTCTCAATCGACTGTATGCGTGGTACCTTTCGACGGGAAACCTGGTGACGACCGAAGTTGCCTATGAGCAGCTCAACGACTTGTTCGCGATGGATCGGGTACACTCCGTATCGTTGGCACGGATTGAATCGGCCGTTTGCGAGTTGTGCGGTTTGAAGCCAGCCGATCTGAAGTCCACCAGCCGTCATAAGTCGATCAGTTCAGCCCGCATGTTGGCGATGTATTTATCTCGGCACTATACGTCCTCTGCTTACGCCGACATCGGCAACTATTTTGGTGGGCGGAGTCATTCAACGGTGATTGCGGCGGAAAAGAAAGTCAACCAATGGCTCGAAGCCAATTCCGGTGTCGCTTTACCCCACGCGACCTATCGGGCAAAAGATGTGGTCAGTCGATTGGAATCGAGCCTGAGAATCGGCTAAGGCGAACCGGTAGACTTTACCTAATCCGCATCGGTTCACTTTCCGGTTTACTGGCAAATTCCGTATAATGAGCAAACCGTTGGGGGCAGTTCTGCCTACCGGTTGAATTGCCGAACTTTTCCTTGGGACCGGAAGGTCTGGCAAAAACGAAATGGTTCGTAATTTGCGATCAATCGATTGATTTTCTCATTCTTGTTTCCTATGCGGCTCTTTCCTCGGCGATCACGACGATCGATTGGCAGCAACACGGCGCCCATGCAGCGAGTGTTGTTCGTGTCGCATGAAGCTACGTTAACGGGTGCGCCGAAAATCATCCTCAATATTCTCAAGCACTTTCAAGCCAAGACGGATGTAACCTGCGAAACGATTCTGTTGAGTGGAGGTCATCTGGCAGCCTCGTTTACCGAATACTCAACGGTCGATTGTTTCAACCTGCCCTCCCAGCCTTCAGAAGAGCTGAGTTTGCGTATCAAGCAGGCTGTGTTTCGTGAGAGAGGCAATCTACCGGTGCTGGCGATTTGCAACAGCATGGAATCGCGTGCGGTGGCGGTTGAACTGGCTCGCTACGGAATTCCGGCCATTTTCCTGATTCACGAATTGCCGTCCTCGTACTCCGAGTCGGATTATCGCGCCGTATTTGACACGGCACAGAAGATCATTTTCCCCTGTCATACGGTTCACGAGCAAACCAGTGCATTGACGCCTATGCCGCATGGCAAGACCTTGGTGCTACCTCAAGGTTTGCTGGATTCTGGTTTCGGGACACGTCTGAATCGCGATCGGGCACGAGAACAAATTCGCAATGAGTTGGGGGTGCCTGAGAATGCAGCGATTGTTCTTGGATGTGGCACGATCGACCTTCGTAAGGGTTGCGATCATTTTGCGGCGATCGCCCGGCAGGTTTCCACGACGACTTCTCAATCCAAACCGATTCATTTCGTGTGGTTGGGCCAAGGTCCGCGATGGGCGCACTCGTTGTTTCACTATCTTCAAATTGATCTTGAAACGGCGGGGGTCCAGAACCGTGTGCATTTCATCGGTGAACAGTCCGATGTCGAACCGTGGTTTATGGGCGCGGATGCGTTTTTGTTGACTTCTCGTGTCGATCCGTTTCCTTGTGTCATTCACGAATCGATGGCGGCAAGCTTGCCCATCGTTGCGTTCGACGGATCGGGAGGCGTCAAGGAAGCGATTTCCGATGGGGCTGGATATCTGATTCCTTACGGGGATTATCAGCAGGCAGCCAGTTTGATTCAGATGCTTGTCAGCCAGCCAACCGTTGCCCAAGGCGTTACGGCCTGCGCGCTCGAACGGGTTCATACCCGCTATCGATTTGAGGACTACGGCGACAGAATTCTAGAGCTCGGCGAATCCATCATCGGGACATCCCTGCGAAAGGAAAGGTCCGTCCTTCCATTTCGAAAAGCGGCCTAGGCTGAAATTAGCCAACCGTTCGCGATAATCCAAACGTTTAGCCGCAAGCCGTCGGGGGGTGCCGCAAAAAAATACTGCAAAGCCGAAATCGCTTTATCGGCCCCCCCAAAGGCGCGCGGTGCATCGGGGAACAGGTATACCATGGGCTGGCAGGTTATAATGTACCGCTTTGGATATTTGGATTTCATCGGTGGTCCAAACCGTCCGAAGCCATAGAAACGACAGCGGTACAAAAGTCCCGCACTCCAACAGAAAGCTCGATCCAATGAATCCAGCAGTCAAAAAGGCTCGCGACTTTGCACTGGCCGCACATGGCGACCAACCGTACGGAACACAGCCCTATGTGTATCATCTTGATGCCGTCGCGGATATACTTGCTCCCTTTGGCGACGTCGCACAAATCGTAGGCTACTTGCACGATACCGTTGAGGATACTGAAATTACCATCGCGGTTATTCACGAGGAATTCGGAACGGAAGTCGCCGATTGCGTTGCGCTGCTGACGGATGAGGAGGGCGTGGATCGTGGCGAACGAAAGGCAAAAACGAATGCGAAGCTGGCGGCTACGAGCAACTCACTCGCGTTGATCGTGAAGGCCGCAGATCGGCTGGCGAATTTGAGAGAGTCCGTTCGTGATCCCGTAGGGGGAAAGCTTGATATGTATCTTCAAGAACACGCAGCATTCAAGAACGCCGTATATCGCTCCGGTATTTGTGACGACCTTTGGGTCTCCATCGACAACATCATCGAGCCACCATAGAAAAATCTGAAATGACCCAATGAAATTTTCCGTTCGCCAGCTTTTGGGGTTTATCGCTTTTGCGTCGCTGGCCATGGGGCTATCGTGGTTTCAGGCGCACGAATCCCTGGGAATCATATTGGTTGCGGTTGTGATTCCCGCTTATTTCCTGACCTCGCGCAGCAACTGGCGGCGGATCACCTACGGCGGCATAGCGGGTGTTTTCGTGGCGTTTTTGATCGTGGAATCAGCATCCACTCTTCGATATGCTCATTTGCGACATGTTCCGAGCAGTGGCTATGACAATGGACGATCTGCGGAAGAGGAGTGCTTTCGCACGGCATTGGATCCATTTGCCGTTCCGTTTGGATTCTTCTTGGGCGCAACACTTTTTCTCGCCACGAGGCCGTCCCGTTAAGGGACCAGATGTCGGTAGCAACCGACATTGTGTCCCTAACGGGACGAGCGCAACCAAGCCATTCGATATAAAGCACAGCCTGTCTTATTGAATCTACCGAGTCCCCGTGCGAGAATACCCCCCATTGAATCCATGACCTTGCGTGGTTTTTTTTGTCCATGAAACAATGAGGCCGTTACGACATCGACGATCGCGCAAAAGATTGCTTTTTACGAATGCACTATTTCTGTGTTCACTTTTGCCATTTGGATGGTGCATGATGGCAGTTTTTGGATTTCAAACCCACACAAACATGTTAATTGGTGCAGTTTGTGTTGCGAACCTTATTCTCGGCGGGTACGCGTTTCTGGCGTTGTGGAGACAAGACAAAGATTTCATTTGTGAGATTGATTCAGAGAAGATACGGTGCGTCTGTCCTTCTGCATCAATGGGAGATACATTTGAAATTGCAATCAAGGAATTGCAGGCTATTATCGTTGATTCAGACCGGCCAAAAATTGAATTAGTAGATTCGCAACAGATTCACTATTGGCTTACATTTAACTTCGGGAATCCCGCGTGGCGGTTTGTTCACCGGATTCGCCAATTGCGACCAGACATTGAATACACAGAATGAGACAGGAATGACGAAAGGGCATGAGCCAGACTGGAGGGCGGAGTATCCGTTCGAGTCACAATTTATTTCGGTTGGCCCGTATCGCCAGCACTATATCGATCAACGGCCGCAATCTGGTGGACGTGAGGAACGCGGTACGATCTTGATGGTCCATGGGAATCCCACCTGGTCGTTTTACTGGCGGCACTTGATCCGGGCACTGGAATCGGATTATCGAGTGGTGGCCGCCGATCATCTTGGATGTGGGCTAAGTGATAAGCCTGCGAATTACGACTATTGCCTTGAGTCCCATATCGACAACTTGTGCGCGTTGATCGATCAGCTTGATTTGCAGGACGTGACCTTGATGGCCCACGACTGGGGTGGAGCGATCGGATTAGGAGCTTTGCTGGCCCGAAAGGATCGCTTTCGCAGTATTGTTCTGTTCAATACGGGAGCTTTTCCACCGCCTTATATTCCCTTTCGGATTCGGGTGTGCCGCTGGCCGGTTGTCGGAAAAATCGGCGTGCAAGGTTTTAATCTGTTCGCTCGG
This sequence comes from uncultured Pirellulaceae bacterium, assembly GCA_964414815.1. GTDB lineage: Bacteria > Planctomycetota > Planctomycetia > Pirellulales > Pirellulaceae > Mariniblastus. The sequence continues at coordinate 45,185 of CAYPXY010000012.1, read as the reverse complement.
GCTGCCATTACGATGGCGACTGAACAGAAGGGCGGTTTGCCGAAAAACGTTGCTGACGGACTGCTGTATCCGTATGACAACTGGAACCATCGAGTGGCGATCTATCAGTTTGTCAAGGATATTCCGCTGAGCCGTTCGCATCGGACTTGGGCTGTATTGAAGCAGATCGAAGATGGTTTGCAACCGCTTGCCGATTGGCCGATCCTGTTGGTGTGGGGAATGAAGGACTGGTGTTTCCGTCCAGAATGTTTGCGAAGATTCCAGCAACATTGGCCCGTCGCCCAGGTCCATGAACTGGCGGATGCTGGACACTATGTGGTCGAAGACGAACGTGAGCATGTGATTCAATGCGTTGACGACTTTATGAAGCGGCATGAATCGTGAGTGATTTTGATTTGACTCCCGGTTCGGTGGCGGCACTGGCGTGTTGTCTCGAGGTGGCGGCCCCCAAACCGGGGAATGTGCATCGGTCCGCCGATTTCGAGGATTTGCGGCTGGAAGATTTTCTGACCAGCGCGGTCGTGCTGGGCCAAATCATCGATCAAACGTCCGGCGCGACCGTAGGGGAAACGCTGCTGTCGGTTATCGAGGCCACCCAAACCGTCGTGCGGACCAATTCGAATCTAGGAATTGCCCTGTTGATCGTCCCGCTGGCCAAGGCGGGTCAGCGATCGCGCCCGTTGACCGCCGAGAGCGTTCAATCCGTTCTCGATCAGTTGACGGTTCGAGATACTGAGTTGCTCTACGAAGCCATTCGCAGGGTGCAGCCGGGCGGTTTGGGCAGTGCTCCGGTGGGCGATGTGAATCAGGCATTGCCGCCGACACTCGGTTTCGTCGAGGCGATGGCTTTGGCGGCCGACCGCGACTTGGTGGCTCGGCAGTACACAAATCAGTTCCAGCAGGTGTTGGGCAATGGCGTGGATGGATTGACCGAGGGAATGCAGCGGTTTTCAAGCTTGTCAGAGGCGATCATTTTTGCGCATGTCCGGATGATGGCTCAGTTCCCGGACAGCCTGATCGCGAGAAAATGTGGAATCGAGGACGCCCGATACAGCCAACGGATGGCATCGGAGGCAATTTCTGGCCTGACTCAGAGCGAGGGCGGTGAGCAGGGATTGGCCGAGTATTGGGACGATCTGGCCAGTCTCGATTTCTGGTTGCGATCGCAAGGACATCGGCGAAATCCCGGCACCACGGCAGACCTGATCGCGGCCAGCCTGTTCGTCGCGATTCAAAACGGTATCATTATGCCACCCTATCGCTGAGCGGCAAACGAATTTCCAGGCTCGCTCCTTAAGGCGACCGGCAGGTAAAAATTTACCCAAGCAATATTGTGTTTCCCAGACGCTCGGTTGCGAGTCGCGGAGCGACTCGCCTACACTAGGGTACGTTTTTATCTGTCCGTCGCCTGAACAGACACCCATCCATCCATGACACCATCGCAATATCGGGTTTTACTTGAAAAAGAAGGGCATGTTTTCAGTGCCGCTCACTTTATCACATTCAACGGCAACATCTGTGAGTCGTTGCATGGGCACAACTATCGGGTGAAGTGTGAGGTCTGTGGGGCGCTGGATGAAAACGGCTATGTCGTCGATTTTGTGGCGCTGCGGGACGACTTGAGCAAGATTATTGAGCGGCTCGATCATCGGACGCTATTGCCAACCGGACACCCGCTGATCAAGGTCACATCCGATGCAACCGAAGTCACGGCCACCTTCGAGAACAAACGCTGGATCTTTCCGCTGGAAGATTGCGTGCTGTTGCCGCTGGCAAATACGACTGCCGAATTACTGGCAGATTACATCGGTCGTGAGCTGATCGCTGCTTGTAAGGAAAAATGGCAAGGACAACTGAACACAATTACGATCTCCGTGGACGAGAATCAGGGCCAGTGGGGAATCGTAGAGCTGAATGTATGAATGTAGAGCGATGGTCCTCAATCGTTCAGGCCGGACGCAGTTCTGCCGTTGTTCGACTCCGCTCCAATCGCCAAGTTTTCCGGCGTGCTGAACCATTTGAGGACAATGGTTCTACAATGAACAGCCGCCCACTCTACTTGCTAACCTCTCCATAAACCTTCTCGATGGCTTGTTCGAGCAACCTTGCTCGGAGGATGTTCCCGTGCGCCTGGAGTAACTTGGGATATTTGCGATACTCAGCCATCGCGGCATCGTAATCCTTCAAGGATTCCTTGCTGCGGCCAGAAAGATAATCGAGCGTTTCTTTCCACCGATCACCGGGGGCCTGTGAACGTATGATCTTGATCCAGTTTTCAACGGCGCCAAAACTGTTGTTGTCGAAATGGCATTGCACGATGAACGGCCCCGTGTCGTCACGAACCAAACGCATCTGAGCTTGAACGCTTGCAAGTCTTTGTTTGAAATCAGCGGAGTCCGTGTCTGCTCTCAAAATACCGACTTGCTGTTGCATGTATTGATTGGCCGCCAAACCCTCGATATCTTCGTCCGAATAAAGCATCAGCTGAAGCGATTCGATGGCATTATACTTCAGCAATTCACGCTGATTCTGGAACTGTCCAAGGAAGAACCGGACACGGGCGGTTCGAAGCCGTGGAAAGTCAACCACATAGGCTTCTTCCTGGAAGTACCAACTCAAACGGCGTTGCAAATCGGCGTTGGTGGTATCCTCCAGCGCTTCGCGAACAGCCTGGCGGAACTGATGGGTTTTTACTCCGATGTCCCAGACCTGGTATTCGATCCCGTCGTGTTCAGGAAGTCGCTTCACCAAGTCCGATGCGACCATTGAATACGGCAAACGCTGGTCATCGGGAAGTTGTCTTTCCAGTACATAGAAACGCCTTGAAGCCGCTTCTGGGGTAACGTAAAGCAATCCCTTGAGCGATTTTACTTGTTCGGGCGTAATCCAGTATTTTGTGTTTTCTTCCAGCGACTCTTCAATCGACAAATCCAGCGACGAGAGCAGTTCTGGATTGGCTCGCAGTTCGTTCAAGGTTGCAAAGGAGCCGATTTCCTTTCCTGGAATCGCAAGCCCCAGTCGCGTATCGAACAAGTAGAATTCATTTCCGATGGCCACACCGACGGCCCAAGGATTCAGGGGCGTATCCGGGTTTTCCGGGGCAGCTGCAAAGACCACGGCGTCGATGCCCAGGAGGTGCAGGCCTTCCATAAATAGCTTTGCCCGCTCTTGATAGTCTCCGCGACCGAAAATCAGATTCTGGTAGGGCAGATGCTGATAGCCTGTGCCGGCAACGCCTGCAGCCTCCAGAGTTTTTCGATCATTCAATCGCAACTCATCGACATTATCACCTCCGTGATCAACTTCAGGCAGCAGATTGACATTTCGGACAATCCAATCGAACCACAGTGTCGCGTGGGTCAGCTTTTTCGCTCCCTCTTGGTCGAGCGATGGATTTAGTTTCGCAATAAGCTGTTGGGTGGGCAACAAATCGTCAGTTTCCGGTTTGAAATCTCCTGCCGCCAGGCGATAGACTTCCAGCGAGTTGATGCTGGCGTCTGTTACCCGCTTCGTAATTTCCGACAGCCAGAAAAGCTCCTGCAAATAAAGTGCATCCGTGTCGATGAAATTGAATGTATCAATTTCCTTGAGTACTGCCGTATCTTCGTCCTCCTTGAGCAATGGTTCAAACAGCGGATCCATTTGCCAAGGGACTTGCTGGACCAGGTCTTCGTAAAACGACTGCCATCGGTTGAGCCCGCTGCGGATGTTGGCCTGAAGCTCTCGGAGATTGAACTGCCGCTCGTTCGAAGCCATTTTGAGGGTTCGCGCAAGGTCATCAATTTTGGTGCGACTCAGTTCCGTGCCGACAAAATCGTAGTCGGTGTCTTCGTTGATGTTACAACCCACCGAAAACAGGACGAATACCAACAAACCAATTCGCTGAAGAGACTGCATATTGTTAAAACCAGGTTAATGGACCCATTCGTGAAGCTGTTTCAATTGTGATAGAAGACGGGCAATTCGATCAAGGGGGAGCATGTTCGGGCCATCGCTGGGCGAGCGATCCGGATCGGGGTGAGTTTCCAGAAAAATCGCATCGCATCCCATAGCCACCGCAGCCCGTGCCAGCGGCTCGACCATCTCGCGATTGCCTCCCGTTCGGCCCCCAGCGGCACTTGGCTCCTGGACGCTGTGAGTGGCGTCAAAAACGACAGGTACACCCAGCGACCGCATTTCGGGAAGTGCCCGCATGTCGTTCACCAGGCGACCATAGCCAAAAAAAGTACCGCGTTCGGTCAGCAAAATGTCCTGGCAGCCCGATTCCGACAGCTTGTCAACGACGTGCTTCATGTCCCAGGGAGCCATGAACTGGCCTTTCTTCACATTGACCGGCTTCCCCGTTTGGGCCGCCGCCACCAGAATGTCCGTCTGCCGCGCAAGAAACGCGGGAATCTGGAGTAACTGACAGACTTCGGCAGCCGGGGCAGCTTGCTCAGGCAAGTGAACATCAGTTGTCACCGGGACTCCAACCTTCTGGCCAATACGATGAAGGATTTCCAAGCCCTCGTCGATCCCTATTCCTCGATACGAATTTAAACTGGTTCGGTTCGCCTTGTCGAAGGACGCTTTGAAAATAAAACCCAGATTCAGGTCTTGGCAAACCGTAGCGAGATGTTCCGCAATCCGCGCGGTGAGGTCGTACGACTCCAGAACGCATGGGCCAGCGATGACCGCCAAGGAAGTTCCCTGGCCGACTTGCAGGTCGCCGATGGTTACTGGACTGTTTGGCATGGTTTCGGGGCGAATATAGGAGGCCAGTGGTAATCGTTATTATAAAGCACGGTACAACAACTCTAAACTTTAAACTTTTGAGCCCATTCCTTCGATACCACTGCCCTAAAAAAATGTGGTTGGACTTCGATTTCAAGCGGCAACACACCGCCCGGATCGCCGTCAAGCTGATACGGCACCTCGCCTTCGACCGATTCCATTCTCAGTTTTCGAAAGCGAACCACTCGGGCTTCCTTTGAACGCCGATGGAGCCCGGTCAGGATCGAAGCAAAATAATAGAGTCCAAAAAACAAATTACCTTTTTTGAACTTACACAGATCAAGAACTCCGTCCATCGGGTCCGCATCGGGAACGATGGGTAGGTTCATCGCGTAACGCGGAACGTTAAACACAAAGGCCCAGCGGCCTTCGACGGGAGCGGGCATATCGTCGACCCAGATGTCAATTTTCGGATACGAATATTGGGCGATGGATTCGAAGATCGGTTTGGCGTAGGACCAATGGCGGATGTGAGAGCTTCTGTCCGCATGAAGTCGCGTCACCACGTCGGCATCAAATCCGCATCCGGCCATAATCAGAAAGATTCTCCCATTGGCTTTGGCCGCGTCCATCGTGACTGTATTTCCGCTCGCGATGACCTGAGCCATGCGTGCTGGGTCGGCCGTGTGTGAAAGATACTTGGCCAGAAGATTTTCGGTGCCCAGCGGAAAAATGGCGATGGGCGTTTGAGGCGGAAGCCGGTTGACCAGCATCGAAACGGTTCCGTCTCCACCGGCCGCGACGACCGCGCGAAGTTGCTGAGCCTCCGTCAGCTTTGCCACATGTTGTTGGATTTGTTCGACATCGGTGAAGGTCCAGGTCTTGAGTCCATTGGCTGCGAGTTCTTGTTCCAGTCTGCGAACGAGGGCGGAACGATCCGATGCTCCCGACTTGGGGTTCATCGCAATCACAACGCTGTTCAAACCTGCAACACCCGGGGCCATGGAGCTGTCCAATTCTGCTTTTCAATTTTCAATTCGCCAATCAAATTCCGTGTGATTTCCAGTGTAGCAAATTGGCACATGAGATGCTTTTGGTCAGGCTTCAGAAGTCAGAAGTCAGAAGTCAGAGGTCAGTTGTTGCCACTTCCTGCTCTTTTCCGAATCTCGCGCTCCTTGGTCATTGGACCTGAAGTGATTGCCTTGCCCCGAATCCCTTCACCCGTCAAAGTGTTTTTGACAACCAGAGAGTGCGAGACTCGGGAAAGAGTTTTTTTTTCAGACCTCAGACCTAACCGTTCACGACAGGCCAAGCCGTTTAGCCGCAAGCCGAAGCCGACCGCCCGTGGTTTGCAGCTACCGTAAGCGAACGATTAACCGAAGATTGACACTGGAAGATCGAATAATGGTCGGCGCAGGCGCGACGGTAGCGTGCAGCTGCCGCAATCAATCGGCCTGCCATTCGTATGCCTGTGAATCAATGGCCGGCGCGCCTTTGGTGGTTGCCGATTGAATGATTTCGGTTTGGCTGTACGTTTTGGCGGCAACCCCCGACGGCTTGCGGCTAAACAGGCTGTCCCATAGACGGCTAACCTCTACCTCCAACCAACAAAAAAAGCCTCCGGCGGAACCAGAGGCTGTGAGTTGAAAACTGCTTTGAATCGCGATTAACGTTTCGAGAACTGAACGCCGCGTCGAGCACCGCGAAGACCGTATTTCTTACGTTCTTTCATTCTGGAATCGCGGGTCAGGAATCCGGCGTCCCGCAAAACTGCGAAATGGGCGGAATCGTAATTGACCAAGGCCCGAGCAACGCCCATGCGGCAGGCTCCCGATTGGCCGGTGGGACCACCGCCAGTCACCTTGATCCGGACGTCCAGCGAGTTCCGCGTCTCGGTTGAAGTGAGCGTATCGATGACCGCTCGCTGATCCTTGATCATCGGAAAATAATCTTCCAGATCGCGTCCGTTGATTTTGATGGATCCCGAGCCAGCTTTGACTCTGACTTGAGCCACAGAAGATTTGCGGCGGCCGGTGCCTAATGCTTCGCCTGTTTTTTGATCAGTTTTTGACATGAAAATGGTTGGTCGTCAGTGGGTTGAAATGAATGGATTGAGCTACCGAATGGCTGCGTGGACTACTTCAATGTTCGTCCGCCAGTCAGTGGTTGAGGATTTTGAGCCACGTGAGGATGCTCATTGCCTCGATAGATTTTTAGCTTTTGCAGCATCTGATAACTGAGTTTGTTCTTGGGTAACATCCGGCGGACGGCATCCGAAAGAACTTTCTCTGGTTTACGTTCCAATCGGTGCCCTGCGGTTTCCGAACGAAGACCGGGGTGCCCGGTAAACCAGGTGTAAATTTTCTTGTCCGCTTTGTTGCCGGAAAACTTCAGCCGATCGGCATTGGTGACGACCACATAGTCACCTGTATCGACATTGGGAGTGTACTGAGGACGGTGCTTTCCCATTAGAACCATCGCGATGTCGGAAGCGATACGACCGATGTGCTGGTCGGTACCGTCCACGATCCACCAGTTTTTCTCAAGGGCATTATCGGTTTGAGCGTTGTAGGATTTTGTGCCAGGCACAGTCGTTCTCCGGAAAATAACATAAAGCGTACACAATTGCGCAAGCCGAAATACCTTTCTGGCTTGCGCTGCGGCAGAACCGCAAACGAAAACGCCGACGGTTCGGCGAAATTGGAATCGGAGAGTTTATCGACTTTTCGCACGTTCGGCAAGGCTTACCGGTTCAAAGGCGGTCAATTTCCGGTTTTTTTTGAACGTGACCTCAGTTTTTCACTGATAGATCCGTCATTCCCGGAAAGTTTGGACCGATCAGGTCGCGAAATCATGGCAAAACCGAAGAAATTAGCCGTTCGGGCCGCAGCAAGTTTCACAATTACGGTTGAAACTACAGGTTCCGTTTTGGAAGTCGATTTGAGGAGCGACCATCAATGGAACGAAACAACGGATTGACCATGGATTGATTGTCATCGGCGATGAATACGGACAACGCAGTTTTTGATCCCCCCCAGCTTGTGCTGTTTACGGGTACCGACCCCGCCCAATCCGGCGGCGGAGGCGGTTTGCCCGAGTCCAGTCCGCTGCCAGTCGAAATTCTGTCGCTGTTTGAAGACATGACCGGCTGGGTGGCCGAATTTCATGAATCTGGTGCCAGCCGCCGAAAACGTGAAAAATTCTGGTCGTCGTGTCAAGTTGCCGGAGCAAACCATTCTGGATTTTCTGAAGGCGCTGATCCGCAGCTCGCCCCCCAAGCAGTGGGGGATTTCTGTATTGTCGATATGTCGGAAAGATGGCCAGCCGGACGACCGACGGCGCATCGGGCGAAATGCGACCGGTTTATCAAGCTGCTCGGTGAGTTCGCCGCCCAATCGCAGCGGACCGAGGCGGAACTGCATCGCGCATTGAGTGCTGTTTCGCGGATTGTCGACGGATTTGAGCTGGACGATGACTTGATTGTCGATAGCTTCGTTCCGCGACACCCCTATCAAACACAGTCTGAACTGGACGGCGATTTTGAGCTGGCCGACTCAGTCGATGGGGCACTTCCGGGCGACGTTGAGCCTCTCAAGAACGATTCCAATCGACCGGCGGAGCTGCCAACGATCACCCAGCACGTCGCAGCGTCCGCAAAATGGCAGATCGGCGGTCGTCGCGGATTCTACGACAATCGGTACATCGACTGGAAGCTGAGAAAGGATGGCCGAATTGAGCTGATTGCGGGCCAGATTGAATCGCCGGAAAGCCCCGGCGACCATCAACCGGATCAGGCGGATCAGGAATGGGAGGCTCGGCTATTCATCAATCCAGTGACCATGCGATACTGGTTTTCGGTCAACCCCAGGCCGCAATTCTGGGTTTTTGACAGCCATAGTGGAAAGCTGAGACCGATTGCGAGGCTGGAGGGGGTAAGCCCGCTGAACCTTGGGCATTCCCTGGTTGTCACGACTTGCCGGCCCCCTGCGGGACTGAACCGCGATTACCGGCTGATGGAATTGTCAGAGAGTACCAACGCGGATGAAGTCGCCACCGCGATTCAGGCGTGTTTTGGAACAGATGAGCCAGTGCTGGTCATTTCTTGCGGCTAAGGAATTGTCCCGAAATAACTTCCTTATTTCATCATAACCCGAAGCGTAAGCGAGGGACGGCATCACCAAGCAGGAGTGGTCCCTCGCTTACGCTTCGGGTTATGATCGGCCTTGAGAAAACCGGGAACTAAATTCGGGACAGTTCCTAGCCAGCGGCCCCGTGAGCAATCGACCCTTGACCGGCCGTGCCAGATGTTTTAAACTTTTTTGCTTGCCAAGTATGCGGTTGTGGCGGAACTGGCAGACGCGCCAGGTTGAGGGCCTGGTGGCCGCAAGGCCGTGGAGGTTCAAGTCCTCTCAATCGCACTTTTAACGTGAATTTTAGAAGAAGTCAATTTGTTTGCGTCCAGGCTTGTGGGCAACGGCTATCCAGGTTACGAGTTGCCGAGATCTTACTCGTCTGGTCGTCTTCTAAAGCGTTTTAACATCTTCTGACCCGGCGCACGGATGTGGAGAATGTATAATTGGTCGGATTCGATTTCGTAGAGAATTCGATACGTTCGACCATGTGGCGTTCGGAATTGCTTTTGCCAGATTGCCCGTTTCATCTTTTTAACCTCAGGTGCCAAGGCATAGATGTGCCCTTGTTCTTCCAAGTCTTGAAACGCTTTCATAAGGGCTTCATACCAAGTCCGGGCACCCTGAGGTGATTTTGTTTTCAGCCAGTCAAAAATAGATTCCGCGTCCGTACTGGCTTGAGGAAGTACGATAACCGAGAAGCGATGATTCATGGAACTGGATTCTAAATCGAATGGCGCTCTCGAAACTGAGCGTCAAAGGCGTAGAGTGACATGCCTTCGCCGTTCGCTTTTTGCTCCAGTGCCTTCTTCATGCACTCAACGCTGTCGTCAATTTCCTCATCAGAGGGAAACATGGCTCGATAACGGCTTAAGCAATCTTCTGGCGAAATTGGAGGTTCACCGCTTTCAATTTGTGTCGAAATAAACTGTTGGAATTCAATCATTTCAGAACTCGGATTGCTGGGCATGGTATTTTTCTTTCGCTTGGTCTAATGTTAATTGCATAAAAAAATGTTGCGCAAACGAATTGGCTCCCTGCCAGTCTTATTTTAGCAGACAGCAGGAAATAGCATATAACGAATTCCATGTTTTAGCTTTCAGAACACGAACATGTTCCAAGTCTATCAACCTTCCGGCAAAGTGGCCCCCCAGTTCGTCATTTGGTGCGTGATCTCCCTGGTTCTGGTGGCTGGTTTTGCCTTCGTTTATAAACTCGGGCTGCAGTGGATTCCGCTGATTTACGTCAAGGTACTGATGACCGTTTTTATGGCAGGTGTCGTGGGAAAGCTGAGCAGTATCGTGGTCAAACGTGGCAAAGTCCGGAACGTGGGCATTGCGGCCTTGACGGCAATCCTGTTGACGTTCGTGGGACTGGCCGCCAAATTTGCTTTTCAGTATTACGATGCTTATCAGCTCGTCCAGGCGGCGGGCAAGGAGTTCCTGCAAACCTTGAAAGCAGAGGCGGGTGAAGAAGGTGGGACACCTCTCGAGATCGCCGATGATGTTTCATTCGAATATTCGTTTCTCGATCATATCGAGCATCGAACTGAGGAAGGCTGGAACGTGGGTCGTGGAGCTAACGGGCTGCCGATCAGCGGTCTATTGGTGTATGGCATCTGGTTGATCGAAGCGGGAATCATTCTCTATCTGGCAGTCCCCAAAGCCATGCAAGTGGCTCGGGAGCCTTTCTCCGAGCCACTCGATAGCTGGGCAGATGAGTCGGAGCTGGTGATGACGCTTCCGATTAGCGACGACGAAATGGTCGAAAAGATCAAGGCGGCGACGTCGGTTCAAGAGTTGTTGGACCTGCCGATCCCGCAAACCGATCAAAGCGAACGGTTTGCTGCATACACGGTCCACAGTATTCCCGGCGAGGAGTTGCAGGATGCGTACCTGACGGTGGATTTGCAGAAATGGGGCCGCAATTCAGAGGGTGAACCCGAACTCCAGATAACGAATTTGGTGTCACTGGCCATTTTGACATCGGCTCAGCGTTTGCAATTGAAAGAGAACGCCGAGCTGATGAAAGAAGCAATCGCGGAGTATCGGGCGGCGATCGAGGCAGAACGTGCCGAACAGGAAGCCGCAGAGTTCGAAGACGAGGAAGAGTGACCAGAATCTTCAGTGCAACCAACATGGTTCCGACCTCGCCAAATTAAAATGGATCGCGTCGGAGAAGTGCTTCGAAACCTGCTTGCTCAACGTTTTATTATACCACATCAGGGAAGTCTGCGAACTCGCTACGTATCTGCGACCGGCTACCCACCCGCAAACTTTGCCTGCACCGTCCTGCTATCATCCGAAAAAAACAAGCCAAATTGCGAACAACTTCTTTCCGCTCGCGTATCACCAGCGAGTCAAGCAATTTTTTTCGAAAATCGGTCTTTTTCTACTTGGCCAGATTCAGATACGATGCCCAAGAAAAGTTTTATGGCTCAGCCAGAATCGTGAAATAATGCTAGCGATCCCGTCGATGAAAAACTACGCTTAGCGAAGCGGTTGCAAAGTCAAACCAGTTACGGATGACCGAATCGACACGGAATGCAGCTTTGGACAATCACTCAATTGCCGAATTAACTGACAGGAATAACAACGTTAGCTGATTTCGGCACCAACCCGTCGTGGGGGAACAACGATGCAAATCCGACCAACCAATACCATCCAGACAGCCCAACCCGTTTCGCTGCAGACTCGCAACGTCACCGAGCGAATTTCGGGGAACGCATTGCCCGTTGACCAGATCGAGATTTCTCCCGAAGCCCGGTTGATGGAAACTCAATCGGTTTCCAGCGCTCGTGCGGACCGGATCGCTGAAATCCGCACGCAAATCGCGCAAGGTCAATACGATACACCCGAGCGACTGGAGTTGGCCGTTTCCCGAATGTTTGACGAAATCGCTTAGTTCGCGATCGCGTTCAAACGGCAGTCTCGCTTCAAAAATAATCCAGCAGCTACAGGTCGTATGAGTACCATACGGCCTTTCTTTATGCGCGTCTGTCAGGCCAAGTTTGAGTGTCCGTAGTCCCCACATGGTTCTCAGAAATTTAAAGCTTGGCAAATTGACCGCAAGCCGCTTCAAAAACTAGAATCAAAGGCAGTGTGGATCGATCCGACCTCCGACCTCCGACCTCCGAATAAAAATGGCTATCCTGTTTACAACAGCTCCGACGGTTCAACAACGCAAGTTCGTTCTGACGAAGGAGCCGTGCGTGCTTGGACGGCACCCTGAATGTGAAGTCCAGATCGACGATGGGTCCGTCAGCCGCAAACATGCTCAGGTGACCTACCTCAATGGCGACTATTACATTGAAGACCTCGAAAGCCGCAATGGAACGTTTTTGAATGAGCAGCAGGTCCATCAGCCCACCAAGCTCTACGACGAATCCGAAATCAGGATTTGCGATACGGTTATTCAGTTCAAACTGAGCGACCAGACGCCGGTAGTTGCCAGTTTTGGATCGCCGACCGCCGAGCGAGGCAAGAGTTCGATGTCCGCATCGGACTCGGTTCTGCTCGACGATGATGCGGAGACGAATCGGTCGCGGATCATGTCACGGCTGGAAGCACCGTCCCACCACTCACAATTAGTAAACCGAGTCAGTGCCGAACAAAAACTCGATGCGCTGACCAAAATCACCTATGCGCTCAGTGAATCGGTCGAGCGCGATCACGTGCTGACCCGGATTCTGGATTGCTTGTTCGAGTTGTTCGTGGAAGCCGATCGCGGGTTCATCATTTTGCGAAACGCCGACGGACGGCTGCAACCGCTGGGCTTCAAGTCGCGACGAGCCGGCAGCGACGAACAGATCAAGGTCAGCCGCACGATCGTCAATCAGGTGATGGAGACGAAAACCGCCATCATTTCCAACGATGCGACCTCGGATGATCGCTTTGATATGGCTCAAAGCATGGTGGAAATTCGTATCCGCTCGATCATGTGCGCGCCGCTGATCAACAGCCAGGACGTCTCGATCGGGGTGATTCAACTGGACACGCTGCAGCAATCGGTTGCCTTCAAGGAGGAAGACCTTGAAACGTTGGTGACGGTGGCCATGCAGGCCAGTTTGGCCATTCAGAAAAGCGATCTGTTCGAGGAAAACAAGAAGTCCATCGAATTCAAGACCGATCTTGCGCTGGCTCACGAACTTCAGCAGCGGTTTTTGCCCCAGCGACCGCCATCGATCGATACCTACGAATTTTATTCTCATTATCGCCCCATGCAGCAGGTGGGGGGCGACTACTACGACTACATTCCGCTCGGTGGCAACCGGCTGGCGGTGATCACGGCCGACGTGGTTGGACACGGGATTGCAGCGGCGATGTTGATGGCCAAGGTTTCTGCCGAGTCGCGATTTGCGTTGGCGACTTCCAATAGTGCCATCGAGGCCATCGAGAAGATGAACTCCAGTCTGTCGGATTTGAATATCGACCGATTTGTAACGCTCGCGCTCGGATTGCTCAACACCGAAACCCATGAAATGACGATTGTCAACGCGGGACATATGGCACCGATTCTTCGAAGGGCGGACGGAACGATTGAGCAATTGGCAATCGAACAGGCGGGGCTGCCGCTGGGAATTTTTGAAGGCTATCCTTACGAAGCGGCCGAAATCAAATTTGATCCCGGTGACGTGCTGATTATGTATACCGATGGGATCAACGAAGCCATCAACGACAAAGATGACCAGTTGACCACCGAAGCCATGATTCAAGAGATTCGCAACGGCCAGGCCAAAACTCCGGTGGCGATCGGCGAACTACTGCACGACACCGTCAAACGTCACATCGGTTCCGTGCCACCACTCGATGATATGTGTATCGTCTGCTTGGGGCGGAAAGCGTGAGAGGGATGGATGTCTACTGCCTTCCCAGTTCTCTCAGTATCTGGCCGGTGCATTTCTCGTGGCCGTTGTTGTCCACTAAACCGGCGTGAGGATACCGTGTGTCGTCTTCATCGCGGAACTGTGACCAAATCAAACGATGGACCATCGGCCGCGCCACCAACACGGGCAACACAATTTTCAGAAATTCGGCTCGCTGGGAGTCCGTAACATTGCTTCTCTGTTGATTCACCAGTCGATCGATCGGCGCCGAAACAGGTGTGGGCTGGCCGCCCAAGGGTGCTCGCAACAAAATGACCAGCGGAATCTCAAGTTGCGACCAGAGGTCAATCAAGTCAACCCACTGGAACGGATCGCGCAGCAGGCTGCCGTTGGGCCAGTAGTCGAGATTGATTTCCAGCCCCAGGTAGGAAATCCGGTTGCCATGCCGAAGCAGTGAATCGGCGATTTGCAGCGGATGAATGCCTCCCACCGCACCGGCCAGTCGTTCCGCCCAAGGAAAATCAAAGCTGATCATGGTCGGTCGCTCGACATTCATATCATCGATTCGTTGCAGCATGTCCAGCGTCAACTGAAGTTGCTGCGGATAGCTCAGCAGCCGGTGGCCGATGCCATTGATCCCGCTGACCAGATGCAGCAACGTGACCTCTTCAGGCAGATGGCTGAGGTCCGATTCCAGCGTGTGCAGCACTTGCCTTCGCCGCTCGGCAAAATCCGCCAGCTCACTCAGTTCACGATGCATTCCGCCCTGACTTGCGTCCAGCCACGGTCCGACAACCAACTCATGGTTCAGGTTCCAATTTTCTGAAATCCGGGCAGGCTCGGTGACTCTTGGGTCGACACGAAAAAACTCAAAGGCACCGTCAGTTTGATCGTTCTGAAACTGAGAGATATTTTCGATGTGGCCAACGGTGATGCCCAGGCTGAATCGATCCAGCTCAGGTTGCCGACAGCGATAGCGGGAAAGCTCGGTCCCAAAGATTCGAGCTGATTCGAAAATCAGATCGACGGCCCGGTTGAGCGCCTGTTCCGCCAAACGGTCTTGTTGCTCTAGTGGGTCACATAAAATGGACTGGCCAAGTAGGCAAGTCGTTTCTCGAACTTCCTGAGTGATGGATTCGGGGATTGCAAGACCGCCCTCTTGCCAGATCGAAAGCTGATTCCGCAAACGGTTGAGTGTGCCACGAGCAAGCTCCTTCAGCAATCCATAAGGCGGTCGTGATACGGGGAGCGTTCCCGTACTCAGCAGCAACTCTCCACGGCCCGGATGGGGATACGAAAAATAAACATGGCCAGACTCTTCCACGTTCCGCGCAACGTAGACGAGCGCACCGTCAGCCGCCAGTTCGCTTTCACGATCCACGCGGACTTTACAGGGCCATGGCAGCCCATCGATCCCTACGACATGAATCAGCGACAGTTGATACGAATTCAGATTCCAGTATTTCGGGATTCGGAAACTGAATTCAGACATGGGAAGCGGAATTTAAGGCGACCGGCAGATAAAAACGTACTCTAGTGTAGGCGAGTCGCTCCGCGACTCGCAACCCAGCGTCTGGGAAACACAACACTGCTTGGGTAAACTTTTACCTGCCGGTCGCCTAATCAGAGAAAAATCTTGAAAACGGGACGGCGAGAATGATCGGGTGGAGTGGAGGAATTGGGGAGAGCCTAAAGTTTAAAGTTTAGGGTTTGAAGTTGAAAGTGGTCTGGAATTCGGTAGCCGTTCGCGAATGATGGGTCGGGATTTTTGAAAGTCTTACACCACTTTAAACTTTGAATGCCAGGCTTTAAACTACCGTTTAACGATCGGGCAAGCGATTCATCATTTTTTTGCTCGAAATCACTTTCGACGCTCACACTCAAACCTGAAAAACCAAGATGACCACTCTTTTGCGCCAAGGCAAAGTCCGCGATTTGTACGATCTCGGTGAGTACTACCTGATGGTTGCCAGCGACCGAATCAGTGCCTTTGACTATATCCTGCCGACCATTATTCCTGACAAAGGACGAGTACTGACCCAGATCAGCAAGTTCTGGTTCGATTTTCTGGGTATCTCGCACCATTTGGTTTCGACCGACGTACGGCAGTTCGATATTCCGGCGGGTCTGTCGGTCGAGCAACTCGAAGGCCGAACCATGATCGTCAAGAAATGTGAGATCATCCCCATCGAGTGTGTCGTGCGCGGCTACCTCGTTGGATCGGGGTGGAAAGACTATCGGGCCACGGGACAGGTTTGCGGAATCGAGCTGCCAACCGGAATGCAGAATTGTGGCAAGTTTGATACACCGCTGTTCACTCCTGCGACCAAGGCCACTCATGGGCACGACGAAAATATCTCGTTTGAACAAGCGGCTGAAGTCATCGGGACGACTGTGGCCGAAGAACTGCGCAGTCGAAGTCTGGATGTTTATCTCCGAGGCCGCGATCACGCTCAGTCGTGCGGAATCATTCTGGCGGATACGAAATTCGAGTGGGGATGGCACAACGGCGAGTTGACGCTGTGCGATGAGGTATTGACTCCCGACAGTTCGCGATTCTGGCCAGCGAACGACTACATCGAGGGTCGCAATCAGCCGTCGTTCGACAAGCAGTT
The DNA here is from genome assembly GCA_964414815.1 of uncultured Pirellulaceae bacterium. Taxonomy (GTDB): domain Bacteria; phylum Planctomycetota; class Planctomycetia; order Pirellulales; family Pirellulaceae; genus Mariniblastus. The sequence goes on along the minus strand of CAYPXY010000012.1, from coordinate 28,902 downwards.
TGTTCGCGAGTATCTCGAATCGACCCGTTGGGACAAGAACAGCCCGCCCCCCCAGCTTCCTGCCGAAGTCGTCGAGAAGACACGCGAGAAATATATCGAGGCCTTCGAACGATTGACGAACCAAACGTTTGAGTGGAAATAGGAAAATCCCTGAACCAATCTGATTTGGTGAACGTAGAAGCAGTTCGAACCACGCCCATTTTGCCTGCGAGTTGGAAATTTTGTAGTAATTCGTTGGGATAGCTAGCTAATTCCAGGCTTGTCCCAATTTTGGCGATTCGGTAATTAGGGAGCCGGAAAAACTCAAGTAAAGGTCAAGGATGGACCCAACAATTCGCAGTTCTACATTTACATCGCCCAATCATCAACCGTTCGTGAGCCGTCGTGCGCGCGATTCAGTCAATGGTCGGCGAAATTCAGGTATCTTTTCTCAGACAGGTTTCGGCGTTCTGGTGGTGATCGCCAGTTTCGTGCAGACGGGCTGTCAAACCTCACGGTTTGTAGGCAGCGATATGCCTGTCCCGCCCGCCATGTTCGCTCCGCCCGCTCTTGAGGCGCCCGCAAACGAGGCGCCCACAAACGAACGGGATGCGAGAGCTGGTGTTGATGATTCATCTGAATACTTGATCCGCTCTCAAAGTCCTGACGAAGGCGGGAGTCGAAGGGTTAAAAGCCTGATCGCCGGGCCTATTGAAGCTCCACCGCTTCATGATCCGTCGCGGGATGCGTTGACCATTGCCGGTTTGAAAGAACAGCAAACGGCGGTTGCCAATCCTTCCCAGGTGGTCAAAGCGGTCATCATCAAGGGCAATCGCCGCGTACCCACTCACCACATCACTCGGAATCTTGGCACGCGGGAAGGCAGATATTATGATCCCGACCGATTGCAGGAAGACAGCGAAAAACTCTGGCGGATGCCGGAAATCAGCCGCATCAACGGCCCGTTCATTGAGCAGACTCCTGACGGCGTTGTGATTACGATCGAGGTGTTCGAGAAAAACATCATCAACGATATTCAGTTCATCGGCAATCGCGAGCTGACGGATCGAAAGCTGTTGAAAGAGTCCGGGCTGGAAATGGGAGGACCGCTTGATGTCTATCAAGTGAAGAATGCTCGATCTCGCATTGAAGAGCTATACAAAAGTAAAGGATTTCCGCGAACCCAGGTCGAGATCATGGAAGGAGATCGAATCAATGATGGGCAAATCATCTTTCTGATTCATGAAGATCAAAAGCAACGGATCTGGAAAGCGGAGTTTGAAGGAAATCAGATCGCTTCCGATGCCCGGCTTCGCACGTTTGTCGAATCGAAGCCAGGGGTTCTCAAGTTGTTCGGCGGGCTGGTCAACCGCGACGCGATTGAGCAGGATCTGGTTCGACTGACCAACTATTATCGCAGTCTGGGGTACTTCAACGCCCGCATCGGCCGAGAGATTCAGGAAAGCAACGACGGGCGATGGATGACGGTGCGGTTCATCATCAATGAAGGGCCTCGATACAAAATTCGTAACGTTGCATTTATTGGAAACAACGTCTACTCGTCCGATGAACTGGATCAACTGGTCAAACTGAAGCCCAATGAAGCCACGATTCCGTCCTTCAACTCGGCCAAAATGAACGCGGATGTGGTGGCGCTGCGAGACCTTTATGGAAGCCAAGGCTATGTCTTTGCCAACGTCGAGGCCGAGCCAAGATTCCTTGAAGAACCCGGCATGCTTGATATTGTATATAAAATTACAGAAGGAAAGCAGTACCGTGCAGGCGACATTAACCTGCACTTTGAAGGAAACAATGGAGTCACACGTCGCGAAGTTGTGATGTCGAGGATGTCCGTTCGGCCTGGGGATATTATTGACGCTCGCGAGATTCGAAACAGCGAACGGCGGTTGGGCGCTGCGGGAATCTTTGCGGATCGCTCCACCGGTTCACAAGGACCAAGAGTCGTCGTTCGGCCACCGGAATTGAGAGAACTGGAACGTTACGTCCAGGGGAACTCACAGAAATACTGATCGCTCACCGAAGAACCAACCTGATGTATAACCCATTCACCCCATTTCCGAACAGCATTCCGACGCGTGCGCGAGCGACACGGATGCGAGAATCTGTGTACACGGGAAAATTTTGTACCAGGGCGCTGGGGGCGCTGGTGTTGGTAGTCGGACTGAGCGGTTGCATGGCCAATCGTAGCAGTGTGCCGACTTTCAGGCCTGATCCATTGTTTAGTGGTGTGGCAACCGGAGGTGCTGGGCAGTTGGCAGACGGAGAGGTCTATGCCACGGGACGGGTCGCTGGGCAGTTGACAGACGGGGACGTCTATCCCACTGACAGAGAGTTTGCAAATTCTGGGCGGACGACAGACCAGGACGTCTATCCCACAGGACAGGCTTCTGGACAGTTGACAGACGGGGACGTCTATCCCACGGGTGACAGGATTCAAGGCGAAAGGCCTTTGGCGTCGGGTATGGACGGCCTGATTGTTCGCAAGCAAAGTCCCGATCAGGATTCGTTCAGTCAGAGTGTGACCTACGCCAATCAGCCGCAAGATGGCACCGCCGTTCAACCGGCAGCCTATCAGTATCCTGAACTGTCAAGTCAGGGAGGAATCTCGAATTATTTTGCTTCGCCGTCACCGCAGATTGGTGGCCCGGGAAACTATGATCCGACACGGCCGCCGATGAATTATGCCGATCTGGATATTTATTTGCCAGAGACACAAACGGGGCGTATTCAAGTTGGGGGTGCTTACAACTCGGACAACGGTCTGGTGGGGCAGTTCATCATCGACGAACGCAACTTTGATCTGATGCGCTATCCCCGAAGTTTTCAGGACATCGTCGACGGCACCGCCTGGCGCGGCGGGGGTCAGGCGTTTCGACTTGAGCTGGTTCCGGGATCGCAATTGCAGCGTTATCTGTTCAGTATTTCGGATCCGTACTTTCTCAATACCGATTGGAGTGCGAGCGCGAGCGGGTATTACTTCGACCGAATCTATTATGACTGGAGTGAACGGCGGGTCGGTGGACGGCTTGGTTTGGGCCGTCGGATTGATCAGGATATTTCGATCACGACCGGGCTGCGCATGGAAAACGTCAGCCTTCGCAATCCGCGCGTCAACACTTCGACGATCCTCAACGATGCGTTGGGACGAAGCAATCTATTCCTGGGAAGCTTTGGGATTGTACGCGACACACGTGACAACCAGTTTCTTGCGACCGCAGGAGATTTCTTTTCGGCAACGGTCAGCCAGGCGTTTGGTGACTACTCCTATACTCGCGGAGATATTGAGTATCGACGTTACCGGCTGATTTACGAACGACCGGACGGTTCGGGGCGGCACACGGTCAGCTTCGGCACACGATTGGGCGTCAGCGGCAAGGACACGCCAATCTTCGAGAACTATTATGCCGGCGGCTACTCGTCGCTGCGTGGTTTTGATTTCCGCGGTGTCGGGCCGATGGACGGTGACGTTCGCGTTGGTGGCCGATTTGAATGGATCAATTCCGTGGAATACATGTTTCCGGTCACGGCCGATGACATGATCAAAGGGGTGGTTTTCTGTGACTTTGGAACGGTCGAGAACAGCGTCAAGCTATCTTCGGCCAACTACCGTGTCTCACCCGGCGTTGGGCTTCGCGTTCATCTACCCGCCGCCGGTTTTGGAGCACCGCTGGCCTTCGACTTCGGGTTCCCGGTTGCAACCGGCGACGGCGACGAAGAGCGGATGTTCAGTTTCTATATGGGCATGATGCGGTAGTTGATGATTGTCAGTTGTCAGTTGTCAGTTGTCAGTTGTCAGTTGTCAGTTGTCAGTTGGCAGTAAGTGGAATCATTGCCAAGGCATCTACTTCGAAGACGTCGAATGCTACCGGTTTTTAACCGGTAGATTGTTACCTTCAACCTGATCTGAAGAAAAAAAATCGATGCCCCTGGATTTTTATCCAGGGGAGCTTCACCTTCATCCCGTCGGAAGGAGACTCCTGGGCGGGTGGATTTCTCAGCTATCACTGTTGATAATATTCGAATCATAACCCGAAGCGTAAGCGAGGGACCGCGATTCTTCCCTCGCTTACGCTTCGGGTTATGATTTCCACCATGCCACTCCTGGGCGGACACCAGTTGCTTTACCTTGATTGCTTTCTCCGTGTATAATTGGCAAAGCCAATCCCCTGACCGTACCCCTCCTTGAGCGGAATGCTACAAAGCAGATTAAACTTGCTCCCCCTTAAGCATTGGGCATTTTTCAACCCGTGATCGACGATGAACGCATTGAACGAATTAATTGATTCGATTCGCCACTCTCCCCAATTGCCGGCGGTGCTGAGTGTCCTTCAGCAACAATGGAGCGATGAACAGCAGCGCCGCGAGCAGTTTTATCAGGATATGACTGAGGAACAAAAAACTGAATTTATTGAGGGAGATATGATTGTGCATTCACCCGCTCGAAACCGTCATATTCAGGTAACGCAATGGATTTTCATGTTGCTCGATACCTATGTCAGGTTGCGGAAACTGGGCGAAGTCAAGGTCGAAAAATGTCTGGTGGTCTTTCCGAGAAATGATTACGAGCCAGATATTGTGTTCTTTAGTGATGAGAAAGCTAGGTGTTTTGAGTGGGGCACTCTCAAGTTTCCAGTTCCTGATCTCATTGTCGAAGTATTATCCGAATCGACCGAGCATCGGGACCGAGGCGTGAAATTCATCGACTACGCCGTCAATGGGGTGGGCGAGTACTGGATCGTTGATGCGGATCGAGGAGTGATTGAACAGTACTTGCTGCGCGAAAGTGAGTATGAGTTGGCGATGAAATCTGCAACAGGGTTGCTAAAAAGCACCGTGATCACCGGTTTTGAGGCCGACATTGAAGCTTTTTTTGACAGCCAGAAAAATCTTAAAGCAATGCAAAGGCTGTTCGGCTAAAATCTGAACACTGCTTTCACGCAGCCGTCTTTCTGGTTGGAGAAAATATCATACGCCTGCTGACATTCAGTTGGTTCGAACTCGTGCGTGACAAAGCCCGATAAATCAAATTCACCCTTGGCAACGCGGGGCGCGAGCTGCTCCATGTAGTGGCGGGCAGAACAGCGACCGGTTCGGTAAGTCAAATTCTTGTCGTAGGCTTCGGCGGGGCCGAACGAAAAGTGGGGTGTGCAGTGGCATCCGATCACTGACATGATTCCGCCGGGCCGCACGAGTTGATAGGCCAGACGCTGAGCCTCCGGGAGTCCAACCAGCTCCATGACGGCATCGGCCCCACGGCCTCCGGTTGCCTGTTGGACCCTCTTGATGGCGTTGTCGCCTGGTTCCAGGGCAATCGCTCCCCAGCGCTGAGCATTTTCGCGGCGGCTGGGGACTGGATCGATTGCAAAGATCTGGTTGGCGCCCAGTTTTCTTGCCGCCTGGAGACACAATTGCCCCACCGTTCCACAACCCATGACGACATAGACTCCATCGGGCTGGATCTGCGCCATCTCAGCACAGAAATAGCCCGTTGAAAAATTGTCTCCCAAAAGGAGGGCGTCATGATCGGTTAGGCTATCTGGGACTTTCATCAGCGTCCCTGCGGCCAGTGGAATTCGGACATATTGGGCTTGGCAACCGTGAAGTCCGTTTCCTTGAGACCTCCAGCCGAACAGTTGCCCTGATTCGCAGCGGGCGGTCAGACCCGTTCGACAATAAAAACATTGTCCGCAACTCGTTGAGAAGGGTGCAAAAACCCGGTCGCCAATACTCAGGCCTTGCTGGGAAGCCTCGGCACCGAGTTCAGCAATCGTTCCGACCATTTCATGGCCCATGACGGTTCCCGAATCCAGTCCGGCTTCGCGACCAAAGTACGGATGCAGGTCGCTTCCGCATAGGCCTGCGGTTGAAACGCGAACGAGCGCATCTTGCGGGGCTTCGATCTCTGGTTCAGCGAGGTGTTCGGATGAAACCTTTTGGATGGATTGGAAGGTGATACCGTACATGGAGTGCGGATGCCTGTTGTGATGGGTTTAATCTGAATGTAAGCCTATGAAAAAAGCGGACTGACAAAAACATGTCAGTCCGCAAGAGGTTACAGATTTTTCACCGAAGAAGCAATTGGCGATCACCCAATGCACCGGCCACTAATCAACATCATCAAAGGATGCAGGATCGGGTGCATTGATGCTTGCCAGAACCTTGTAGGTTTCGAATCGGATTCCATCGGGAAGGAAGCGAGCGGAGCCATCGGCCGCTGCGATATTCACACCCCCTGAATGGTTGGATGCGAAAGATTGAGTTTCAAACTCATTGTTGTTCCCGTTGATTCTAGAAGGGACACTCCCTAAGTCAGAAATAGTCTTTGCTGAGTAGAAGGGCGGCAACGAGGTAAGCGGGGTTGTTGGCGCCGCTGCAGGAGCCAAATACCCTCGTGCCCAATTCGCACGCAAAGTTTCCACTTGTTCTGGATTGCGATCTCGCGACATTTCGCTTAACGCAATGACATGGGAAGTTCCTCTTCGAATATCGCTCATTTTTCGCCCGTGCCGAACACTGAAACTGATCGTCAGGTTAGCAGGATCATCGCCATTGGCTTGATTGATACGTTTTGCATGGGCACCGAAGACGCCATCAATACCAACGGGATTGACTGCATTCGTCGAATACCTGAACCCAGGTGTCAACGTACCCCAGGTGGAACCGGCGACACCATAATAGTGCGTTGTCTTGCCTTGGACATCTGGATCATTTCTGGCTTGATAGCTGTCAGATGTAGCCGAAGGGCAATAGAGAATGGGGACCTCATAGTCGAAGCTTGACATCGTATTAATAGCCCCTCGCATACCGGCGTAAATATCCGTTGAATTGAGCCTAACATTTTTCCTGAGGGTTGCGATCGCAGGTTGCTCGATTTCCTCCAGGAGGAGTGCAATAAAGCTTTCACCGTATTCACTCGATGCCGCCGGTAAATACATGTTGGTCGAATTGTAGTTGTGGCCAGCCAACATAATCTGCCTAATCTGATTCAGGCAAGACGCTCGGCGAGCCGCTTCGCGAACGCGTTGAACTGCGGGAAGCAGCATGGCAGTCAAGATCCCGATGATGGCGATCACCACCAGCAACTCTACCAGCGTGAATCCGCGCCGGGTTGAGCGTTGTAAACCTGTCGATAACATTCAAAGTCCTCCAATTGAAAATTTGAGCGCGAAATAAAAACAAGACTAGAGGCTCCCCGCGCCTTCGGATAAGTTTGAAATGATTTCGCTGAGCGAGCCATTCCTGATAGTAAATGCCGAATGTTCTTCTCGGAACCTGATACCTCATTGTAATGGGGCGGTGGTCTGCTTTACAGACCTAATCCAGGAGAAATCTTTCGAATTTCATGGGTTCCTTCGGATTTCTATCTAAAAGCTCAGGCTGGAAGATCGGCAAATTTGCTTCTACCCATTGAATCAGACACTTAGGAATTGGCATTTTGGAATTTTCAGATCCCAACAACCATTGACCTTGGGCTTCGAAATCAGTACGGTTCCCCGCCGAATTTACTCGGTGGAAGCGAGCATCGCATTTTAGTGACTGATCCTCGCTCCCACCGAAATAAATTCGGCGGGGAGCAATTAAGGCGACCGGCAGGTATAAGTTTACCCCAGCAGTATTGTGTTGCCCAGACGCTGAGTTGCGAGTCGCGGAGCGACTCGCCTACACTAACATCGAACAGGAACAGAAGTCCCTCATGGATTCGAGGACCCTCGATATTAATCGATCCACTGACCCGCCCGCAAGTTCGTCCGGAAGACGTTCCTTTTGGACGTTCCTGCTGGGGGTTCAGCTCCCGTGCATTGCATGGCTCGTACTGGTCGTTCTGGCTTCCTTGCTTTTGCTGACCCACCTGAACTATCCACTGTTCGAGCCGGACGAAACCCGCAATGCTCAATTGGCGATGAACGTCCTGGAATCGGGAAACTGGATTTCGTTGACACTCAACGACGAACCTTACTGGAACAAACCCCCTGCATTGATCTGGGCCATCGCTGTTTGCTATCAACAATTCGGCATCAGTCCGTCGAGTACACGACTGCCGGGCGCGATTGCCGCCGTGGTGACCGTCCTGCTGATGTATGGATTCGGTCAAAAGCTGGTGGGGCGTCGAGCCGCATTCATCGGGACCATCGCTTTGTTGCTGTGCAGCGGTTTCGTGGTCATTGGAAGATGGGTGGTGATGGATGCGACGTTCAGTTGCTGTGCCGTCACGATGGGATGGGCGCTGATCCTGGCAAACCAGAATCTACGCTCCGGGTTGAGAAGCCGGTATCGCTCTCTGATTGAGTACCTTTGGTTGGTTCTGGCTGGAGCAGCAGGCGGATGGGGCATGATGCTCAAAGGGCCAGTCATCCTGGTGTTGGTGGCTCCGCCAGTACTGCTTGCCTACTGGCGTGCCGGGGAATTGCGATTTTTTCTCCATCGCCGGATGTTGGGCTGTGCCATCGCCTTTCTGGTGGTTGCCGCTCCGTGGTATCTCGTCGTCTCCGTGGTCGATCCGGGATTCTACAGTCATTTTTTCTGGCACCATCATGTCGTCCGGTTTTCCAATGCATTCGACCATGAAGCTCCGTGGTGGTTTTACCTACCCATGATTTTTGTGATGATGTTTCCGGCCAGCTACCTGCTGCCTTCGCTGGCCAGGTTTCTGATCGCTCAACTTCGGTTAAAAGAGGCGTCTGAAAAGACACCCAGTTCGAGTGTGATGGGATATTTGTTGCTGGCGGGGCTTTGGCCGGTTTTGTTTTTTTCTTTTTCGGAATCCAAGTTGCCAACCTATATCCTGCCTTCGTTGCCGTTCTTGTGCTTGCTGGTTGGAGTGATGCTGGAAGCAAAACTATTCCCTGTCCAGCGGACGATCAATGTTCCTGCCGACAACCAGAACGATTTACGCAAACCAAGACGACCATTTTGGAGTCTGATCCCCCATATTTCACCGCTTGGGTTCGTTGCGATCCTGGCAATGGTCGTCTTGGGAACACGATGGTATACCAGCGCTCAAGTCCCGGTACCGATGGTGGTACTCGTGTGGGTTTGGATTGCATTGCTGATCGTGGCGCTGATCCCGTGGATTCGCAGTTGTCGTCCGGAGGTGGCATGGGGTTCGGTGGCGATCACGGGTTTGGGATTGATGATGGGGTTTTCTCATGTGCTGCTTCCCGGCTTGGCTTCCATGAGATCGACTCACGAGGCAATTGCGGTTTTGAAGCACGATTCTCCCTCAGCGCCGGTTGTATTTTTTGACCGACATCCGTACGCAGCCGGGATGACGCTGCCGGAAGAGGATGTTTACTACTTCAAATTCGACCAGATTCTGGCGTTTCGGGATTTCGTGACCGAGCATCCTGACTCGATTGTCATTGCGTCCGAAAAGAAACTGGGGTGGCTGGATCGGACGCTTCAAGATCGTGTCACGTTCAGAAAATCAGGGGATTATATTCACGTAGGGATTCCGCAGGTTGAAACCGAAAGCGGGGTACGGTTAGCGCGAGGGGTTGAGAAGTAGAGGATGATCAATGATGCAGAAAGATCGAACGCAGAAGCAGATCGACAGGAAGATTTCTGGACAGGAAAATGGGGTGGACGGAAAAAATTAGCAGGAAGATTGGGGTAGGAAAATTTCAGAATCGGATTTGTAGCTTGGTTTTCAAAGAGGAACGCTAATCACCGCTAATCAACACTAATAACTACCGCCCGAGGATTAGTGTTGATTAGCGGTGATTAGCGTTCCCTCCTTTCTTTTACTATTCCCTTCGCTTCTCTTTAAACCCCAATGCTTTCAAGTACTGGAGACGTTGCCCAGTGGCAACCGCTTGGCGGCGCAAATGGGGCGGTTTATATCAGCAAAAGGGTAGACTGCATCAACGCCCCATTTGCTCTGCGGCGCGGTTAAACGAATCGAACGGCATTGAATTTAATGCCCAACCACGACCACCGGCCAGCGGCTGATTTTTGAAACGATTTCGGCGTCGGTTTGTGTTTCGACAAAAACGGCCCCTGATTCAATGGGTAGCTTGCGTAGATTCAGATCGCCGATCCAGCGCCATTCCTGCTCGATTTGCCAGTCGATACCAGACGACCTGGATTTCGAGCGCTGAAAAAGCGGCCGATCATTTTCGGGAAGTTGTTCCCAAGTGGTTTCGTCGCCATAGATGACTGGCCGACCGCCGCTTTGCTCAAACCATGCACGTTCGACCGCAATTCCGAACGGCAAGAAATCCCAACGCGATAAATGGCTGCGAAAAACTGTCAAACTGGCCAGCTCTGTTAACGGGCGATTCGAAAACGAAACGACGGGACAGTGGCCGCGAGTCCATTGGCGACTTGCCAGGACGTTGCCGCTGGCGAGGATCCTGCAAAGCGTCCCCAGCTCACCGTGATCCCGCCATTGCGATTTGAAAATCAAATCGTCGAGATACTGTTCCGTCGCCTGATCGGCCCAGGGACCGTGGCATCGCCGAGTCCAGTGAACCAGAAAATCCTCCGACGGAAACTCCGACAGCGACATGATGGGGGCAGGATTGCAGGTCGGCGATTCCTGCGTCAAAGAGGGGGATCTCTGACAGGCTGGAAGCCTATCCCACTTCCTATTCGGCGATTTCTGTGTCAAAGGCCGATCATCATGATTGGGATCCGGATACAGCCACCAACCCACCGCGCCCGCATCGATGAGGGCTTGTTGTGTCTTCGGTCGGGTCAGTTCAGGGGCGATCAGTAATCGGGTTTGCGACGAAGTTTCACTGCGAGCTTCGTCGGGGGGCAATTTCGATTTCAGCCGAGACATAGCCGCACGAAATACGTTTCCACCGCTGCGAACGGACAGAAGATAGACTTGATCGGCCTGACAGATCAAGGTCTCGTCGATAGAATCTGGTGGTGTATCGATTGCCGACAGGTTGACGACTTTGAAACCAAATCGCCGTGCGAGATGTCGAACGTAAATATCGGTTGTCGTTCCTTCCGCCGTCAGGAAGTAGTGATCGTCGGGATGAATCCGTGTTGCAAGGGTTCGCAGCGCGTCGAACCAGACGTCGAGCGTGTCCAGTTTCCTGGTCAAACGAGAGCTGGCGAGACAAACGGATTTTCCAGTCATGGTTTCATCGGGTCCGTAGCGATTCAATGTACGATAGGACAGGTTCGGAAGTTTGCAACCGGTCACGGGATATTGTAGAACAATGGACGAAGTTTTTTTAATGAGGATGGGATGTCGAGATTCAAAATAGCCGGGGTTCAGATGGACGTTCAGATCGCTGAGCCGGAGAAAAATATGGCCACGATGCGACAACGGCTGAGCGTTACTTCCAGCAACGGAGCATTGCTGACCGTTTTTCCCGAATGCGCGGTTTCGGGGTACTGCTTTGAATCGCTGGAAGAGGCTCGGGAGATCGCCCAGCCGGTGGATGGCGATCATTTGCAATCGGCCCAGGCAATGTGCGCCGATTTCAACTCGTTTATCGCCTACGGGTTCCTCGAACGGGAGGGGGAGCAGGTTTTCAATTCGGTGGCACTTGTGGGGCCGGGAGGGCTGATTGGAAGCTACCGAAAAATTCATTTGCCGTTTCTGGGCGTGGATCGGTTCACGTCGCATGGTGAACGACTGGACGTTTTCGAGTTGCCGCCACTGGCAGACCGAATGGCCGACGGAGAACATGCGACATCCGGCGGAGGGCTGAACATCGGAATGCAGATTTGTTACGACTGTTCCTTTCCCGAAGCCTCCCGAGTGTTGATGTTGAAAGGAGCCGACTTGATTGTGCTGCCCACGAACTGGCCGCCGACGTCAGGGTTGGCTTCCGATTTCATTCCGAACGCCCGGGCACTTGAAAATCATGTTTATTTCATGTCGGTCAACCGCGTTGGAACCGAACGCGGGTTTTCATTTATCGGCAAAAGCAAATTTTGTGATCCCAGTGGGCGAGCCGTCGAATTCGCCAATCATGATCAGGAGGCCATCATCTATGGCGAAGTCGATCCGCAGCGATCGCGACAGAAGCATCTGGTGAATATTCCAGGCATCCATGAGGTTGACCGGGTAAAGGACAGAAGACCCAAAGTGTATCGGAGGGTGGCTGAGAGTTAAGGCGACCGGCGGGTAGAATCATACCAGCATGAGTCTCGTGTAAATTTCCTATCAGGAATGAGGTAGGCCGAAGACCAACGCCCCCTGCCAGCTAAGGCGACCGACAAATCTAAAAATACCCAAGGACCGGAGTGCTTGCGCACTTCCGCTTTCATTGGTAGCGGAGCAGCGCGAGCTGCCCGGTAGGTTCTCATCTGCCGCTCGCCTAAACTGGCAGGAACGAAAGTTTAATAGCTGGAAGAGGCGGCCCCACCTCATTTTATTGGGACCGACCAAAAATATCAGCGGCTCGCTGAGCCATCCTGAGCCTGATAGAGCGGTTGAGGATCCGCGACCTTGCGATAACCCAGCTTCATTAGCACTTCGAGAATCTCGCTGCAAGTCGGGAACATACGGCCCGATCTTCGCTTGTACTCATCCATGGCTTGCATGAACTCAACTTCGCCCTCGGAGTACTCACGTTCGCAAGTGGTAGGATCGATCTGCCGACGCCGATTGGATTTGCGGCGATCCGCACTCGGTATTTTCGATGGATCACTGACCTTACGACGGTCACTATCTTTGCGTCGTCCTGTTTCGTCCAAAGTTTGAGTTGCTTTCGTCGTCTTGGCCATTGTTTGTTCCACGTCTGATCGTTGTGTTGTTTTTCCTTATCCCATCTCACCGACTGCTGGCCATCCCTACTGAGTCGAGGTAAAAAATACATCGCTTGAGAAATTTGATCTGAAAAAATTGCTTCTTTTGACCCGTTAAAGTTTTCCGGCTAGCGAAACTGTCGCCTTGTAGCGGTTCTGATGGTGGTACCGAAAATCTGGCCGTCGTCTTTCTGGATTCCCTGCGAAATCTCCAGTTTTCGATCTTTTCCGTTTGATTTGCCAAATCCGACGGTTCTAACGATTCATCCGTTTACAGAAACAGATTCGATTGAAGAACAAGCTAAACACGCCTCCGCATCACTCCATGATAACAGGCAAAACGTAGGATTTAACAGGAACTCGTGGGATAGACGTCCACGTCTGTCAACGCACCAAAAAGGCATCATCGTCCGCATCATCGTCCAGGAGGTACGCAGACCATGAACCCTCGAAAACCAGACGACAACAGATGTGAAGAGACGATGACAGACGTGGACGTCTATCCCACTGACTACTGACTACTGACTACTGACTACTGCCCAAAAAAATGTCCATCCTCCAAACCCCCACACAACTCGCAGGACAACCGACCTTCTCGACTCACCGCAGCAAGCCGGAAATCCGCGCAAAAATTCTGCACTTGATCAACGGTGAACACTTCTCCGGTGCGGAACGTGTGCAGGATTTGTTAGCGCTGAACCTGCCGAAATTTGGATATGAGGTCGGATTCGCGTGCGTCAAACCCAACCAATTCCCCCAGGTACGGCAATCGCAAGACACTCCCTTGTTTGCTACCCCCATGCTCTCAAAATTCGATTTCCGCTGCGTTGAGAAAGTTGTTTCCGTCATCAACCAGAGCGACTACGCCGCAATCCACGCACACACTCCCCGAACTCTGTTGATCGGGCGGCTGGCCGCAAGCCGAATCGGATGCCCCTTGATCTATCACGTTCATAGCCCCGTCGGTCGGGATTCGAATCGTCCTTGGGCCAATCGCATCAACACCTGGATGGAGCGATGGAGTCTGAAAAAAGCAGACCAGTTGATCTGTGTCTCCAACAGCCTGGGTAACTACATGAAGACCTTCGTCGCCAACTCTAACCGGATTTCTGTCGTTCCCAACGGCGTCACGCCGATCGAAAATCTGCCCGACCGGAATCCGCCGCGTGAGCCGTGGGTGATTGGCACGATGGCCCTGTTCCGTCCACGCAAAGGCACCGAAGTGCTGCTGGACGCCCTTCACTTGCTGCAGCAGCGAAACATCCCGGTTCAGCTCAACGCCGTCGGACCCTTTGAAACTGAATCCTATCAAGCCGAAATCATGCAGCGAGTCGAGTCACTGGGCATCGGCCCCCTCATCAATTGGGCAGGCTTTCAGAAAGATATTAACGCCGAGCTACGAAGGATGGATCTGTTTGTATTGCCAAGCCTCTACGGTGAAGGCCTGCCAATGGTGGTACTCGAAGCGATGGCCAATGGCGTTCCGGTTGTCGCCAGCCGGGTCGAAGGAATTCCCGAAGCGGTCCGCGACCAACAGGACGGATTGATTTTCGAACCCGGCGACGCACAGGATCTGGCCGATCGACTGCAGCAACTGATCGGCGACCAGAATCGTTGGCAGTCGATGAGTACCTCCGCCTACACCCGCCAGCGACAAGTACTTTCCGATACCAGCATGGCTCGAGGTGTCGCTCGCGTCTACGACCGACTACTGTAAGCCCAAATCACGCCGCTCGGCGACCGAACCATTTTGCCAGGCGTGATCGTTTGCGCTGCGGCAGCGGAATCACGGGAGGCGGTGCCGCTCCTGCAAAATAGAACTCCCGCGCCCGACGATCCCACTCTGTGTCTCGTTCGATGCGATCCGGATGATGATTGAGCTTCATCTCATGCGGTTGTAGATTCCCCATCGGACTTGCTGCATCCATCGTATGGGTTGCATTCTCGCCAAATCCAGTATTCGAAACCAGATTCTCGCGGGGCAGAATCGTCAAGCCGCTATTGAGCCACGAGGCGAACGTCCAGCTATAGTCCCACGTATCGATCCGCCCTGCAGCTTGCTCCGTGAAAATCCAGTTCCAATAATTCCACTCATCGGAACCTTCGGTAAACTGATCCAGCACTCGATTGCGATGTTCGAGCGATTGCCACGCTTTCATCTCGAGATCATAGTGCCGCCACGCCCGACGCCAACTTGCCCAGCCCCAGATCAACGGATATTTTGAAAACCGATAGTCGGCGGAAAGCGGCGACTGAACATGGTTGATGCCACCAATGGTCATGACGCGCGGCTCGTCAGAATATCGCTCCAGCATTTCCTCGCAGTATGAAAAAAAGCTGTCGGAAGGAACGCAGTCGTCTTCCAGGATGATCAACCGCTCGTGTTCGTCAAACCCCCAGTCGATCGCGCGAGCCATGTGGTTCCTGCACCCGATATTCTCATTGGCAAACCGGGCTTGCAGATTGCAGTCCCAGTCAATCTGCTGGATGATCTTGCGCGTTTGCTCAACCCGTTCGGCATCGCCTGCCGTTGCCCGTCGCGGACCATCGCCAGCGATCAATAGATTCCTCGGCTTCTGTCTTGCAATGGCTTCGAATGATCGAGCCGTCAACTCAGGTCGGTTGAAAATGCAGAACAGAATTGGAACATTGAATGACATGACAGTAATGGATAAATTACACCTGAGCCAGCAACTCTAACTCCTTGCGACCGGATTTTGAACTGTCAAGCTCGCCGTCTTCTTTCTGTCCTTGGCCACATGAATCCTGCACCCTGGCACCCAACTTCCCGCATTCGAAAAACAATGAGTCCGGTTTTCTGACTAACCCGCCCTTCGAGTCCAACTCATATTCGGCAAAGTTTTCAATTTGGCTATCGAACGCCGTGCAAACCTGCGGCTCGACAAAACCGCACTGAGTACAAAGTTGCTGGAGCGAATACCGGTCGTACATCCAGCGATGGACTTCGCCCTGACTGCGGAAAATGACTTCTTCGAATGCCTTTCGCATCTTGCGTCCCATCAAAATCCGAACCGTGCGAATCGCCAGCTTCTTTCGTAACCGATACCACCACTGACCAACGGCGGACACCTGACTCGTACTCCCGCCTTCGCCCTCTCGCGATCGTCCTTCGCGAACTGTCCGCCCCAGATCATGGCCCGCGACGCAAACCTCAAACTCGCAACCAAGCCGTGAAAGCACAAACTCCGGATTGGTGATGGGCTTGCCGGTAATGAAATGGGCCATCGCCCCGCCGGATCGCTGACGAACCATCTGGTCGAGCAGCTCCAGCTTCATCCAGTCATAGTTAGCCTTGGCCTGCTCGTCGCCCTGGCAGGCCCGGTCGTGTTGCTGCAAATAAAGCCGGGCAATCTGTTCGAGATCCGGCACAACCACCCGCATGATTCCGCCTGGCTTGAGTACACGGAAACACTCCCGAATCATGGCTGCGCCGTCTTCCGACGACAGATGTTCCAGCACGTGAGAATGATAAACCACATCGAAATGATTGTCATCGAACGGAAGTCCTGTCAGAAGATCGTGTTGCAACACCGACGAATCCGAATGAATCAAATCCAGATTTGTCCACGAAGGATGGTAGCGCTGACCGCAACCGACGTTCAGCATGCGATGAGTGTGCTGAAATGAAATTGGCATCGCATTCCTCCGAACGTTGATCCCGCAATCACCTGTCAGGCAGATCCAAACTCCTGTGGCTTCCAGGCGATCATTGACAGCCAATCACAACCTGGAGACGCGGGGTGCGAAATATAGGGGGAGTACGGGCCTCGACGCAAGATGAATTTGTATTGGCGATTTGCCAGTGCTTCGCTATCGTTCAGAAATATGAAAATCGCCATCATCTCACCTTACGCGACCGTGGCTCCTCATTTTGAGACCGAACTGGAGATCGCCCAACAGCATCTCGACCGCGGCGATGAAGTGCAGTTCCTCAACTGTCTGGGTGAGTTGCCAAATTGTGACTTCAATCCTGACCGCAGCCCCGAACGATGCCAGCAGTGCATCGGACGGCGAGCCATGGGTCTGGAAATGCTGGACTCCGAACCTGCGCACCCCCTCCGTCTGTACTCGCTCAACCAGCCGCTCCACTCACTGGAACCCCTCAAGCTGGAATTTGCCAACCTTCAGGACTTGATTGAATACCGCATCGAGAACTTTGACATCGGCTACGCCGTCCTCTCCTCACTGGTTTCAAACGTTCGCGATCCGGAACCAGACCTGGTCGCCCATCGCCCGTTGATCCAGCGATTCATGCAGTCGGCGTACCGCACGTTTCGGGCAACCCAGTCATTCATCGACCAACACCAGCCCGACCGAATTTATGTTTTCAATGGCCGGTTTGCAGCGATGCGAGCCGTATTTCGAGCCGCTGAAAGCCGCCATATTGAATGTCAACTGCATGAACGCGGCTGCGACGGGCAGCACTACAGCTTGATGAAAGGGCATTTGCTGCACGACATTCGGGCCACCGATCAGGTCATCCGCCAACACTGGACGCAGGCCGCCTCCAGTCCTGATCGAGAATCTATGGCAGCAACCTGGTTTCAGGATCGAGTCGCGCGGGTCGAGCGAAACTGGCATTCATTCGTCAAACGCCAGGAACCCAACCGCCTGCCGGCAAGCTGGAATCCTGAAAAACGCAATCTCGTCATTTTCAATTCGTCGGAGGATGAGTTTGTAGCAATTGGCGACTACTGGAAAAATGAACTCTATCCCGATCAAACGGATGCGATACGCCGGATCGCGGTGTCGCTGGCCGATCACAAAGAAATTCACCTCACACTGCGAATGCATCCGAACTTGATCGGTTTAACCAATCGCCGAACTCAGGCCATGCGGGAACTCGATTTACCCAACCTGACCGTGATTCCCCCTGAGTCTGACGTTGACAGCTATGCCTTGGTGAAGGCGAGCAACGGCGTCGTATCGTTCGGCTCAAGCGTCGGCATTGAAGCTGTTTACTGGAAGCGTCCGAGTGTCCTGCTCGGCCCATCCTTGTACCAACATCTCGGTGGGACGTATCAACCGAAATCCCATGAAGAAACGGTGCAGATGCTTTGTTCCGAACTGAGGGAACTGAGTCCGGAAGGGGCCTTGATGTACGGGTACTGGCTGCAGACATTCGGCCATCGCTACCAGTATTTTCAGGCAACCGGCCTATTTGAGGGGCAATTCAAAGGCCATACGCTCTACGCCCGCCCGCCAACAAAAACGCTGCTGATTCGTGTAAGAAACGAACTCAATCGCGTCAAGCAACGGTTCGAGCAACTCATTAGGCGCCCGGCAGATAGAGTGTAGGCGAGTCGCTCCGCGACTCGCAACCGAGCGCGCAATTATTGACGGGAGCAGGTTGGACCCAGGAGAAGTGTAGGCGAGTCGCTCCGCGACTCGCAACCCAGTGTCTGGGAAACACAATACTCTGCTTGGGTAAACCTTTACCTGCCGGTCGCCTTACTGCGGTATAGTGAAACTCTTTCCTGCGACCTTGCTCCGGTATACAAAGCATTAAGTGTAAAATTTTTAACATTCATTGCAAGACTGAACTTGCCGAAAATCTGGCAAATGGGGTAGGCTGCCACCTTGGCCATCCCCAGGAATCATCGACAAAGTAAGGAAGCATTAAAATGAAACGAGTTCTGTTTACGTTGACCGCAATGATCAGTCTGGCGACGGGACCATCATCGGTATTCGGCCAGCCGCCGAATGCTCCGCCAACCTCCCAGCAGATCGAACGCACGGCGGATCGACTCAATGGGCAGCAGCAGTACTTGCTCCAGTACAAACTCCAGCCGGGCGAAACCCTCTACTGGGACGTTGAGCACGCCGCTTCCACAAAGACTCGTATGGCGGGAGAGATGGAAGAAACCGCGTCACGAAGTGTCTCGCGGAAATGCTGGAAAGTCACCAACGTCGACGCCGATGGCAACATGACCTTCGAACACATCAACGTCTCGGTTGACATGTGGCAACAAATCGGTGACGACGAACCGATTTCCTACAACAGCAAAACGGACGACCAAGCCCCCTACGAATACGAAGAGACCGCAAAACGGTTAGGCAAACCGATTGCCGAAATCACGATCACTCCCAACGGACAGGTCAAAGATCGCAAGACCGAACTTCAGGAAATGAAATTCGGCGTCGGCGACATCTCGATTCCGCTTCCCAATCAGCCCATCTCCATCGGCCAGCGCTGGCACGTCCCCACCAAGTTCGAAGCCAAGGATGAAGACGATCGCCCCCATGAACTGAGCGCACGCATCGCCTACGAATTGATCAAGGTCACCGAGGGTAATGCTTACATTGCTTTCAAGACAGAGATCCTGACGCCGGTCGAAAGCCAGAAGATCAAATCGCAGATCATGCAAAAAAAGACGAAGGGCTACATCGTCTTCGACCTCCAGAACGGTCGCCCCATCCGCAAGGAAGTCGAATGGAACGAAAAAGTCCAAGAGTTCGCAGGAGGCGACAGCTTCCTGGAATATATCGCCCGCATGACCGAGAAACGGGTCGACGAATCGGCCCGCGAAGCCCGAGCCATCGGACTATCCCCCCTGCCGGAATCGTCAAACAAGTGATCGCGATTGACGCGGCTCAAGTAAAGACGTAGGCCGGAACAAGTAAAGACGTAGGCCGGAACAAGCAAACGCCGAAGAAATTGGCCATTTCGCAGGTCTCTGAGCGTTTGCGCTGTTCCGGCATTGCCCAAGTGTTGATGCCGGAACTGCGGTCGCGGTGGCAATCCATGCGGATTTGTGACTTGATTCCCGCGACCTTGTTCCGGCCTACAAAAGAGGGCAACTTCAATACAAACGAGTAGGCGTGGTATAATAGGGGCACGTTGTTCGCCAGCATAACGCGGTCCCCTCACACACCTGTCACCAGAAATCGCAATGCGCAAGTCCACCCACCTGTTGCCGGGCCTGATTATTCTGCTTGCGATCTCCCAGTTTCTTTCAGCAGACGAGCTGACCCTGGAGATTGAAGGCAAGCGAATCGAATTGCTTGGCAACATCCT
The DNA here is from genome assembly GCA_964414815.1 of uncultured Pirellulaceae bacterium. GTDB lineage: Bacteria > Planctomycetota > Planctomycetia > Pirellulales > Pirellulaceae > Mariniblastus. Next base: position 9,149 of record CAYPXY010000012.1, on the reverse strand, counting down.
GATCGAAGCCGAGGACCGCAGTCTCTACTTTCAGAGCAGCGATGGAAAAATCTGGTTCATCGAACCGGCACAAGTTGTTCGCCGCGTCGATCATGCGGACCCCGCTAAACCGGCCTCCAAGCGGGAACTGCGAGGCCAACTGGCCACGGAATTGCCCGGCGATTTCAGATTCCACGAAACCAAAAATTATCTGATCGCCTATCAAACCGAGGTGACGTATGCTCGGTGGATCGGCAACCTTTTTGAAACCAGGCTGTTCCGGCAGTTCGAAACGTTCTGGAAAAAGAAAAAACTGGAATTGACCGACCCCGAGTTTCCTCTGGTCATATTGATTTTTCGCAACGCCGCCGAATACAACGCCTACGTCAAGAAAGAATTTGGCGAAGCCCCATCGATGATTGCCTATTACAATCTGCAGACCAACCGGGTCGCCATGTACGACTTGACCTGGGACGTCGCACCGCGAAACCAGACGCTTAACGACCGCAGACTGGAAGAAATTCTTCAGTCGCCCACCGTGTTTCCGATGATTGCCACGGTCGTCCATGAAGGAACCCATCAACTGATTTTCAATCGTGGTGTGCAAACCCGTTTTGCCGACACACCGCTTTGGCTCAACGAAGGCTTGGCGGTCTATTTCGAAACGCCTTCGCCGGTGGCCAAGCATGGCTGGCGCGAACCGGGGTTGGTCAACTACGGACGGCTGAGCGACTTCCGCAATCACTTGAACCACCGCCAGCCCGATTCGCTGCAGCAACTGATTCGCTCGGATGACTTGTTGCGATCCAATGACACTCCGATGGTCTTGGCAAAGTACGCCGAAAGCTGGGCGCTGGTCCATTTCCTGATGAATGAACGCTCTGAATTTCTGATCGGCTACCTTCAGCACACCTCGACCAAAAAGCCACTGAAAATGGACACCCCCGAAAAACGGCTCGCCGATTTTGAGCTGTTTTTTGGAAATGACTGGAACAAGCTCGACGCAGAATTCCTGGAGTACGTGCGGAAGCTGAGGTAGGGAGGCGATTTTTAACTCGCCACGCTTGTTTTGACACCTTCCTCCAGATTAAAATCGTCTGATCGCATTTACGTTCATCCGTTTCTAACACCTTGAAGCCCGGATTCCAATATGACTCAACAGCGCCAACCTGATCGCCGAACCTTTCTGTCTTCTTCATCCCGAATCGCTGCCGCCGGCACGGTCGGTGCCTTGATCGCTCCGAAATTTGCAGCGGGTTTTCATCACAGCGTCAACGATACCCTGAAAGTCGGACTTGTCGGTTGCGGCGGACGGGGAACGGGAGCCGCCAAGGATGCCGTCAACGCCGACTCGGGCGTCGTAATCACGGCGCTGGCCGATGCGTTCGAAGACCGTGTTCAGTTGAGTGTCGAAACGCTGACCATGGAACTCGGCGACCGAGCCGCTGAAAAACTCCAGGTTGCTGAGGACCACAAATTCACAGGTTTTAATTGCTGTGAGAAACTAATCGAAAGTGGGGTCGATGTCGTGTTGTTGGCCACCCCTCCCCATTTTCGCCCCGCACATCTCAAGGCCTGCATTGATGCTGGCAAACATGTGTTTGTGGAGAAACCGGTTGCCGTCGACGTGCCGGGCGTGAAGTCCATCCTCAAGTCCTGCGAAGAAGCAGAACGGAAAGGGCTGAGCGTTGTTTCCGGTCTCTGCTGGCGTTACGACTGGAAAGTTCAAGAGGTCATCAATCGAATCAAGGAAGGAGCCATCGGTACGATTCGAGCCATTCAGGAAAACTATTTGACCGGCACGCTCTGGCATCGCGGCGACAATCCCGACTGGAGCCGAATGGAGTACCAAATGCGAAACTGGTTGTATTACAACTGGCTTTCCGCCGACCACCTTGCCGAACAGCACATCCATTCGATCGACAAGGCACTTTGGCTGATGGACGACAAGCTGCCTACCTCGGTTTACGGAACAGGAGCAAGGTTCGTCCGCACCGATCCGCAATGGGGAAATATTTACGATAGTTTTGCCTGCGTGTTTGAATGGGAAGACAGCGGCGTGAAAACTTTTTCTCAGTGCCGTCAGGTAGCGGGCTGTTTTAACGATACCGAAGACTATGTATTCGGTACCGAAGGAACGGCTCAGGTCCTGCGAGGCGAGATCCGAAACGCCGAAGGTCGCGAACGCATCCGCGGCCAGCAAGGCGCCCCCAACATGTACCTGTCGGAGCACATCGAGTTCTTCAAGGCGATCCGTGCAGGACAGCCGATCAACAATGGCCAGTACATGAGCTACAGCACACTGATGACGTTGATGGGCCGTGATGCGTGCTACACCGGCCAGAAGATCAAGACCGAAGAATACTGGAACAACGAAACCAAACTCGGCCCGGAAACGTACGACTGGAATGATTACGAACCCGATCCCGTCCCCAAACCCGGACGAAAGTTTTAGGTCGCAGAACGGAATTCATTCCGTTCTATTACTTCAAATGTATTCCTTTGCTCCAGTTTGGCGCAAAGAAACATTCGTTATCCCGCTTGGTGAATGAAACTACTTTCAAAATTTCCCAGATCGGGCAGACTAACAATATAAAATTGGACAATCTGTAGAATGATAAAATATGCGTTCGGCACACTTGTTGTATTCATCGCTAGTTCCATTTGGCTGTTCGTTGCTTGGACTGATGGCAACAAAACGAGTTCGTGGAATCCAACGCCAGCTCAGGTACTGAAAAATGACGCGCGTGAAACACTTCGGGGGAAACCTGCCGGCTGGCTCACCACAATTGCTTACGAAGTGAATGGCACGCCGTATGAAGCGGTTGTAGATGATTACTTGGTGGGCAACAATGTGACTGTATTTGTCAATCCTGAAAATCCATCCGACGTAGTGGGCAAATCGGGTGCTAGAATTCAAGATCTCGGTCGGCCAATTATTGCGACGGTTGGTTCTGGTCTGTTTGCAGTTGTGTTGCTTCTCGTTGCGTTTAGCCCCAAGGACAATTAAGGTAATTTGTAGTTCCGCTTGTCAGTGCTTCCGCAATCCTGATGATGCTTCGATGCTACCGCGAGCATCCGTCGAGAGCGGGTGTATCGGCGGAAACCCAAAGCCCGTCGCCCGGCGATCCCGAAAGCAGTCCCGCTCGAATCATCTGAAGCCCGACTGTGAAATCGAACTCCTTCAAATTACTGCTCCTCATCCTGATGGTCACTATCGATCTTTATTGCTTCCAGGTAATGATCGGCTGGTAAATGACGGCTACACCTTTGATGTTCCGAATGGCGAAGGCGTATTTGATGGTGAACGTTCCCGTGTGGCATTCTGGGTGTCCAGCTTTCCTTAGGCAGATATCACTGGTCTGTCAAAAATTGGCCTGAGGGAAAATCAGGATTGCCCAAGATCATTTCAGTGAGGAAGTACGGAAAGATTGCTCGCTACAACCAGCCAGTCGCTCGCTCCGTGGGGCCAAGCCCACACGGAGGCGTCTTCCGCTCCCCGTCCAGCTTGCCTGGGCGGGAGCGACGGTTCTTCTCCCATCTTCGAAAGAGGCCTCACATCCTGAGAATACAAACGGAAGTGTCGGCGACTGTATAATGCAAGATTGGAAACTCGCTTGTTTTGGTTTACAATCTGGCTTTCTAACGATCCTCTGCGTCGCCCGCCATCCAGTGATCTGAACGGCTCGAAAGATAATAAAATGTCGCGTCCCCTTCGATATCGCCGTACTCCAGGCATGCGCATGACAATCCGCTGCCTACTGATTGCTGTGGCATCCATCATCGCAATCGTTGGTTTGGTAGTTGGCCTAACCATGAAGAGACTTGATGATGCGTATGCTCAGTGGGGTGCGGCAGACATGATCATCGACTATATGAACGAGCATGACGGGCGCTGGCCCGCGAACTGGCATGACTTGCGACCGTATTTCGATGCTGGTGGCAGTCGTGTCTCTGGCTGGTCATTCGAGAAATTCCAGCAACATGTCTGGATTGATTTCTCTGCTGATTCAAATAAACTCCGCCAACTCTCGCAAAACTCTGAACAACCGCCGTTTAACGTCGTTAGCTCCACATCCGTTTTCGGATCTCAATTCGATGATGGCCCCAACGGCATGTTACATCGACATTTTAACCCAAACAGTCACTGAATCATCATTTAGGGGATTTACTCAACTCGCTGAAAAAGTAAACATGTCGAATCAAGAGTGGTTATCCGAACTGAACTTTCTCAAAAAAAACATGAGCAGCAAATCCTTCCGCCGTAGAATGGGCAACCTGCTCCTGGAAGGACCTCGCTCCATTCACGAGGCGAACTCCATTGGCACATCGTACCTCGAAGCAAGCACAAGCCTATTCTGGCACTGCAACTCATGGAGCAACTTTCGCTCGTGCCGCGTCTATTGTGATGCCTGTGGAGATGACGATACGGGATATCTCAACCCCTTGGTCCGCGTTGCATCATGGAATCGAAAGGCGGACCTCCAAACGGCAGATTCTTCCTGGCCAAACGTTCGGGTAGAACTGCTTGAGTTGCCGCTGGACTGCCCTGACTTGCAGCGCCAAATTGAACGATTGCAACGGCAGCTCGATGGAGCAACCCTCGTTCACTTTGGATTACCGGTTCGACGAAACTTCGGTGACACAAAGGCGGATTCCTCCGGCTATCTGAAAATCGAGACTCAAGCAGGTTCGCAGACGATATCGCGGGGCTTCTGGATTTCTGAAGCTCAAGCATTTGCGGATGCATTGGAGACGATAGAATCCGTCGTTCGGCAAACCGGGGTCCCTACCGAACTTGAACGTTGGGTTGAACGATATGACCAATCGCCTGATCAGATCGCAACGAACTCAACTTGGGAGTGGAACTACCATCCCCAATGAAAAGGGCAATCCGGAAGAACCGTGAATCAAGATTGAACCGGCTGCTGGAGATTCCCGCTGCCCAGCGCGACCCGGACAGCCTTGAAAAATATCGACTGGACGGCCAACGAATTGAATCCTGCCGAAATCATTGCAAAAATCCCAGTGGAATTTGTAATTGAATGATTCCATGGAACGAAATCCGATATGAAAAAGCCTCCTCGAAAAAACCAAAAACTGCTACCGAAGGAGCAAGTGATCTTGCTCGAAACCCTGAAAACCCGCTTCGAGCAACACATGAATCGCCACAAAGGTCTCGATTGGGCCAAAGTCCAGACTCGGCTGGAGGCGAATCCTGACAAACTGTGGTCGCTCAGCGAAATGGAGCGCACCGGTGGTGAGCCCGATGTAGTTGGCCACGACAAGAAGTCAGGCGAAATCATTTTCTTTGATTGCTCTGCGGAAAGTCCAAAGGGCCGCAGAAGTGTGTGTTACGACCGCGAGGGACTTGATTCCAGAAAGGAACACCAACCTGAAAATAACGCAATCGACATGGCCACCGAGATGGGCATTGAGCTTCTAACCGAAGAGCAATATCGAGAGCTACAAAGTTTGGGAAATTTCGATACGAAAACCTCAAGCTGGATCGCAACCCCTCCCGACATTCGAAAGCTCGGTGGTGCGATCTTCGGCGATTTCCGCTACGGCAAGGTTTTCATCTACCATAACGGTGCTCAGTCCTACTATAGTGTTAGAGGTTTTCGCGGATTCATAAATGTATAAAATCTAACCATTTTTTCAACTAATGGCACTCAATACTGACGCAATGCGAAGAATCTTGATTGCAACGTCATTGAAGCAAAAGGTGACCAGAGTCAGGCAAGCTCATGGACCAACGCCGTCACCTCCGATACGGAATCACTACTTCAGTTTTTCAATCGCCACATTGACAATGAACTCTTTGACAAGCCCATTTGCCAATTTGACGTTGTTCGATAGTCGGCAAAAACCACCGGGTTGCTGAGTATTGGTTGACGCTTCCGTTTTTGAAGCCTAAGAGCAGGCATTATTTTTACAAAAACGATCCAAATAGCGAAAGTAATTCCTGATAGCTTGTGATTTTTTGACTGCCTTATCGAATCATGTCTATATGAAAGTGAAAGGTTGAATTTCTCGACCGTAACTCAGTGAATAGACCGAAATCGCCATGGCAAAAGGACCAAATCCAACAGATCAGCAATTGCAGTTTGTTGATTTGGTCAGTCAGAATCAGGGAATCATCAGAAAAGTCGTCAGTTTCTGGCGGCGTTCACCGGAAGATCGTGAAGAGCTGGTTCAGCAGATTCTTCTGGAAACCTGGCGGTCGTTTCACTCCTGGGATGCCAACCGAAAATTTTCAACCTGGCTTTACCGCGTCGCACTCAACGTCGCGATTTCAGACCTGAAGAAATCCAGGCGAGGTCGAAACGTATCTGTCGGAGATGAGCTTGATTGCTTCGTCGAAACCGAAGCGACCTCTCCCGAGTTGCTGGAGCAAATTGCTGAATTGCATTGCGTGATCGATCAGTTGCTGCCGCTGGATCGTAGTCTGATGCTGCTTTACCTGGAAGACTGCTCGTATCGTGATATAGCAGAAATCCTGGGAATCACCGAATCCAACGTGGCAACCAAAATTAGTCGACTCAAAAACCGAATTAAACAAAAGCTAAACCCAACCACAGAGGAATAAATCAATGGAACTCGACGAATTGAAACTTGCCTGGTTGCGAATGAATGATCTGTTGGACAAGCAGCAGCAAATGCAGCAACGTCGTGTGTTTGAACTGAAAGTTGCTCAGACTCTTAAACAAGTTCAATCTGCTTTTCGACCTTTGTACTGGGGACAGATTCTTCAGATCGCGCTGGGTGTAGCAATGATCCTGCTGGCCGTAAGCTATTGGTCGCCCGCCCCTAACTTGTGGTATCGTTGGGTTGTGGCAATCATCCTGCATGTCTACGGTATTACCATTATCGTCATGGCAGGAGTGACCTTGGGCCAAATTCGCTCGATCGACTATTCAGAACCCGTTGTTTCCATTCGCCGCCGGGTTGCGAGCCTGAAATCGACTTGCCTTGTCAATGGTATAGTCGCCGGCCTGCCGTGGTGGATATTGTGGTGCCTGGTTGTTGTGGTGCTGGCAAGCTACTACGGATACGACTTGCTGGCATCCGAGCCCCTTTGGTTCATGTTATCCATAGCTCTCGGCGTCGTCGGCCTTTTGGGAACCTGGATGTTTCATCGCTGGGCTTATCATCCCATACGAGCCCAGTTTGGCCAGCGACTTGACGCCGACGCTGCCGGTGCAAGTATCAGCCAAGCCCATCGAATTCTCAACGAACTACGCGAATTCGAAGAAGAAACCCAGAAATGAAATCGGAGAATACGTAAGACGGTTCATTTAAGCCTGCACTTTATGAAAAAAGGTGGCCAACATCTACGTCAACGGCTTCTTGATCGTTGTCCCCGTGGCAGATTGCTGAACCTCGAATCCTGCTTCGACGATCTGCTTTCGAAGCGCGTCCGCCGTCGTGTAATCCTTGACTTTTTTCGCAGCGTCAATCTGCTCGCACAACTCGAGCGCGGCGTCCATGGTCAGACCTCCTTCTTCCTCGACCACAAACTGACCTTCGTCGATGGCGTTTTCAACTCCCTCATTGATGGGGGCAATCGACAACACGGAATTGATCTTCTTCCAGACTCCCAGCGATTCCTGTGGATTGGGGTGCTCTCCCTTCACAAACGAGTGAACCACCGCCAAGGCGGCCGCGATGTTCAAGTCGTCCGCCAGAGCCTCTGAAAACTCCTTGAGCACCGGATGCGAGAGATCGACATTGTCCGATTTCCCACCTGTCTTCTGCTCCAGATCATTGCGAAAATTGATGAACCGGTTCACGGCTCGTCGCGAATCGAGCAACCCCTTCATCGTGAAATTCATGTTCGCCCGATAGTGTGACTTGATCAGTTCATACCGCAGTATCGAAGGATGAAATCGTTGGCCGGATTCCCTGCCGTGCTCGTCTTTGACTTTTCCTTCAAACACGTCGCGGGCGGTATAGAAATTGCCGAGCGATTTCGACATCTTATCCCCCTCGACGAACAGGAACCGGGCATGAATCCAGAAATTGGCAAACCGATCCTTGCCGGTCGCACCGCAAGTCTGAGCGATTTCGCATTCGTGATGCGGAAAGATCAAGTCCTCGCCGCCCGTGTGGATGTCGATCACATCGCGACCGAGTACCTTCTGAGCCATCACGCTGCACTCGATATGCCAGCCCGGATAGCCGATCCCCCACGGCGAATCCCATTTCATGATGTGGTGGTTGTCCGGCTTCCAAAGCATGAAGTCGCCGGGATGCTGTTTCAACGACTGATTCTCGTCGGAAACTCGACCTCCGGCACCCGACTGAATTCTCTCGAGCGTATTGCCGCTCAGCCGGCCATACTGGGGAAACGATTGAACGCTATAGTACACCACGCCATCGGATGCGATGTAGGCATGCCCTTTCTCGAGCAACCGCTCGATCATGTTCTGCATCGGATCGATAAACGCAGTCGCACGGGGAACGTTGTGCGGATACTCGTAGGCGACTTGGTATCCCAATCGCCTTGCGTCCTCCAGAAATGCCTGCGCGTAAAATTCAGCGATCTGATAGGGATCGTTCGGGTCGGAGATTGCGTTTTCGTGAACGCGACCCGATTTCTTGTTTTCCTTGACGCGAGCGGCCGCGCTCTTCATTTTGTCGTCTTCGCCCTCGACCATGTGGCCGACGTCCGTGATGTTCATGACGTGATGAACCTTCAGGCCAAACAACTCCAGCGTCCGGCGGATCAGATCACCAAACAGAAACGAACGAAAATTTCCGATATGGGCAAAGTCATAAACCGTCGGGCCGCAACTGTACATGCGAACCACCCCCGGCTCATTCGGTTGAAAGTTTTCAAGCTGATTGGTCAGAGAGTTGTAAAATCGAATGTTCATTTAGAAAACCGGAGACAGTTGAAGCAGAAAACAAGGTTCCATAGACCATTGCAATCTGCCGACCGAAATGGCACTCCGAATTTACCCGATTTCTCCAGATTACCTCAAGACAAGATCGAAAGTATTTTGCTAAGGGTCCCAAAAATAAATTCCCGATTCTTTTAATGTCTATCGCAACCCGAAGCGTAAGCGAGGGACAGTCGAACCAAGCTGGAGTAGTCCCTCGCTTACGCGTTTTGAAGTTGCGCTATTTGGACATATTATCATGAAGCGATCCGGTATTCACTG
>CAYPXY010000011.1:0-113489 GCA_964414815.1 uncultured Pirellulaceae bacterium | reverse complement strand
CGGTGGGACACAGGCCGTTTAGCTTCAAGCCGTCGGGGGGCCGCCAAAATGTACCGCAATATCGATATCACTCAATCGGCCCCCCAAAGGCGCGCGGAAGCACTGACTTGCATGTATGCGATGGAGAGTCAGGTTGACTATGGAGACTGCACCCTGCCGACGCGCCTGCGCCGACCCTGATTCGATCTTTCAGCGTCCATCATTGAGTGACAGGCTTCCAACGATAACCGCATCCCATCGGCGGTCGGCTTCGGCTTGCGGCTCAACGGATTGCAGCCACAACCGATTCCACATCGGCGGTTCAATCGTGCGTTGACTTGGGCGGCGTTCCCTTGCCTTGGCGAATGTGTTCGGTGCGTTTCTGTGCGTAGTCGGCGGGAGTCAAATCTTCAAACGTAATGTCAATTCGCTCTCCTATTTCTTTTTCAACCGTCGTTGCCGATTCTATTTCGGCGTGTGGGAGAACCGGCGAGGATGCTTCCTGCTTCACCTGCTCGAAGATCTTTTTCAGATACGGCCGACACCAACCGCACCCCGTCCCGGCTCCCGCGCACTCGCTGATCTGACTGGGAACCACTGGATTTTCGTGGCGCACGTACTGAATCACTTTGCGCAGCGTGACGTGAAAGCAAAGACAGATTTCGCGGTCGAGGGACATGGAGGTAGCCTGAAGTCGAGGTTCCAATGTGGCTCACGCCTACAAGCCACGGCAGCGTTCAACAGCAATTTGTAGAAACACCCTTCACAAACCAATAGTTTAGCTATAATTAACTCTTTGTGGGGAGTGCGATGTCACCGCTTGTTTATGAGCACCAAACATCTTTTAAATTACTTACCGAAACTCAACGACTGGCTGAGCCGTCGTGAGCAGTCTTCGTTTCGCGCGGGTCAAATCGAAAGCTGGATTTTCGAGAAACGGGCCAATGACTTCGGCGGCATGACCGACTTGCCAAGCAAACTTCGCGAGTTGCTCAGCGACGAATTTGAATTATTCACCTCCTCCATTGTCCGTCACCTGACTTGTGAGGATGGCACCGAGAAGCTGCTGCTCAAACTCCCCGATGGCGGCATGATCGAATGCGTTCTGCTTCGCGACGGGCAACGCCGGACGATCTGTGTCAGCAGTCAAGTCGGCTGTGCGATGGGGTGTGTGTTTTGTGCCAGTGGACTCGATGGCGTGATGCGCAGCCTGACTGCGGGCGAAATTCTGGAGCAAATGTTGCGACTGCAACGATTGCTTCCTGCCGATGAACGACTCAGTCATATTGTGATGATGGGGATGGGGGAGCCACTGGCCAACCTTGACAACGTTCTTGCTGCATTGTCGTTTGCCAGTTCGCCCAAGGGACTGGGGATCAGTGCGCGACGGATCACGATTTCGACGGTGGGGCTTCCCGCCGCGATCCGCCGGCTGGCTCGGCTCGATTGCAAGTATCAATTGGCTTTGTCGCTGCACGCTCCCAACGACGAATTGCGAAATCAACTGGTTCCGGTCAACGAAAAAATCGGAATCGAAGCGCTCATGTCGGCGGTGGATCACTACTTTGAAACATCCGGCAGGAAGCTTACGTTCGAATATGTACTGCTGAACGGTCTTAACGATCACCCCGATCATGCCGCTCAGCTCGCCACGCTTCTTCAAAACCGGACTGCACTATTGAATGTGATTCCGTATAATCCAGTAGAAGGGCTCCCTTACGAAACTCCAAGTAATCATTCGATCCGGCAATTCCGAAAAATACTGGAAGACGCTGGCATCGAAATCCAGTTTCGTCAACGAAAGGGAGATAAGATCAACGCCGCCTGCGGCCAGTTGCGACGGCAGCCGCTCGTAACGCTGGCGTAATTCAGCAATCAAAGGCACATCGCTCGAGTTTTCCTCTCTATGATCAAAGGTATAGAGGCGAATAGCGAGCAACGAGAGTTCACACGATCAAGACTTCTCGCAACTTGCAACCCAAAAAACTGAGTACAGACTCCACCACGTTTCCGATTCAAAACTTCGAACTGCTCGATCCTGACGTGCGGTTGATGCTGGACGTGCGCGATGGCAATGCGGCCGCGTTCGAGGAACTGGTTACCAAATATCAGTCTCGACTGATCACATTGCTGGACCATCTTGTCAATGATCGCAGCCTTGCCGAAGATCTCGCACAAGATGTTTTCCTGAGAGTCTACCGAGCGCGAAAGTCGTATGTCCCCACGGCCAAGTTCTCGACTTGGCTTTACACCATTACCAACAACGTGGCCTGCAACGCCCTTCGAAAGCAAGCCCGCCGCAAGGAAGTCAATCTGGCAGCTTCTCCATCGGGTTCCATGCGCGTCCGGCCGCTCGACACCCTTGCCAAGGAACGCAGCGGACTGATGCCCGCTCGGCAATTCGATCAGCGTGAGATGGCTCTGATGCTGCATGAAGCGATGCAGTATCTGTCGCCACGCCAACGCATGGCCATGATGCTTTCCCGGTTCGAGAATCTGAGCTATCAGGAAATCGCAGACGCCATGAACCTGAGCCCCCAAGCCGTCAAATCGCTGCTGTCCCGTGCGCGAGTCAACCTGAAGGAAATACTAGAACCTTACATTGCTTCCGGCTCGCTTCCCGGCGTGCCCGACTCCCAATCCGGCAATGGCTCACCCTCAGAGAGCGAGGACTGATCCATGCATCCGGAAGATAATGCCCTCCCTGACGACGCCTATCCGAACGCATCTCACTCAAGCGAAGCTTCGTTGCGCGAGTCTGAGGATCAACAATTGATCGATGAAAATGTTTTCGAGCCAACGGAAGTCGACCAGAAGCTGACGGCTTATCTCGACGGCGAACTGGATCCCGACGAAGCCATTGAAATCGAGCAACAACTTCATGCGGACCCCGAGTGTCTGGCCAAGCTACAGGCGTTTCAGCGAACATGGGATTTTTTTGATGCCATTCCGGTTGAAGTGGCTGACAACTCGTTTGTTCGAACCACCATGGAAATAGTGATTGCCGATGTAAAGACGGGGATGAATCATTCTTCCGGCTTGGCGGCAAATACGGAAAACGGGATTCGGGTTCTCGGGAAACGAGTGCTTCGCGGCCTGGCCATCGCAACGATTCCGTTGATCCTGCTGGGGGGCAGCTTTGCATTCACTCGAAAAATCCAGACGACGCCCCACCGAACGCTGATTCAGAACTTGCCGCTAATTGAAAATCTGGATCGGTACAACCGAGTCGACTTCAATCTGGAGTTTCTCAACGCACTGGATCAGCAGGAGCTATTTGCGGAAAGCCGTGAACTGACCGCCCAGGGGCTGACGGATCTGTCAGACGGTGATTCGCAATATCCAACACCGAAATCTCCGTCCGACGAAGAGGAGTACTTCAAAATGGAATCGGAGCGTCTGGCAAGCATGTCGCCTTCGAAACGACGTGAAATCCAGCGACTGTTCGAGGAGTTCCAGAAGCTCTCACCGGAGCAGGCCAAAAAAGCGATTCGGTTTCACGAGTCCCTGATGGAACATCCTGATCGGGTTCGACTGATCCGAACATTGAATCATTATTATTCATGGATACGAGATCTCAACAGTTTGCAAATCGCCAATTTACTAGACTCATCACCCGAGGAACGCTTGAAGATGATCACCCGCCTGCGAGCCGAGCAAGCCAAGGCGGCCTTCGGGCGACTCGGCGAAACCAAGCTGCCAGATGAGCGGGACGAAGAGCATTTATTGAACTGGTTTGAGTTTACTTTAAAAGCAAACGAACGCGCTATCCGCTCCCGATTTCCGGCCGTTTATCAAGACTACCTTGAATCCCAAAAACGAACCCGTCCGGATGTCGTCGTCAAAACACCGGAAGAGCTGCGCCGGATCGCGCGAACGACATCGCTACCAACCTTGGTAGCCGTTTTGCTGCGCATCGACCGCGAGGCCATTCAGGACATGATCTTCGAACATGTGGCTCCATTGCGTGATGGACTTTCCAGCAAAGCACAGGAGATCATCCGAAGCCAGCCGCTGGAAGACCAGAGCGAGCTGGTAATGAACTGGATCGAGACCGCCAACCAAGCCAGAACCATGATCCCGGAAGAGCGTTTACAAGAATTTTACGAGCATTTACCACCAGCAGAACGAGATGAACTCGATCAACTGTCGTTCGACGAGTGGAAAAATGCGCTCATCGACCGGTATCGAAGCCATCACTCCCCCCGCCGAATCGACGATTTAGAGCGTTTGTTTTTGAACGATCTGTTTTAAAATAGTATTCTCATGTCAACTCAATCCTCCACCAAAGTAACGACCTACGTCAACCAACAACTGGAAGTAGTTCGGCGGCAGGTCAAATCAACGGACCTGATCAGCGGCGGGCTGACCTGTCTCGTGATTGCATTGACGATTCTCATCTTGGCGGCGTTGTGGGATGGCTGGATCTCACCACTGACACCTGCCGGACGGTGGATCTGTCTGGGAACCATGATTGCCTCCATACTGATTTATGCGGGGGTTGCAATCGCGCCACTGCTGTTCAAGAAAATCAATCCGCAGTATGCCGCGCAAATGATTGAACAGGCCAAGCCCAGCTTCAAAAATAGCTTGCTCAACTATGTGTTGTTGCGAAAACGGGAAGATGAAATCAATCCAGCCGTTTTCCACGCGGTCTCTAGACAGGCGGCTGAAAATCTGGCCACCGTTCCTGCGGATGCGACGGTCGACCGATCCAAACTGATCCGGTGGGGATTCATTCTAGTAGGATTGACGCTGTTTGCGGTTTGCTACAAGTTTATTTCTCCGAAAGACCCACTCCAATCGTTTGCCAGGGTCTTGTTTCCGGCTGCCAAAATCTCGCATCCGGCGCGCGTGAAAATCTCGGACGTTCAACCTGGCGATACTCGGATTTTCTTCGGCGATTCGCTTGAAATCAGCGCCGTCGTTCGCGGGAAACACCATCCCGACGATGTACAGTTACTGTACTCCTCCGCCGACGGACAAATTCGCAACCAGCTTGTTCCGATGGAAGCCGAGGGGGTCCCGGGCCGCTATCGCGTCATGATTGGCCAGCAGGAAGGCGGGATTCGGCAATCACTGGTCTACCAAATTGTGGCACTCGATGGGGAATCGCCGGTCTACAACGTCACCGTTCAGTCCAACCCCACCATTGCGGTAGAAGCGGTAACCTACCATCCGCCGAAATACACACGACTGCCCATGCAAACGCAAATGGGACAGGGTGAGATCGACGCTGTGGAAGGAACAAAAGTGGTCGTTGATGCCATTGCCAATATGCCCATTGGCGAAGCTTACCTCGATTTGCTGCACGAGATTGAGGCTGGATCCGTCAACCGCAGCCATCAATACAAAACGGTTCAGTCCATCCAGATGACGAAGGATGGGCAGAAAGCCAAAGCCAGTTTTTGGGCACTGCTCAATCCATCGCGAGACAAATCGCTGGCCACGCACTATCAGCTTCGGTTCATCAGCGATGACGGAGTTCGAAACCAACGCCCCAATGTGTACCCGATCAAGGTGACTCCTGATTTCGCGCCCGAAATTCGTGTGCTGCAACCCACCCAAACCGAGATTCATCTCCCCGAAAATGGGACACTGCTGATTGATGTCGAAGCCAATGACCTCGACTACGAAATCGCAGCGGTCAAGTTGGTGCTCAATCATCAGGGCTTTACTCTCTTCCAGCAGGAACTGGAGCTGCAACCGCTTAACAAATTGCAGCGAGTGAAGGCCCAGTATCGGCTTGAGCCATCGCGGTCCGGCCTGAAAAGAGGCGACAAGGCGATGTTCTATGTTACTGCGGCAGACAACCGCATGACATCCGGCGAGTCACCTATTGCGGATCCAAACATCTCCCGCAGCGATAATTTCACGATCAATATCGTTGCCGCCGATCCACAGCAAAACCCATCCCAAACCAACGAAGATTCTCAACCGCAAAACGATCCTCAACGCAACGACGCGAAAGATCAACAGGACGCAAAGGACCCCAATCAGCAACCAAAAGACAATCAGAACAACACCGGTCGCGATGCCAATCCCAGCGAGCAAAAATCGAATGACCCTTCGCAATCGGAACAGGATCAACCTAAGCAGGACGGAAATCAGGGCCAAGATCCTCAGCAAAAGACGGATGATCAGAAACAGAATCGGGACTCGCAATCGGGCAACGAATCGGGAGGCGACCCGCAAGGAGACGATGCGCAGCCATCCTCGAAATCGGGTGGACAGCAGCAGGATGACACCCCACCTCAGGACACTCAGCAGCAGGAACAATCTTCGGAACAAGGAGGCGGCAGCGAAGGCTCAAACCAATCCAATCCGTCCGGCACATCGAATTCCGGTCAGTCGTCGGACTCCAATCCATCGGGTCAGAACGATGCCAACGACATGTCCGGTAACGGGTCGGGAAATCAAACGGGCAACTCTCCCTCGCAACAGCGCAATCCGCAAAACGGTGGACAACCGTCTGACAACGCAAGTGATTCCCAGTCAGATAGCCCGAATGCGGACGGAAGCCAAAGCAACCAACCGCTTGGCAAAGACGCCACCCCGGCCGAGCAGATGAGAAAACTCGACGAGCTGCTCAATAACCCTGAGCAAGGACAATCTCAAGACGATTCGTCGAGCGATATGCAGTCGAGCGACCCACAGTCGCAAGGTGGGAGTGATTCGCAAAATGCGAAGAAAGATTCTCAAAACGTTCCGCAAGAAGGCGGTCAACCAGGTAAAAACTCCGACTCCTCTGGTTCCGGCGATGCCCCAAAAGACGGTAACAACGAGGCTGCCACCGGCAATCAAGGTGATTCGAGAAACCAAAATGATTCGGGTGACCAAAGGGATGCGGTCAATCCTAAGGAATCGCAATCAGACTCCTCTTCCGGAAACGATTCTGTGAAAAAAGATACAAAAAATAACACCTCAGAATCAACGGGACAGTCGGCAGGTGATCAAGATCAAACAACAGAGGCTTCGGAAGACCCGAACCGCAAAAATAATCAAGGCGGTTCGCAAAGCCAGTCTTCGGACAATGCCTCAGCCAGTCAATCGCCTCAATCGGACAGCCCACAATCCGGCGACTCGAAGCCGAATAGCAACCAGTCCAGCGACTCGAAGCCAAGTGATTCGAAATCAAATGACTCGCAATCAGGCAACTCCAAGTCGAGCGACCCGAGTTCCGGCGATCAGAAATCGGGTGACCAGAAGTCGGGAGACTCAAATTCGGGCGATCAGAAATCAGGTGATCAGAAATCAGGTGACCAGAAATCGGGCGATCAGAAATCGGGCGATCAGAAATCGGGCGATCAAAAATCGGGCGATCAAAAATCGGGCGATCAAAAATCAGGCGATCAAAAATCAGGCGATCAAAAGTCGGACGATTCGCAGTCTGGCAATCAGGATCAGCAGAAGAGCGACAATCAATCGAACGACCAGTCCGATCAGAAACCTTCCTCGGAATCTCAGTCGCAATCGGACTCGAAATCTCAATCGGACTCGCAGTCCCAGTCTGACCCGCAGTCGCAATCGGACTCGCAATCGCAGTCGGATTCGAATTCTCAATCGGATTCTCAGTCCAATTCACAGTCTCAATCCGACTCTGAGTCGAATTCGAATTCTCAGTCGCCCTCCCAGTCGGATTCACGGTCCCAGTCAGAAGGCCAAGCCAAACAATCAAGCCCTTCTCGCTCAAGCAGTACTGAGAATCCAACCGGCAATCCCGGCCAACCCGGTCAGGAGTCAGGTGCTGAATTAGAAACCGCCCGAGATCAGCTCAATCTCGAACATTCCAAAAAAGCAACGGACATGATTCTGAAAAAGCTGTCTGAACAGCAATACAATCCCGATCCCAAATTGCTGGAGCAGATGAACTGGACCCAGGATGATCTGGATCAGTTTTTGAAACGCTGGCAAGAGATGAAACAGGCTGCCGCAGCGGGTGACGCGGCGGCCAAGCGACGCTATGATCAGATGCTTCGCAGCCTCGACTTCCGCCCCAGTTCCGATCGCCGCGCCATCCGGCAAGCCAAGCAAAATATCGAAGGCCTCAGTCAGGACTCCACCGTCATCGAGCCCCCGCCCGAGTTCGCCCCCGACTTCAAAGCGACATTGCGTGACCTGAACAAAAACCGTGATTGACATGTCATGAGCACAACGACCAAATCAACAACCGCTGATGAACTCCTCATGATGAAGGAGGACGGATTTCGTTACGATCTCATTGATGGAGAGCTTAGGAAAATGAATCCAGCCGGACATGAGCACGGAAATATAGCTGCCAATCTCACCATGTTGCTGGCACAGCACGTTAAGAGCCACAAACTTGGTCGTGTCTATGCTGCCGAAACCGGATTTAAGCTTTCAGAAAAAACGGTTATTGCACCGGATACTTCCTATGTGAGCAATGAGAAACTCAAGAGTATCTTGAAAAGAAGTGGCTTTTTTCCTGGCGCGCCCGATCTCGCCGCCGAGGTGGTTTCGCCGAGCGACCCTTGGTCGGAAGTAGAAGAAAAAACGAAGAAATGGCTCGATGCCGGAACTTCGGTCGTCATCATTATTGATCCGCGACGAAAAACGGTGACTTGCTACCGCTCTGTGACTGATATCACAACGCTTGATGACGATGCTCAGCTTGACCTGAATGACGTTGTATCAGGCTTCAGAGTCGATGTTAAAGAGATCTTTGAATAAAACTCTTGAGCTACAAAACCGTTCTTACGACTTGACTGACACGCCTCATCCCTCATCCCTCCCTCAATGCCTCGCTACCTCGTCAACTTTCATCCTAAGAAATCCCATCACCAGTTTGCCGACGTACTGATTATCGGAGGTGGACTTGCCGGGCTTCGGGCAGCACTCGAAGTGGATCCGTCATTGCACGTCATTGTCGTCATCAAAGGCAAACTGCAACAATCCAACAGCAACTACGCCCAAGGAGGCATCGCCGCCGTATTGGATCCGGAAGACAAAACGGAATTTCATATTCGCGACACCCTGATCGCCGGAGCGAATCTATGCGATGAGAAGGTGGTCGATTCCGTCATCAACCAGGCCCCTGAACGAATTCGTGAACTGATTGATATCGGGACTGAATTTGATCGCCAGCAAACCGAGATTCTGCTCGGACGCGAAGGCGGCCACAGCCACAACCGAATCCTGCACGCACGCGGCGACGCCACCGGTGCGGAGATCATGCGAGCCATCATCGAAAAGGCAAAATCGCAGCCCAATATCACGATCATCGAAAACGCATTCGCGCTCGATTTGCTGACCCAAGACGAATCGTGTCGCGGTGCAATGATTCATATCGGCTCGGAGTACGTTTTGATCTGGAGCAAACAAACCATTCTTTGCACGGGGGGAGCCGGTCAAATCTATCGCGAGACCACCAATCCCAAGGTGGCCACCGGCGACGGGTTGGCGATGGCTTGGCGAGCCGGAGTCGAGCTGCGCGATATGGAATTCATGCAGTTTCATCCAACCGTACTGTACATCGCCGGTAGTAGCCGAAGTCTGGTTTCCGAAGCCGTTCGGGGCGATGGGGCATGGCTGATTGACCATCGCGGCTACCGGTTTATGCAGGACTACGACTCTCGGATGGAGCTGGCGCCGCGCGATGTGGTGTCGCTGGCGATTGTCAGCCAGATGGAAAAGACCAACACATCATCTGTGTTTCTGTCGCTCAAGCATCTCGACCACGAATATATCCGTCGGAGGTTCCCGGGCATCCGTCAGGCCGTCGCGGAATTTGGGCTCGACATCGCCACCGATCCAATTCCGGTTCGTCCCGGAGCTCACTACATGGTTGGCGGGATCACTGTCGATGCCGAAGGCCAAACCAGCATGCCCGGACTCTGGGCCGCCGGAGAAGTGACCAGCAGCGGTCTGCACGGTGCGAACCGACTGGCCTCCAATAGCCTGCTGGAAGGATTGGTTTACGGAGTTACGGCGGGTGCTGGAGCCTCTCAAGCGGCGTTGCGGATGGACGACAAGTATGTGGTTGAGCCGATTTCGCAGCAAATCGCATTTCATCCACTTTATCTGGACCTCAATGACATCCGGAACTCATTGAAGTCACTGATGTGGAGAGCCGTTGGCGTTCGCCGCGAGGCATCTCAAATGCGCGGGGCGCTGGAAACGATCCGCGGCTGGAAGAGCTATGTGTTCGATCAGCAATTCGAGAGTCGCGAAGGCTGGGAACTGCAGAACCTGCTGACCATTGGAGACCTGATGACCCAATCCGCCCTCTTCCGCGAAGAGTCCCGCGGTGTCCACTGGCGATCCGACTTCCCCGAAACCGACGACCAGCACTGGCGAATTCACGTTGCAATGATTGGCGAAGAAATTCGAAAGCAACCGTTGTAAGAAGCTAGTTATTCTAGCACACGCAATTCTCGATTCTGAAGAATAGTAACCGCCGTTCGGATCAGGTCATAGCTCAGACCACCGTGCAGTGCCTCGTAAATGGGTTTCAGTTTCTCCATTCCGGCATATTCGACCACCTTCTGGATCGAACCGAACTGATCGGCCGTCAGCCAGGGTTCGGGCTCTGTCACCTTGCGAATTCTGAGATAGGCTTGCAAGTAACTCCAAACCGTCGATTCCGCTCGCTTCAACTCGGCGGCGATTTCTGCCATCGGTTTGAGCTGTTCGAACAGCGGAAAGGCTTCGAAAGCGTTTTTTGAGATGGAACCGCCGGAAACCGTTGCCGGTAAAATCGCTGCTGGCATCTGGTTACCGGCAAGTCCATGTTGGGCACAGTACTCCGCAATCATCGGAATCAACTCAGCTCCGAAATCTGCGATCTTCTTGTCGCCTACGCCATGGACATCGCGAAGACGCTCGAGCGACGTTGGCCGCCGACGCGAAAGATCGCGAAGTGTGGCATCGCTGAAAATAGTAAACGCCGGAACGGACCGCTGGTCGGCAACGGAGCGGCGCCAATGACGCAACGCTTCGAACAACCCGAGGTCCACTCCTTCGAGCGAATCCACCGTCGACGCGGGAGTTGTCCGAACCGTTTGACTCGCCGCGCGGATCAGCGTTGGGATGCGATTCCCCTTCAGCAGTTCTCGGCCTTTGTCGGTGACCTGCAGAACTTCATACTCATTCATCGAGACCTTCTCCAGATACCCTTGCGTCTCAAGTTGCGAGATCCAGTCTCGAATGTCCCCCTTGCGAAACTCCCGCAACAATCCATGAGTGCTGAGATTTTGATGCCCGTTCTGCAAAATACGCTGCTCCATCGATCCGTGCAGTACCTGAGTAATATACGTCGCACCAAATCGCTGATTGACCCGCACGACACAGGAAAGAATTTTCTGTCCGATAATCATCGGGTCCTCAACTTGTTCCAACTGTCCGAGACAGATATCACATGCATGACAGGACGACAACTCGAAGGCTTCGCCAAAATGATTCAGCAAACGTCGATGGCGGCACTCCGTTGCGACGCAGTACTCATACATCGCACGCAACGCGGCTTCTCCCGACTCACGGGCCGCTTGAGGTCCATCCTGCATCGTCCGTCGCCAGAGCGCCCCGTCCTGCGAAGAGTACAGCAACCAGCATTCAGCGGGTAAACCGTCCCGCCCCGCGCGACCGGTTTCCTGTTGATAGTTCGCCAGCGATTTTGGCATCCCCGCATGAACCACAAAACGAACGTTCGATTTGTCGATCCCCATTCCAAACGCAATCGTTGCCACGATCGTATCGATGCGGTCGTGAGAGAAATCTTCCTGTCGTTGGTTCCGCAGCGAGTCCGGCAACCCGGCGTGATAGGCCTCGCACGAGTAGCCCAACCCCTTCAGAGTCTGACTGAGTTGCTCCGTCTCGGCTCGCGTGATGC
Organism: uncultured Pirellulaceae bacterium; assembly: GCA_964414815.1. GTDB lineage: Bacteria > Planctomycetota > Planctomycetia > Pirellulales > Pirellulaceae > Mariniblastus. Next base: position 101,662 of record CAYPXY010000011.1, on the reverse strand, counting down.
AATAGATCAAACCCGACTGGCCACGGTATCGATCCAGAATGGACACGATCTGATTGACGGGCCGCTCGCGGCGGGAAACCCGATAGTTCAAGTTCGGCCGATGAAAACTACCGACGATCTCATGGGGCAGTCGCAGGCCCAGACTCGAAACGATTTCTTCGCGTACTGGTTTCGTGGCGGTTGCTGTAAATGCGTGGATGCTCGCGTTTGGAAATCGCTCGCGAAGCACCGATAGCCCGCGATACTCCGGGCGAAAATCGTGTCCCCATGCACTGATGCAGTGGGCCTCGTCGATCGCAAAGAAACTGATGGACTGACGGCTGAGATAATCCAGCGTTTCGGGCACCAGCAATCGTTCGGGCGATACGTACAACAGCTTCAACTCGCCATTTTCGATGCGGTGAGCGACCTCCCGTTTACTGTCGGCGGCAAGACCGCTGTGAATGGCGGCGGCCGGTACACCACACGAAACGAGTGCATCGACCTGATCTTTCATCAACGCGATCAGCGGTGAGACCACCACCGCCATACCACTGCGGCACAGGGCGGGCACCTGAAAACACAACGATTTTCCGCCTCCCGTCGGCAGAACCACCAGCGAATCCTCGCCCTGCATTGCGCACTGCATGGCTTCGAGCTGGTTGGGCAAAAACTGATCGTAGCCCCAGTACTGCTTCAAGACTTGCCGCAATATACTGGAATGATCCGAATCGGATGCCGTGACCGCAGGTTCCCGATTTCCGAAGCCCGAATTGGATGCAAGTGGATCGTTCATACTTACTCCTTTTTTTGGTACATCATTTTTTTCTGCCACAAAGAGCACAGAGGACACAAAGACCAGACGCGATAAAATTTTGTGACCTCTGTACTCTTTCGTGGCGATCAAGCCGCCCCAGGATTCCCAAGTCCCCATTTCTGTAATCCTATTATGTCCGATTCTCCCGTGCTGTACACCATCGGTCATTCAAATCACGATGAAGAGCGTTTCGTCGAATTGCTCAAGCGTCATTCGATCGAGGTGCTGGCAGACGTCCGCTCGCAGCCGTTTTCGCGGTACAGCCCGCAATTTAATCGAGACGTTCTGTCGTCGATGTTGGCAGGACAGTCGATTCAGTATTTGTTCATGGGAGACCAGCTAGGAGGTCGCCCACCGGGCGATGGATTTCTGGATGACGAAGGACACGTTCTCTATTTCCGCGTCGCCGAAGCCGATTTCTTTCGGCAGGGGATCGCCCGACTGAAACAGGGAATTCAAAATTACCGCGTCGCGATTATGTGCAGCGAAGAAGATCCACTGGTCTGCCATCGGCACCGACTGGTCGCCCGCGTGCTGCATGAACAGGGCACCGAAGTACAACACATCCGAGCCGATGGACGACTGGAAACTTACGACGACGTTGAACCTGCCGAGGAACAGATGATGTTGTTCGGCGAAATGGAGCATGATTCATGGAAATCTTTACTATCGGTTTTACCAAAACACCTGCCGCCGAATTCTTCGGAAAGCTGAAACAAGCAGGCGTCAAACGGCTGGTGGACGTTCGCTTGAATAACACCTCCCAGTTGGCGGCTTATGCCAAACGAGACGACCTGGAGTTTTTCTTGCGGGAAATCTGTGAGGCGAGGTACGAGCATGAACCGCTGCTAGCCCCGACACAGGAAATGCTCGACAACTACAAAAAAGAAAAAGGTTCGTGGGATACCTATGAGCGGGATTTCCTCGCACTGCTGGAGTCGCGGCAGGTTGAACACAAACTGGACGCCAAATCGTTTGAGCAAGTACCGAGTGTATTATTGTGCAGCGAATTAACAGCCGAACATTGTCATCGCCGCCTGGTCGTAGAGTATCTACAACGGCACTGGAAGGGAGTTCGCGGAATTCATCTGTAGTCTGATTCGATGGAAATTGTCGTCAACCATCTGACACGCATGAAGCCCGGTTTCTTCTGTGCCGCCGGCCTGGAGATTCACTCTCGACGACCGATTCGGCCGGTACTTGAAACTCCATTGCCGGTCGAATTGCTGGAACGCTACGGCGGACCTTTTTCATTGGGAGCGATACTTGATTTGGGAGCAACACGATTTGTTGGAAAGGTTCCTGAAATCGAAGACCAGTTCTTTGATCGAAACGTTGTCCAGCACAAAGGCAAACTCAACGAGTCAGAATTCTGGAAATGGAATGCTGATTCGGCTTATGATTCTCTGGACAAGGTATTTGGAGCCCCCTTGCAGCGACTGGGCAGTACTTGCGCGCTTCCGGAACGACATGGGATCGGTTCCCTGGGTTGTTATTGGGCGCGCCGCGTGAAGTTGACCGTGACTCGAAATTATGATCGCGATGCCGTCCGGGTTTTGATGCAGGACGCCGGCCAGCTGTTGAATGTACCGTTGACCGATATCCGGTTCTACGAAGCCGACCACATCACCGTCAACCGCAACACAGTAGAAACATTTGCCGCACGTCTTCAATCCGAACCACAAGTTCTCGTAAGCATCGGTCTATCGCGTCCCTTCCGTAAATCCGAGGATCAGACTGCGATGCACTGGCTGCAAGTCAATAATATTCATCTGCCCGATTCGATCTGATGCAGGTCTAAACTGGACTTCCTGAGTGAGGCAAAGAATTAAGGAGGAACACTAATTCAATGTTGCTCCTCAGACCAATCCTCTACCATTAAATCTGGTACGGCCACGAGATCACTGTCACCGGAGACTACAGTGCAGTTTCCCAGCGACAGTGCAACGGCAGCGATTTGAATGTCGATCTGCTGCATGGGTCGGTCCATCCGTTTGAGCTGGATAAATATCCGTCCAAACTCCTCAGCCGCTTTCTGGTCAAATGGCCATAGAATCAATCTTGATAATCCGTGTGAGAGGCGTTGCAAATTCTTTTCCCGGTTATTGCTACCTTCAACGCCAGACCAAAGTTCACCCAAGACTGGAGTGCAAATTCCCACGCGGCAACCAAGTAATCTGGCTTCATCGACTCGTGTGCGAACTCGGTCAATATTGTTTAGGAACTGCTGAGCCGGCTTGGTGTCAAGAAGGTATCTTCTCATTGTTCTTCATCCAGCATTCGTTCACGAACAACCTGCTTGTTGAATCGCTCGAACGATTCTTCAAACTTTCCTCTTTCTGTAAATTCGACCGGGTCGATCGTTTTCAACCAAGCAGACCAGTCGGCGCGAGCCTCTTCGTCATCGCGCCAACTCGATTCATCCAATCCAATTTTCTCCGAAACGGGAACGTATTCGACGTACAACTCTGTCCCTTCCGGCAAATCAATGGGTTCGGATGGTTCGATTCGCCCATTGCGAAAAATGGCTTTGATCATTTGAGTTCCCCCTTAAAATAGTTTGACGCAGGTCAACTCTGCCGCGTGCGCTACCGGAGTTAACAAACGTTTTATTGCCATCGGCTGTCCTTCTCCGAATTCGACATCTGCGACTGGTTTCATTTTAGCACCTCGCGGCGAGTGATTCAAAGGATCGCTCCCAACGTAGCATCACGACCCACGAACTTCGGCCGTTGATCTCTCAGGTTCCTGCCGCGAATCCGAGCCGACGCACGAGGGGAGCTGCAGGACAAAAATATTTATTTTCACACCCCTATTTTCTTCCCCTTATTGTAATTTTGTACAGATCAATTAAAGTGGAGTATTATTCAATGCTTGCGCGGAAACTATCGACTCACGTCGGCACGATAGGCTGTCTGAATCGCCAATTCTTTTACCAGCGACGAGCAAGCATACGGCCCAGTTTGCCGGCAAAGAACAAGGGGAATTCATGGGGAGCTCATCAGAAAGGTCCAAAAATGGCTGCAAACCTGATAAAAAGGTGGGAACGAGAATTTCGCGCAGCAGCTCGCGCTGACAAGCTGGCGTTGTTTCGAGAGCATCTGGAAAACCTGTCTGCAAGTAAGTACGTTGAACCTGCGTTGCGGGACAACGAAGCCGAATTGCTACTGGAGGGAACGGTCAATATCGTACAAATGTCGGCGGTGTATCTCTCGATGGACGGTCGCCGAAAGGACTTGAAGTTGTTTCTCGAAATGCAGAAATACAATCCTGCCGAATCGCGCAATGCAGAATACGTCGTTACTTTCAATCTTGGCCGACAAGTACTCGGTAGAGTCCTTGTGGATGCTGAAATGCGACTGATCGATCTGGCAGACCTTTATGGCTGTTTCTGGTTGAAGTTCGACACACGAGGGTATGGGGAATTCTGGGTCTCGCGTCCTGATAAACACGAGCTAACCGGACACCAAGTTGGTCAAATCGAAGAACTGGTAACCGACGATTTACGATTTGACTATGGCGAAGACGAGGTCGGCTTTTGGTTTGAGGAAAACGGAAGCGGAACGGTTCTTTACTGCCATGTTTTTGAAGATAATGAGATCGATAGGGACAGCAATGAACAAGAAGCGTTCGATGAGTAGAATGTTTCTACGAACAATTGCTGTTAGAATCCTTATTTTCATGCGACACTACCGTTTTCTTAATTCTCCTATTTTCTAGTACTTGGAACTATCATGCAGATACCAACGCTTTCAGCATACGATCCATCTTCAAGTAGCGAGGGAACGCTTGATCCGTTGGGGTTGTATCAAATTGCGGATCAACTCGCGACCAAACTAGTTCCTGCCGTTCGTGAACGGATGCAAAGAATCCGGTTTTTGACTGCCATAACAGTCGGTGCGCAGGTTACAGAGAAACTCGACATTAATCCCGAGCAACCTGATTGCCCACCATTTTTGATTTGGGAATGGATGGTTGTTGAAGCTCTGGTATGCGCGGACAACGAAGGTAAATTGCGGGGAGTACCCGGTACACAAATGGCTCGCCGTGCTGTTTCAGATCGTGGGAATGGCTATTTGGATAGTCGAAGCTACCTGAAAACCCCACGAATCTTTGGATTTCACGGTGTGTACAAACGATTGGCAATCCATCTGGGTTTGGTCGACGTGCATTTCCGCCTTGGCTCAGAAGGCAGAGGATTGGTAGATGCTTGGGCAAAGGATCGGGCACAAGAAAGCATCGAGCCTTTGTTGCACAAATGTAAGCGTCCACCAGCACCATTGTAGGCGCGTGGCTTAATCGATGTACGCTCGATGAGCGTATGAAGCTCATTGAATCAGTCAATCAGACACAAACTGGGGCTGTCCGTGTCCGTAATGATGAAGACCCAATCGCTTCCAATCAAAATCAGAGTTCGTTAGCAAATGTGCGGATTGCAACAGGCGAAACGGAAAGAAATGCTCGCTTTCGACTTATGCAAACTTTTAACACTCCTTTCTTTCCTGACATTTTTATTTGCAGTGAAGTAATGAGCGAAGGAGTTGACCTCCATCGTTACTGTCGCCACATTATCCACCATGATTTGCACTGGAATCCAAGCAAAATTGAGCAGCGTACAGGTCGAGTTGATCGAATCGGATGCAAAGCAGAAGGCGCTCACCCGATTCACATATATCTTCCATACCTGGCTGGCGCATCAGATGAGAGGCAATATCGTGTTATGACCGATCGAGAACAGTGGTTTCGGATTGTCATGGGACAAGACGAAGTTGCCAAATTGATTCCCGAAGGCTCTCAGCAGCTGCACATTCAACTACCACAATCGTTTCTCGGTGGTCTCAGCTTCAACCTTGGACTGTCATAGGCATCCCATAGATTCTGGCGATTAGAAATTCATTTGCCCGAATGAACTGAAAGTTTCAAAAACTCGGTCGGTTAATTCGTTGGTAGTTGTTTCAGAACATTTTGACTACACATGACCTGGTTTGAAAAACTGACCGGATTTCGCGAGGAGTCTCCTACCCAATTGCGCGCGAATCTGGTTGTTGAGGGGAATCTGTTAGTGTCGCGGTTTAATGGTGCGAGGTTTGTGTTCGGCGAATTGGAAATCCCTTCGCTGGCGGAATTGCGACAGCAGGTAGCCGCAGTTCGCGATGCGGATTCGACTTTGGTGCGTCAGGGAAAACCGATTTTGGTGCGCGAGGTTGTGGCGGATGTGCAGCGGCTTCATGCGGATGAAGCCAATGCCGGAGCGCTGTTTCAAGTTGCTTCCCAGTTCAATTTGCTGGAAATGGTCTCGCCAGCCCGAACTCCAGAAGAAGGCGTCGGGATTTATGAGTTCGACGCAACGCAAGGGCCGGCTTGTGCGATTGCGGCAGGAGCAGGAACGATTTATCGAAATTATTTCGTGCCTGTCGGCGATCAGATCGGTCAAACCGCCTCGAAACAAATTGATTGCCTTGCCGATCTCGGATTGGCGATGGGAAATACGGATGGGCAGCTTTGGGAAATGCGAAATGGGTACGCACTGGCTTCGGAACGCGGACTGATCGAAATTCGGAATCGGCTGCGGAAATCAAATGAAGACGAACTGAATGAATTGCGAGGACGTTTGCGAATTGGCCTGCAATGGAATACGCAGGTAACTTTGGAAGGTTGCAAGCACACGGTGTCACAAGCTTATTGCTCCGCCTTGCCAGTGGCTTATTCAGCCCATCCACCGGAACTTTGGGCGGATTTCGCGAAACTGATTCTTGAAGCAGCCTACGAAGCAACCATTTGCGCGGCCATTCTGAATCGAGCAAAAGCCGGTTGTAACAAGTTGTTTCTCACGCTTTTGGGTGGCGGAGCGTTTGGCAACGATACCGATTGGATCATCGCAGCGATCGAACGAGCGTTGAACCTACACACCAACTCCGGCCTCGACATCGTAGTCGTCAGCTACGGCTCGTCGAATCCATCTGTTCGGCGAATGGTTGAACGACAATGAGGTTGCAGTTACAGTTCATACCGACATCTCGTCCCTAACGGGACGGGCGCTTGCATTTGGCGTCGTTGGCTACCAACATTTTGTCCCTAACGGGACGGCCTCGTCAAACACTCACAGCCTTTACGGGGACAGTTCTGATTTGATTGGCTTGTCGCTTGTCGCTTGTCTATAGGCATCTTTCTACTGCAACAGCTTCGCCAGCGTTTCTGCCAAACTGCGGAGGGCTGATTGATCGGGTAGTGTGATCTTCAGTTGCGGACGACCTTGCTCGTCCTTTTCCACGCATTGCGAAAGCTTTTCGGTCAGCGATTGAACCACGCCCGGATCGGTTGGGCGATCTTCCCCCGTCGAAATCAACTGACCAGCCAAACTCAGAGCCGCCGTTACAAGTTGCCCACTGGCTTCGGAAACCCGTTCCCGGCGCTGAGTCAGAAGCTGAGTCTCGGCTTCTACTTTCAACTGCTGGCTCTTGTCAATCAAGCCCGCTTTCGGAGCCAGAATGACTTCAAGCCGCTTCTTCAGATCCTCCATCCCGCTTTGCATCTGGACTTCGCAAACGTCGCTTTCCATTTCCAGAGCTGCGTTGGCCAAATCCTGCTTCGTGGCCAACGTTTCCAGCATCCGTTCCTCGATCGTCTCGCCGGTCGTCACCAGCTTGTAAATATGAACCGGCTGCTTCTGCCCCATCCGATACGCACGAGCAATTCGCTGTTCCAGGATCGCGGGGTTCCAAGGCAGGTCGACATTGATCACGGTATTGGCCGCTTGCAAATTCAAGCCGGTCGACCCTGCGTTGGTCATCAAGATGGCACGACAATCGGGATCGTTCTGGAAGCGAGCGACAATCTCGCCGCGACGTTTCTGGGGCACCTGACCGTCAAGCCGAACCCACTCGGAGCCAAACTGTTCGAGCCTCAATTCGATCCGGTCCAGCATTCGCCTCCACTCGCTGAAGATCACGATCTTGCGGCTGGGGTCTTCGAGCAGCCCCTCCAGCAGTTCGTTCAGTCGCTCGAGCTTGCTGCTGTACTCGGGTTCTTCCTGATCGATCAGGTAGGTGCTGTCGCAGGCCATTCGCGCGAGCAGAAGCGCCTTTTGCATCCGCAGCAAATCCATCTCGGTCATGTATCGCTTGCTGATAATCTGAGCGACGATCTGCATTTGCGAATAACAGATATCTGCCTGTTCCTGGGTCGGCGCGATTCGAACCACCTCGTCGGTACGCTCCGGCAACTGCTTGGCGACCTCCGAACGGGTTCTTCGCAGCAGAACAGGGCGCAACGTCTCCCGCAACTGATCCAGTCGCCGATAGGAAACCGTTTTCCCCCGTTCATCGACGACATGATGTTTGTGGAAGAACTCGTATGCCGGCCCGAGCAACTGATCGTCGGCGAATCTTACAACCGTGAACAGCTCGCCCAATCGATTCTCCAGAGGCGTCCCCGAAAGAATCAATCGAAAGGGACTTTCAAGTTGGCGAATGACATTGCTGGTCTTCGATTCCCAGTTCTTGATACGTTGCCCTTCGTCCAGAACAATCAAATCCCAAGGCACTTGCTCGATCGCCGTCAAATCACGGAGGACTTGTTCGTAATTGCAAATCGTGAAAAAAGTGTCGCTGGCATATTGTTCGGTTCGCTCGTGGCCGCTGCCGAGTACGATTTGAACGGAGCGGTCACTGAAGCGACCGATCTCACTGCTCCATTGGCTTTTGAGAGAAGCGGGGCAAACGATCAACACCCGGCGGATATCGGCCAACCTGGCAAGAAGTTCGGACACGCCGATGGCCTGAATCGTTTTTCCCAGCCCCATATCGTCCGCCAGAATGGCTCGTCCGGTACCGGCGCAGAATGCGATCCCGTCCAGTTGATACGGCAATAGGGTGGCCTTGAGCAACTCGGATCGCAACGGATGGTTCTCGCAGTTCTTTCGAATCTCGTTGCATTCCGTGCGAAGGCGTTTCTGAATCAGTTCGCGCTGGATAAACGCTTCCGCATCCGGATAGATCGTCAGCGGATAACCTGCCTGTTCCAGTGCCGTGATGCGGGTGATGGCATCGCTGGCGTCGGTAATCGGAGTCGTCGCCGCATCGCCGACGATGTCCAGCATTTTGGCGTCCGTCCGCTGCGGCAGGTTGAACAACAGGCCACGCTCCTGACCATAGCGCAGCCGAAGTGAAAGTTGTTTTCGCAGGTACGGTTTCGCCAGCTCCTTAACCGTGAACCTTTTTCGGATTTTAGATTGAACATGAAGCACGTGTTTGCACGTTTCAACCTGATTGGTTCGGAAATCGGGGCAGCTACAATACGACTGGCCCACTTCAAAACCTCGCACGGAGACTCGATAGGTTCGGCCTGAACTGCGACTGGTCACGACATAGTCCGCCCAAGGTTTGTCGGGAGAAGTCGATCGAACCAGCATGCTTTCCTGGTCGGCCCGCTTCTGCCGGTCGGCCAACACTCGCCGCATCAACTCGGCTCGGGTCAGATGTTCCAGCGGAACCGTTTCGTCCGGCGGCGCGGCAAAGCCAAACGCACTTTTACATTCAAGCAGGTATTCCAGAGCGGCCCCCTGATGATGACACCGCGTTTCGCATTGATTGCAATGGATCAGCAATTGCCGGTTCCGCTGCGACATCAACGTCATCGTAACGATCGCGACCCGCCCTTCGATTTCAGGATCCTCAACGCGTACACGAAAGAGATCGCCTCCCAGATAAACATCGCGATCCAATTCAATCGTGAATTTCTGAGCGCCTTTGGCAATCAGTGACGGCCCTTCGTCCCCCAGCATCCCGCAGGCCTGGGAATAGGTCAGCGACGCCAGCCGGCTGTGAAAGACGTTTTCTTTCTTGGTTGGCTTTTTGGACTTTCCGCTTCCTCCAACCGCCTTACTTTTTACAACCGACTTGGCCATCGCACTAACCTCCGCTGTCCTGTTTGAAGTTAAATATTCGCTGCAACGCCTCCTATCTTATAAAACCCAGGCCCCAGTTGGCAATCTGGGTTTACATGGAAGGCGGCAACTGACTGGCGGCCGGCTTCGGCCTGCGGCCAAAGAGGTCGTGCGGCTTTCGCGTTACGGCTTTTCCGAGTTTTTGATAGTAGGCGTTAAAAGGCCATCCAAGCCGCACGACCTCCAAACGTTGGGGGGATCGCAAACGGGTGCTGGTCAACCAGAAAGCCCCCTGCCATTAGGCAGACGGTTTGCTCTGTGTTACAATCGTATTTGTGGAAACTAACTACCTTAAGCCACCCGTGTGTTCGCGATACCGTTCAAACCTGGTTCAAGAAACAACGAGATTAAGCCAGCCATTGAATTAAATTTGTCAAACCCATTTGCCTATTCCGCCGTAAAAAAAAGAATACGCTAAACGCCACCAAAGTATGCCAGTCGAATCCACGCCATCCTTACCCTCTCTTCCGCCGCCCGAATCGGCTTCTGACGGTGCGACGCCACCAGCCGACCCGGCGAATCGCACACCGATGATTGAGGCGGAGCATCTCTCCAAGTTTTATGGCATCTTTGCCGCCACTCGCGATGTCTCGTTTCAGGTCTTCAAGGGCGAAGTCGTTGCCTTTCTCGGCCCCAATGGAGCCGGCAAAAGTACGACGATGAAAATTCTGACCGGTTATCTATCGGCTTCCGAAGGCCGTGCTCGGATCGCCGGGCATGACATGGCGACGGACCGGCTCGAAGGGTCGAGAAAGTTGGGCTATCTGCCAGAGACCGGGCCGCTGTATCCCGAGATGACTCCGTTCAGCCTGCTCGATTTTTTTGCCGAAGCTCGGGGCATGAACAAGCGAACCAAGTTGCAACAGATTGAAAAAGTGGTAGATATCTGCTCGCTCGGAAGTGTTATTTATAAACCGATCAACAAACTGTCAAAAGGGTATCGCCAGCGTGTCGGCATGGCTCAGGCATTGATCCATGAACCGGAGATCTTGATTCTCGATGAGCCGACGTCGGGGCTGGACCCCAACCAGATTCGCGGCGTCCGTCAAACGATTCGGCGACTCGGCGAAGAGAAAACGATTTTGTTATCGACCCACATTCTGCAGGAAGTCGAAGCCATGGCCAGTCGCGTCATCATGATCAACGAAGGCCGAAAAGTTTACGACGGGCCGCTCAATGAAATTGATCCCGATCAAAAAGGGCTCGACCATATCTTTGCCGATCTGACCGGGCACGACCCCGCCACCGGTGTTCTTTTGAAGAAATCGGAGGAGTGACGATGACCGAAAATCTTATGGAACCGATGCTCATTGCGCAAAATTCGTCCGGCATGCAGATCGCTGAATTCGCCTACATGCTGGTCATCGATTTGATGTTCCTGGTCGCGCTGGTCCTATTGATGTTGCCACTGGGAATTTGGCGACAGGCCGCGTTCGCGGTCATGAAGCGGAACTTCATCGGCTATTTCAGCAATCCGACCGGATACGTTTTCCTCTGCCTGTTTGTGCTGCTGACCTCGTTTGCCGCTTTTTGGCCGCACGAATTTTTTACGACGAATCTTGCCAACTTTGACCAGCTCAACAAGTACCTGCCGTACATCATGTTGATCTTCATCCCGGCGATCACCATGAGCATCTGGGCGGAAGAACGGCGACAGGGCACGGACGAACTCCTGCTGACGCTGCCTGCCAAAGATTTTGACATCGTGATTGGCAAATATTTTGCTGCCGTTCTCGTGTTCACGGTCTCGCTGCTGTTCTCCCAGTTATCGAATTACGCCGTGCTGCTATCGATGACCGGCGGGGCACTGGACAATCTGCTGTTGTTCTCGACCTATCTCGGCTATTGGTTCATGGGGATCGCGATGATCTCGTTGGGAATGGTCGCGTCGTTCCTGACGAACAACCTGACGGTCGGATTTATTTTCGGCGCGGCGTTCAACGCGCCGCTGGCATTCTTTTCGAATTCTGATGTGATTCTGTCAAGTTCGAAATGGATTCAGCGACTGTTCGAATGGTCGTTGCTGCAACGATTTGAGCCGTTTGGACGCGGATTGATAAGTGCTTCGTCGATTTTGTATTTTCTCGGCTTGGTAGTGATCGGCATTTATTTGAGTTTGATCCTGATCGGACGTCGCCATTGGTTGGGAGGGCGCGATGGCACGTCGATGTTCTGGCACTATATCTTGCGGGCCGCATTCGTGTTCATCATGGCAGTCGCCACCGTGCTGATCGTTCAGTACAGTCCGCTCAATCGTGCTCGACTGGATATTTCAGAAGCCAAAGTCAGCACCTTGTCTGAGCCGACTGTCAAAATGTTGACGGAACTGGCCAACGACAAAGACCCCAACAAGCAACCCATCAAAATCGACGCCTATGTCAGCAACAGCGTCCCGAGCGAGTTTGTGAAACTGAAATACGACCTCGTCAATTTGCTGCGCGAGTTTGACGTGCTCGGGGGCAATCGGGTTCAGGTCACGATTAATCAGGGAATCGAACCGTTCTCTGAAGAAGCGATTACAGCGGAAAAAAAATATGGTATTCGGCCGACTCGCGTGACCAGCCAATCCCGCGGGGCGATGCGCGAGGAAGATATTATTCTCGGCGTGGCACTGTCCAGCGGCAAAGAGCGAATCATTTTGCCGTTCTTGCCGTACGGAACGCCGGTGGAGTACGAGTTGATGCGATCCATCCATACCATCTCCCACGGCGAACGAAAGACCATCGGCATTGTCAGAACGGATGCGATGATTGAAGGAGGTTGGGTCATGGCACGCGACCAGCCGGTACAACTTCCGACGTTGCGGATCCTGTCGGAACTGAGGAAACAATATAACCTCGAACTGGTGGATGCATCGTCACCGATTGATCTGTTGATCGTCGATGATGAAAACAAATCCTCCAGATTCCGCTACGACGTGCTGCTTGTTGCCCAGCCATCGAAAATGAGTACGGTCGAGCTGAATCATCTGATTACTGCGATTCAAAGCGGCCAGCCAACGGCGATTTTTGAAGACTCGATGCCCAGCACGGAAAATTTTCAACATGTTCTCGGAACGTTCCTGCCTCGAACCCTGAGTCGAGGTACGGCTGAAGCTGCAGATGTTCAAAAGCTGTTTGCCGCACTGGACATCGGAGTGGATTCACGAACGGTTCGTGTTGAAAATCAATCGCTCAAAGTTCCATTGATCGTTTGGCAACTAGGCGATAATCCGTACCCCAGAGATCCGCTGCTAAATCAACCAGAACGGATCATCGTAATGAAACGAACGGGTGAAGGAAATTTTTCTCAAGAGCATCCGGCGACACGCGGGATCTCGCAGATCTATTTTCCGTTTCCGGGCTTTCTAGCTCCGCGTCCTCAAACGAAAATGAATTACCACCCCCTGATCACAACCTCGCTGGCCGGACAACTGGCCGCCAGCGATCTGATGATCGCTCAGTCTGCACAGCAACTCGCCGCAAAACGCGGTTCACCGAACAAGACGTATGATCTGGCTGCCTCCATCAAAGGTGCAAACGTGGGCAGTCCGCTGCCCGCCCATCCTGAAGAACTCAAGCCGGACGCCAGCTTGACCAATGTGATCTACGTCGCGGACGCGGATACATTGTCGGATTATTTTGTCAATATTCGAAACTATCCGATTCTAAACGGTATTGAATACCGCTTCCAGAATATGGCGTTCGTACTCAATGTGATCGATGCACTGGCAGGCGAAGATCTCTTTTTTGATCTTCGCGACGCGCGAATCCAGCACAGCACTTTGAAGGTCGTCGAAGCCGCGTCTGAAAAGGCATTGCAGAAAAAGCACGATATCCGCCAGAAACTGCAAATCGATTATGAAACGGAAATGGCCAAAATCGAAAACGAAAAGAATTCCAAGGTCAAACCCATCCAGGAACGAATCGATCGCGAAAACCGGGCCAAAGAGGCAGGCGAGGCGTTTGACCAACAGCGGCTCAATGCACTGTTGGCTCAGCGGGCAACCGTCGAGCGAGAACAGGAAGAAAAATCCCGTTCACGCAGCGAAGCCGCTCAGAATGATTTACGCGAAAACGAGCGCCGCGCCGATCTGGATGCCGAGCTTGAGATCCAGGAAATCCAGCGTCAGTTTAAGCTGGCGGCTGTCGTGCTGCCGCCCATTCCCCCACTGCTAGTCGGCCTGATCGTCTTCACGCGCCGCAGGTTGCGTGAGCGGGAAGGTATTTCGAAAGCGAGAAGACTGAAGTGAGTTGTGAATTGTCAGTGGTCCGTTGTCAGTGGTCCATTGAACTACCAAATCACTACTGACTATTTGCAACTGACTACTGACTACTGACTACTGACAAACAACAAATCATGAAATCCTCTATCGCACAAACCGCACTGATGGGCCTGACCGCCGCAGCCCTGTCTGCCATCGCGGCATGGTTCTATCCGTGGCCCGAAAATGTCACCCAAAGTGATCTGGTGGGCAAACCGTTGTTCGAATCGTTCGAAGCCAACGATGTCCGAAGAATTACCGTCACCGAATACGATATCGAGCGAAATGGATTGAAACAAATCGAGCTTCGGCGCAATGGTGATCTGTGGATCGTCCCGGCCAAGCAAAACTTCATTGCCGACAACCCGACGCAAATCAGTCTGGCGATCAACAGCGTCAACACCAACGTGCTGGAACAACGCTCGAACGACCTGCAGGACCATGTCGAATATGGGGTCGTCGATCCGTTGGAATTCGAATCGACACCCGTACGGAACAGATTGGGAAAGAAAATCGTCTTGCAGGATCGCAACAACCGGGAACTGGCAAGCTTGATCGTGGGCAGCTCTCCCCAAGACGACACCAATCAGTCGCAGCGCCGACGGTTTGTGCGGATTTCGGGTAAACCGGGTGTCTATGTCGTTGAGCTTCCTTACGAAGCGCTTGCCTCGAACTTCACTCACTGGGTCGAAACCAATTTAATGAATATCACCGACGGGTCGGATCTGAATACGGTGACGATCAACCATTACCAGGCGATGCAGCCGGAAACCCCACCTGATTCGAGAAAAAAAGAATGGAATTATCAACTGACGCTTGATATGAAAAACCAGAAGCGAATCGCCAAAGTCCCCGGAGATGATGGCGAACTGAAGGAAGTTGAGCTTCCTGAATCCAATTTAGCGGCCATCAATCAGCTTGGCATGTTTCTGACCAACACCCAGTTTCTGGATGTCCGCAAAAAATCCAGACCCATTGCCACACTATTGAAAAATCCCAATGCGTCGGACGTCGATCAACTCAAAGGTTTGGTCGAGTCAGGTTTCTACGCGGTCAGCCATGAGCCTGAACGAACCTTTGGCTTGAATTTCGAGGCCGTTCGCGGCGATGTGACCGTTCAATCGCTTGACGGAGTCTCCGTAACGTTGCTGGTCGGAAATCTGGCCGAAGGAGCAATCGGCGACAGCAGCGATCTGAATCGGCTGGTCATGTTGTACGCAAGTTTCGATGAAAATCTGATCCCCGCTCCGGCGAAATCTGAAGCGGAGGACGAAGAGTCGCAAAAGGCATACCTTCGGCAAGTCGCCGAGCGCAACTCAAAATTGGTGGAAGGACGCAAACGTGCCCAATCGCTCAACGATCAGTTTGCAGACTGGTATTATGTGGTTCCTGAACGAGTGATCGAAGGATTGTTTCCCGATTTAAAGTTCGAATAGCCCGTTGCTGGGACCATTGGGTGGTTTTTGGTTTCTGGCTTTTGGTTGACAGTTGTATGTGGGATAGACCTCCCGGTCTGTCAAAGTCCCGAATGACAGACCGGGAGGTCTATCCCACGCCCTCATCCCTCATCCCTCATCCCTAAATGTCTGCTCGCGAGTTTAATTTTGATGGCCTGATTGGGCCGACCCACAACTATGCCGGATTGTCGTTTGGCAATGTTGCATCGGCGACGCACCAGAATCAAACCTCCCATCCTCGTGCCGCAGCATTGCAGGGGCTGCAAAAAATGAAGACACTGGCCGGGATGGGAATCGGCCAAGCCGTCTTGCCGCCTCTGCGACGTCCCGATGTCTCGCTGTTGCGAAGATTAGGTTTTTCAGGAAGGACACCTGCTGATTTAATTGCGGCCGCCTACAAAACTTCCCCCCAATTAGTCAGCCAATGCTACAGCGCGGCCAACATGTGGACGGCCAATGCAGCCACGGTCTCGCCGTCCGCTGATTGTACCGACCGTCGAGTCCATTTGACCCCGGCGAATCTGACGACGACCTTGCATCGTTCATTGGAGGCACCGCCGACCACTGAAAACCTTCGCCAGATATTTGGGAATCACGAACATTTCGAAGTCCATGATCCGCTGCCGGGCGCCGCAGCGTTGTCCGATGAAGGCGCCGCCAATCACACGCGATTGTCCGATCTCCACGGCAACCTGGCCATTGAGATTTTTGTGTTTGGAAGCGATCCCCTCGATCCACAAGTCTCCAAACCGACACGGTTTCCGGCGCGACAAACACGTCTGGCCTGCGAGGCGATTGCTCGCCATCATCAGTTGTCGCCCGCATCGACGTTGTTCTGGCAGCAGAACCCCGCTGCGATTGACGCAGGTGTTTTTCACAATGATGTGATTTCGGTAGGAAATCAGAACGTGCTGCTCTGTCACGAGTTGGCATTTGTTGAACAGCAAAAATGTTTGTCAAAGCTACAGAGCTTGTTCATTCAAAAGTACGACTCGCCCTTGAATCTCATTGAGTTCTCCGATACGGAGTTGCCGTTAACCGACGCGGTGAAAAGCTACCTGTTCAACAGCCAATTGATCACTCGTCCCGATGGCAAGATGACATTGATCTGTCCGACGGAATGCGAAGAAATTGAAACGGCAAGACGAGCCACCGAGCGAATTCTTCAAGAATCCAATCCGGTGGATGAAGTCCGCTTTTTGAACCTTCGCCAAAGCATGAACAACGGCGGCGGCCCCGCCTGTTTGCGGTTGCGAGTCGTTTTAACGGAACCCCAGATTCAAGCCGTACACCCCGGTGTGATACTGACGGAATCGCTGGCCGAGCAGTTAAAGGTCTGGATCAACCAACACTACCGCGAGTCGCTCCAGCCAACGGATTTGGCCGATCCCAAGCTGATCGACGAGGTTCAAGTTGCCTTTGATGAACTATCAAAAATTCTTCATCTGTAATCATTCTAACACACAGAAAGCCCGCTGATGCCGTTGATTCAATCTGTGCTGGGAAAAACTCCCATTTTAGGCGAGAGAACCTTTGTTGCCGAAAACGCGACGATTGTGGGCGATGTGGTGTTGGGCAGCGAGTGTTCTGTCTGGTTCAATGCCGTCGTTCGAGGCGATGTCAACTCCATTTGCGTCGGGAATCGCGTGAACATTCAGGACGGCGCCATCATTCATGGAACGTTTCAGAAAGCCTCCACCCACATTGGCAACCATGTTTCCATCGGACACCGGGCGATCGTTCACGGCTGCACGGTCGAAGACAATGTGTTGATCGGCATGGGAGCGATCGTGATGGACAACGCACTCATTCATTCCAACTCGATCATTGCGGCGGGTGCCGTGGTGCTGGAAAAAACTGTCGTTGAACCCAACAGTATTTACGCCGGCGTGCCAGCAAGAAAAGTGAAAGCACTCGACGAGTCAAACGCATCCATGATTGAGCGAATTGCGAACAACTATATCGAATATTCAAGCTGGTTTCAGTGATGGGTGGCAAACCTTTCCGGTCAGCGAAACTTTAACTAATCAATGCATTCAAACGATCAGCTAAGAACTACAGCGGGCAAAAAAAAAATCAAAAACTTTTTAACTTGTCGTCGATACCGAATGATGCAAGGATAGATGTGTAACGTCTCATGGAGGGACTTGTTAGTTAACCTTCAGTGGAGCATTCCATGTCGATCGAAAATCTGAATTTTTTAATTGCCGTTGCGTTTGTGGGAGTCTGGTTGATGGTGGGCCAGTTCTCCGTGATTCGGACGTGAATCCGAAATCGTGAAAAATCAAATTAGCTGTTAGTAAGACCGCTCGAAAGGGCGGTCTTTTTTTTGTCATCCCTCATCCCTCATCCCTCATCCCTCCACTTGACTGCCTTCCTCGCGCGGCTTCAAATCATGGGATGACGTTCAATCCTCGAAATCTGCGTATCGGCATCGGTCACGATACCCACCGCCTCAAGCCTGGGGGGCCGTTGCGACTTGGGGGGATTGATATTCCATTCGAGTATTCACTCGACGGTCACAGCGATGCTGACGTTCTGCTTCATGCGATTACCGATGCGTTGCTCGGAGCGGCAGGGGAGGGGGATATCGGCGAGCTGTTTCCTGATACCGATTCCGCAAATCTTGGCCGGGACTCGGGTGAGCTGTTGCAGCTTGCTTGGGCCCAAGTCCAAGCAAAAGGTTATCAAATCGTCAATCTCGACGGTATCATTCATGCCCAACGACCTAAACTTTCGGCTTATAAACACACCCTAGAAAACCGTGTTGCAGAAATTTTGAGCATCGAGTCGGATCAGGTGAATATCAAAGCCAAAACGGGCGAAGGGACTGGGCCGGTCGGCGAGATGAAAGTGATTCAGGCCCAATGCATCGTGCTACTGATCCGAAGTTGATACCGTGACCAAACAGAGAATCCTTGGAATCGATCCCGGCCTGAATATTACGGGCTACGGAGCACTGGAAATCGACGGAAACGTCGTTAGCGTCGTTGAAGCAGGGGTCATCCGGCCTGTAAAATCAGACGCGATCGGGAGCCGCCTGAAAAGCCTGTATCAGGAAGTCACGGAACTGATCGCACATGTCCAGCCCCATGTTCTGAGCTTGGAGGATCTGTACAGCCACTATGACCGGGTGAAGACTGCGATTATCATGGGGCACGCGCGGGGAGTGATCTGTCTGGCAGCGGCTCAATATGAACTGCCGATCTTTCACTACGGGGCCACCCAAGTGAAGAAGGTGATGACCGGAAACGGCCGAGCCCCCAAGCCACAAGTACAACTCGCCGTCGCACGGCACCTGAACCTGGATTCGATCCCCGACCCGCCCGACGTGGCCGATGCGTTGGGAATCGCATTGTGCCATTTCTTTATAGGGATGAAGACTAATCGATGATCTCCAAAATTTCCGGCCATCTGACTGCCTTAACGGAGACGGAAGCCTATCTGTCGATTCCGCCCTTCGAATATGAAATTTTTATTCCGGAGTTTACGCGACGGCAGCTTCAACTGCAGCTAGGTGAAACCGTCACGCTTGAGACGATTGAGTACATCGACGGAAACGTCCAGTCGGGAGGCCGCATGACACCCCGTATGATTGGTTTTGTCAGCTCGATTGAAAAACAGTTTTTCGAACTGTTCTGCTCTGTCGATGGGCTTGGCGTTAAGAAAGCCCTTCGAGCGATGGTCCGGCCCGTTCCAGACATCGCGGCCGCGATTGAAAATCAGGACGTAAAGTCACTATCAACGCTCCCCGGAATCGGTGCGGCAACCGCCGAACGGATCGTTGCCAAATTGCGCCGCAAAATGGCGCGGTTTGCCTTGATGGTGGCCCAATCAGGATGGGACGACTCCGAAGCGGCTGAACGAAGTATCGTCGATGAAACCTATCAAATCCTGATCGCTCTAGGTCATAGCGAACCCGACGCAAGAAAACTGCTCGAAGGCCCCATCAGCGGCAAGAAGAAATACAACGACGTCGATTCGTTGCTCCAAGCGGTTTATGAAGGGTTTGCGAAATAGGGATCACTCACTCTTTCCTTTCCGGTTCACTCGACGTTTGGAACTGGCTTTTCGGACATCGAACTGAGATCCTTTTTTCGCATTGGGACCACTGGGACGCTTCTTGCTCGTACCGAAAGTTTTCTTGGCTGGTGCTTTGGCCGTTGACTTTCCTTTTGGAAATTCGAATTTCCTGCGTTCAACGCCTTTCGTACCGGCTCCTCTTGGATCTTTCTTCTTTGAATCAAACTTTCTGATTGGCTTTTTACTTCGCGTGGGCTTCTTTACAGTCACTAGCCCCGCAGCGGCGCGCTTGAGCGATTTCAATTCTTGCGGAGTCAACGGTCGATGAGCCCCCACCGGTAGTTCACCCAACTTCAGCGGCCCGATGGCCACCCGTTTGAGTACGCGGACCTTGTGACCGACCTTGGCCAGCAGTCTCCGTATCTCCCGATTCCGACCTTCCGCCAAAACGATCTCAAGCCAACTTTTCGATTCCGAATGGCGGATGAGTTTGGCGCTCGTCGCCTTGGCCTTGCCTTCCGCGATAAAAATCCCTTCTTCCAGAGCCTTGAGCTGCTGGCGCGCCGGCACCCCATCGACCAGCACATGATATTTCTTTTCAATCCCATACCGCGGGTGCGTCAGCCGATTGGCCAGATCGCCATCATTCGTGACGAGGATCAGTCCCTCGCTGGACTGGTCCAGCCGTCCGACGTTGTAAACTCGCTGGTGGGTGTTGATCAGATCGATCACCCGTGCGCGGCCCGACGGATCGCTGCTGGTTGAAACCACTCCGGGTGGTTTGTTGAGCATGAAGTATTGCAGTCGCTCGGTTTGCAAACGCTGACCATCGACAAAGATCTTCTGTCGCTCGGGATCCACTTTCGCACCGAGAGTGATGACGACCTCGCCATCGACCTCGACTCGGCCTTCCTGAATGATCAGTTCGCATTCGCGGCGGCTTCCCAATCCTGCCGATGCCATGAATTTCTGGAGGCGTTGGGTATTCGATGGGGCAGATTGAGAGGCCATTGAGCGTTAGGTTCGTTTTAGGTTAATTGAGAGTTTTGGGTTTCTGGTTCACATCCGCAAAGAAATTTACCGGGCCACGACCGTGACCGAGTCCGGGATGCGACTCAATGGCGGCAGTGATAAATTGCTTGCTCTGCTCGACGGCATCCAATAAGGACTCACCCCGAGCCAGCCTCGCCGTAATGGCGGCTGATGTGGTGCATCCCGTCCCGTGCGTGTGAGGCGTATCAATCCGATCCGCCACGAGAGAGTACAACTCGCCATCGGCCAGCAGCACATCAACGGCCTTGCCTTCGAGATGCCCCCCTTTGAGGAATACATTTTTCGCCCCCTGTTGGGCGATTGCTTTGGCAGCGTCTTCCATTCTATCATGGCAGTCGATTTTGAAACCAACCATTTGGGACGCTTCCGGCAAATTCGGGGTAACAAGATGGCATACGGGCAGTAAATACCTGATCAGGGCATCGACCGCATCCGGATTCATCAGCGGGACATGATGCTTGCTGATCATCACGGGATCGACAACCAGCGGAAATCGGAACGTTTTTGCCTGTTCAGCAACCGCTTCGATGTTCTCCCGGCTGCCCAGCGCTCCCGTCTTTGCGGCGTGGGGCGGGATGTCATCCAAACAGGCCGCCAGTTGGTTGACCAGCAGGGACGACGACATGATTTCGACGTGGGACACCGTTTGCGTATTTTGAACCGTCAACAACGTGATGACGCTCATTCCATAGACGCCATGCTGGTGGAACGTTTTTAAATCTGCCTGTATTCCTGCTCCACCGGAAGGATCGGAACCCGCAATCGTCAATGCTACTGGGACAGATGCTCGTCTCATTTCGGGAAATTCACTCATGGTTTAGAATGGGTCTCGCAGGCTCGATGATATGAAATTGTTTGATCACTATAAACTGGGTATTGAAAATTGAAGGAACTGGATTTTACACATTTTGACGGGCTGATTTTCGATTGTGATGGAACGCTGGCGGATACGATGCCGCTTCATTTCGTGGCTTGGCGGCATACCATGGCTAAGTTCGGCATCGAATTCTCGGAAGATTTATTTTATGGGCTTGCCGGGACACCCTCGGAGAAGATCGTCAGCCTGTTACTGGAGCAGAACGGCGTCTCAGGCAACCCGACCGAAATTGCTCTCCAAAAGGAACTGGCGTTTCTCGACACGCTCGATCAAGTCAGGCCGATTCAGCCCGTGGTTGACATCGCACTTCGATATCGCTCCACTCATGCGTTGGGCGTCGGGTCAGGATCAAACCGCTCCGTCGTTGAAAAAATATTGAAGCAAATCGGTTTAAGCGAGATTTTTCAGGCGGTGGTCGCCGCCGAAGATACCCAGCGGCACAAACCAGAACCCGATGTCTTTCTCGAAGTCGCCAAGCGCATCAATGTTCCGCCCGAAAAATGCTGTGTGTTTGAAGATGCCGACTTGGGCATCGAATCAGCTCGGCGAGGCGGAATGGAAGTTTTTGATATCCGAACCATTTAACTGACAACTGACTAACCATGTCCAAAATTATTTACACGTTTACCGACGAAGCACCTGCTCTTGCCACTTATTCTCTGTTGCCTATCCTTCAAACATTTGCGTCCGCAGCAGGCGTGACAGTCGAGACGCGAGACATTTCGCTCGCAGGCCGCATCATCGCGAACTTTCCTGATCACTTGACTCCATCGCAACGAATCGGGGATGCTTTGGCCGAACTGGGAGAATTGGCTACGAAGCCGGAAGCCAACATCATCAAGTTGCCTAATATCAGCGCTTCCATTCCTCAGCTCAAGGAAGCCATCGCCGAGCTTCAGTCCAAAGGCTATCGTATCCCTAATTATCCCGACGAGCCTCAAACCGAGGAGGAAAAACAAACCCACGGCCGCTATGCGAAAGTGCTCGGCAGTGCGGTCAATCCGGTTCTACGCGAAGGCAACTCCGATCGCCGCGCGCCAAAAGCCGTCAAAGAATACGCCCGAAAGCATCCCCACTCAATGGGCAAGTGGAACGCGGACTCCCAAACCCACGTCGCCACGATGGCCTCCGGCGATTTCGCTCACAACGAAAAATCGTTCACGGCTGCGGCGGATGATACGCTCAAGATCGAACTCGTTACCAACGACGGCAGAACGATCACGCTCAAGGAAAAGGTCTCGATCACCGCCGGTGAAGTCGTCGACGGCACGTTCATCAGTGTGTCCGCACTGAAGCAATTTCTTGCGGGCGAAATTGAAGCGGCCAAGCGGGCGGGTGTACTGTTTTCGGTACACCTGAAAGCGACCATGATGAAGGTTTCTGATCCGATTATTTTTGGCCATGTCGTGCGAGCGTACTTCCAGCCTGTTTTTGACCAATGGGCAGACGATTTGGCGGCGGCTGAGGTCAATCCTAACAACGGGCTAGCCGTTTTGTTCGAGTCGCTGGAGAAGTTGCCTGCTGAAAAGCGAGATATGATCAAAGCTGATATTGCGACGGCACTCCAAAACGGGCCGCCGCTGGCGATGGTCAACTCCGATCAAGGAATCACCAACCTTCACGTTCCAAGCGATGTGATTGTGGACGCATCGATGCCTGCCATGATCCGAAATTCCGGTCAGATGTGGAATGCCGAAGGAAAATCACAAGATACCAAGGCCGTGATCCCCGACAGCAGCTACGCCGGTATCTATCAAGTCACGATTGACGACTGCAAGAAAAAGGGCGCGTTTGATCCCACGACGATGGGAACCGTGCCCAACGTCGGCTTGATGGCCCAAAAAGCAGAAGAGTACGGCTCTCACGATAAGACTTTTGAAATTCCACAAGCGGGCACGGTTCGCGTCGTCAACAGCGCCGGCGAAGTCATGATGGAACACTCGGTTGAAGCGGGCGATATTTGGCGGATGTGCAACGTGAAAGACGCCCCCATCCGTGACTGGGTAAAGCTGGCGGTCAACCGAGCGAGGTTGTCGCAAACTCCTGCAGTATTCTGGCTCGATTCCGAACGTGCCCACGATGCTGAATTGATCAAAAAAGTAAATTCTTACTTGGCAGATTACGATACGAATGGACTTCAAATCGCGATCAAGTCGCCCGTCGAGGCAACTGCGTTCACGCTCAATCGAATCCGCTCGGGCGAAGACACGATTTCAGTAACCGGAAATGTGTTGCGAGATTATTTGACCGACTTGTTTCCGATTCTGGAGTTGGGAACGAGTGCGAAAATGTTGTCGATCGTGCCCTTGATGAATGGCGGTGGCCTGTTTGAGACCGGAGCCGGAGGATCGGCGCCCAAACATGTCGAGCAGTTAGTTCAGGAAAATTATTTGCGTTGGGATTCGCTGGGCGAATTCTTGGCAATCGCCGTTTCTCTGGAGCATCTGGCGCAAACGACCGGCAACAAGAAAGCACAAGTTTTGGCCGATACGTTGGATGCCGCCAACGGAAAGGTATTGGAAAACGATCGATCACCCGCTCGAAAGGTGGGCGGACTGGACAATCGCGGAAGCCATTTCTACTTGGCGCTTTACTGGGCCCAAGCATTGGCAGAACAAACGGCCGACTCTGATCTGCAAAAGTGTTTTACGGGGCTGGCCCAATCGCTGGCTGACAACGAATCAAAAATTGTCGCCGAATTGAACGGTGTACAAGGCAAACCTGCCGACGTCGGGGGGTATTATTTGACCGACCCAGGCCAAACCACCCGCGTAATGCGTCCCAGCCAGACGTTCAATAAGATTTTGATGACTCCCAATAAGACGGTCTGACCGTTTGAGGGTATCATCAAAGTTAGCGTTGAACCATCAGCAGTATTCGCGTTGAAAAAAGTGAACACTAATCACCACTAATTCACGCTCATTTTGCAACTCGATTAGTGGAGATTAGCGGAAATTAGTGTTCATAAACAAACTCTGCTGTTTTGTTCGTCCGATGAGACTTTGTCTTGAGTGATATAAGGTGTTGCCAATGAAATTCTGCGTTGATATGCCCGATTGGCTGGCGCCTGAGCTGAACAAATTACCCTCCCATATTGCAGACCTGGAAACCCGTATGCGAACGGTGATTCGGTTTTCTCGGCTCAACTTTGAGTGCAAAACCGGTGGGCCTTTTGCGGCGGGGATTTTTGAGAAACATTCTGGTAAAGTCATCGTAATCGGAGTCAACCGGGTCGTACCTACCCACGTTTCTTCGGCACACGCAGAAGTCGTTGCACTTTCGTTGGCCCAGCAGATTCTGGAAACGTACGATCTTGGCGGGCCGGGAATGCCGGAATACCAACTCGTGGTCAACGGAAGACCGTGTGCGATGTGCTATGGTGCGATCCTATGGTCGGGAATTCGCAGCATCGTCATCGGAGCCAGCGGTCCGCAGATCGAATCGATCACGGGCTTTGATGAAGGGCCGCTGCCTCCAAACTGGCAAGACGAATACCGACGTCGCAACATCGAGGTTGTGGAAGACCTGCTCGCGGAAGAAGCCTGTGAAGCCTTTCGAGCCTTCGCCGTCAGCGATCAACCGGTCTACAATAGCCGTTCGGGCGAAATGAAATAGAGCGGTTGAGATTCGTTTGCCGGGGCCTTGCATCCGGAACGAAAAACGGACAGAATGACCGCTAG
The DNA here is from genome assembly GCA_964414815.1 of uncultured Pirellulaceae bacterium. Lineage (GTDB taxonomy): Bacteria > Planctomycetota > Planctomycetia > Pirellulales > Pirellulaceae > Mariniblastus. Next base: position 76,589 of record CAYPXY010000011.1, on the reverse strand, counting down.
TATTCCCCACCAAGAATCAAGGAAGGCAACCCCATGAATTCAATCGATATACACGAATTGCTTCAAGCCGCCCGTTTGAGGTTCTCACAACGGCGACTTTCGGAAATCCTCGAAGTTGACGTTAGAACGATTCGCCGATGGGAAGTTCGAGAAACACAAGCGCCTCCCTACCTGACAGATGCAATCAGACAGCGAATTCTTCCACTGGTCGGTGACTCTGCCAATGAAGACGCAGCATTTCGGTTCATCGATTTGTTTGCAGGAATTGGGGGAATGCGAATCGGTTTTGAGGCGGAAAAAGGACGGTGTGTATTCAGCAGCGAGTGGAATACGTTTTCACAGAAAACCTATTTAGCAAATTTTCACGACGCTTCAGATCATTGTCGCGCAGGTGACATAACCCAAATCGACGAACGAGACATTCCTGATCATGAAGTACTGTTGGCAGGATTTCCCTGTCAGCCTTTTAGCATTGCAGGTGTTTCAAAAAAAAATGCACTTGGCAAACCCCATGGTTTTGAATGTACGACACAGGGCACTTTGTTCTTTGACGTTGCCAGAATTCTCGCGAAAAAGCGCCCCACTGCGTTCTTGCTTGAAAACGTCAAGAATCTTGTTTCTCATGACAAGGGAAATACCCTTCGCGTGATACTGCAAACGCTTCGCGACGAACTTGGCTATGAAGTTCACTACAGGGTAATCGACGGTCAGCACTTCGTACCTCAGCATCGAGAGCGCATCCTGATCGTCGGCTTTGATAGCAAGACCAAATTTACTTGGGATGATCTTCGGTTACCCGTAAAAGGCTCAAGGCGACTGCACTCAATTCTTCATCCAGAGAATGGCAGCGAACAACCTGAGGAGCCATATACTACTGGCCCGAAGGCGGCGGTAAGCCGTAAATACACGTTAACAAAACATCTCTGGAAATACTTGCGGGATTATGCGGAAAAGCACCGCTTGGCTGGAAACGGTTTCGGCTACGGCCTTGTCGGCCCGGACGATATAGCACGGACTCTCTCGGCTCGATACTATAAGGATGGATCTGAAATCCTGATTTTGCAGGGAAAACGTAAACGCCCACGACGACTGACACCGCGTGAATGTGCAAGGCTGATGGGATTTCCGGACAGCTTTGTAATTCCTGTCAGCGATACGCAGGCTTACCGCCAGTTTGGAAACAGTGTAGTCGTTCCGGTCATAAAGGAAGTTGCACGGATCATGACTCCCCATGTTCTGGATTTGATCAAGAAGAAGGGGCGCAAATCCAGAACCCAAAATGAAAAGATACTTGCTCCATGACCGATGTAGTTGATGCAAGGACACGAAGCCGCATGATGGCCGGGATTCGAGGCTCCAACACGACTCCCGAACTGAAAATCAGATCGCATTTGCATCAACTCGGATTCCGGTTCAGGCTACACGATGCAAAGCTCCCCGGCCGCCCGGACCTGGTGCTTGCAAAGTATCATGCGGTCATCTTCATACACGGATGCTTTTGGCACAAACATCGTTGCCGTTTTTTCAAATGGCCGAAAACAAGACCTGAATTCTGGAAGGGAAAAATCAATCAGAACCGTAAAAGAGATTTGAAAACTCTGCGAAAACTTCAGCTGGAGGGCTGGCGAGTCTGCATCGTGTGGGAATGCGCGACTCGAGGCGCTGATAAAGACCTGCATCTGCTTGCAAAGTCGCTCGCAAAGTGGCTGCGGAGCAAAGATCGCTTGGTGGAGATTTCAGAATGAAAAAAGGTTATTTGTCTCAGTATTTTGAAGGGGTGGCAGTCAAAACCCTTAGCAGTGTTGAAGTTGATGTATTGGCTTCGAATCAACACGAATTTAATGGCGTCGAAGGTTTGAAAAAGCTGCTTGGTGAGCCGGAGGGCAAGCAACGATATGCGACCAAATTTGTTTATCTGAGTGATAGTGATGATACTCCAGTAATGGAAGAAGGATTCCTGACATGGTATGACGCCAGACAGCGTGCTCGCCTTGAACGAGGCGTTAATCGTTGGGAATACAGGCTTTACTTTCCTTCAACTCAAGCGCTAAATTGTACGTCACCCGGAGACATCCTTGTGATCGCTAAACAGCCAGAGAATACCTTGCTTTGCATCATTGTGGAAGCAGATACCACGATCTCAAAGCAGATTTTATGGCTGTTTGGCGTCTCAGATTTGTCGCATCCGGGCTTTTCTGTGCGCGAGGAGCTTGAGACGGACCAAGACCGGATTGAATTCGCATCTCGGCTAATTCTTGAAAACTTGGGAATAACCGTTGAGACTCGCGATGAAGTATTCCTTGACGATATGATCCGTCGATTCGAAAATTCGTTCCCGACTACCAAAGTGTTTTCGGAATTTGCCAGATCGACGTTGCCAGAAGTTCGCCCGGACGACGGCAACCCAGATGAAGTTCTAATGGCTTGGCTCGACAGGGAGGAAATTCTGTTCCGAACGCTCGAAAGATACTTAATCGCTGAACGATTATCCAGCGGATTTGATGGCGACATTGATGGCTTTATCAAGTTTTCTCTCTCGGTCCAAAACCGGCGAAAAAGTCGCGCTGGCTTAGCACTGGAAAATCATCTTGAGATTCTATTCAGGGAATGCGGCATTTCCTACTCCCGAAATGCCGTCACTGAAAACAAATCCCGCCCCGATTTCATTTTTCCTGGCCACAAGGAATATCATGATAAAGCTTTCGATCCTCCGAAACTTACCATGCTCGGCGTCAAGTATTCCTGCAAAGACCGGTGGCGTCAGGTTTTGACTGAGGCAGAGCGAGTCGAAAAAAAGCACTTGTTGACGCTCGAGGTTGCAATCAGCAAAAGCCAGACCGACGAAATGAAATCGCGGAATTTGCAACTGGTCGTTCCCGCAAGCCTGCACGCCACGTATTCGCCGGAGCAACAAGAATGGCTTATCGATGTCGCCAGGTTTACAGAACTGGTGCTGACCAGACAGCATTTCACCAGAAATCAGTAAACTTGCTTGCCTGAAAGTACTTAATCGCCGGCTTTGTCGATAAACCACTTGATCCGAACGGTCGATTCATCGGTGAATTGCTGCTCGGTAAGCCGCGTCTACACTCGCTCGCGCCAGATACAGCATTGGTGATTTTGCAATTCAAAGCCGCCCGTTGGAATGGGTTGTACACCTGAAGTTTGGAGGAAAATTTCGAACGGGTTGGCTGGTGTGATTTGGGCTGGCGGTGATGAATTTGTGCCCAATCGGCAGGCAATCGTGACTTGTTGTTGCAATGTCGTGTATCTCATTGTAAATAGTTCCGGTTCCGGTTCGAAATGTGTCGATTTGTTTTTGATCGACAACCAACCTTCCTGCAATCCCTGACGGCGAAGCGCGAGCAGTTGTTGATACCAGGTAAACATCTCTGACGATCCTTGAGACCGATCGAGTTTGCTGTTGAGAAACGCCAACGGATCGGAGGGCAGGGGGGAGTCGGCCCAATGATGGTGAGGATACTCCTCGCGACGACCGCGATCGACGGCGGCTCGTAAACCTTCGTCCTCAAAATCCGCAAAGAAAGGAAACGGAGCGCTGGTTGCCCACTCTTCACCCATGAACAGCATCGGAATGGATGGATACAGCAGGATCAACGGAGCGGCCGCCATCTGAAAATCGTCACTAATCAGATGATGCAATCGTTTGCCATGCGGGTGATTGCCGACGCTGTCATGGGTTTGTAGTGCCATGATGAGAGAGGACTGATAGTCTCGCTCCCGATTAGGATGATTATTTTGACGAATCGTTGCATCAGCGCGTATCGCACCGGGGGCAGAAAACACATAAGCATGTTCAAGTGATTCAACGAGATCGGGCGTACCGATGTAGTGCCGGTTCGTCAGTCGTAAATCCGGTTTGCCATGCGAATAAATCGAGTGCATCAGACAATCGGACCAGATCGCATCATAACGATCCCCGTTTTGCTGCGGGTCGTGCAGCAAGTCTCGGTCAAAGATATTGGCCTCGGCGATCAAAAATAGCTTGCGATCTACAGATCGTTCGTACTCCCTGAACCGTTGCCGAAATTCATTGACAATGTGAAGTTCGGATCGATCGAACATGTAGTGTATGGCATCGAGCCGCAAACCATCGAAATGGTACTCGTCGAGCCAGTACAACCCATTGTCGATCACAAACTCGCGGACGTTGCGATGGTGCTCGCCATCAAAATTGAGTGAGTCGCCCCACGGCGTCCCATGAACGGGTGAGCGATAGTGCGCAAACTCGTTGAGATAGTTTCCTTCGGGACCGACGTGGTTGTAGACAACGTCGTGAATGACGGCCAATCCCAACCGATGAGCTTCGTTGATGAACTGCTTCAGTTCGTCGGGTGTACCAAAGGTGTTTCGCGGGGCGAAATAGTTGACACCGTCGTATCCCCAATTCCATTTTCCGGGTGACTGGGCCAATGGCATCAATTCAATTGCGGTAATCCCCAAGTCAACCAGTTGAGGAAACTTCTCAATGGCAGACAAATAGGTGCCCGCATCGGTAAACGAGCCAATGTGAAGCTCATAAATAACCCCATCCCGCTTGTCGATTCCTTTCCAGCTCTGATCGGTCCAATGGAAGTGATGGGGATCGATCACTTGCGATGGCCCGTGGACTCCAAACGGCTGAAACCGCGAGTAAGGATCGGGACGTCCTGCTCCATCGTTGATCTGAAATCGATACAGCGTACCCGGAGGGCAATTCTCAGCCACGGCCACAAAGACTTGAGGTGACTCCAAGGACATGGGAATCGTGCGAGCGACTCGTTCGGCATTGCCGGATCGCTCGACGATTTGAACGTTGGCAGTTTTAGCACGGCTGGCCCAAAGCCTGAACTCAACCGTATTCGTTTTCGCAAGCGAGGATAGATTGGCTCCCCATGGAGGTCGCCCCGTCACTCCTTCGGCCTTTCGACAATTTTCAGCTCGTGGTTCTCGACGTCGTACTGATATTGAACGCCGCCGGGAAGAACAGGAAGCGTGATCCCGTTGGCCTTGATGATTTGCTCCATAAATTCCTCATGATCCTTCGGATAGCGATCATGAAGCGCGTTAAAAATATTGATCGCCTGAGTAATTTGAATTTGAGCGGCTCTTCCGAGAATATTCTTGTACGCTCCAGAAGTCATCGCTTGCAAAGGACTGGACGAATCAATCGAGATATCGGCTTCCTTGGATTCGCCGGGCTTGAACTCGCCGATATCGTCAGTCATCTTCCCAATAATACCTTCCTTTTTCGCCTCCTGTTTCGGCGGATTGGGATCTTTACAGCCTCCGAGCAGAATCATCGTTGCAGCCGCGCAACTCAGACCGATCACAGAAAATCTCGTAGTCATTGATTGTCCTTCAGTAGTTATTTGGCAGATTAATTTTGATTTTACGTACCAAAAAATTCATCCAGCGTATTTGCATCAAAAATGCGAAGCAGGAGTTGATCCAACTCGCCAACCGAAGCGACCTCTAGAATCCGCTTCTCAACGTCTGTTGGCAGTTTCCCAAACTTCTTCTCCAGCAACTGAGCTAACACCTCACGCTTTGCTTTCTCGATCCCCTTCTCGATCCCTTTCTCGATCCCTTTCTCGATCCCTTTCTCGATCCCTTTCTCGATGCCCTTCTCAATGCCCCGTTGCTCGTAAACAGTCGTCATTTCCTTTACCCCCTCGTATTGTTTTTCAACCTGGATCATCTGATCATATTCCTGCTGGTCTGCTCCGACTAAAGGCAAATACGACTCGACAAAGTCCAGCAACAGGCTTTGTCGTGCCGGATCGATCCGGCATTTGAGGATAAGCCTCAAAAAATCTGCCTTCAATCGAACTTGTTGGGATCTTTCGAAGTTCATCTTGGCCATCAGCGCATAAGCCAAAGCATTCCTCGATTCGATGAAGTCCCGGTAGTTCAGTAATTTTAGCTTAATGTAATGATAAGTGAACTGGACAAATTTTGTACCAGCGACCTCCATTTCAAACTGATTTCCGGCGGGAAGCCGCCAAACGGCATCGTCGCTGAACACCACAATCGGGACAATTTCGATATCGTAACGCAGGAAAAGCTGGCAAGTGTATTTGAACATCCGTCGTGCAAAATTCTTTCCGGGACGACGAGATTCGAACTCAAAATGAATCAAAATGAATTTTTCATCCCCCGACAGCAGCCCCACCTTGACCACCAAATCCAGTGTCCTACGTCTCCCCTTCGGAGTTTCTGTAAAATACTCTTCGCGGAGAAATTGAACTTTATTGAAATCGATAAGTTTCGCTTCTGCCGGAAAGAAGAGCCACATAAACTCGAGAAAAAAGGACTCGACGAGCGATTTGAAAATCTGGTGATGGTCCATATCGGCAGTTTCCTTCCACAGAACCGATTTGCCCGAATTTGGTATAGCCTCTGGACGTCAAAACCGGTCGACATATCGATTGATGACATTCTCAATCAACTCCTGCCGGCCGCTTTGGCTTGGAGCGGCTTCGCCCTTCTCCAATAATAGCGACTCCAGCTCCCGAAAGCCAACCGTTCCGCTTTCGATTTTCTGACCCAGCTCCGAATCCCAGCTCGAATATCGGTCCGCGATCCAGTTCTCAATCACACGATCGGCTCGAATGGCTGCCGCGATCTTGAGCCCACGAGCGAACGCATCCATGCCTCCGATATGGGCATAGAACAAATCGACTGGCTCGAAACTTTCGCGGCGCACCTTGGCGTCGAAGTTGACCCCGCCGGGATGCAACCCATATTTCAATAAAACCAACATCGTTTGCGTCGTCAGATAGTAGTCCGTTGGAAACTGATCCGTGTCCCACCCCAACAAAAGATCGCCCGTGTTCGCGTCAATCGATCCCAACGCCCCTTGCATGCCAGCCGTTTCAAGCTCATGCATCATCGTGTGTCCGGCCAGCGTCGCGTGATTGGTTTCGATATTCAACTTGAAATGCTCCAGCAAATCGTACTGACGCAGAAAATTCAGACACGTCGCGACGTCGAAATCGTATTGATGCTTGGTGGGCTCCTTGGGCTTGGGCTCGATCAAAAATTGTCCCTTGAATCCGATGGATTGGGCGTGATCGACTGCCATGTGCAGAAACCGGCCCAGATGATCCAGTTCCCGCTTCATGTCGGTGTTGAACAAGTTTTGGTAGCCTTCTCGGCCTCCCCAAAACACATAGTTCTCGCCTCCCAACTCATGCGTCACTTCGATGGCTTTCTTGACCTGAGCCGCCGCATAAGCAAAAACTTCGACGTTGCAACTGGTGGCCGCTCCGTGAACAAAACGGGGATTCGAAAACAGGTTCGCCGTCCCCCAAAGCAGCTTGATGCCGGTTCTCGATTGCTCTTCCTGCAAAACCTTGACGACCGCGTCCAGATTCCGGTTCGACTCCGTAAGCGAACTTCCTTCCGGTGCGACGTCGCGATCGTGGAACGCATAAAACGGATTTCCAAGTTTCTCAAAAAACTCGAAAGCTACCCGTACCCGCTCGGTGGCGTTTTCAATCGAGTCATCGCCGCTGTCCCAAGGCCGGATCATCGTGGCTTGCCCAAACGGATCGGCTCCGGTTGCCCGAAAAGTATGCCAGTAACAGACCGTAAACCGGAAGTGGTCCTTCATCGACTTGCCCTCGACCAACTCGTCGGGGTTGTACCAGCGAAATGCGAGTGGATTCGCTGACTGGGGGCCTTCGTAAGCAATTTTGGGAACGTCAGGAAAGAAATTCATGGCCAAACAGGGGGGGGTGTGGAGGATCTCGTAAGAGTTGGTTGGATCAAAAAGGGGGTCAATAACCACTAGTTTAACGCATCAACAGGGGTTTACGAGGGCCGTCACCTGCGTCTAAGCCAAGCCTTTTTGCTGCCGAATCGAAAAAAGCCCAAAATTTTGAAAACATCTGTTTGCAATCGCACGAGCAGTCGCCTAGAATCAACAGCTTGTCGCTCAATCTTCGCTTATTTGAAGGATGGGTCCACTGTCATTTGAAGTTTTGCGGAATGCTCTATCCCCCTTTTGGGTCTTCCTTGGGGTCGGTCTGCTGCGGTTCCAATTTTCTGTCGGTCTCAGTTTATCTTTTCTTTCAATTTACATTGCCGAAGGTTGCGCAGTCGTAGATCGACATTAGTTTTAGTTTTAAGTTTTGGGAGTGGCGAATGCCGCAAGGTACGATTAAAAAGTTGACGGACAAAGGTTTTGGCTTTATTCAGGGGGAGCGAGGAGATATTTTCTTTCATCACTCTTCATTAGAAGGAGACGTTGCTTACGACACGCTTCGTGAAGGACAAAAGGTTGAATATTCTGAAGGCCGCGGCCCCAAAGGCCCTCGCGCTGAGAATATCAGACTGTTGGATTAGGATTTGAACGACCACGGTCTTTAAATCAATATTCGGAATCCAAATCGCTCCCGCTTCATCCGCCGGTGGACCGTGGAGCGTTTTCGTTTAACGGGTCGAACAACTGTTTTAAATCGCGCTTCGCAACCGGGTGGATCATATCTCCGGCAACTTCAACCGCCGGCTCCAGTACAAACCGGCGATCAAGCATTCGCGGATGAGGAATCGTCAGCGTTTCGCTATCCAGAGTTAAGTCGCCGAAGAGTAGCAAATCTAAATCGACCGTCCTTGGCCCCCACCGCTCGCCGCGAACACGCCCCAGCTCCGATTCGATTTGCAATAGTGCCCTGTGCAGTTCGCTCGCGCCAAGTTCCGACCGGAACCGGATGACCGCATTGAGATACCGTGGTTGCCCCTCGATTCCACCGACCGGCTCTGTCTCATAAAGTGAGCTAGGGTTGATGATTTGCCCGACCGCAAGCGGTTTAAGTCGCTCCAAAACCGTAGCGAACGCCTGCTCCCGATTCCCCAGATTGGCGCCAAAAGCCACCAAAACGTCGACAGGGCGGTCAGTGGATAGATCGCCAGAGTGGGTGACAGCGGGGTACAATGCTCGCTCCCTGAGAGTTGATAGTTGATTTCTAAGGTTGGCCGAGGCAGGCCATAAAAAAACGGCGACGGGCCTCCGAGCCACATCCGCCGCTTATGATGATACGCTCCAATAATACGAACGCACCCAGTGCCTTGCAACCGGTACTTGCTCAGCGAAAAAATCCGTGCTTTATGATTCCAATCCCTTGGGTACCGCGGTTACAGGAACAAATAGAGGGCGTGGACTCCGCTCCACGACTTTCGCCGCCGACTCTCGAATCCCTCGGTCACCGACACCCAAACGAGCTACTTCCTGCAACTCGAAGAATAATCTTTCCTGTTCTCCACTGATGATGTACAAGTTGAATGGGGAGTCATTTTCAGAATCCATCAAAAATTGTCAAGCAAGTCCCCACAAAATTTTCATCAATTAATTTTTTGAAAAATATTTCTGGCTCCATTTTGAAAACGGACATGCGCCTTTTTCCTGACTCGCTTTCCCAATTGGCTCGCTTTCGAGCCGGCCCCAATCAAGCAACCCTGAATGAATCTCCCGAAAATTTAGAGGGCGCGGCAAATACAAATCCTTGTCAAGTCATCGCAGCGAAAAAAATTGTCTCGACGCAACTTGATTTTTTTTCCACGTGAGCCACTAATAGACCAGCCCAAAAAATATAAGTCGATTTTATAGTGCTTTCACTTTTTCTCTTTAAGGGAGCTTGACTCAATTGCAAATCGTCCAATATCCCCATCCGGCCTTGCGTTTTAAATCAAAGCCGGTTAAACGCGTGGATCGCGAACTCAAAGAAATCGTGCAGCAAATGTTTGAGCTGATGTACGAGGCCAAAGGCATCGGCCTGGCAGCCAATCAAGTGGATTTGCCGCTGCAACTGTTTATCCTCAATCTGGCGGGCGAAAAGGGCCAAGGCGAGGAACGGGTGATCATCAATCCGGTCATCGCATCACCGAAAGGAGTCAGTGAGGCCGAAGAAGGATGCCTGAGTCTGGTGGGAATCAATGCCAGAGTCGCACGGCCAGAACAAGTTCACATTCAGGGATACGATCTTTCGGGAAACAAGATCGACCTCACCGTCGACGGTTTGTTTGCTCGCGCGGTCCAGCATGAAAACGATCATCTGCAGGGTGTCCTGTTCATCGACCGCATCGCAGAGTCAACCCGGAAGCTGATCGACGATCAGCTCTACGAATTCGAAGTTGATTTCCAAAGCAAGCAATCGACCGGCGAACTGCCGGATCATGCGTCGATCTTGCTGCGGCTCAAGGAAATCGAAGTGAAGTACTGCTAAAGCGCACACACCATGAGAATCATTCTTTTTGGAACCGGCCCGTTTGCTGTCCCGACGTTTACATCGCTGGTCGAGTCGGACCATGAGGTGGTCGCGCTGGTGACACGACCGATTCTGGACTCAGGAAAACGCCGAAAAGAGTCGGAAAATCCCGTTCGTGACCTCTGCCAATCGTATGGATTTCCAATCTACGATCCCTCCAGTGTGAATGAACCGCCGTTCATCGAACAGCTATCAGAGCTTCAAGCAGATTTGTTTGTCGTTTGTGACTTTGGCCAGATTCTCTCCCGTCCGTGTTTGAGCGCGGCGAGCAAAGGAGGCATCAACCTCCACGGGTCGTTGCTGCCCAAGTATCGTGGCGCCGCACCGATCCACTGGGCAATCTATCACGGGGAAATAGAAACCGGAGTCACTGTTTTCCTTCTCACGCCGGCACTCGACGGCGGTCCGGTGTTGACCACCGCCACCCTGCCAATCGGCCCGATGGAAACCACTGGCGATATTGAAACGAAGTTGTCGCAGTTGAGCATTGAGCCTGTGCATCGCGCGATCCAGATGCTTGGACCGTGGGATGGAAAGTCTCCGATAGGAACGCCGCAAGATCGCCGACTTGCCACCAAGGCACCTCGACTGAGCAAGAGCGATGGTCAAGTGGATTGGTCGCGATCGGCCGATCCGATCGTCAATCAGATTCGTGCTTTCCAGCCTTGGCCAGGTTCCTGGACGCGTTGGCTCGATCCCTCATCCAACCAATCTCATCGATTGATCATTCATCGCGCTCAAGCTGTCGGCGATTGTGTCCAAGCCGTCGGCGAACAGGAAGTGACTGAACCCCTGGACCAAGCCGCACGTGAATCACTGGGCGAATCACTGGGCGAATCACTGAGCGAATCACTGGACGCAAGGCTTCCCGGTGAAGTAGCCATCGTCGACAAGAAGCGACTGTGGGTCAAAACAGGCAATGGGCTTCTCGCAGTCCTTGAAGTTCAGCCTGCTGGAAAACGAAAAATGGACATCACAGAGTTCCTGAGAGGGCATTCACTCGAGGCCGGACAGCGGTTCGAATCGAATTGAAGGCAGGTCACGAAGGCGGCGTGCTGCTTAGGCGACCGGCAGATTAAGACGTACCCTAGTGTAGGCGAGTCGCTCCGCGACTCGCAACTCAGCGTCTGGGAAACACAATACTGCTCGGGTAAACTTTTACCTGCCAGTCGCCATAAGATCGTCTGGCCGGAAATGTTCGATTTTTACATTCTGTTTGTCCAGAAATAGCGGTTGTGGTAGACTGACTTCTCCGATTGCGTTTGCCTGACCATCCATTTTCAAATGATGAACTCTTCGCCCCAACATAAACTTTACATCGAAACCGTTGGCTGCCAGATGAATATGCTCGACAGCGAAATGGTCGTAGCCAGTTTGCGCCAACGAGGCTATGAATTGACGGGCACGGTCGAGGATGCCGATACGATTCTGTTCAACACCTGCAGCGTCCGTGAACAGGCCGAAAACAAAACGTACAGTGCGCTCGGGCGGCTGCGAAACGAAAAGAAGCGCAATCCGCACAAGATCATCGGTGTCATGGGCTGCATGGCTCAGAAGGATCAGCAACTGATCTTCAAGCGTGCTCCGTATGTCGACATCATCGCCGGTCCGGGACAGCTCCAGCAGATTCCGGACCTGATCGCCAAAGCCCGAAGTGAAGGAGGACAACATGCCGCGCTGAGCCTCAAACGGACCGACGGACCGCTTCAACAAATCAAACGAAGCCACGAAACTTTCGATCCACTACGTGATCCGACCATGCGTCCGACTCCGTTTCAGGCATTTCTCAGAATCCAGATTGGCTGCGACAAGTTTTGCACCTACTGCATCGTCCCCATGACGCGCGGCCCAGAACAAGGCCGCCATCCCGACCAGATCGTCGAGGAAGCCCAAGTACTGGCCGACCAAGGCGCTAAAGAAATCACGTTGCTCGGGCAAACCGTCAACAGTTACAAACACATCGACCCGGACGGGCAAACCACTCGGCTGGCCGACTTGCTGTATCGACTTCACGACATCAGTGGTCTGGAACGAATCAAGTTCGTGACGAACTATCCCAAAGACATGACTTACGATTTGCTGCAAGCCGTGCACGACTTGAAGAAAGTCTCGCCGTACTTGCACGTACCGCTGCAATCGGGATCGGACGCCGTGCTCAAACGCATGAAACGCGGCTACACCGTCGGCGACTATCGCGAAATGATGGGCCGCATTCGCGAAACCCTCGGCGATTCAGCGGCAGTTTCGAGCGACTTTATTGTCGGATTCTGTGGCGAGTCGGAAGATGAGTTTCAGGAAAGTGTTCAGTTGATCGAGGAATGCCGGTTCAAAAATAGCTTCATTTTCAAATACAGTGAACGGCCTGGTACCAAGGCATCCTCCCTTCTGAAAGATGACATTCCGTTCGAAGTCAAACGAAGGCGAAACAACGAGTTGCTGGCCGTGCAAAACCGAATCAGCGAAGAAGACAACCAGCGATTTCTGGGCGAGACCGTCGAAGTGCTGGTGGAAGGCCCCAGCAAACGATTTGGTTCCTCCGAAAATCAGATTGAACGGCCCCATACGGACAAGCCTGACGTTGCCCCCACTGATTTAGGCAAAACGGATTTTGATCATGCGACCGCCAGTGGCCTCAACGAATACCATCATCCACAGGTCGCCGATGGCGTTCCGATTCAACTGACGGGTCGAACGCATTGCGACCGAATTGTTGTCTTCGATGGAACCACCCGGCTGGTGGGGCAATCGATTCGAATCGGAATCTATGATGTAAGCCCATTTACCTTGATGGGGACTGTGTTGACTGGCCAGTCGACTTCAGGGCTGGTGTCGTTAAGTCATTAGATCGTCGCTGCACTCGTACAATCTGCAACCGTTCACGACAAGCAAACTGTTTAGCCGCAAGCCGAAGCCGACCATTGGTTAGAAGCGACCTTACGTTGTCGTTGAGCCAGTTGATTGAAGCCCGAAGATCGAGAGGTGGTCGGCGCAGGCGCGACGGCCGGGTACAGCCTCCGAAACCAAACCGTCTCCCAATAAAATACCAGCAACCAGCGCCCCACGCGCCTTGGGGGTTTGCTGATGGAATGATTTCGGCATTGCAATACATTTTTGGCAGCAACCCCCGTCGGCTTGTGGCTAAGCGATTCCATTTCCCGTGAACGCCATACTTGCTGCACTCAGTCGGCAACGGCAAACATTACCACCTGACAAAGCTTTAACGGCTGGGGTGACATTGCGACATTTACGGCTTGGGTATTGACCTCTCAATCAATCGGGGTATCTTATAAGGGATCAGGATCAGTCGAAATGGAATTTAATTCCCAACACTTAGTTAAAGAGAATTTCAAATGAAGAATTTGTTCGTTGTACTATTTAGTGGCTTGCTGTATGTGGCAGGTGTCTCGGCTCAAGAAGTTCAATCGGTGGTTGAAGTTCCCGATTCAGCCGTCGTACTCACTTCGGCACAAGATGACGTAACGCCCGCCGTACCGGTACCAGATGTCGCAACGGTTGTAGAAGGCCAGCCACTTCCTCCGCATGCCGGCGAAAATGTCGTGACCGGCAGTGGTTGCGGGTGCGGCTCACCCGTTGTTGCTTTTGCTGCCCCCGTAGCCAGCTTCGGTTCATCAGCATGTGGTTGCAACAACCACTATGCACCAGCCAACGACTGCTGCGGTTACTCACGTGGCAATCGGCTCTCGGCTCGTCCACAAATCATCCGTGGATTCCGGGGCCGCCTGGCATCGGCAGGTCGTTCCAACGGTTGCTGCTACTAATCCCGATTCGAATCGGATTGAATGACAAACGCCAGCCACTCGGCTGGCGTTTTTTTATGGAAAAATTAAACTCACAGCCCTGGAAAAGCTACGGAAAAATTGAAAAACATCGGAATGAACCCATGAGACCATGCGCCTACCTCACCATGGAGGATTTGAGTGGCTTTCACGCTTACGACTCCCTGACTTACGGCCCCATGGCCCAGCTCGGCTGGCAAGTCGAAGAGATCCCATGGAACCGCCCCCATGTCAACTGGAGAGAATTCGAAGCGGTCATCATTCGATCCACCTGGGACTACCAAAAGCACACCCAAGCATTTCTGGCAACGCTCGAACAGATCGAAGCCTGCGGCACCAAACTGTTTAATTCGTTTTCGTACTGCCAGTGGAACCTGAACAAAAACTACTTGCGGGATCTGCAGCGAAAAGGCATCCGGATTCTACCGACGCAGTGGGCCGACCGAATGGTCCCCGGTGATCTCGATCGCTGGCTTGAAGAATCCGTCGCCGGAAAAATCGTTGTCAAACCCGTCGTAGGTGCTAATGCCGATGACACGTTTGTGATTGATCAGGCCAGCCCCAACCATCGAGACGCCGCCCAATGCACGTTTCGTGACAAACCGTTCATGGTGCAGCCGTTTGTTGAAACCATCCATACCATCGGTGAGTTTTCACTGATTTACTTCGGCGGCCAATTCAGTCACGCGATCCTCAAACAACCAAAAGAGGGTGACTTTCGAGTGCAGGAAGAACACGGCGGATTCCTCCAAAGCATTGCCCCCTCACCCGATCTACTCGAGACCGGGCAACAAGTCATCGATCAACTGGGCGAAACCTTGTTATATGCGAGAGTCGATTTCGTCTACTGGAATGACGAGCCGACATTGATGGAAGTCGAACTGATCGAGCCGTCGCTCTATTTCACTTTTGACGAAGGCTCGCCAATCCGTTTTGCAGAAACATTCGATCGTATGATGATGCAGCCCGTGATGCCCAGTCGTGGATAATCGCATGATGAACAGAACCTCCATCAAAACAATTGCTGCTCTTGCTTCAATCGCCCTCATCATAAATGCATTAAATTTCACATTAATAATTTCGGTCGTTTCTCAAGAACCCGACGCAATCAGCGACCGGATGCAGCGCATCAACCCACAGCAACCACCTCCGTTTGAAATCGACCAAGACCGGGTTCTGGCCACCGGTATTCGAATCACGAACAGCACACATCTGGAATTGTACACCGACGCTCGTGGCCGTGACGACGTCGATCAGCTACCGCAGATTTTTGATTTGGCAATCGCTCAGTGGTGCGAATATTTTTCAATCCCTCAACAACGAACCGAATCCTGGAAGATACGTGCGTTTGTGATGGAAGACGAAGCCCGCTTTCAAAAAGCGGGACTGATTCCACCGGACTTGCCGCGATTTCCCGCCGGGTTCCAACATGGCAGAAACATGTGGGTCTATGTTCAGCCTGGTCCCTACTACACGCGACATCTTTTGCTGCATGAGGGCACTCATGCATTTATGGCCTGGTTTCTCAACGGTCAGGGCTGTCCCTGGTTCGCCGAAGGGATGGCCGAGAAACTGGCACTGCATCAACTTGATGCCGCAGATGGAAAACCGCCGTTTCAATTGACGCTCAACCTCTCACCGAACGACCGCAATCTTGTCCCGTACTGGGGGCGCGTGACCCTGGTTCAAAAAGACCTCGCTCAGAATCAGGGGCTGAGTTTGAAGGAAGCGATGTTCCTGCCCAACCACTCCTTCCGTGATGTTCGCTACTACGGTTGGGCTTGGGCACTTTGCGAATTCCTGTCAAACCATGAGCTGAGCAAGGCTCCATTTGCCAAGCTGCATCAACAATGCAATCAACCGATCTCCCGATTCGAGAGGAGCATCTATGAAGCATTGACCCCGCATTGGGAAACGCTCGATCGCGACTGGCAACTCTATGTCCACGAGCTCGATTACGGCACCGACGTCCCGCGCACCTGCCTGTCATCCACCACCACGATCCGCAAGGACGCTGCGGCTGAAACCATTTTGCTGCGAACCGATCACGGATGGCAGGCAACCGAAATCAAAGTAGAGCAGGGGGATCGCATTCAGATTCTCTGCTCCAGCCGATACACCGTCGGCCAGTCCATCGAGGGCGATCGAACCATTCCCTGGATCAGCACCGCCAACGGAATCACCCTTGATTATCATCAGGGCAAGCCCCTGGGAGTTTTGCTGATCGGCACCGTGCAGGTCGATTCGGAAGATTCGGCCGCCGCCATTGCCGGGTTGCTCGATCCGGTCTCGGCAGGCGAATCTGCCGACATGACCATCAAAACATCAGGCACGCTTTGCCTGCGGATCAATGAATCAACGGCCCGTATCAGTGACAATGAAGGCGTCTTGGAAGTCACCATCAAGAAAGTACAATAGTCGCTCGTTGCGGACTTGCCTCTCGTGTAGGCGAGTCTCTCCGAGACTCGCGTTTTACGTCTCGGAACCCGATTCTCTGAAAGATGCGGCTACGTTACGTTCCGGGACAAATTCAAAATAAGCCTTTATATGAAAACCCTCCACTCTCGCGATCCTGAAATCTGGCAAACCATTCTCGACGAATCTCAACGCCAACAAGATGGCCTTGAGATGATCGCCAGCGAAAATTACACCAGTCCCGGCGTGATGGAGGCGGTCGGCAGCGTCCTGACGAACAAATATGCCGAAGGCTATCCCGGTCGCCGCTACTACGGCGGATGCGAGGTCGTCGATGTGGTCGAAAACCTTGCCAGAGATCGCGCGAAGAAACTGTTCGGGGCCGAGTTTGCCAACGTGCAACCCAGTTCCGGATCGCAGGCCAATCAAGCCGTCTATCTGTCAAGCCTCGATGTGGGCGACACCGTGCTGGGATTGAGCCTGGCACACGGTGGCCACCTCACCCACGGAATGCACCTGAGCCTGTCCGGAAAACTTTACAAGTTCGTCCATTATGGGGTCACGCCGGACACTCATCGAATTGATTTTGATCAGGTGGCCTCCTTAGCCAGAGAACACAAACCCAAAATGATTGTCGCGGGTGCAAGTGCCTATCCGCGAGAAATTCCTCACGCAAAGTTTCGTGAGATCGCGGATGAAGTCGGAGCCCTGTTGTTCGTCGACATGGCCCACTATGCCGGGCTGGTTGCGGGCGGAGAGCACGACAATCCAGTCCCCGTTGCCGACTTCGTGACCTCAACAACCCACAAGACCTTGCGTGGTCCGCGGGGAGGCCTGATTTTGTGCAAAAAGGAATGGGCCAAGAAAATCAATTCAGCCGTCTTCCCCGGCATGCAGGGTGGGCCGCTGATGCATGTGGTTGCGGGCAAAGCCGTGTGTTTCGGCGAAGCCCTTGAGTCGGAATTCAAAACCTATGCGAGAGCCATCAAAGCCAATGCGGTTGCTCTGGCCGAGGTTCTGCTGTCGTCCGGATTGAATCTGGTCAGTGGAGGAACGGAAAACCACCTGGTGCTGGTCGATGTCACTTCGAAAGCCATCGGAGGCAGTACAGCGGAAAATGTTTTGGGACAGTGCGGAATCACGGTAAACAAGAACATGATTCCATTTGACGAGCGACCACCACTCGATCCCAGCGGCATTCGCATCGGAACTCCCGCATTGACGACTCGCGGAATGGGAGTCGACCAGATGAAGCAGATTGGCCAGTGGATCGTGACCGCACTGTCAAATCCTGACGATGAATCCGTTCACTCACAAATCCGCGGCCAGGTTCGTGAACTTTGTCAGCATTTCCCGGTTCCAGCGGCGGGCTGGACGGTCTAACAAACGCATTACTGTCCACGTAGATACCGGTCGAAATCCTGAAACAGTGATTCGATTTCATCTTCGTCATGGGCTGCCACCAGCACCATCATCACGACACCGAGTATCGCAAACCCCCAAATGGCGGGATGAATTTTCCTGATTGCACTCGACACGGTGGATGCTCCAGAGTGAATCTCAAACCGCCACTTGCTGGAATCCTCCCAACCATTTTTAGTCCTTCGGTAGATGGTCCCAATCTCATTGGTCCTAATCTCATTGATCCCAATTTTATCCGGAGCGTCAGCCAAATCATCGCAGGAAGGCTTGTTCAACAGACTGACCAACCGTGTTTTCGATGGCTCGGCCGCATATAAATTACCGGTGGTCTGTAAAACGGCAGCGCTGACAAACAGAAGTACTGCGACCCGACTTCGGCTGCATCGATAGGTAGGTTGACTGCAGCGCTGCCGCATATGGGTAGCCCCAAGTTCTGACAATAGGAAACGTTGGGGTCACATTCCGCAACGGGTGTTCCAATTGAGCCGCAGTTCATTCTGTCGAAAAAAATCGCCTGTTTGCAGGCAATCCATGTTGCGAATCTGCATCATCTGGTCGCGACGTTCATTTTTTCAAACACTACCTAACGCAGTTCCGTGTAGTTCGATGCCACCCAATGGCCAACTTTTCCAGCGTGCTGAACCATTGAGGACAATGGTTCTACATTGTGTCGTGAACGGTTACGTCCGTTACAACCGGCCCCCCAATCCCACCGAGACCGACATCCGGCTCCTTTTTGCGGCAAATTCTACTGACCTGCGGGGTACCATTAAAAGGACAATCCCGTTCTGCTTCGGCGTTGTACATTCCTCTCTACTCGGATTGGGAAGTCTCCCATGGCTACCATCGATCAAGTCAAACGCCGGTTGAATATTCAGGTTGCTGAAGGCTACCTGGACCTGGCTGAGATATTGGAAGATCGATGGCCGCTGAGCATTGGCTGTCGCCAACTCCTGGCCGATCGCGCCATCGCCACGCTCAGCCAGATCCGTAATCCGCTTGGCTATCGCCCCCACATTCTGTATTTGAAAGGCCAGGCTCATCGAGTCGCGTTCCGGTTCGACCAAGCCGTACGATACTTCCGACTCTCCGCCAAGATTGACCCTGAAAATCTTCATTGTCTGCTCGCGCTCGCCTGGTGCTACAAACGAACCGATGAACTGAACCTGGCCATCGAAACACTCTTGCAGGGCCTGCAGATCGAACCGGAAAGCGCCATCACCCATTACAATCTGGCCTGTTACGCAGCCTTGGCCAAGGACGTCGACCTGGCGCTTTCCCATCTGGTATCGGCATTGGCGCTCGATCCTGATTTTGCCAAGCTGGTTCCTCACGAAGCGGACTTTGATTCGATCCGTGACGATGCCAGATTCCATGAAATTGTGGAAACTGCCGTCACGGGGTGAGAACGATGGGAATCAATTTGGGAGAGAAGTAAAAAGAAAAAGCACGGTGTCCATTCTTAACCGTTCAGGACAAGCCAAAACGTTTAGCCGCAAGCCGTCGGGGGTTGCCGCCAAAAAATATTGCTACACCGAGAACGCTTTATCGGCAACCCCCAAAGGCGCGCGGTGCATCGGGCTGTAGGTATTTTAATGGCAGGCTAGTTGAATGCAGAGACTGCACCCTGCCGTCGCGCCTGCGCCGACCATCGGTCGATCTTTCAGCTTCAACCACGAGTCGATCTGTTTTCTACGATCGTTGCAAACGAATGGCGGTCGGCTTCGGCTTGCGGCTAAACATTCAATCGCTCCAACGGTTGTCAATTCAACGCGGCACTGAAAAGCCGGAAACCCCAGCGGTTCGATTTTCTTTTTTCAAATCGGACTTCCTGGGGGCACACGACCCACTGACTTCCCTCATCCGCACGTTCGGTTTTAAAATTGGAATTTTCAACCAGTTCCAGCAGTATGATCTGCTTCCCCTGAACCAACCATTGGAGACTGTTTTCCGATTGCCCTAAAACCTCGACTTCAGCAGACACATGATACGTTGAGCGCAGCTCGGCGCCATCGTCACTCAAACTCGATGGCAGCAAACAGGCGTTATCAACGAAAATACTCGAACGATCCTTCATGGATTCAGACTTTTCGATCGAGCACGACATTGACCAATGTCCCACACCCGCTTTTCCAACGGCCAGAATGGCGTTTCTCCCCTCCGACAGCTCGTGAAGTTCCACTTCCTGGATCGGCGGGGAAGGAGGCCAGCGATCTTCGCTACCTCCTTCGACCGATTTCATGAATATGATCTGGCGCTCGCCTTCATTGAGGCCAAACTCATGGCTCCATCGATCTCCCATTTCAATAAATCGGATGAACAAGGGAGAGTCGGGAATATGCAGTGACTTCACTTACTCGGAATCCTCAACCATCTCGCCGCCTTTGGCCAGCCAGTTCAGATGGGCGTCCAGGAATCCCTGAATGTCGCCATCGAGAACCCGGTGAAAATCTCCCATACTGAATCCGGTACGGTTGTCTTTCACGCGCTGATCCGGATGCAGAAAATAGTTTCGAATCTGCGATCCAAATCCGACGCGAGCCTTGTTTTGATACTTTTCGGATTCCTCCGCCAACCGTTTATCCTCTTCCAGTTGAGCCAGCTTCGCCTGCAGCATTTTCCAGGCCTGAGCACGGTTCTTGTGCTGGCTTCGTTCATTCTGACAAGCAGCGACAATTCCCGTTGGCAAGTGAGTCAAACGTACGGCACTGTCGGTCTTGTTGACGTGCTGGCCACCAGCCCCCTGAGAACGATAGGTGTCTTCGCGAACGTCTTTGTCGTCGATTTTGATCTCTTCGCTTTCAGGAACTTCCGGTGACACATCCACTGCCGCAAAGCTCGTCTGGCGTTTACCTTCCGAATTGAACGGACTGATGCGGACAAGCCGGTGCGTCCCGGATTCACCCTTGAGGTAACCGTACGCCATCGGCCCGCGAATAATAATCGCCGCATTATTGATGCCCGCTTCGTCATTGTCGCTGCGGTCGATCAGTTCGATGGTGTACTCGTTCGCATTGGCCCAGTTGATGTACATACGCAACATCATTTCGGCCCAGTCATTGGCATCGGTCCCGCCGTCACGGGCATGGATCGTGAGAATGGCACCGTAATCGTCGTGCGGGCCGTTCAAAAGGGCTTTCAGTTCCAGCCCATCAAGCTGCTTCTCCAGCGATTCGATTTCCGCGAGGATTTCGGATTCCATACGGGTATCGTCCTCCGCCAGCTCCATCAGCGCCGACAAATCCTGCTCAGCATCCATCAGCGACTTCAGCGGTGCGACCACACCCTTGAGGCCCTTCAGGCGGGCAACGGTGGCTTGGGATTTTTCCCGGTGGTTCCAGAAATCACTTTCGCCCATTTCGGCTTCGATTTCCTCGACCATCCGCATTTTTGCATGGTAGTCAAAGACTGTCTCGCAATTGCAGGATTCGCTGTCGAATGATTTCAGCCCGGTCAATCAGATTGGCGTTCATAGAGTATGGGGTGGAGTATTAGAAAAATAAGGGTTGGTTGCGGTACAAACTTCCCGCCTATTTTGGCGGGTAACGGTCGGGAGTCAAGCGGACGGTTCGCTGGTTCACGGGTGGGTTACGCGGTCATTGACCTCAATGGGGGTCTGAAACGCAATGACACGCTTTTCTCCTGACCATCTCTCTTGGCAATATCGACCGCTGCATGCACCCTACTTTCTTCAATTTTCAAGCGGCACAACCGCCATGAATTCTGTTCTACATTTGCCCCAACCCTTCCATTTGCTCCGATTCCGCTTCATTTTAAGCCGAATGTGCCGAGTTCTACCGCCAGTTAGTTGACCATTTCAGGCCGTCTATTTAAAGTAAAAGGTCGGCAAAACAGCGTCAAAACGGATATCATGCCTACGAGTACCGAATCAGCCGATCCGGTCCAACTCGATGGCAAACGTTCTAAATCAAAATCTCAAACATGGCCCATTCAAAAAAGTCTCCCCCTTCCGACGACGAGCCCACCGGCTCAGGCAATGGCGTCACCGACGGAGCGGTCAACGGAACATCGTCGGATGCCGACTCGATGGCTGCCATGATCACCCGCTTTACGGCCAAACGTGAATCGCGTGAGGTCGACAAATACTTCAGCGCCCTGGTCAAGCTCAAGGGTAGCGACTTGCACCTCAAGGTCGGCAAACCACCGATCGTCCGTGTCAATGGCACGCTGAGGCCGCTCAATCGAGGTCCGATTGAAATCGAGGAAATGGCCAACTTGCTGTTCCCGATGATGAATGAGCGAGCCCGAAAGATCTTTGAAAAAGATGGCGGGGCGGACTTTGCCTACATCGTTGAGGTCGAAGGCGTTGACTGGCGTTTTCGGGTCAACATGTTGCAGCAGCTTGGAAAAATCGGCCTGGTCGCTCGGCGCGTCAACAACTTCATTCCCAACTTTGAAGGCCTGTTCCTGCCCGCGAGCATCGAGCATCTTTGCCACTTCGAACAGGGGATGATCCTGCTGGCCGGGATCACCGGTTCCGGCAAGAGTACGACCATCGCGTCGATGCTCAACTACATCAATCACAATTACGCCAAACACATTTTGACGCTCGAAGACCCGATCGAGTTTGTCTTCACCGATGAAAAAAGCTTGATCAACCAGCGGGAAGTGGGACTGGACGTTTCCGATTTCGGCATCGGCATGAAACACGCCGTGCGGGAAGACCCCGACGTGATTCTGGTCGGCGAGTTGCGCGACGAAGAAACGTTTATGACCGCGATCAACGCCGCCGAAACCGGGCACTTGGTGTTTGGAACGATTCACGCCTCGACCGCACCGTCGACCATCGGTCGTATTCTCGACTTGTTCCCGCAGGAAATGCACGGTGCCATCCGGGGAGCGATCGTGATGAACATGAAGGCTATTGTCGCGCAAAAACTCCTGAAAGCGCTCGATCCGAAAATCGGACGGGTGCCGACCTGCGAAATCATGACCTTTAACCCGACGGTCCGAAAACTGATCCTGGAAGAAAAAGATCACAACCTGGCCGACGCCATTCGTATCGGCGAACAGGAAGGCATGCAGGATTTCACGATGAGCTTGAAGGATCTCATCGACCGGGAATTGATTGATCGGCCCACTGCGTTCCAGGTTGCTCCAAACAAAGAAGACCTCAAGATGAGACTCAAAGGGATCAACGTCTCGCAGCCTGGAATTATTTGATGCCTCGTTCTACCTGCTCTGTACTGCTCCTTTCAATCACCATCGGGTTGATCGCGACTACGTATTTACCCGCGATGTCGTGGGCCGGGCCAACGGTTCCACCGATCCTGCAACAACAAGAGGTAAAGATCCCGCCACCTCCCGCCGCGTATCTGGCGTGGTACAAGCTGTTGATGATCGCGATTGTTTTCTTGATTTGGGTCAAAACAACTGACTGGGCCAATCATGCGTCCATGAAAATTGGCCAAGAGATCGAGATGCGTCCCGAAGTCTGGAATCCGATCATTGTAGGAGCTTTTTTGATCGGCCTTCTGTCCGTCATTTTTGTTCCGATGTTCGTGGTCGGATTCTCCATCTATGCGCTGACCTCGCTGACGCCCTTCGCCGTCTATTGGTTGGTCCGGCGATCCCGATTGGCCTCGCGACCTGACTTGGCCCGCGCCGCGCGCTCTTCTGGCGGAGAGATAACCACTCCTCCGCTTCCTCAGGATGAAGGCGCGCCGATCGAGTTCTCGCCGGCCGGCCAAGACGATCAGGAACGCCAGACCAATTTGATTCGCGCGCGGCAAGCCCCCGAATTTCCAAAATTTAAAGACCTGCTTGCCGACCTGCTCCACAAACGCACCGAAGTCGTCTTGCTCGATTACACCCGCCAGGGGGTTGCCGGACGATTCCAGGTCGATGGTGTCTGGCACCCGCTTCCTCCTATGGAGCGCGAGGTGGGCGATGCGTTTCTGGTCAGCTTGAAGTCACTGGCCGGCCTGAAAGCCGAAGATCGCCGCAGCAAACAGGCGGGTCACTTCCAGATCAAAAATGAGGGGGGGAAAGTCGCTGCCGAACTGCAAACCCAAGGAGTGCCCACCGGCGAAAAAGCCCAAATCAAATTGATGGGCCAGCGAAAGGCAGCGCTGACGCTTCCGCAATTGGGCATGTTTCCTGAAATGGTCGCCCATCTCAAGAGTCAAATTCTGGCGGAAGGAATCTCGATTATCTCCGCTCCCAAAGGCGAAGGCCTGACCTCGACCTGGCAAGGTGTCCTGCTGAATTCCGGTCAGTTCACACGTGACTGTGTGGCCCTCATTCCGGAAGGCAATCGCGATTCCCAGGTCGAGAACATCAATCAGCGCGAATACAACTCGCCCGAACATCAACTGGATGTGCTCCGTGCGACCCTTCTGACCCAGCCTGACTTCTTCGCCGTACCGTTTGTTGAAACATCGGAAATGATGGATCAACTGACGTATCAGGCCCTCAGTCAGCACCGGTCCATCCTGTTGCAGGAAACCGCACCGTCGGCGGCCGAAGCATTGAGAAAAGCCTACTCGCGGGCCGGCAATCGCGATGCGTTTCTGAGTGCGATTAAGACCGTCACGAGCCAGAAACTGGTTCGCCGACTGTGCCCCGATTGCCGCCAGGAAGTACGCGTCGCGCCGGATATGATCAAGAAACTCGGTGGTGATCCGAAAAAGCAAGCGACGATCCATCAGGAGTACCGCCTGCCTCCACCGGAACAACGTGTGGACGAAAAAGGTCGGCCCATTGAATTCCCGCCTTGCCAGACTTGTGGCGGATTGAGCTATCTGGGACGTATCGCCATCTATGAGATGCTGGATATGACTGACGCCGTCCAGACCCTGCTTCGGCAAAACGCAGACGCTGCCAAACTCGAACTGGCGGCGCAAAAATCCGGCAAAGCATCGATCCAGCAACAGGCGTATCGACTCGTGCTGCTGGGCGTCACCTCCATCGCAGAAGTTCAACGTGTATTCAAGAAATGAGCAAGAAAAAGGAATTCGTATCACCTATCGACATCACACCGGCCGGTACGAATGCCGATCAGCAGGAGGAGATCTTGCGCTCGGTTGAACCTTCGCCCGGGTTTCCCACGACGGCCAACATGCTCGTCAATGTGATCGAGCGCGAGGCGTTTACGACCGTCATGGATTTCACTCCCAATTCGGTTTCCTTTCGTTTTCTGATGGACGGGATCTGGCACAACGGATTGCCCATGGATCGAGAGAGCGGCGACTTCATGCTGGCCACGCTTAAACGTATCGCAGGAATGGACTATCGCGAGCGGCGGAAACGGCAGGAAGGCAGCTTCACAACGCTGTACAACAAAACGCGCCAGAAATTTCGAGTGGTTTCCCAAGGTATTCCGACCGGCGAGCGCGTCGTGATTTACGTTGACTGGAAACGACCGCCCATGGAGACGCTGGAACAGCTCGGAATGCGTTCGAGCATGCAACAACAACTGGGCCAGATTCTGTCCAACCCGGATACGGGATTGGTCTTGGTAACGTCCGTCCCCGGCGAAGGCTACTCCTCGCTGTGGCGGGGATTTCTCGAACATTGCGACCGATTCACACGAGATTATTTCGTGATCGAGGAAGTCTCTGAAGTCGAGCCTGAGGTGATCAATGTTTTTAACAAAACGTATGATCGCTCCCAAGGCGAAAATGCGATGACCCCCATCCCGCAATTGCTGTTGCGGCAACCGGATGTCATCACGTTCAGCAGTTTGCCGGACAAGGAAACCATTGATTCGGTGGTGGGGTTGTCCCGCGACAAAAAAATGCCTATCTACACCCGCGCTCCGGGGAAGAGCTGCCTCGATGGACTTTTGCGACTGGTCGCGCTCGAGCCGAATGTCGGGGAACTGGTTCAGCGGCTCGATGCCATCGTCTCGATGCGCCTGATCCGCAACCTGTGCAACAAGTGCAAGATCTCGTTTACACCGGCTCCCGCGCTGCTGCAGAAGTTTGGTTTGCCTGCGGGGCGGGTCGGCAAGATGTACAAACCCAACCTATTCAAGCCCGGAACACTGGACGAAAACGAGCAGGAGATTCTCCCGTGCAGTAAATGTAAGGGCGTCGGGTTCCGAGGTCGGACAGGTATCTTTGAACTGCTGATAATGAATGATGAACTGCGCGAGGCAATCGTCAGGAAACCCCATTTGAGTACACTGATGTCCATCGCACTAAACAACCGACACATCTCGATGCAACAGGAAGGTATTGTCCTGGCCGCATCGGGAACGACGTCGATGGATGAACTTCAACGAGTATTAACTTCATAAGAGGCTTGGCCCATGCTGACCATGATCCTGATTCTGATCTTCATCATTTCGGTCGCCAGCACCTGGTGGTTCGGACTGTGGAGCAATTTGCTGACACTGGTGAATCTGCTGCTGTCGGCGCTGATTGCGACCAGTTTTTATCAAAACTTGCTTTTTCAGATGAATACGCAAATGCCGACCTATGCGGTATTACTGCCTTTCATTTCTGTGTGGCTGCTGTTTGTCCTCTCCTTTATCATCTTCCGAGCGTTGACCGATTCGCTGTCTGGATTGCAGCTCAAATTTGACAAAATTACGGAGCTGACGGGGCGTTCCCTATTGGCATTGACGGTTGCCTGGGTCCTGGTGTGCTTCGTTTCGTTCACACTGCAAATGGCCCCCCTTCCGACCGATCTTTTCAAACGGAAGAGCGATGATCTGGCATCGGCTCCCCGTACAGCGGAGGAAGCGCGAGAACGAGTCGAGCAGCTTCGTCAGCGAACAACGAGAGCTTCTGAGGATGAAGTGATAGGCCCTGATCGGCTGTGGGTGAACTTTATTCGCAATCGATCCGAAGGTTCACTCTCCTATACGGTGGACGAAACGGCCTTCTTTCCTGCTTATCCTCCCAAGATGAAACCCGATGGCGAAATCGTTACCGTATACACGTCACGAGTCTTTGATCCAGACCATTGGTTCTTTTTTGAATGCCAAATGCGACGAAGTATTATTTCGAAAATGGAAGGATTGAGAATTCCGACGCGGTGAGATCACGGTTCGAAATCGCGACCCATGAAGTTACATCCGGCGCATCCGTTTGCTAGCCGTTTCTTATGTGAAATCGAACATCTTCAAGGACTTTTCCGAGAGATACAACTTCAGTCCCGTTGAAGCCTGAGAACGCTTGCTGCGTCGATGCGGATGAACTGCGACATGGATAGGGGGAGGGGGAAAGTTCACTCGTCGTAGCGTAGTGTGAAAAGAAGGTTACTCGCCGATGGTCAGGTTGAATTTCTTCAGTAACCAGTCCAGCAACGCCCGTTGGTCATCAATGGTCGCGCGGCGCACTTGAGCCAGTAAGTGAATTCGATCCGGTTTGGGGAGGCTTGTGTTTTGCAGGCCTTCATTACAACTGGTGCAGATTGCTCGCATATTCCGAATTGAGTTCAATGAGCACAGCATTGCGACCAAGATGGTTCGCCACAATCCCGCTTGTACCCGATCCGCCAAATGGGTCCAGTATCCAATCCTTCTCGCGAGACCCTAGCAAAATGCATCGTCTCGCAAGCTCACGAGGAAAGGCTGCCGGATGGCCATAGTTGTTCGGATCGGGTCCCAAGATCCAATAGTTGCGAAAATTTGATCCTAATTCCTCGCGAACGGCCCGCGAGTCGTAATAGTAAGTGGGTGATTTCGAAAACAGAAAAACTTCTTCCGTGGCATTGGTGGGTCGATTCTTGACGCTTTCCGGCATTGCGGTTTTCTTGATCCACACGATCCTCGAACGAAGGATCCAACCGTCTTCCTGCAGCGCAAAAGCAACTCGCCAGGGCATCCCCATCAGGTCGCGATCCTATAGCCCCCATACATCGTGAACCTTGCAATTCCGCTTTTGGATCAACTTCTTCGTGTTACCCACAACAGCGTTAGGCCCACATTTCCCCGTTCCGCCATTCCTCGCATACCCGTCACCCACATTGAGCCATAGCGTCCCGTCGTCCCGAAGCGTTCTTCGAACCTCACGAAAAACCGTAACGAGGTTGCGCACATACAGATCCGGTGAAGCCTCCGAACCAATCTGATCCTCATGATCGTAGTCACGTAACCCCCAATAGGGAGGCGATGTAACGCAGCATTGGATCGTTTCAGAATCTATCTTAACAAAAAAACGGCTCGCAAATGCGAGCCGTTTTTTTATGTGTTCATTGTCTGAAAATCAGTCAATTAGTAGCAGCAGTTGCTTCGTCGGCCACCGAGTACGTTGACTCGAAAGGATCGCTGAGGCTGAACGTTGCAGCATTGTTGTCCGCAACCTTGAGTTGGAACCGCAGCGGCACAAGGCGATACCGAGCCGTGCCATCCAGCGGATGCACATCCGGTGGATGCACAACCGCAACCTGTGTTCACTGGAACGGCATTGCCACAGCCAGCACAACCTGATTGAACAGGAGCTGAAGTGTAAGTGCCTACAGCCGAGCCGCAACCGCATCCCGATTGAACAGGAGCCGAAGCATAAGTCACTGCAGCCGAACCGCAACCTGCACATCCCGACTGAACAGGAGCCGAGGTGTAGGTCATTTGTGGGCTGACATGAGCTTGACCACAACCGACACATCCTTGACAACCTTGACAACCAACGGGCTGACTAACAACAGGTGCTGACGTGTAAGTCATACCAACAGGGTTAGATGCACATCCACAGCCGTTATTCATCGCATGTGAATAAACAGGTTGGGTGTTGATCGCGTAGCCTTGAACGGCATAACCTTGCACAGGTGTCGCGATAGCGTGACCGAAGGCTGGGGTCGAGCCAGCACATCCGACGCACTGAGCGTTCGCGCTGCTTACTGCAAACAAAGCGCAAACCGAAACAGACAGAACTCGTAAAATCATTTGGATCTCCTTAAAAGGTGTCTTGTTGAAAACTTGTTGAAAAACGTTTCAATCTGCAACCAATGTCATGATTTTCAGGAGTTTGTCAACTCTCGGGTTAAAAAAAGAAATTCCCACAAAACAAAATACGAAGAATAGGCAAGATAGGCAAAAAATAGCCTAAAACTTGCGTCGCAACTCGACTCGCACGCCGTGAATGTCGTCCGTGTTGCGCAAAAAACCGTACATCGCGTCGGCGCGGAAGATGAGGGCGTTCGTCAGCGGTAGTTGATATCGGACACCGACTCCATATTGGTCGCCGGGAGCATTGCGATTTGCAGGGTCACCCATGGTGCCGAGGAATGCCGTTTCAAGGACAAGCTGTTGACTGAAATCGCTCGCCAGCAGGTTCAACCCCAACGCAGCTCCGAACGTGTCGTTGGCGGTGGAATCGAGCGTGGGATAGCCGGTCAGATTGTCGGACTCAAATAGTATCCCTGTATTTCGCAGAATGCCTCCGGCAAGTGCATTGCGAGCCACCGACTGAGGCCGATCAAAACCGGCAAACAGATTAAAATAGGGGACGATCGTGGAAGGCGCTCCGGTGATCAGGCTGTTCTCGGAGAGCAACAAATATCCGTCCGCCGTCTGATCAATACTGTCCGGATCCTGCCCCAGATTCACAATCATCCGAGTCGAATTGGAAACAAAGCGACCGTAACGCCGCGTGTAGCCCAGCCCGATGTTGTGATAGCTGCGGTCGAAAAACGTCCGGTCTTCGACAAAGGCATAGTCCGCTTCGATGTATCCATTGAGTGCCTCGATGAACGTCGCGATCCCGTAAACTTTGCCGGCACTATCGTCGCCCTGAAAAGCATCCGACGCGACTTTGTCAAAACCCGCGAAGAACGTGACGTCCATGTTGGAGATGTCAAACCGCGCACTCGATCGCGCCGGAATCGTCACCGCAAAGCCAAGGATCTGACTTTCCATCCAGATTCCATTCTGAAAAATCATCGGCATCACGCCGACCGCAAACGGAAGATCAAAGGGCATCGTCTGATGGGTTAAGCCGCCAGTGATCGCACCGAGATCGCCCTCAAAATAGCCAAACAGTACGTTGGCATTCAAGTTATTCAGAAATCGATCTTCGTCGTAAAGAAAGCCCGTGCTGTTCACCCCCTTGGTCGTGGGCGACATGAACATGTGGAATCGTTCGGTGCTGGTAATTTGCAAGTCAAAATTCAGGTTGGCTTGAAACGCGGATAACGTTGATGAGTCGCCGCTGTGTGTGTTGGAGGCGAATCCCGAACGGGCGTCACCGAAAATCAGAAACTGCGGATTAACCGGATTGTGTTTCCCAAGGATCGTCGATCCGGGGCTGAGCTGCCCCAACTGATACCAGGGTCGCCCCAACTCGACGAGCGGCCGCTGATTCGCGTTGAGTGTCTTGCCTTCATAAATGTGCTGCTGCTCAAACGGATCATACTCCAGACATGGGTTGACGGGTTCCGGTGAGAAGTCCCCTTTGAAAGGTTCAACAATGAACGCGCGTTGATCCACTACGGGCGTCTCGTTTTTCCAGTGATCGCCTATCTTGGGTTGCTCGGCAAGTACATACGAATCCGCATTTTTTAAAACGGCAGGAAGCTGTGAGGAAGGATGAGAGATGAAGGATGAGGGATGTGGAAGGGATGAGGGATGTGGAAGGGATGAGGGATGAGGGATGAGGGATGAGGGTTGGGCAGGGGATACAATCGCCGTTTCCATGCTGACCGGTTGGGCGGTTTCGGATGAGCCGCTATCGGAGTAAACCAAACTGGCTTCAAAGGCATTGTCCGTAGCAGAACGGTGATGGACGGGTGGAATAAATGGCGAGTCCATCTCAAACGAACGCCCGACGTCCGCCGCCTTATGCCCCCCTACTTCCGCCATCTGATCTTCGACCTCTGATCTCCGATCTCCGACTTCTGACTTCTGACCTCCGACTTCTGACTTCTGACTTCCGACCTCTGATCTCCGATCTCCGACTTCTGCCCACTGACCTCCGACCTCTGACTTCTGACCTCCGACCTCTGACCTCTGACCTCCGACCTCTGACCTCTGACCTCCGACCTCTGATCTCTGACTTCCGACCTCCGACTTCTGATCTCCGACCTCCGATCCCAATGGATATCGCTCGGTAAAGCTTGGTTGCGGCGACTCGGAGACGGGCGCTTCGAAAGATTCTTCTGGTGATTGGGGCGGAAGTGCAACAATCGCTTCAAACGCGTCCTGCAACTCGGATTCAACCCATCGCGCAGGCTCGCCGGCCGAATTCTGCTCCAACGAATTCAGCTCCAACTCAACCACCGCCCGATCATCCCACACCACTTCTGCCGTCCGCGAACTCATCCAATCCAGCACCGCGCACGTACCCGCGATGGCAGTGCCGATAAGGATCAGGAGTGAGAATCGCAGAGGCATTCAGGTTTCAGGTTTCAGGTTTCAGGTTTCAGGTTTCAGGTTTTTGGTTTTTGGTTTTTGGTTTTATTGGACTTCAAATACAACGGACTGAACGTGGAAATCGGAAATCCACTCGTTCATCGAACGGATCATTTCCGGCGTTGCATTGCAAAACTTCATGAAGTAAATCGGCTCTGCTCGCGAACGCATTCGAACGGACAGCCGATACGTGCCCGGCATTTGAATCAGTTTTGCCGGAATGGAGTATTTCACATTTCGCGAACCCAATGCCGGCAATGAATGGGCTTCCATCCGGATATTGGGGGGGTGATTGAGCACCGAGACCGGCTGGGGTGCCGGGCGAATAAATGGAAGCTGATCGAAGTCCAAGTTGATCGGCAAATACATTTCGCGATCCGTCCCTTTGACATTGGTGGTCATAAACCGTGTCTGCAAGTTCATCAGTTGCCCGTCGTAGGGAATCTTTCGAGCAAGCACATCCTCCGAATGCCGATCGGCCAAGTCGCCATTGGAATCGAGGTAGCCGGTTTCCCAGACTCGATTTCCAGCCGGATCAATCAGCACCACATTCATCCAGATCTGCGGCTGTGCCCCAAGCGAACCGCTGGGCATGTTGTGTCCGGAGTTGAGACTGGTCAAGCAATAGTAAAAATTGAGTTCGGAGTTGGCGGCAGGTTGTCGGGTAAAAAACGGGCCGTCGAGCTTCGATCCGTTTTCGAGAACCTGACGACGAAGATCGTGTTTGTAGTGAAGTTGCTTCAGGTTCTTATCAACCATCTCTCGTGCATCGCAGCGATCATCGGCGTTTTGCCAGACCGGCGGAAAATAAGGGTGAATCTTTTTGTCGGCCACCGCGTCTTCGAAGGCTTCGGTGCCCCAACCGGCTCGCCAGTCAAACTCAAGCCATTGATTGACCGTCCAGCGATCGGCCTTGGGATTGTCCGGATAAATTCCCGGGTGGGCAATCGAATATCCCGGCCCATAAAACACATGATTCGAATGGCGGCGCTCGGGCTGCACCACCTTGCCTTCAAACACCGCTGCCGGACCGACCGAATAACCGGCGGCGACCCCCGGCACTTTGCCCATATGGCAGTCCTGACAGGTAATCCCATCTCGACATGCGGGTGAAGCGCGATATTGATCCCAAACCACCTCCAGCTTGATACCGGGCTTGACCATCACCTGATGACAGGACATGCAGAAGGACGATTCCCGGATCTCCTCAAACTGAATCACACGACCGTGAATGGGCTGCCCCGGAGCAGGGTCATTGGGATTGGTTTTGAATTTGAAGAACTGAGAATACTTGTTCGCAATATCAGCGCCCTCACCCGAGCTATAGCCATAGACCGGTTCGTAAATATCACCGGGTTCGATTCGCCGTTCGCCGTTGGCCTTGGTGTAAATCGACTTCACACGATGACAGACCACGCAGGTAACGCCTTCGCGAAAAACACGCGGACCGTCCCAGATCGGTTGATCCCGGCGCAATCCCATCGTGGTTGCGACAGGGGCATGGCATCGCATGCAGAAATAACCAATCGTGCCTTGGGAAAGCCGATTGATGGTGTCTTCGAAAGCATGGAACATTGGCGAGATAGCTGCGTAAGCATGGCCCGATACCGCCCACTCCTCATAAATCTGTTGATGGCAGGTGGCACACTCGGTCGCCGATGGAAATGGACTCCGGGAATAGAGTTCGAGATGCGGATCGGGGCTATTGGGATCCAGTTGGGGCTTGGCACCGGCCAGCGTCGATCGTGCATGGGGGTTGAGCATCGCAAGTTGCTGATGAAGTTCAGCCGTAGGAGCATCATTGTACATCGACGCGGCCTGCATCATGGCCAGTGCGACGCCCGCGTTTTGATCGTTGAGTTCAATTCCCGGAAGATCGCTGGTGCAAATCGGCGGCAAGTTCTGCAAGATGACTTTGTCGTCGGCAGTCAGTTGATCGGGATGGAACTCCGGTGGGTGTTGGTGTGCCGCGAAGTCGTTCGTGTCGGTAGAGTGAGGGTGCTTGGCTCGATCGGTTGACGTTGGATCCGCAATCGGTTCTGTTCGCACTGGTTGACTGGGCCAAAACTGCGACAAGCCGTCCTCGGTCACGAAAGCAGCTTGTGCGATGCTGGAGTCTGAAGTTAAAGATCGCCGCGTGTCCGGTGCGCTCGCGCCCGATGCGTGTGCGGTCTCCGGAGAGTCGGTCGCAGGGTAAGATGAAACCTTCCCGTCTGACACCGGCTGAGGTCGGGAGATAATCAAATAGGCACCGCCCAGAAACAGGCCGGCATAAATGGATGTCAGAATCGCTTTTTTCGAAATCATTTCGCCAGAACAAAAAGTGACCGCAAGCCAGAAAATCTGCCTACACGGAATCTTTTATCGGCGCTTTCGTCGCCAAAGCTAAAGCAGTGGGGAATGCCCATTTTGCCCACGGCTCAACGCCAAAAAAGTGGACAGACCAGAGACGGCGTCTGATTTTGTGAAATCTAATACAATTTTCTCGAACTAATTTCCTACTTTTTTCCATATCAATCACAACCCGAAGCGTCGGCGAGGGATGGCATCGCCAAACTGGAGCAGTCCCTCGCTGACGCTTCGGGTTGGGTTTCCTCCCGCTCCCGACCGGGCAAGTAGCAAAATGGGTACCGAAGCAAAAAATATTGAAATTGGGTCTTGTGAAAGTCGGTGGCCAGTCCCTATACTGATTGGCTTTCCGTCAGGCAATAAATTGAGAGTAGGAGCGATGAAAGTCCGCGCAAGCGTCCGGCGAATCTGCGAACACTGTAAAGTGGTTCGCCGCCAAGGCAAAATTTACGTCATCTGTGTCAATCCTCGCCACAAACAACGGCAAGGATAGCCCCATTTTTCAGCTCGACGCAGCTACCTCCTTGCTGTTCAGTTCTCACTGAAATTCCAGCAATCCAGACGGCAGCGTTGCGTTTCTAGAGCTAGCTGTTTTGGAATTACCGTTCCGCTGGGCGTTGGGCCTGCGATTCATCCTGATTGATAAACCTGTTAATAAATTTTTAGAGAGATTCTTCTATGCCACGTTTACTCGGTATTGATATTCCGAATGACAAGCGAACCGTCATCTCGTTGACCTATTTATATGGTGTGGGTGATTTTACCGCCCGCGAACTGTGTACCAAGGCCAATGTAGATCCGGACAAACGGGCACGCGACTTGACCGATCAGGAGCTGAGCGCGATCGCAACCATCCTCGAACGCGACTATCTGGTCGAAGGACCACTTCGACGGAACGTTCAACAAAATATCAGCCGCCTTCGTGAAATTCGCTGCTATCGCGGCATCCGGCATCGGCTCGGCCTTCCCGTTCGCGGCCAGCGAACCAAGACGAATGCCCGAACCCGCAAAGGTCCGAAGAAAACCGTCGCCGGTAAAAAAGGTGTTAAAGACTTGAAATAGTTCGCGATCCTCATGAAGCCGATCGCCAGCAACTGACCACTGACAACCCACTACTGACCACAAAATAATGGCCAACGTAAAAAAGAAAAAAGTTCGACGTAACGTGACCTATGGGGTGGCCCATATTATGGCCACGTTCAACAACACAACCGTAACCATCACCGATGCCAAGGGGGAAACCCTGTGCTGGGCAACGGCAGGGACTTGCGGCTTCAAGGGAAGCCGAAAAAGCACTCCGTTTGCTGGCCAAAGTGCGGCCCAGCAATGTGCTGAAAAAGCCTCCAAATTCGGGGTCAAGGAAGTCGATGTCCGCGTGAAAGGCCCGGGCAGCGGTCGCGAAAGCGCTATCACGGCATTGCAGGCTGCTGGATTGACCGTCAAGTCGATCGAAGACTGCACTCCCATCCCGCACAACGGTTGCCGCCCCCGAAAGAAACGTCGCGTTTAATCGAATGCTTGGCGCTCCGCAGATGTTTGATGCCCTGCGGATGCTTTGCCTCCCCCGGATGCTCCGCTTCCCGACATCCGGAACATGAACTAGAGACTGAATATTTAATCACCTATTTATTGCAACCCGAACGGAGACTTTCATGCACATTCGCTGGCGCGGATTGGAATTGCCGAGTGTCGTTGATTGTGAGCGGTCAACGCTGACCTCAACCTATGGTAAGTTTACGGCTGAGCCGTTTGAGCGAGGATTTGGAACCACGGTGGGCAACAGCCTGCGACGAATCCTGCTGTCAAGTCTGCAAGGAAGCGCCATCACCCAAGTAAAAATTCGAGGTGCGAATCATGAATTCACCTCAATCCCGGGTGTCATCGAAGATGTCACCGACATTGTTCTCAATGTCAAATCGCTGATCGTCAAAAATCATTCCGATCAGATGAAAATCATTACGCTTGAGAAAAGTGCAGCCGGCCCGATCACGGGCGCTGACGTAAACACAGGCAGCGAAGTCGAAATCATCAATCCGGAACATGTACTGGCCAATTTATCCTCCGACGCTCCGTTCCAGATGGAAATGGTGGTCGAAAAAGGTCGCGGCTATGTCCCGGCAAGCGAACACAGTCGCGATCACGAAATTGGTATGATTCCGATCGACGCGGTCTACAGCCCCGTCACCCGCGTCCGCTACGATGTCGAGGAAACTCGTGTCGGTCAGCGAACGAACTACGACAAGCTGACGATGGAAATCTGGACCAACGGTTCGATCAATCCAGAAATGGCACTGGTGGAGTCCGCCAAGATTTTGCGAAAACACTTGAATCCTTTCGTTCAGTACTCCGAACTGGGGCCCAAAGTTCATTCCCAATCGCGAACCCGCGGTGGAATTGATTCGGCGCTCGAAGCCAAGCTGAACATGCCGATCGCTGAAATGCGGCTTTCGGTGCGAGCTTCCAATTGCTTGGAGTTCGACAATATCCGAACGATCCGAGACCTCGTCCAAAAAACAGAAGATCAACTGATGGACATTCGGAACTTCGGTGAAACCACCTTGGTCGAAGTCCGCCAAGTGCTGACCGAAATGGGACTGCACTTGGGGATGCGAGTGCCAAAAGCCCCTGTAATTAGCTAGATTTTATAAGAAACAAGTATTGCCTACGAGCAGCATGACGGAGCCCTCCAGCCCAGTGCTTCCATCGACTCGATGGCCCAGAATCAACAACCTATAGATAGTTTGGTAATTCCATGAGACATAAACGAAAAGGCCGCCAACTCGGACGCAATTCCAGCCATCGCCGTGCGCTCTTTCGCAATCTCGTCACGGCCCTGCTTCTGACCGAACGAGTCGATGAGTGGTATGAGGGCTTGACCGACCCCAGCGGAAAGCCCGTCAATGCGCCGGCTCACAAAGGCCGAATCATTACAACGATTCAAAAGGCCAAAGAAGTAAAGCCGATGGTTGACCGTGTGATCACGATTGCCAAAAAAGCACTGCCTCAGCAAGAAGCCGCCAGCGAATTCAGCACCAACGCCGAACGGAATTCTCAAGAGTGGAGACAGTGGCGAGAAAGCGACAACTACAAAAAATGGGTGGCCGCTCAAGCCCCCGTCGTCAATGCCCGACGTCGCGCCTTTGCCTTCCTTCGCGATAAGGAAGCGGTTCAGATTCTGTTTGACACGGTTGCCCCTCGATTCAAAGATCGGAATGGTGGCTACACACGAGTGCTGCGTTTGGCCACGCCTCGTCTCGGCGACGGTGGTACGCGAGCCATTTTGGAATTCGTCGGTAAACACGACCGAACGGTGACTCAGCAAAGCGAAGCTCCGACGTTCGTCGACGAACCGGAAACCACCTCCGCAAGCTAGAAAAAAGGCAACGGTTCACGAAGCAATCGAACGTTTATCCGCAAGCCGAGCGTTTAGCCGCAAGCCGAGCGTTTAGCCGCAAGCTGAAGCCGACTGCCATTCGTTTGCAGTAACCTATAGTAGCTGATCGGCCAATGGTGGGTGCGGGTAGATCGAGAGTTGGTCGGCGCAGGCGCGACGGCAGGGCGCAGTCTCCGTATGTTGCAAGGGCCGTCACCGACCGTCTCACCCCCACCTCTTTGTGTTCCCAGAACTCACAAATCTGTTCCAAGATCTGTTGGCACCCCATCAAGGCCCTGGATACGAGATTACGGTTCGCGACGCATCTGTCCGAAATCTTGGTCGATCTTCGCTTTGCCCAAGGCCGCACCTATTGCTGCGCCGAACCATCATGCCACTTGCCGGCCAGCCACCGCAAACTCATCCAGTTGGCAGCAGAAAGATCGATCACGATCCCAGAAACCGTCATCGTTCATTGGCACTGTCATGTCGAAGCAGGAGCCAAACTGGAGTCACTGGCAAAACTCGGCCTGCCTCTGGAAAGCCAAGCCTACGACATACGCTTCGGGTGGTGATGAATTACGGAAGTTATTCCGGGACAATCCCTAAGTTCGACTAAGGCGACCAGCAAATACCCTGTAGCCTCCTTTACCAACGTGACTGGCTGAGGCTAAGCTTTAAGGCGACCGGCAGATAAAAGTTTACCCAAGCAGTATTGTGTTTCCCAGACGCTCGGTTGCGAGTCGCGGAGCGACTCGCCTACACTTTGGTACGTTTTTATCTGCCGGTCGCCTATTACGTGGTTTATGAAATATTGTATCAAAAGTGCTTTGCGGAGGCCCCCATGCGTTCGTCCATTCTGTCGTTGATGTTTGTTCTCCTTCCTGCCTGCGGTCTGGTGGGGCAAACGGCTCCCGAAAAGGTGGCTTCCGTCGAGGGGGTCACTGAATATCAGTTTTCCAACGGGGCCAGGTTGTTGCTCTTTCCCGATGGCACCAAACGCACCATCACGGTGAACATGACCGTGCTTGTCGGTTCGCGACACGAAGGTTATGGCGAAGCGGGGATGGCTCACTTGCTCGAGCACATGGTGTTCAAAGGGACGCCAACGTTTTCCGATGTGCCGCGAGCGTTGCGGGATCATGGTGCAAATTTCAATGGCACCACAAATGTTGACCGAACGAACTATTTTGAAACACTGCCTGCAACCGACGAGAATCTTGAATTTGCGATTCATCTGGAATGCGATCGATTGATCAACAGCTACGTCAAATACGAAGACCTGGTCTCTGAATTTACAGTTGTTCGCAACGAGTTCGAGCGTGGCGAGAACAGCCCTCAAGGTGTGCTGTTTGACCGGGTTTCTTCAGCCGCATTCGATTGGCACAACTATGGCAAGACCACGATCGGCAATCGTTCCGATATCGAACGAGTTCCGATCGACAACCTGCAAGCTTTCTATCGCAAATACTATCAACCCGACAATGTCGTGCTGATTGTTGCGGGACGATTCGAAGAATCAAAAGCGATTGAACTGGCTACGAAGTATCTCGGTTCCATTCCCAAACCCGAACGCAAGCTGGGAAAAACCTATACCGAAGAACCGGCCCAGGACGGTGAGCGAACGGTTGAGCTCCGACGTGTGGGGGCGATTGGTTCCGTTGCAGCAGGGTGGCATATGCCCGCCGCATCACATGCCGATTGGGCGCCGCTGTCGATCCTGGCCAGCGTGCTCAACGAAGATAAAGTCGGGTTGCTGGAAAAGCAGCTTATCGAAACGGGATTAGCATCAAGTGTTTCGGCTCGCGCCGGCAACTCGCATGATCCATCGCTGTTCTTTTTGACGGTTCAGCCGACGGAGGGGAACCTCGAAACGGCTCGCGCGGCGGCCCTGGCTACGATGGACGGTCTGGTTAGCTTTACTGCTGATTCCGATGCCGTTGAGCGAGCCAAACTTCGCGCTAAACGGCAACGGGAACGCACACTGGTCGATGCCAATTCAATGGCTCAGGCGCTCAGTTCCGCTTCGGCACTTGGCGACTGGCGGTTATTCTTCCTGCAGCGCGACCGAATCGAGGCCGTAACGGCGGACGATGTCACTCGAGTTGCTCGAACTTATTTTCCGTCTTTCAATCGAACCGTCGGAACCTTCATTCCGATTGACGAACCACAGCGATTGCTGGTTCCCAATGTTCCTTCGATCTCCGA
Organism: uncultured Pirellulaceae bacterium; assembly: GCA_964414815.1. Taxonomy (GTDB): domain Bacteria; phylum Planctomycetota; class Planctomycetia; order Pirellulales; family Pirellulaceae; genus Mariniblastus. Next base: position 37,436 of record CAYPXY010000011.1, on the reverse strand, counting down.
CATCGTGAAAGACTATCGCGGCGGCGAGCAAAAGGCGGCGGGTGAAGAGTTCGACCCGACCCCCGAAAATATCGACGCGAGAACCCAAGTCCATTCGTTGGGCGATGTGAATATTGCCTTGTTGCCAAAATCCACTCGCGGCAATACGGTTCAAATGAATGTCACCCTGCGTTACGGAAATGAAGAAACGCTCCAAGGCCAAACAACGGCCGCCGGTTTGATCGGATCCATGTTGATGTCGGGGACCGTCGATCTGGACCGACAGGCATTGCAGCAAAAAATGACTGAGCTTGATATCCGGATTTCCAGCGGATTCGGTGGTGGCGGTGGAGGAGGTCGTCGCGGCGGGGGCGGGGGAGGCGGTGGTTCAGCCGGTTCCATTTCGTTTTCCATCGAAGCCAAGCGTGAATCACTGGCCGACGCAATTGCCTTGTTGGGAGAGATTCTGCGCAAGCCAGCATTTCCTCGGGACGATTTTGACCAATTCAAATCGCGTTCGATCAACGGCCTGAAACAAACGTTGACCGAACCTTCGGCGCTCGGTCCGATCGAGCTGTCTCGAGCTTTGTCGCCGTATGGACCGGATGATATTCGCTATGTCCGCACGCTCGAAGAGTCGATTGCCGAGCTGGAAAAGTTGACACTCGATGATATTGTCAAGGTATATCAGGAACAGTTGGCGGCAACCACCGGACAAATTTCAATCGTCGGCGATTTCGATCCTGCGGTAGCCCTGCAGGCACTGGAAAACACGCTGGGCGACTGGAAGGGTGAAAACCATTTCGCGCCCATCGTTCGGGAATCGTCTGAAAATTATGATGTCACCAAGATCAACATTGATACTCCCGACAAGGCCAATGCGACTTTCCTGGCAGCCGTGGCGTTTCCGCTCAATGATGATCACGCGGACACCGAGGCCCTGACGATCGCCAACTTTATTTTCGGTGGCGGAACGCTGTCCTCCCGATTGGGAGACCGAATCCGCCAGAAAGAAGGGTTGTCGTATGGAGTCTCTTCATCGATTGCCATCCCCAATCAGGGTAACGACGCACGGTTTTTGATCAACGCGATCACCAATCCGGAAAACATTGATGCTGTCGAAACGGCGGTCATGGAGGAGCTGACTCGGTTCCTGAAGGACGGCCCCACGCAAGAGGAAGTCGATACTGCGAAAACGGCTTATCTGGAGTCCCGTAAAGTAGGCCGCGCAAGCGACGGTGCCATCGCCGGTCAGTTGAATTCGAACCTGTACCTCGGCCGGACGTTCAAACATACGGCAGACCGGGAATCGCGGATTGCCGGGTTGACCGCCGAGCAAATCAAAGATGCGTTTGCACGACACATCGACATTGGGAAGCTGAAAATTGTCCGCGCAGGCGACTTCAGCAAAAAGTGATCGTGTGGCTACTGCAGCATCACCCATCGTTCCGCAATATTGAACGGCACGACTTCTCGAAGTCGAACATACGACATGGTCAATCGCGGGTTGACTTCGATGACGACGTCCAGTGTTGGGTCTTGATCGCTCAAAACCATGTCGATGCCGATGTAGCCTCGCGTTGGTGGCAATGCATCGACCGCCGCTCGTGCCAGACGCCCAGCGCGAGCGGAGAGATCAGCGGCCAGCGGAAACTGCGTGCCGATATAGTGCCCGAATGGCTGACGATCAAACTGCTGTCCAGTGGGCGGCAGAAACTCGTTCGTAAAACTTCCACAGAGAACGGATACACTGACGGGCCTGCCGGATATAAACTCTTCGATACGGAACGTTCCGTGGTGCGGGATGTCTGGAATCGGCGATTCGAGATCGACAAACTGCACAGATTCACTTCCCGCACCGTCATTGGGTTTAATGACCAGGGGCCGATTCAAATTCAGTTTGGTTTCCTCGGTAACAGTATCGAAAATTTCTCCTTGGGGGACTTGGACACCACGAGCCTGCAACCAGCTCGCGGTCTCGTGTTTACTTGATGTCAGCCTGATGAACTCCCGATCGGGCGATAGAACCCGATCGCGATACGGTTCAAGCCAGTCGCAGCAGCGCAACAGACAACCGTCAGTCTCCGGTGCGATCAGAATTACGCGATCACATTCTCCGGTCGCCGTCAGCATTGCGGATTTCAGTTCGTCCAGGCCGCCCACCGGCCAGACCCTCGATATTGCGTCCGAAGCCGGTGGCCTTCTTGCATCCTGGAGGATCGCCACTTCATGACCGGCCTGTCTGAAATCTTCTGAAACCGCACGAAGCATCGCTTGACCTTGCTCCATCATGGAGGGCCGCAGATTCAACAGCCCCCCCGACTCGATCTGGTCGATCCACAGGCCACCGCCACAAAGCCATTCAAATATAAGTACTTTCATCAGATTGCTTTACATTTAACGCCACTCGCTTACAATCGATGGTATTGAAATCGCAGGACGGAATGAATTCCGTTCTACGCCCCTTTCCTCGATCTCTGCATGGAACGGAATGAATTCCGTTCTCCATATATCCATTTGTTTTCAGGAACGTAACTGATGTCAACACTTATCCAGCGAACCCACGAAGATATTCTGATTGCCTATTTTCAGGATGTGCGAATCATTGATGAATCGCGAATCAGTGCCCTTGGCCGGCAACTGACCGACTTGGCCAATAACGGCGAGAACAAAAAAATTGTGTTGAACTTCCAGAATGTTGCTTTCATGAGTTCGGCAATGATTGGCAAGCTGGTTCTGTTCGCGAAAAACTGTACCGCCGCCAACGTGGATTTGAGGCTCTGTAATATCAATCCCAATGTGGAAGAGGTTTTCAATTTGATGAAATTGGGAAAAGTTTTCAAGATCGAAAAGGACGAAGAGTCAGCGATTAAGTCGTTTTCCAAAAAAGGCTGGTTCGGTTGAACCAGGCCTCAGGTTTCAGAATGCAGGTTTCAGGCTTCAGGAATGAGAATGACAAACCTGGTCAGAAACCCAAATCATGAAGTCTGAAACCTGAAACCTGAAGTCTGACACCTGCCCCATGGCCAAACTCTATTTCTATTACTCCGCCATGAACGCGGGCAAAAGTACAACGCTGTTGCAATCCGCGCACAACTACGAGGAGCGGGGTATGCGAGTATTGCTGCTGACGCCCGCGATTGATCACCGAGCGGGTGTCGGAGTCATCGCATCGCGCATCGGGCTGACAAGGGAAGCACCCGCTTTCGATACGGATTTCGACCTCTACCTGCACATCACTCACGAACATCAACAGGCCCCTGTCAGTTGCGTGTTTCTGGATGAAGCCCAGTTCCTTACAGCGGCTCAGGTGCTGCAGTTGACACTGGTTTGCGACCGGCTGAATATTCCCGTGCTCTGTTACGGGCTGCGAACCGATTTTCGAGGCGAGCCGTTTGAGGGAAGTAAATACCTGCTGGCCTGGGCCGATGTGCTGGGCGAAATCAAAACGATTTGCCACACCGGCAAAAAAGCCACGATGAATGCTCGCCTGGATGCCCAAGGGAATCGCGTGGTTACTGGCGACCAGATCGAAATCGGGCTTAACTATGTTGCGTTGTCGAGGAAGGAATTTCAGCTCGACCAAGTTTCACCCATCGGCTATCAGCCTCCGGATTTCGTGAACATGGAAACGAACACAGCGACCGACGACCAACCGTAATCCTCCCCCGTACCTTACAGCGACTGAAACCTTCAGGACCCACAGGATGAAGAAAATCGATTGGAGCTATCATCGCGCTGGATGCGAAACCTGCAGAAAAGCCCAGAGCTGGATCGGCGCCCGCAACATTGCGATCAAGATGGAAGTCAACGCGAGAAAGGATCGAATCGGGCCATCGGAGGCGCTCGAATTGCTCCATCCAGTCCATCATCTCCATATTGCCAAAGGCAAGTCGCATGTTCACATCGACCTGAAAAAAAGCCGTCCGGCCGATGATGAGATTCTCAAGCTGATCATCGGTCCGAGCGGCAACCTCCGCGCTCCCACCCTGCGTATCGGGAAGAAACTCCTGGTCGGATTCAACGAAGAGATGTACGAGAACAACCTGAAATAAACAATGTAGAGCGATTGTCCTCAATCGCTCAGCGCGCACGTTGATCATCTCGCGATCTCAAACGGCAGGAGTACAATTGCAGAACCAGCTTCTCTCTTCAACAAACCTATACGACAGGTGTCATTCACTGATCATTCCGAATATATTGGAAGGATTCATTTTCCTGGCAAAATACTGCTGAAAAAATACCGTGCCTGCTCCTCATTCTCCACAACCCCATCCTCCTCATCAGTTCAATACTCGGCTCGGGCTAAAACTCTTTGCTGGTTACAGTCTGTTTTACCTTGCCTTTGTACTGGTGAGTGCCTTCGCCCCGCAAATGACAGACTGGAAACCGGCGGGTGGCATCAATCTGGCGATTGGGTGGGGGTTGAGTCTGATCGGACTGGCTTTTCTGTTGGCGCTGGCCTATGGACGAATGTGCCGAACGGATGAAACATGAGTAACACGCCTTCCGCTATGGCCATTGTTGTCTTCCTGACCGTCGTCGGCTTTACACTCGGCTTGAGTGTTTTTCTGGGACGCAAAGCCCGTGACTCCAGCGGATATTTTGCGGCTCATGGGCAGATCCCCTGGTTTGTCAACGGAATCGCCTTTGCCGGGGACTATCTTTCCGCCGCTTCGTTTTTGGGCATTTGCGGCATGATTGCCTTTTATGGATATGACGGATTTCTCTATTCCATCGGCTACCTGGCAGGCTGGATCGTGGCTCTGTTTGTCATTGCCGAGCCGCTCAAGCGAATGGGCAAGTTCACGTTTGCCGATGCACTCAACGCCCGATTTCAGTCCAAAGGAATTCAGCTGGTCGCCGGCATCAGTACGCTGGCCATCAGCGTGTTCTATCTGATCCCGCAAATGGTGGGAGCGGGCGTGCTGGTGCAACCTTTACTGGGGTTTCCTCATTGGGCCGGTGTGGTGCTGGTCGGTGCGGTTGTGATTCTGATCGTTGTCACCGCCGGAATGGTATCGACGACGTGGGTTCAATTTATCAAAGGCTCCTTGCTGGTTGTTTTTTCCGCGCTGCTAACGGTATTGATTCTGTTTCGTGGTCTGGAAGTCAAACAAGGCGGTATCGATGGCTATGAGTTCACTTCGATCTTGCTGGGACCGATTGATCTGAACGATCCGGACGTCGTGGCGTTGCCGTTGTCGCAACACGGGTACGAACGAATTCTCGACTCCGTGTCCCATCAATGGGAAACCGCAGGTTTCTGGTTGTTGGCTCCGCTCGGCGGCGAGCAAAAGCAGATTTTCAAACGATGGGATTCCGATGAAGGAGTCTGGCTGCTGGAATGTCAGGCTCTTTGGCCCCCCTCAGATTCGAAGAACCAACTTGAAGCAAGCTCCGCTCCAGAAGTGAAGCCTCCCGACCGGACCACACTGCATCCGACAGGCTTTCTTCGTCGATTGCCGGACGGTCAAACCAGTACCGGCCCCATCGGTCCGTGGAAATACCTTCAAACGCTCAGCAGCAGCGAAATCATTCTGTGGCGCAAGGCGACGCTGACCGATTCCTCCGGCAAAGCCATGGAAGTCTATTTTCCGAAACCGACGGCTGGCGAGCAGATCATGCGACCGGGCGAACATCCAACGTTTGGCGGGATTCGCCAACCCGGTTTGTGGCCGAAGTTGAATTTTCTGTCACTGATGTTCGCTCTCTTTTGCGGTACGGCCTCGCTACCTCATATCCTGATCCGGTATTACACCGTCAAGGATGAAGCAGCGGCTCGAAAAAGTACCATCGTTGGAATCGCGGCCATCGGCAGTTTTTATATTCTGACCTTGTACATGGGATTGGGGGCGATGACCAGCGGTGCTCTGGACGTCACCAACGACAACATGTCCGCTCCGCTGCTGGCGCGCAGTATCAGTGAGTGGTTGTTCGCCATCATTTCGGCCATCGCGTTCACGACAGTATTGGGAACGGTCAGCGGGCTGATTCTTGCCTCTGCCGGTGCGGTCAGTCACGATTTGCTCAAAACGGCGATGGGCGTCAGCATGAGCGACGCGACCCAGGTTCGGATCGCTAAAATCGCATCGGTGGTTGTGGGGATGATCGCCATTGTGCTGGGCATCAGCTTTGAGAAAATGAACGTCAGCTATCTGGTCGGCTGGGCATTCAGCGTGGCCGCCTCTGCCAATCTGCCGGCGCTGGTGATGCTGTTGTTTTGGCGGCCAACGACTCGGCAGGGCATCATCGCAGCGGTGGTGGTCGGGATGGTCAGTTCGTTAGGCTGGATTTTACTCAGCGCCGACACGTTTGAGAAGGTCTATCATGTGGCGCGACCGGAGTGGATTGCCACCTTGATTCCCTTCAGCCAGCCTGGCATCGTCACGATCCCGTTGTCGTTTCTGACCCTGGTGATCGTGTCGCTGCTGACCCAACCGGGCCAGCGCATTCGAGTGGCAGATAAAATGTAGCCCGATCACAGCAGGCGAAACCGTTTAGCCGCAAGCCGAAGCCGACCGCACGTCGTTTATGGTTATCGCCTGAAAGCGTTCAACTCAGGATTGCAGTCGGAAGAGCGAGGTCTGGTCGGCGCAGGCGCGCCGGGTAGAGTGCCGCCTCAGTAATATCTGCCCTGCCAATTGGATACCTGCCCGCCTGCCCACGACTACCCTCCAACTCCAGCATATCGGTCCTGCTTCTTGCTGATCGTGGTGACAACTTTGGGCAGCAGGATCAATGCGATCGGTACCGTCATACCGAACAAAAGACAAACCCACCAGCCAACCACGACTCCCGGTGCCGGAGCTGATTTCCATTTGCTTCCACCTGGTGAATGGCTGGCCTTGTAGATTTCGCTCATCGCCATCACGGGCAACACGAGCGAAGCAAAAGGGATAATCCAGGCAATAACAGTCCAGGCAGGGGTATACTTGAGATCTTTGGTGGACATCGCCCACAGATTGGCATTTGCCCGGTACATGAAAATAAACAATAGAATAATCGCCGCTAACATCATCAGTCCCCCCACTACATAGCCAATGATCATCAGCAAAAACCCTGGAGGAGGGGTTCCTTCTTCCAGATTTCTCCAGTCCGAGAAATAGAATATTCCCGCCAAGGCGGCAATTCCGATGACGACCAGAGCGAGTAACATCCAATGAAGGATGCTGATGATTTTTGCAAGCGACCCCAGGGAACGAAACGCATACCCATTGGCTCTCAAATCCTCCGGGCGTCGTTTGATATTTTTTGCTGCTGCCTTTGCAAACGGATTTACAACCACATCTTGAAGTTCATCGGTCGCCTTGCTCTTTGATACGGGATTTCCTCCCGAACGAACTTCCTCCGTCCCAAATCCGGGTTCGGCGGCCAGATTTCCCAGAATGTCTCGAGGGGGAGGCGACGGCACATCCGCCAAGACTTCCGGCGGTCGTTTGAAAGGTCCGTCCAGCCCCAGTCGTTTGTAAACCTCTGCAGAAATCTCTGGCCCTGGAGGCTGGCGGTTGGGTGGGGCGGTGGACGCCGAAGAACTGCCTGCGGCGACCGCTTCAGCAACTTTGGCGGGAAAGGACTGGCCGCATTTCTTGCACTGCAGCGTCTTACCCAACGCTTTTTCGGGAACCTGATAACGGGTTTCGCATTTTGGACAGACAACAACAGATGGCATTCTTTTCTCCGGCAATCATTCGAGGTAATCCCTCCATTGTAATTCAGCCGTCCCAAAATGCCCAGATTGGGAATGCCAAATCCCAACCCGCAGCGTCAGCAAGGGAACGAGGAGTGTCCCTCGCTGACGCTTCGGGTTAGGATTGAAACGATACCAACCCTGCGATAGCGGTGATTTCTGGCCGCCCAGATTGGGGATCAGTCTTCCCAGAAATGGCGGATTCCCAGTCGCCCCAGATATTCGGCCTCCGCCTCCCGCATTTCCCCGGCCGTTTCATCGTCCAGGTCGTCATAACCGATCAGGTGCAACGTCCCGTGGATGGCATAGAGCAACAACTCGTGCTCCATCGGAATCCCCAGCTCCTCACCCTTGCTGGCCGCGTAATCCGTACTGATGATCAACTGCCCGGCCAAAAAATCATCGGACTCCTCGAGGACAAAACTGAGCACGTCGGTATCGTAATCGTGGTTCAGATATTTGCAATTCAGCTCCCTCATCTCGCTGGAATCGACCATCGCGATACTGATCTCCGCCGATACAATTCCCGCATCACTCAGGATCATCCTGACTACTTCGGCCACCGAGTGTTTGTCCAACGCCCGCGATTGCTGGTCGGCGATCTCGATTCGAAATGCGTCGCTGGAAGACTGGATCATGCGGATTGTTGCTTTTCAGGATACTGAACCCGAACGTGGTGCATCGCGTTAAGGGATTTGATCAGACTGTTTTGAACGCGGTGAAGTTGCTGAAGCGTAATCGGGCACTCGTCGAACTGACCATCTTCCAGCTTTTTGCGACTGATGTCAAACACCAGGTTTTCGATCCGCGACGGTGCTGGCTCGCGAAGCGTCCGACTGGCACTTTCGACTGAATCGGCCAGCATCAACACAGCGGCCTCGAGCGTTTGCGGCTTGGGACCGGGATAACGATAATCGGCTTCGTCGACTTCCTCCTGAAGGGACTCCTCTTTTTCAGCCTGCTGCTTCTCCGCCCGTTTGAAGAAGTACTCGACCAAGGTGGTGCCGTGATGCTGCTCAATCAGATCGACAATCCGTCTCGGCAAGCCATGCGTGCGAGCCAGTTCGGCACCATCCTTGACATGGGCCACGATCACCAACGTACTCATCGTCGGGTTCAGGTCATCATGCTTGTTGATCCCGGATTGATTCTCGATAAAGTATTCCGGCTTTCGAATCTTGCCGATGTCGTGAAAATACGATCCGACCCGACACAACAACCCGTTGGCACCGATGGCTTCTGCGGCGGCTTCACTGATCGACGCGACATTGATACTGTGGTTGTACGTGCCCGGTGCTCGCTGAACCAGCTCTCGCAACAACACATTATTGGGATCGCCCAGTTCCAGCAGATTAATGTCGGTCTGCACATCGAACCACCCTTCGAGAAACGGCAACAGGGCTGTCATCGTCAGCCCAGCAATTCCGGCTCCGGCGGCAAACCAAAGCCCTTCGGTAACCAAGGCGGTTGAAAAAGGCTGACCAAACAGATAGTGAATTCCCAGTACCACCGGCAAGATCATGATAGCCACGATCATCGATGTATTGACCAGCTTGGTACGGCTGCGAATTTGTTTGCACATGAACGCAGAAGCCGTCGATGCGACCACCAGGATCGCAAACTCCGGCAACCCGAATCCATGGGAAATACTGTAAGTCATGGCAACGAGCGAGCTTAGGAACATGGATAACTCGCTGTTGTAAGCAATCGCAATCCCCATCGCAAACAACATCACGATAATGATTTCCGCCCTCCAAGCCGGTATCAACGTCAACAAGGTCGCCACAATCAAGGCGGCCGCCATCAAGGTGACCAAAATCAGGAACTGCCGGAAATCATCCAGCAATTGGGGATGTCGGAAATATAGAAACTGGGCAACGAACCAGAACAGCACCATGCACAGCCCGATGAAAATAAATGAACGGACGACCTTGGGCGTAGTTCCTTCGGATGCCACGAGCGCGTTATGCTCTGCCCGCAATAAATCCAGATCGTCGTGGGCCAGCGGCTCCTTGCCAAGAATGCCGCGCAAACTCAAGTCGCGCCGATAGCGTTCCAGCGACTCGCCCGGTTTATATAATCGCTTTTTGACGCCTACAGCATCGAGTACCTTTGCTAGCTCCCGCGAACTGTTGACCGCATCGTAAGTCAATGTGGCCGGGACGGCCGGTCGCAGCCGGTGATAAATTCGCTCCGCAACAAATTCCGGCGAACTGATTTTTTCTTCGGGCAACTTCTTTAGCTGCGCTAGCAGCTTGGCCTGCAACGTGGAGAGAAACTCCGGCAGTCGAACTTCCGAGATCGCTACCCGTTCCCGGTCCACAATATCGGCCCCTTTGGGATAGACTTCGATTTCGCTCAGGCTCCCCGGACCGCCTTCATGTTCAACATTCTCCAGCAACCCTTTTTCGCTGGCTACCCGAAATACCTCTCGAATGGCGGCTTCCAATGATTCCAGCTTCTCATCATTTTTGATGGCCTCACGAAATCGTTGATAGTCTTCTGCCGTCGCGGGGGAGGGAGGAGGCTCAAGCCCCTCTTCGGCTTTCGGCTCGGAGTAAAACTTGGTCCACAAGCCACTTTCAGCAATTCCTTCGTAAGGCTTTGCGTGAATCTCGAACAGATCTCGCATCAGGGTTTGCCGTATTAGCGACAACGCCTGTGTATCGTTGGCATAGAGACAGAGAAATTTTCGCTTCGTCTGTTCGCGGGCATCTTCGGTCAGCTTGTAATCGTCGTATTCGAATTCGACTCGAGCATGAAGATTCCGGAGAGGCGTATGGCGCATGCGATAGTGAAAGGCGGGTGACCAGGCCGTCATGCAGGCCCAGAGGATCACCGATAGCAACAAACATAAGCCGATTTTGGCCCAGACATCACCACGCTTCAGATAGCCCGTCGCGGACATGATGGAAGATTTGGCAACCGGCGGCATCCAGTTTTTTCGGGTGGTGTTGAGATTGCTCATTGGTCATACGCTTTTACGATTTCCGAGACGAGCCGGTGCCGAACGATATCGGCGGCGGTCAACTCGACCACGGACACTCCCTTGATTCTCGACAAGCGACCAATCGCATCGATCAGTCCCGACTTGGTTTTCGGCGGCAAGTCGATCTGTGTCGGGTCACCCGAGACGACGATTTTGGAAGCTTCCCCCATCCGCGTCAAGAACATTTTCATCTGTCCGACGGTCGTATTTTGGGCTTCGTCGAGAATAATGAACGCCTCATTGAGCGTCCGGCCACGCATATAGGCCAGCGGACAGATTTCAACGACATCGCGCTGAATCAGCGCCTGCATCTGGTCATAGCCCACCATTTCGTGAATCGCGTCCAACAGCGGTCGAAGGTACGGATTGATTTTGGCGTGCAAGTCCCCCGGCAGAAAACCGAGACTTTCCCCCGCCTCGACCGCGGGCCGAACCAGCACGATTTTTCGGACTTCGTGGCTTTTTAACGCCTGAACCGCCATCGCAACCGCCAGATACGTCTTGCCGCAACCCGCTGGGCCAACGGAAAAGACCAACTCGTTCTTGCGAATAGCTTCGACATAGCTGGCTTGGCCGGGCGTCCGTGGGTGGATCTGGCGACCGACTTGCAGTGTCTCGATGGCAGGCGCCGCCCGATCTGGAGCGACTTCACCAGTCACGCGAGCAATGGTTTCATTGAACAAATCGGGAGTCAAATTACCCCGGCGGCGAATGATGGCTGTCAGTTGTTTGATAGCATCCGTTGCCTGGGCGACTGCGGTGGCGTCTTCCCCAATCACGCGAACCTGGCCGTTGCGATGAGTGATTGCAACCTTGAATTGATCCCTTAAACGTCGAAGGTGCTGATCTTTGGCGCCAAACAGGGGCAAAACGATCTCCTGATCAACAGCAGAAATAGTGGCTTCGGTCATTCATACGGTAGCTCGAACGCTACCTCTCCTTCCATAACGTGAAGTGTTTCAACGGGCACACTTGTAAAGCCCACTTAATTATAGCAATTGGAAGTGAATGCGTTGAAGAAGGTTCTCGCCAAAGTCCATTTTGAAATGAAAAATAAGGATAATTGGATCAATACCGGTTGTGCCGTGGACCGATACGGGGGATATCCCCGAGGAATTCATGAATAGTGCTGCGGATCAAATTGCCCACGTTCGCCAATTTTGCCAGGTTTTGCTTTCACGTTTGACCATGAAAGCCGGTACGGCAAGTTCGGAGACTATTTTGCTGAGCGAAAATCGGCTTTGGGGGTTCCGATTTGCCATCGACCAGTTTCAAGTCCGTTGGCAGCTTGCCACCGAAGAGGTGGCTGTTTTCGAGGAAGGCCGCTTTATCGAACGGATCGGCCTGAGCCGCCGCGAGTCACAACGCGCAGCATGAGGCTGGTTTGGTGGAAATCATAACCCGAAGCGTAAGCGAGGTAAGAAACGCGGTCCCTCGCTTACGCTTCGGGTTATGATTCGAATGTTATCAACAATGATAACAGAGAAATCCACCCGCCCAGCCTGAGGGTCGGCGACTCCAATACATCTGCTAGCGGATTTCTCCGGCTGTTTCTGCCTTGACGCGGCGAAAACGTGTTTTCTATATTGCCAGCATCCCGGCTTTCCCGCTCCTTCCTTCAAGCATCAGCTCGGGACAACACAGCATCACCCATCCCCCCATCGGTTTACGGAGAAACCCCATGCGTATCGCCACGCCCAACTATACCGGACATAGCCCCTCAGGCTTTGGATTCCTGTTCTCGATTTGTTTTAGTTCGGCAGTGCTGCTTGCCGGAATGAATGCCTCAGCCCAACAACCTGCCACACCGCAACGCGACGGCGCCGTTCATCCGGCGCATCAGCAAAACCAAAAGCAAATTCAAACGCTGGCGGTTGTCAATCAGCAGGAAATCAGTCGGCAGCAACTGACGAATGAATGCCTCCGCCGCTTCGGTAAGGATGTTCTTCAGGAAATCATCAACAAGTTCCTGATCACCAAGGAGCTGGAGCGAAACAACATCGCGATCACCGAAAAGCACGTCAACGATGAGATTATTTCCGAAGCCGGAAAGCTGGGAATGTCGGGCGAGCGTTGGCTGGAAGTCATCAGCGCCAACCGCAACCTGACCGTTGACCAAATCAAGAATGACTATGTGTGGAACAAGCTGGCGCTGCAAACCTTGGTCGCCAGCAAAATCGAAGTCACACGAGAAGAACTGAACGAACAACTGGAATTTGAATTCGGGCCCCGAGTCCAGGTCCGCCAGATCGTCGTGGACACTGAAAGTCAAGCCCAACAGGTCATGCAAGACCTGCGCAACAACCCGGAAGAATTTGAACGAATTGCCAAGCGGGTTTCCGTCGATCCGAACAGTGCTTCGATGGGCGGCCTGTTGCCTCCGGTACGACGACATTCTGGCTTTCCGGAGTTTGAGCAAGTCGCTTTTTCACTGCAAACCGGCCAAATTTCGAACCCGTTGGCGATTGCCGAAAAATTTATCATTCTCCGCTGCGAACGAATCTTCCCAGCCGAAGAAATCAGCCAGGATCAGCTTCCCATGATTCAGGAACGGCTGATCACCGAGTTGTCGCAACAGAAGCTGGGGGATGCTGCACTAAATCTGTTTGAACAGTTGCAACGCAATGCTCAGATCACCAACATAATGAACGATCCGAAGCTGCGTGAGCAACACCCCGGCGTTGCGGCCGTCGTCGATGGAATGGAAATTCCTATTCGTCACGTTGCAGAAGTTTGCTTGATGCGTTTTGGCGACGAAATGCTGAAAACGGAAATCAACCGCACGCTGTTGCGGGCTGAACTGCAAAAAGCTGGTCTCCAAGTCGCCAAGCAGGACATCGACGACGAAATCGCCAGAGCCGCCGAATCGATGGGATACGTTACTCCGAGTGGAAGCCCCGATGTCGAGACTTGGTTGACTGTCATCACAGAGAACGATCGCTCGAAAGTCGAGTTCTACATCGAAGACGAAGTCTGGCCAACGGTGGCGCTGAAAAAGTTGGTCGAGAAAAATGTCTCTGTAACTCAAGAAGACATGCAAAAAGGGTTTGAGTCGAACTTTGGCCCGCGCGTCGACGTCCTGGCGATCATGACGGATAACCATCAACAGGCCACCCGCGTCTGGTCGATGGCGGCCAGCAATCCGACGTCCGAATTCTTTGGAAAATTGGCTCATCAATACTCGATCGAGCCGGCCTCACGAAATAATTTCGGCCAGGTCGAACCCATCCAACAGCACGGCGGCCGCCCCGAACTGGAAAAGGAAGCGTTCAGCCTCAAGCCAGGCGAAATCTCCAAGGTAGTTCAAGTCGGAAAGTACTGGGTGATCATGTTCTGCCAGGGATACACCGAACCAGTCGTTACCGAATTTGCTGCGGTCAAGGACGAAATCTACAAAAGCATTCGCGAAAAGAAGATGCGAATCGCGATGTACGACAAGTTCCAGCAGTTGATCGACGACGCTCAGATCGACAACTTCCTGACCGGAACCTCGCAGACTGGCAAAGCCCAAGTACGCGACGCTCGTGCGAACACAGGCAGCCCACAGCCATAAGGTTTTGCCAGAAGTGGCGGAAATAATTTTCCTCCATCACCAACACCGAAGCGCAACTTTTAGTTGCGTTTTTTTTTGCCGCAACTCAAATCCGCTTGGGTGTGGGGAACTCGATCGTGAACTGGCTTCCTCGGCCAAGTTCGGATTGGACGTTGATGCGCGCCCCGTGGGCTTCGATGATTTTCTTGGCGGTCGGCAATCCTAACCCGGTTCCGCCTTCCTTGCTGGTGTAGAAATCCTTAAACATGTTGAGCAGCGTATGGGGCGTCATCCCGATGCCCGTGTCGATCAAGTCGAGCGCTACACCCGTTCGAATGATCCGCGTTCGCACCAGAAGCTGGCCTCCGTCGGGCATGGCCTCCAGTGCGTTCTTCACCAGATTCAGCAGCGCCGCCTGCAAAGTTTGCGGGTCGAGCTTGATGCTGGGAAGCTCATTGTCCAGATGACGAATGACTTCAACATTTTGACGGACCGCCTGCGGCTCTATAAAGTCCAGTACCTGAGCCACCTGTTGATTGAGATTGCCTGCCTTGAGCTCAAGATTGCTCAGCCGCGTAAAGCGCAGAAAGTCGTTGAGCATGGTCTCGAGACGCTGGCACTGGTTGATCACCCGCTCCGTCCGGCCCAGTGCCCGGCGCGATTCGGGGGTATCGAGCCTTTCGAAATCTTCCTGCAGCAGTTCGATATTCATCCGGATGATGGACAACGGATTCTTGATCTCGTGCGCCAACTCACCCGCCAGACTTGCCAGTTGATTCAACTGCGTCCGCAACTCATCCATTTCGTCCTGCATTTTATACTACTTGGAGTAGCCAAGTTGCTCTTGCAGGTCAGTAAAGGCTTGTTCAATTGACTCGCCTTGCCCCGCCTCCATCTGTCGAATCCCCTGAGCGATCGCTTCTCGATCTTGCTGTCGCCGCAATGCTTCCATTGCCTGACGGTGAGTTTCTCTCTCCACAAACACGTAGGTCTTTTGCGTTCGAGGATCAATCACTTCCAGGTTTGCATGCCCGACAGAGAAAATAGCGTTGACCAATTCCTGATTAAGTTCAATACTCATATCACTATTTTACTCCGAAACCATTGTCGGGGAAGCTGTTGCGCGAGATCGTACTAAGCTTGCCAGACTTTCGCTCCTGCCAGACGAGCTGGCAAGGAGCGTTTATACAGACCGATTGCAGCTTTGTCTATCGACGGCATCGTCTACCGGCGGTCTCGTCCGCGATCCCGGTTTCCGCTGCGGCTGCGACCACCCCCACTGCCTCCGCCACTTCGTCCGCCACTTCGTCCACCTCCGCCTTCGCCGCGTCCGTAGTCACGGCGTTCTCCGCCGCGATGACGACTTCCATCTCCTCGCTGGCCTTCGCCGCGACTACCACCTTCACTACGACCACCTTCGCTGCGGTAGCCTTCACTTCGTTGGCCTTCGCCCAATTCGTCTCCTGAAGAAGACCGTTCGCTGACGGCACCGACCAGTTCGTCCTCAAGTCCCAGTTGCTCCAATGCGCGGCGACGGCTCAGCTTGACCCGATCGTTGCCGTCGATGTCGATCACCAGCACCTTCATTTCGTCTCCGACGTGGCAAACATCTTCCACGTTATCGATATAGCCTGTGGACAACTCGCTGACGTGGCACAAGCCGTCACGTCCCGGAAGAATCTCGACAAACGCACCGAATTCCTTGACACTGCTGACGACTCCGTCATAAATTTTTCCGATCTGCACGGTCGCCGTGCAAGCTTCCACGCGGCGCAGCGCCGCCTGCGCCAATTCTCCGTTGGTCCCGGCAATCGTCACGCGCCCGTCGTCGGTCACTTCAATCACCGTTTCGGTTTGTTCCTGAATCGCACGGATATTCTTGCCGCCCGGTCCGATCAACATACCGATCTTTTCCGGATCGATCGTCGTGACGAGCAGTCGAGGTGCGTAAGGTGATAGATCATCCGCCGGTCGTGAAATTTCGGTCAACATCTTGCGCAGAATTTCGATACGGGCTTCACGCGACTGAGCGATAGCTTCTTTCAAAATTTGGGTGCTGATTCCACGTGTCTTCAGGTCAAGCTGAATTCCGGTAACCCCGTTTTGAGTTCCTGCAACCTTGAAATCCATGTCGCCGTGGTGGTCTTCACTGCCCATGATGTCGGTCAGCAGCACGTAGCGGTCACCTTCCTGAACCAGCCCCACAGAAATACCTGCCACGGGATTCTTGATTTTCACACCGGCGGACATCAGGCCCAACGTCGTACCACAGACGGTGGCCATCGAAGACGAGCCGTTGGATTCCAGAATATCGGACACAATGCGAATTGTGTACGGAAAATCGTCTGGATCGGGCAGCACCGGATTGATGCTTCGCTCAGCCAACGCTCCATGGCCGATTTCGCGACGCCCCGGTCCACGGATGGGACGGACTTCGCCGACACTGAAGCTGGGGAAATTGTAATCGAGCATGAACTTCTTGGAGTACTCATCCACCAGCCCGTCGACTCGCTGTTCATCGCGCCCCGTTCCTAACGTGACGGTGATCAACGCCTGCGTTTCACCCCGCTGAAAGAGAGCCGATCCGTGAACGCGCGGCAGCACGCTGGCCTTGCAAACGATCGGGCGAAGCGTTTTGTTGTCACGGCCATCGGCACGGACACCGTTCAAAATCGAATCGCGTGTGACTCGCTCGACGAGATCGTGAATTGCCTTGGAGAGGTCTTCGCCACTGATCGCGTTTTCTGCGTTGGCATCCGGAATCATCTCGGCCTTGATACGATCTTTCACGGCAGATGTCGCGGCCGCTCGATCCTGCTTGCCGTGGGTTTCAATCGCATTTTTCAAATCGTTGTAGTAGCGTTCCTGCAATTGTCCCAGCAATCCGTTGTCAACCGGTTTTTCAAATGGAGCTTTGACCGGATTGACCTGACGATAAAAGTCACGTTGCAACTGGACGATCTGCTTGCAGATGTCATGGGCAAAATCGACTGCGGCAAGCACTTCTGCTTCGGGTACCTCGCGTGCGAAACCTTCGATCATCGTCACCAGACTCTCGGTTGCGGAAACCACGATGTCCATATCGCTTTCCTCCAGCTGGTCGAGCGTCGGGAAAGGAATGAACTGACCGTCAATTCGGCCAACCCGAATGGATGCGACGGGATCCTCAAACGGCATCGGCGAAATGAAGCAGGCCACGGCGGTTCCGTTCATCGCCAGCACGTCGCCGTCGGTTTGACGATCGCTAGCCAACACAAAGTTTTGACATTGAACTTCATCGCCGAACCCCGGAGCGAACATGGGGCGAATCGGACGATCAATCAGCCGCGACGTCAGCGTTTCCTTGGTGGTTGGGCGGCCTTCGCGCTTGATGAATCCGCCCGGAAATTTTCCAGCTGCACAAGTCCGCTCACGGTAATCACAGGTGAGCGGGAAGAAGTCGATTCCCGGGCGGGCAGCTGCCTGAGCCACGGTGGACAACACCACCGTTTCGTTGTACTGGACTAATACGGCGGCCGCAGCCTGTTTGGCGAGTTCGCCGGTTTCAAATGACAAGGTTCCTTCGCCGATTTTCTTTTCTACTCTTATTTTCACGTTATGCTTCCTGATATTGATACTACTTCTACTATTTAACTAACGATGGTTTACAAAATTCAATGCTGAGAACTGGCCGCCTGAATGTTGGAACAAGAAGACCACCAGAAAAAACTCCGGAACGAAACGGCCAGCCAAACTGACTCGTGGATACGAAGTAAAAACAAACGAGGCGCCGACAAGGGAACACCCCCAATGGGTGCCGATGGAGGGCCGCAAAACTGAAGGCAAAACGAAGAAAGCGACTTATTCAAGTCGCTTTACAGACAACACTATTTGCGGATGCCAAGTTTTTGGAGCAGATCGAGATAGCGATCCGGATCATGGTCGCGGACATAGTCCAGCAAGGAACGCCGTCGAGAAACCATACCCAACAGACCCCGCCGCGTGGCGTAGTCCTTTTGATGGGTTCGCATGTGCTCAGTCAAATTATTGATGCGGGTCGTGAGCAGTGCAATTTGCACATCAGGCGAGCCTGAGTCTCCCGAGGTTCTTTGAAATTGTTTGATTAATTCCGATTTTCGTTCTTTGGTAATGGCCATACAACAACAATGGATCGATTTCCAATCTCGCCTGATCACAAGTCACAGGACTAAGTTCGATCTGCCTCCTTCAAAGGGACTACATTTACAAATTCTGACAACAAACACCCGACCTGCCTAATCTGCTGCCAGAACAACCGCAGCGAAACGCAGGCCTCAGGTAACTTTTCTGGCCGATACCGCTCTCATTATTTGGTTCAACCGTCTTTTCATTTGCCGAGCATTCTATCGTGGATCGGCGTTTTTGCAATAAGGAAATCGAAAATTTCGGGGTTGGGGGTTCGGAATTCGGGAGTCAGCGATAAGCCAACTTGGATCTGACCTCTCGATATTTTGGTTAAAAAAAATACAAAATAAACATTCTTGGATTATTTCATCGATCAAAGATTGGGTATTTCCCCAACCTGTTTCTATGGTAATTTGTCGTCAACCTTTCACGAATCAAAAGATTCGCTCCAATCTAACAACAGGAAACCACAATGAATTGCAAATCGAATCCTGTTTTGCTTGCAGCCCTCACTGTCGTCATTGGTTGGTGCCATTTCTTGACTGCGACCGCCACAGAAGCTCAGCACTTAAACTTCAGGGCATCTTTTACAGATGCATTCGAAGCTGCGGATCCCCTCCGTGTGTACAAGTGGAATTTGACCAATTTCGGAGTCAAGTTTCGTCATAGCCAGCCCGGCCTCGAAGGAGGATATTCCGAACTCTATGAGCCCTATATCGAAAAACGGGAGCAAATTATTCGCTACTATTCGGATCAACCTGAAGAACGTGCTACTCGGCTGGAAAGACTGAGAACGGATGAATTGGAACAGTTTGTTAGCCGTCTGTCACCGGACCAACGGGAACTGTTCGACAATATGCTGGTTCAAACGTATCTGAATGCCACCATCACGGTCAATGGTCGCCTCCGAGTAGTTCCTCATCGTTTACTTGTGCCTGGATTGATCCACTATGTCAAGATGAGCGAAGAACAGGTAGACCAGGTGCGAAAGGCAATTGCTTTGCATGAAGCGAGGTCCCAAGAGTCAGAGGCAAACTACGCAGCGCGGGCTGAATCCATCGATGTCCGATGGCAGCAAACCTTGAAAAATAATCTCACACCCACTCAGTTGCTTGATTATGAGAGCGCCTTGGATACTCCCCATCCCGCACTTGTACAGCGAATTCAACGCCTCGGAGGGACACGTCGAGGACCGTATCCCACCGGTTCGGGTGTGACTGTCGCCAGTCGAATTCGCGCCACCTCTCTGTCGCCCCCAGAAAGTAATTCAACGAGTCATTCAAGCACAAACCACGTTACAGAAGTGAGCATGCTGAGGATGACACCTGCTTTTCTCGATGCTCTCTTGCAACCGCACGGCTTGCTGGGATTACTACTGGATGAAGAGTTCGGAAG
Organism: uncultured Pirellulaceae bacterium; assembly: GCA_964414815.1. Classification (GTDB taxonomy): domain Bacteria; phylum Planctomycetota; class Planctomycetia; order Pirellulales; family Pirellulaceae; genus Mariniblastus. The sequence goes on along the minus strand of CAYPXY010000011.1, from coordinate 17,708 downwards.
TGGACTTGCCATCTCAGAAGACCAGAAACAACAGTTGCACGTTCTAAGAGATCAATGGCTTGCCGAGTCTCCCTTGCCTGAAGTACTGACAATCGAAAACCGTGAAGAAGACCGTCGAAACCGGAGAACCAAAAAACAACGTGAATCCGCCATTGCACCCATCGAGTACCGTGGGATCCAAAACCAGATTGATGCCGTATTGCGTGAGGAACAAGCAATTCGATTGCGACAAATATGGAATCAGAATCTGATGTCGAACTATTGGGAAGGTGTCGCATTATCATTCCCCGATTGGCGAAGCTATCTGGAACTGACCGCCGAACAAAATGCCATCTTTGATCAAATTCATGCCGAATTCATCACCGAACTCGACAACGCGGAGAAGCAACTTTTCAGGGAAAAAGAAAACCTCTACGAAGAACAACGCCAGACCTTGATGGATATATTTACCCACGAACAGAGAGTCCTGATGCACCGGACATTCCGCATTCCTCTGCTCAACTAAGGAGCCAGTCCCAACTTTCTTCCCCTCGGCGGCAGACATTTTATAGAGCGGGACAAATGCGACTGAACCTCCAGTATTGCAGTTCACTTTGTGGACTTAGTGAAGGTTTGGGTTATCGCTAGAAGTTGCCAAACGGGATAAGATTGGGTTCGCTAACGAATCTCGGTTGCATGCAAAAGCAATCGTTCCTTGGTGACCCCCTATCCATCCAGTGGACGTAGGGTGTGTGCAGCGGTCGCCATAGCCCTTACAATTCACAAGGAACTTCGATGAATGTGGAATCCAGGTATTGAGGTAACCATCATCGAGCGACCGCGCAACACACCCTGCGCCGGCTGATGTGTTACGCGATCACCAGACCCAATGGGAACCCCCAACGCCATGACACTCTTTTCGTCTGGCATCTCCCTTGGAAGTATTGACCGCTCCACACCCTACTTTTTCTTCGCACTAAAATCCGTCCCCCCAAGGAACCCATCCCATGTTTCGTTACTCAATCTGCATTGCGTGTATCTTGTTTTCAGGTTTCAGCTCGTTGTCTGCTCAAGACTGGGCGAGAGAGAAGCTTGAGAACTCGCCTCGTCATGGCGAGTGGGTCAAGATCAAGTACGACAACCGGGAGGTCGACGCATTCGTGATGTACCCCGAAGTATCCCAGCAAGCCACTGCGGTCGTGGTGATCCATGAAATCTTTGGATTGACGGACTGGGTGCGTGGCGTTGCCGATGATTTGTCTGCCGAAGGCTACATCGCGATCTGTCCCGATCTGCTGTCGGGTATGGGGCCTAATGGCGGCAATACCTCGACGTTTGAAAATGTCGAAAGTACCCGCCGCGCGATCGGCAACCTTGACAAAGACCAGATTACGGCGGACCTGAATGCCACCGTCGATTATGTGGCGGGTCTACCGGCCTGTAACGGCAAGGTTGCCGTGATGGGATTTTGCTGGGGCGGTTCGCAGTCGTTTCGTTTTGCCACGAACAACCAGAAAATCAAAGCCTCGTTGCCTTTCTATGGCAGCGGACCAACCGAAGCCGATGACATCGCCAAAATTGGGGTGCCCGTCTATGGGTTTTATGGCAGCAATGATGCTCGCGTCAACGCAACGATCCCGCAATCAGAAGAACTGATGAAGGCGGCTGACAAAAAATACGAAACCAAAATCTACGAAGGTGCGGGACACGGCTTCATGCGAGCGGGCGAAGCGCCCGACACCAACCCCGAAAATCAGGCCGGACGAAAAGCAGCTTGGGAACGGGTGTTTGAGATTTTGAAGTCGCTGGAATAAACTATCGCAAACGTTCAACCGTTTTCTGTAACTCGCGCGCGAAGACTTCCACCTCTTCGCGCGTGTTGTACAGATAGAAGCTGGCCCGGCAGGAGGATCGGAGTCCCAGATGATCGTGCAGCGGCATCGCGCAATGATGGCCGGCGCGGACCGCAATTCCCTGACTGTCCAGCAGCATCGCGATGTCTTGGGGTGAAATACCTTCGACCACAAAACTAACGATTCCGGCGCGATCGCCACTCATTGGTCCGAGGATTTTCAAACCCTTGATCGAACCGATTTGCTCGATGGCAAAATGAGCGAGGTCCCGCTCGTGGTCTGCGATGGCCGCCATTGAAAATTGCATTAAATAGCGGATCGCGGCGCCCAAACCGATGGCTTCCACAATCGGCGGAGTCCCCGCCTCGAATTTGGCAGGAAGCTCGCCCGCAGTGAATCCGTCGAGGGTCACGCTGTCAATCATCCCGCCGCCGCCGAGAAAGGGCGGCATGACCAGTAGATGCTCCTGCTTGCCCCACAGCACACCGATCCCGGTCGGGCCAAGCATTTTATGACCGCTGAAGACCACAAAATCTGCATTCCATTTCTCAACGTCCGTCGGTTCGTGCGGAACATGCTGCGCCGCATCGACAACCGTGATCGCGCCGACTGATCGGGCTTGGTTGACCAGCTCGGCAACCGGAACTTTTGTCCCCAGCACATTCGAAACGGCCGCGATGGAAACGATCTTCGTTTTCGAAGAAAGCTTGCTGACAAAATCATCCAGATCGAGTTCGCCCGAATCATTGATCTCAGCAAACCGAACCACAGCGCCCGTTTTCTGCGCGACTTGATGCCAAGGCACCATGTTGGAATGATGCTCAAAGATCGACAACAGGATTTCGTCGCCTGCCGTCAGGAATGTCTCTCCCCAGCTTCGTGCGACCAGATTGATACCCGCCGTGGTTCCAGACGTAAAAATAATTTCGTTGTCGTGTCGGGCGTTGAGGAACTGGCGAACAAGCTGACGGGCCTGTTCGAATTGAGCTGATGTTTGTTCGCTCAGCCAGTGAACTCCACGATGCACGTTTGCATAGGTTTCGAGATAGCACCGGCTCATCGTTTCGATGACCGATGCAGGGTGCTGGGTCGAAGCTCCATTGTCCAGATAAATCAACGGACGCTGGCGATGTATTTTCTGATCCAGAATGGGAAAATCCTTGCGGATTGTCTCAGGACAAATCGCTTGGATCCGAGAGGGATTGGATTGAATCTCAAGTTCGTTCATATTTCATAGTCTACCACCGCACCTTGCGAAGGCAAACGACTGGGATTCTAATCTGGCAATGACGCAAAACATCCTTACCACCATCGACGAACTACGGAGCTGGGTGCATGACCGCCGCCGTGCGGGTCAGCGAATCGGCGTGGTGCCGACGATGGGAGCACTTCACGAAGGACACCTGAGCCTTGTGCGAGCTTCGCTGGACAACACCGATGCCACCCTGGTTACCATTTTCGTCAATCCAACCCAATTCGCTGCGGGCGAAGACCTTGACAAGTATCCGCGAGATCTGGACACCGATCTGCAGCGGCTTGCCGCCGTTGGCCACGTCACGATTTTTGCGCCTTCCGCCGAAGCCATCTATCCTCGCGGTTTTTCGACTGCCATCACCCCGCCCGCGATCGCCAAGACGCTCGAAGGCGAGCGCCGCCCCACTCATTTTTCTGGCGTGGCAACCATCGTCTTGAAACTGTTGAACCTGACCTCCGCTGACATCGCTTTCTTTGGTCAGAAAGACTATCAGCAGCAACTGGTGGTCCGCCGGATGGTGAAAGACCTGAACGTTCCAACCCAAATCATGGTCTGCCCGATCCAGCGGGAACCTGATGGATTGGCGCTCAGCTCCAGAAATGCCTATCTCACACTGGAAGAACGCCAAATCGCCCCCGTGCTTTACCGCACCCTGCTGGAAGTCGAGCATCAGATCCGTCGCGGTAACCGCGATGCGTATGAGCTGATCGTGGAGATGAGACAGATGCTGATCGACGGCGGCGTGACCACGGTCGACTACGCCGTCATTGCCGATCCCGATACCCTGGAGACGCCAGAAGAGATCAAACTACCGGTCGTCGCTCTGGTCGCAGCCTATGTCGGCAAGACGAGATTGATTGACAATGTGGTGATCGGTTAACTTGCAGCCCACTTCAACAGCAGTGGCAACAACAGCAGGTTGCCCAACAGGCCTCCCACCATGGCAACGCTGACCAGCATTCCGAAGTGAACGGTTGGAATCAGCGAGGACATCAGCAACACCAAAAACCCTGCAATCAATGCCAGGTTTGACAGGATCATCGCCATACCTACGCTTTCCTGAACCGACGCGATTGCACTTGTATGATCTTTGCCGCTGGCCCGTTCCTGTTTGTAGCGAAAGATGTAGTGGATACCCGAATCGACGGCCAGTCCCAGCGAAACGCTCGCCAGCATCGCCGTGGCCATGTTGACTTTCAAGCCCAGCCAGCCCATCGCTCCCAGCACCATCAAGATCGGCGCGATGTTGGGAATGATCGAGATCACCCCCAGCTTGACGCTGCGAAACGCAATCGTCAACAGCCCAAAAATCGCGCCCATCGACACTGCAAAACTGATCCATTGATCCCGCATCAAGCTCTGCGTGAGATACACCATCAACACAAACATTCCCGTCACACGCGATCCCGGAAAATGTTGGTCTGCGACGGCTTCCACTCGCTCCACCATCTTTTGCTTCTCGTGCGCACCGGGTGCTTTTCGGCCCTGAACAACGATGCGTGTCGCTCCGGCCTCGCGATTCCAGAACCGTCCGATCAACGTGGGTGAAACCGTTTCAAGCAACTTTAGTTTGGACTGATCGGAGAGCGCGGCCAAGGGATCAATCACTTGCGGAATCAATCGCCGGAATCCTCGCTGGCTTTCATGATTCTCCTTGCCTTTGAGAGAAACAAAATCGAGCAAGTCGGGCAAGCTCATCGTCTGGGCAATCAGATCGCCATCTTCAAGCTCCGCCTGCGCCAACCGAATACGCTGAGTCAAATCATTGAATCGATTGGATTTCCCGTTCCCGCTCCCATTCCCATCCCCATTCCCGCTCCCACTCCCACTTCCGTTCGGCGAACCGGGGTCTGAGGGAAGGGGGTTCGGATCATCGGGCAGCTCGATCATTACGTCCATCGCATTGATGCCCTGCATTCGCGAAGCCATGAAATCAAACGAGCGAACGACCGGACTGTCCTTACGAAAGTTGTCATTGAAATCAGTCGCCATCTCCAGCCGCGAAATGCCCAGTCCCACCAACAGAAACAAAATGGCCACCGACGCCAGCACCGCCCACGGATGTCGATCAATGCCAGTTGCAAGCCGGTTCAGCATTCCTCTCAGCCGGACTTCACCGATGGCCGTCGCGGGACGATCGCCAAGACGCGGAAACAACAGAACAAACGGCGGTACAATCAGCATGGCGGCCACGAAAACCAGCCCTGCACCGATCGACATCATGATGCCGAAATCACGGACCGGCAGAACCTTGGTGACCGTCAACGCTGCGAACCCGGCCATCGTCGTCGCACAACTCCAGAAAATAGCAGGGACGATTTTCATCAGCGTCACAGTCAACGCCTGATGCGTATTGGATCGAGTTCGCTCATCGCGAAACCGCACAGCGATGTGAACCAGTGTTGCCACACCAATAACGGTAACCAGTGCCACCAGCGGAGAGCTGACCATGCTTAACTGCATATTGCTGATGACCAGCAGTGCTTTTGTCCAGATCAACGTGGCCTGGACGACGGCGAACGGCAGCAAAATCCAGCGAAGGTTCTGAAAAATCACACCGATCACCAAGGTCAGTATCAAACTCGATGCGACCCCGAGCAGCACACCATCACGCTCCAGCGTCGTAAAGACTTCGTCGACCAGCACCGGCTCGCCAATCACCATCGCCGGCGGTTGACTCTCGGCGCAAACCTGACGAATCGCAGGCAAGACCGGCATTCGGCGAATCAGATGTGGCGCCAATTCGACAATCAGAATAGGTGTCTCACCGGATTCCGAGACCAGCCGACCACCGTACAACCGGCTCTGCAGAATTTCGTCACGCAACTCATCCGGCGTGATGGTATTGGCGGCAAGCTGCTGAGAAAATGTACGCGGATCGAGCGGCGCTGACGGACGGCGAACGGACTTGAGCGAAGTCACACGGCGAACCCCTGGAGTACTTTCCAGCTTTCTGTGAAGCAATTCCAGTCGCCTCAATCCTTCGACGGAGAACAATTGGGGATCGTCGTAGCCCACGAAACAGGTTTCCGATGCGCCAAACCATTCTTTCAAATCCTGATAGCTGCGAAAGAGCGGATCATCCGCCGCAAACATGCGGTCGATTCGGCGGTCGAAAGTAATTTTCTGTGCCGGAATGCTGGCCAGCACCGTCAACAGCGTCACGAAAACGAGTACCCAAGTTTGATGTCGAATCAGCAGGTCAACAAGAAATCGGGGCATGAGTTTTCTGTGGCAGTATTTTGGCAACCGTTCGCGGGAATTGGACCGTTTAGCCGCAAGCCGTCGGGGGTTGCCGCCCAAAACGTACTGCAACACCGAAATCGTTCAAACGGCAACCCCCAAAGGCGCGCGGGACACCCGTTTGCAGGAATTTCATTGACTGGCAGATTGGCTCGGGAAACTGCACCCTACCCGACGCGCCTGCGCCGACCATTCTTCGCTCTTCCAGCTTCAATCATGAATCAATCGGCTTCTTTCAGTAGCTGCACACGACTGGTGGTCGGCTTCGGCTTGCGGCTAAACGCTAAACGGAAACGGCTAAACGGCTAAACGGCAAGACAGCTAAACGGCTTCGCTTGGCGTCAACGGCTACAGTCTGTCGTTACATTTTCCTGATTGACAGTATCCGCTTCTCGGTCCGAAGTAGCAACCGGTCGCCGACAATCGCTGGGGTCGCCATCGCCATCTCGCCCGTTTGATTGACATGCAGCGGCTGGAACTCATCGCCCGCCGCGTAGACAAAAATTTCACCCTGCTCGCTGGCAATGAAAATCTTGCCATCATAGGCCCAGGGAGAAGTCGTAAAATCAGCGCCCGATGCCTTGACTCGCTTCCTGAAAGTTTCCTTGCCGGTTTCCAGCGAAAGTCGCGTAAAGATCCCGTTGTCATTGAGGATATACAATCCGCCGTCGTAGGCCAGCGGTGTAGGAATATACGTCGACCGGGCATGAATCCATGCGATAAATTCACCCGGCTCATCGCGTCTGGCCGGCGTAATGTCTCCCTGTCCACCGGGGCGCACCGAATAAAGGGGTGACGAACCTCCGCAATTGACAATCAGCTGATCACCGACTGCAAACGGGCTGGCCGCCGGGCCACCGCGCCCTCCCTTGAGTGACCACAACTCATTTCCATCGAGATCATAGGAAGTGACTTTGGCAGGCCCAATCGTCACGATCTCGGTTCGCAGACTATTACGCCACAAATAAGGTGTCGTCCAGCCAGAAGCCTGCGTCGGACGGTCTCCATCGGCAAACTCGCCCCGCCGAACCTCCCACAGCAACTCGCCTGTATTTTTGTCAAGGGCCATGATCTGCGATGCTTCCTCGTTGTCGTTGAGGACAATCAATCGATCATCCGCGAGAATCGGTGAACTCCCTGTACCGAAATCAAGGTATATGGGATGCGGGGCGATTGCTTTTTTCCAGACCTGATTCCCCGAATAGTCAAATGCAAAAACGCCAAGGTTGCCTACATAGACATAGACCAGCTTGCCATCCGTCGTCGGAGTTTCAGAAGCAAAACTGTTTTTGCGATGGCGCCCGCAAGGTGGTTCGCCTTGGTGATATGGCTTGGACCAGATGACGTTGCCGGTTGCAAGATCGAGGCAGTACAGGACGTATTCCACCGACACGTTCTCGGGCATTTCAAAATCGCGTTCACGGAGCTTTTCCATGATTTGCTCTTGGCTCAACCCCTGCTTGGAAAGCTCTTCCATGTATTCACCACTGTAAGCCGTTCCAGGTTCTGCGACTTTATCTTCGCCCTCGGCAACAACGGTCGTGATGAAAACCTTGTCCTCCCAGACGATCGGCGATGACCAACCACGGCCAGGAATTTCGAACTGCCATTCCACATTATCGGTCAGCGACCAGCTGTTGGGCAGATTAACGCTCTGGCCCACGGGATTCGAAGCGGGCCCACGGAACTGGGGCCACTGTGCATCCTGCAAATCCGTTCCGGATACCGATTGGCAAAGCCAACCTAAGGAGACTAATAACGCAACCCTATAGGAGTGATGATTCATGGCAGTTGTGGCCACTCGAGGCCGGTGTTGAAGGAATTTGGGACAATGTTTGAAACGGAGGCTCAAAGTACACAGAAGTACCTTCAAAATCATGGGCAAGTTTCAACTCTGTAATCGGGGACAACGTTGCCACCGCCACCGCAGTTCCAGCCTACTTGTGGCGCGCATGTAGGCCGGAACAAGGTCGCGAGGATAACCGTCTTCAATCCGCAGCGACGACAACCGCGACCGCAGTTCCGGCACCACACAGGACAATGCCGGAACGGCGCAAACGCTGCAATGACCTACGGAATGGCCCATCTTATCGAGCGTTTGCTTGTTCCGGCCTACTGGTCTCGCAACTTCAAAACCTGTGACAACGGTGATTGCAGCTTGATGAATTGCTATATTTCATATTAGAATACCCTTTTCTGGTTTTTCGGACTACTTCAGCAAGTTCGTGCCAGATTCTTATATCGATTTAGTTACACGCGATCTGCCAATGAATGTTTTGAACATTGGGCGTCGCACAGCCAGACGAGTGAGGTAATCAGAGTGGCTTCAGGAAAGTATTTATTCACAAGTGAATCGGTTAGCATGGGTCACCCAGACAAACTGGCGGATCAGATTTCTGACAGCATCCTCGATGCAATGCTGCAGCAGGATCCTCTAAGCCGTGTCGCGTGTGAAACGTTGGTGACCACCGAGTTCGTCGTGATTGCTGGCGAAGTCACTTCATCCGCCGACGTCAATATTGAACAAGTCGTTCGCGATACAATTCGCAAGGTCGGCTATACGGACGCCGCTTGCGGAATCGGAGCCGACACCTGCAAGGTCGTCGTCCAACTCGACCAACAAAGCCCCGACATCGCAATGGGAGTCGACCGGGACGGGGCAGGGGACCAGGGCCTGATGTTTGGATTCGCATGCGATGATACGCCTGAGCTGATGCCGCTGCCCATCGCCTTGTCGAACCGCATCCTGGCACGACTGAACCAAGCTCGTTTTTCAGGCGAAGTCGACTGGCTTCGCCCGGACAGCAAAAGCCAAGTCACCGTCGAATACGAAGGCAATCGTCCGGTCCGGATCGATACGGTCGTCTTGTCAACCCAGCACACGCCGGACGTCGACAACGAGACTTTGCGCGACTTCATCAAGAACCAGATCATTGACCCGTGCTTGCCACCGGAACTGAACAAGGGCGACATCACCTATCACATCAATCCGACCGGCAAGTTTGAAATTGGTGGACCGCATGGTGATTGCGGTCTGACGGGCCGAAAAATTATCGTCGATACCTACGGCGGTTGGGGTCGGCACGGCGGAGGTGCGTTTTCCGGAAAAGACGCCACCAAGGTTGACCGCAGTGCCGCCTACATGGCACGTCACGTCGCCAAGAACATCGTGGCCGCAGGCTTGGCCAATCGCTGCGAAGTTCAACTGGCCTACGCCATCGGAGTCGCCGATCCAGTCAGCGTCCATGTCGACACGCAAGGCACTGGCAAGATTGACGATGCACTGATCTGTGAAATGGTCACCGAGCAATTCCCGCTTTCCACCAAGGGCATTATCGAGTACCTGCAACTCCGCCGTCCGATTTTCAGCAAGACGGCTGAAGGGGGCCACTTTGGTCGCAGCGAACCCGAATTCACTTGGGAAAGCACCAACGCAGCCGCCGTGCTGTCGGAGAAAGCCGCCGAAGCATCGGTAAGCGGGTAAGTTTCCGGTTCATGTCTGACGACCACGTCATCCCCGGCCTATCTCAACTGGATCAACTGGAAGCGTCCGGCGCAGACGATTCCATTGATCCCGAACTGATTCTCGCCCAAATCCTGGACAACCCGGCGATGACCCAGTACTGGCAGCGGTACGAGATCGAAGGCCAGGATGCGATCTCGGCTTTTTACCGCTGCGGTTTCCTCGAAGGGCAACAGCGGTATATATTAAACGTTCCGTTTCATCCCCCGTTCCAGAAAATCCCAAACGTATCTGCGGCGTTGGTCGATGATACCTCTGGGCGGGTTCGGATCACTCACCAGCAGAAATTTGGTGCAAGAATCGAAATTGTACTGAGCCAACCTGCCACCACTGCTCATAGCTGCCTCCTGGAATTCACGGCTGAATCTCATTGATCGGTAACCGCATGTCGATAGTTTCCTCGCGATCCCTACAGAGAAAATTGCAGGCGCGACTTGAGCCTTTTGGCCAAGAGCATCTGCTGCGGTTCTGGAGTGAACTCAATGAATTTCAGCGGCAACAACTGGCGGCCCAGATTGAACAACTTGATCTGGAACTCGTTCAGTCACTTTTCAACTCGAACCACCGCAGCGAAGACTGGAGCGATCTGGCCGCTCGTGCGGAAACTCCCTCTGCCATTACACTGGACGATTTTGCGAATCGTCAATCTTGTCAGGCCGCGTTGGATGCTGGAAGGGAAGCGTTGGCGGCTGGAAAAGTTGCGATGATCCTGGTCGCAGGAGGGCAGGGCAGTCGCCTTGGTTTCGACAAGCCTAAGGGCATGTTCCCCATCGGTCCGCTGAGCAACCGTACGCTTTATCAGCACCACTTCGAGCATTTACTGGCTCGCGCGAAGCAGTTCAACACCCGCATCCCGCTGTTCATCATGAGCAGCCCGGCGACCCATCAGGAGACCTTGCATTTTCTCAGTCACCACCGCAATTTCGGGCTGCCCAACGACGATGTTCATATTTTTTGCCAAGGCGTCATGCCGGCGATTAATCTGGATGGCCAGTTGATTCTCGAACAAAAAGACCGCGTGTTCACCAACCCCGATGGACATGGCGGCATGCTCGATGCGCTGCACCGAAGCGGCTGCCTGCAAACGATGATGGATCGCGGTATCGAACACATCTTTTATGGCCAGGTCGATAACCCGCTGGTGCAGATCTGTCATCCCGCGTTGATCGGCTACCATATTTTGCGCCAGTCGGAAATGACTTCTCAGGTCGTTCGGAAACACGATCCGATGCAGCGTGTCGGTATTGTGGTCGCTGTGGACGGCAGCGTCCGCATCATCGAATACAGCGATCTGCCCGAAGTCGACGCACGGCGAACAAGTCCCGACGGGACGTTGAAACTGTGGGCGGGCAGTATTGCCGTCCATATTTTTGAAACGGAGTTTCTGCGCCGCTGTGCGGCCAATCAAAATTCACTTCCCTTTCACCGCGCGACCAAAAAAGTTCCCTACGTCAACGACCAAGGGATTCTGGTTCAGCCTGCCGAACCCAATGCCATCAAGTTTGAACGATTTATTTTCGACCTGCTGGAATCGGCCAACCATCCGATTGTCTGCGAAGTCGATCCCGCTGACGGTTTTTGTGCCGTGAAGAATGCTGAAGGAGCGGCGTCGGAGACACCCCAGCATGTCCAGCAGGCACTTGTCGATTTGCACACGCGATGGCTCCAACAGGCCGGAGCAACGATTGCTCCCGGAATCAAAATTGAGATCAATCCCCTGTACGCGGTCGATGTAGAAACGCTGCAACAGAAAATCAAACCGGGAACCCGAATCGAATTTCCAACCTATTTTTCCGGAGATCGCTAGATGCTTTTTGCAACCATCATGGCCGGTGGCGCTGGCACGCGGTTCTGGCCGGCCAGCCGCCGAAACTTGCCGAAACAACTGCTCAACCTCGTCGGACCAAGGTCGATGATCCAGTCCACCGTCGATCGGCTGGGATCGCTAGTACCGCCAGAGAATCTGCTGATCGTCACCAATCAGGCTCTCGTCGAACCCATCGCAGAGCAACTGGGGCACGTTCCTCGGGAATCCATTCTTGGCGAGCCTGCCAAACGCGACACCGCGCCCTGTATCGGGCTGGCCGCATTTTGGGTCGCCGCCCAAGACCCCGGCGCGACCCTGATCGTCATGCCTGCGGATCACGTCATTCGGCCCGAACACGTTTTTCAGCAAGCCCTCGAGTACGCGGCGGAGGTGGTCGAATCAGATCCCGAATCCATCGTGACGTTCGGCATTGAGCCAACCTATCCCGCCGATGTTTTTGGCTATATCGAACGTGACACCGAGATGCTCGAAGCGGGCCGGTTTTCAACCTACAAGGTGCTTCGGTTTCGCGAAAAGCCCGACCGGGCCACCGCGGAACAGTTTCTTCAGGCAGGAACATTTAGCTGGAATTCAGGGATTTTTATTCTAAAGGCCCAGACGATTCTGAAAGCTCTTGAACAATACGAGCCGGAAATGTACCAGCACCTGGAGAGAATCGCACGGTCGATGGGCACCGATCGTTTTCAGGAGGTTCTGGAAACCGAGTTCTCCGCAATCAAGGGAAAATCGATCGACTTCGCCGTCATGGAACGTTATCCTCAAGTGCTCATGATTGAGGCTCCGTTTGAATGGGATGATGTGGGAAACTGGTCGTCGGTTCCCCGATTGCAAGGAACGGATGACCAGGGAAATTCCATCAATGCCCGGCATATCGGAATCAATACGAACGGATCGATTGTTCGCGGGAAGGAGAATCATTTGATCGTTACGATTGGAGTGCAGGATTTGATCATCGTTGAGACTGAGAACGCAACCTTGATCGCCAACAAACACGACGAATCCACTATCAAGGAAATCGTGGCCCAACTTGAGCAGAAACAATGGAACGAATATCTGTAGACCGCACCTTCAGCCAGAAGGCAGCCCTGCGGATCGTGAGGCAGTGTGTGGTGGCGGGCTTGGTTCTGGTATCCCTCCAAGTCAGTTTCGAACTTCAGGCTCAGATCAATCTGGGAGAATGGTTGCCTGACGAAGCTCTTTCGGATCCGTTCAACATTGAGATGCCGACGCTTGGCGGAACTCAGTTCTGGAGTGATGTAAAGATCGTTGATGGATGGAAAATCCAGCGGAATTGCAATACCGATCACTATCGGCTGATCGATGGACGTGATATGCGGCGGACGTGGGGAAGCCGCGAACAATGCGAAGAGATACTGAATGAGAAAATCGCCGGTGGAACGGTGCGGCCCTACCAAGGCAGGGTCGTGATCTTGTTGCACGGACTGCTTCGCAGTAGCGATTCCATGGAGACGCTTGAAAATTATCTGCGCAAACATGGCAACTATCAGACGATTGCGTTCACGTATGCCAGTTCCCGTGAGGCAATCAGCCAGCACGCTGTGGATCTCAAAAGTGTGATTGATGGATTGGGAACCGATGTCACCGAGATCCATTTTGTGGCTCATTCGATGGGCAACATTGTCGTTCGTCACTATCTGAAAGACCTCGAGACGGCTTCAACGACCACAACGAAGACGGACCCACGGTTCAAACGAATGGTGATGCTGGCACCGCCCAATCAAGGTTCCAAAATGGCGAGAAGGCTTGGCAAATCGACCGCTCTATTCCCCAAGCTCGCGGGCCAAAGTGGCATGCAACTGGGCGTTGGCTGGAAGCAGCTCGAACCTCACCTGGCCACACCTTCGTTCGAATTTGGAATCATCGCCGGAGCGAAAGATCCGGATGATGATGGGGGGGGACTTCAGCCCATCGATTTCACGGTCTCCCCCAACGAGACGGTGCTGCATGGTGCCGCAGACACGTTTGAAGGACCGTTTTTTCACTGGGACGTCATAAAAAATCCGCTGGCTCTGCAAAAGACACTGCATTTCCTGCAGCATGGTCGGTTCGAAAAATGGTAACCGTTCACGCCAAGACAAACCGTTTGCAACCGTTCATAGGCTCAGATTCAACAATCAGTCCAAGTGGGAGTGGAACACTAATCATCACTAATCAACACTAATATTGTTATCCGATGGATTAGTGTTGATTAGCGATGATTAGTGTTTAACTGCTTATCAGGGAACGTCCTGCTGTTGCAACTCCTCTCGTGAACGGCTACAACCGTTTAGCCACAAGCCGAAGCCCGACTGCAAGAAAAAGCAGTGCCCCACAAAAATGCTCCCCGCTGAGTTTATCTTAGTGGGAGCAATGATCAGTTACTATCTGCTCGAAAGTATATGATCCCGCTTTCTACCGAGATAAACTCGGTAGGGAGCCTCGATATTGGGAGCCGCTGCTTAGTCACTGATCCTTGTTTCCACCGAATGAATTCGGTGGGGAACAAATTTTGTCTTACTACTGGTTCCATATAGATCGAATGGCTATCTGAACTGCATGGGCCAGCACGACCGCTGCACCCTACATCTCTACATCCCCAAGAAAATGAACACATCCTCTGAACTCCCTCAACACGGCCGACTCATCGGGATCGATTACGGCTCGGTTCGTATGGGTCTGGCGATCTGCGATCAGGGTCAATCCATCGCCAGTCCGTTGACGGTGTATGTCCGCCGAAACGAACGGCTTGATGGGGATTTTTTTGTTGACCTGGTCAAAAAGGAAGAGGTCGTTGGCTGGGTGGTCGGACTACCCATCCATCTCAGCGGCGACGAGAGTGCCAAATCGATCGAGGCCAAAAAATTCGGCCAATGGTTGGGCGATACAACTCAACGACCGGTCACTTTTTTCGATGAGCGTTTCACCACCGCCTTCGCACGCGAGGCGCTCAACCAAACCCACTTGTCCGGCAAAAAGCGCAAAGCCCAACTCGATAAGTTGGCCGCACAAATTTTGCTAACAGCGTATCTGGATCGTGTTTAGTTCACGCCGGTTGACAGACCTTTTTGCTCTCGTTCGAGGCTCATTTTGCGTCGGTCCAGTGCGTTCCGTTCGGACTTGATGGATTTAAGCTGCGTTTCGTAGCCCTCTTCCTTGAGATCAATCACCTTGAGACGGCTTTTCAGTTCTTCCATCTCTTTTTCCATTTGCGCGATCGACTTTTCAACCTCTTCGCGCCGGGCCTTTTCGAGCTGAAGCTTGAAATCGAGCGACTGCGTTTCCGGGATCGCCTCGATTTTTTCTGATACTTCGGCCAACTCCACCTCGATTTTTGCCAATCGGACCTGATTAACCTTTTCCGGAGCCAGTTCGCCTGACTTGAGCAACTCGACAATGGGCAGGACGATATGCACAGGCAGAGCCAGGCTGTCCACACGCCCGGCGCGGGCAATGTTGATTCCGACCACATGTCCATCGAGGTTGACCACGGGACCGCCACAGGTCGTTTTGTTCAACATCAGATCGTGTTGGAACGCCATGGGGAAATCTTTTCGGCGCTGGCTCGGTTGACTGCCCATGTTGTTCTGCTGGGTGCCGCGATCCGGTTGCTGCGATCCTCGGCGCCGTTCGAGTTTTTCACGCTCGCCCAATACGGCTTTGAGCTTGAGTTCTTCCTGACCGCGAAGAACAGACAGCCTGATTTCATCCTTGGGATCATACTGTCCCAAGGTTCGGCGCAGATCATCCCAGTTCTTGATCTCGACGTCCTCGATTTTCGTGATGACGTCACCGACCATCAGGTCTGCGTCATCGGCAGGTGTGTCAGGCTCCACTCGATCAATCTTTGCTCCCACAATGTCGGGGGTAGGCTGTTGAGGACCTTGAATACCGAGGTAGGGAGAGGAAGGCGGAATCTTTCGGACATCCACGCCCACCACACCGGCATGAATGTCACGACTATTCGTTCGCGACAGAACCGGTGCCGCTAGCCATTGGCCGACGATGGGCACTTCTCCTGGCCCCCAGTGAACAGGGTTCAAATCGCTTCGCTCGATTTTCAACAACGCCAGATCGGTTTCGGGGTGAATTCCAACAACCACGGCGGGCACCTTGTCTCCATTGGCAAACCCACAGTTGATGTCTCCCCGCAACTCGCTTGCCTTCGTCAACACCAAACCATTGTGACCGACTACGGTACCGAGCGAGATCATCCGATCTCCGTTGAGTACTTTCACCGTGGACTCTTCGGCAGACGCCACCAAAGGCTTGAACAACTCGACAAACTCGACGGATCGTTTTGAATGCTCGCGATTCGCATCTCGACCCAAGCCCCGCGCGGACGAGTTGACTCGGTTTTCATCATTGCTGTCTTCCGAACGGTTGTTCTCACGATTTCTGCGCGGCTCCTGATTTTCTTGAGGCGTTTCCGTTTCAGGTTTCGGGTCGGCATCCTGAATCAAGCACAACGTAGCGTTCGCCTGATTCACGGAGACCACGGTGGTGAATCCCAGCAACAACAAAACAATGGATGTAACCTGAATGATCTTCTTCATCGCACTTCAGCCCTTCAAAATCAAACTACGATAACTTGATAACGTATAGCACTTGTTTTCGGTCTTGTCTTGAGTCTTAGCGATCCAGCCCGACGACCAACTCCAATGTCTGTTCCTCTTCGCCGCGAATGACGACGACCTTGAGTTTCATATACGGTAATAATTCTTCTCTGACGGCCTCGAGGTCGGTGGCCGATTCGATGGTCCGGTCATCAATCTTGATGATGCGGTCACCTACTTGGAGCCCCGCCTTGGCGGCCGTGCCATTTTCCGTGACGCTTTCGATGACGTTGGTTTTATCCTCGATTGTAAAACCCAATCTGCCGACCCGTCCGTCCAGGACCAACCCCAGCGCCATCTTGTCCCATTTTTCGGAATAAACATCGACAGGCACATGCAGGTTGTCCCACAGATTCACGCCAATGCGACTGTGAATGCCAATGACCTCCCCGTGCAGATTGACCAGTGGGCCGCCCGAATCGCCACCGACGAGGGTGCAGTCGGTTTGAATCACCGAGTCCTCCGAACGAATCACTCGTCCCGCGCGAACGACCAAGCCTCGCTTCTCGTCGATACCACCTGGATGGCCGATCGCCATCACCCACTGACCCTCTTTCAGTTCCGATGACAATCCCATTTCAACATAAGGAAACTCGGTAACCGCCTGACCTTCATCGAGTTTTAGCAATCCGGAGTCGATACGATTGGCCACGCCCAGCGTGGTTGCGGTAAACTTTTTTCCATCCGGAAATGTGACCGTGGCTTTTCCGTTGGGTAAACCGATCACGTGGGCCGCCGTCAGGATGTATCCGTCGGCGGTCACCACCACTCCCGAACCCTGAGAACCACCCATCTGGATATTCACCGTCGCCGGTTTGATCATTTCAGAAATTTCAGCGAACTTGGCTTCGAGGCTTCGCAGCTCTTCAATCGATGTCGGTGTGGCGCCTCCAAAGAAAGTTTTTTCAGGATCGACTTTCTTTGAAACGGAACTGGACTCTCCAGCAGACTCACTGGAAATTTTGCTGGCGGAGGAATTGGAATCAGGATCCTGATCATCTTGAACGTTCTGCTTCGGAACTTGTTTCGATGATGAACTGGACGTGGTGCCCTGGATGGTCGCCGTCCCCTCCTGCAAGCAAACCGCCGAAGAAGAAAAAACGAAACCGAATTGAAGCACCCAGACTGCGGAAAGGGCAGCCAACCCTCGAAAGCAAAACTGTACCATTGAAAACCTGCGATCCCAAAAGTTACGCTGCACCCGCTACCAGCAACCTCGGTCGCCTGACAGCGAGAACACGGAATAAAACAAGATGATTGGAAAAACTGTCCTATCCAGATTATTGTAACACCGCCTGGGCCAAAATGTCACCCTCGAATCGTTTCATTGGCAAAAACGGGCGATTTTGGTAGCTCTCCCTACTGTCTGGGCAACTTCGGCATAGTTCTACGGATAAATTCGGGGTTCGGGGTT
>CAYPXY010000010.1:51483-118527 GCA_964414815.1 uncultured Pirellulaceae bacterium | reverse complement strand
TTTTCTTTGCTAGCTCTAAAATAGCGCAACTTCAAAACTTACGCTTCGGGTTATGATTTCCACCAGACCACCCTAATGCTGGACGTTGCGTTTTCGATTAGGATTACAAGCACAAGCAAGCTTAAGATTTTCAAAACATAACTGACAACTGACCACTGGCAACCGCCCACTGACCAACCAACCATGTCCCACCTATCTCGACTTGCCACCGAACAGCTTCGATGGAACTGCCCTCAGGATTATTTCCAATTCGAAACGACAGCGGAACTGGAACCGGCTCAAGGAGTCGTCGGACAGCAAACGGCCTATGACGCGCTCAAGTTTGGAATTCAATGTCTTGCTCGCGGTCAAAACGTGTTTGTGCGCGGGAACCTGGGAACCGGGCGAAGTAAACTGGTCTATGATCTATTGAACGAACTGTTACCCAAGACCGAGAACAAGCAGGACTTCTGTTACGTCCACAATTTCTCACGCCCCGATCACCCGCGCCTGATCACCCTACCTGCCGGCCAAGGGCCGCGATTCAAAGCGGAGTTGGCACGACTGGTCGAGTTTTATCAAACCGGCCTGATCAAGTCGCTTGAGGCCGAGCCTTATCGCTCCCAGCGGCAAGCGATTCAGGATGAACTGCATGCGACCGTCGAGGAAATTACTCAGCCGCTCGAAGAGGATCTCCAAGCAAATCAAATGGCGCTGGTTTCAACGCAACAAGGCCCGGTTCCGCAAACGATGATTCTGCCCCTCGTTGACGGCGAGCCCGTTTCCGTCGAACAACTGCAATTGCTGGTCTCGCAAGGAAAAGTTCCCGAATCGCAACTGGAAGAATTTGAGGCCAACTACCTGCAGTACCAGCGGCGACTGAAGGAAACCGGCCGGCACGTCAGTGATGCGATTCAGGCGTCTGGCAACCGTATCCAGGATTTGACAACCGCTCTCATTCGCAGTCTCTCCGCAGAAATCATCGAGCCGATTGAAAAGCAGTTTGATACTGAAAAAGTGAAACTTTTCCTGTCGGAAATCGTTCAGTTCGTAGTCGATCATTTCAGTCGCCGAAAGCCGACCGAAGAAAGTCCTGACTTCGAAATGCTTTGCGGCGTCAACGTGATCCTGACGCATTCGGACACCACCTCGCGACCGATCGTGGAGGAAAACTCGCCCAGCCTGATCAATCTATTGGGAACGGTAGAACCAAGCTGGAACGGCAGTCAGGATTTCTCGATGGACTATCGGGGGATTCGCGCCGGAGCGATCCTCAATGCCGATGAAGGTTATCTGATTCTGGATGTCAAAGATGTACTCGAAGAACCAGGGGCCTGGCGAGCCTTGATGCGGGTGCTGCGAACCGAACGGCTGGAAATTGTTCCCCGCGAACTGAACTGGATGCGGCAGACTGCATTTGTTTTTCCGGAGCCAATCGACATCCGGGTCCGCGTGATTCTGATCGGTGACTTGAATACATATTACATGCTCGACAGCTACGATTCGGACTTCTCGGAGTTGTTCAAGGTACTGGCTGACTTTGATGATGAAATTCACCGGGATGAAAACAGCATCCGGCTATACGCTCATGTTCTGGCGTCGCTTTGCAAGTCCGAATCCCTGCCACCGTTTCACCGTTCGGCTGTTGCCGCCATCACGGAACACGGCGCGCGGATCGCAGCACGCGCCCACAAATTGACAGCGCGTTTTGGAAGAATTGCAGATATCGCCGGTGAGGCCGCATTCCTGTCCGATGGAAAAACGGTCACCGCCGATCATGTTCATCAGGCGATTCGGCGCACCAAGTCCCGCGCCAGCCTGCCCTCGCGAAGGTTCTGGGAGATGGTTGAAAACCGCTCGATCATCGTGCGAACAACGGGAGAAGTCGTCGGCCAGATCAATGGTTTGGCTGTGATTCGATCCGGACCACTGACCTACGGCTTTCCAGCCCGCATCACCGCATCCATCGGCCCCGGGAGCGCGGGGATCATCAATATCGAAGGCGCGTCACACATGTCCGGCGCCATTCACACCAAGGGGTTCCACATCCTGGGAGGATTGTTGCGAAAGTTGCTGCCCACCAAACACCCAATGGCATTCAGTGCCTCGCTGGCGTTTGAACAAAGCTACGGTGGCATTGATGGCGACTCAGCCTCGGGCGCCGAAATCGTGTGCCTGCTGAGTGCGTTAACCAATATCCCCATCCGACAGAATCTGGCGATGACCGGAGCCATCGACCAATTGGGGCATCTCGAAGCGGTCGGCGGAACTAACGAAAAGATCGAAGGGTTCTTTGACGCCTGTAATTACTTCGGCCTGACCGGCGATCAAGGAGTCATTATTCCAGCAGCCAACGCCAAGGACTTGATGCTTCGGAACGACGTCGTGCAAGCCTGCTCCGAAGGTCAGTTTCATATTTACGCAGTCGACAACGTGCATGACGCAATCGAGTTGATGACGGGCGTCACTGCGGGAACGATCGACAGCAGCGGACACTATCCCGAAGGCAGCCTGCTGGCAACGGCTCATCAACGAGCGGAAGAATTCTGGCGACTCACGCTGGCCAATCCCTCGCGAGTGCAAGGGTTGGCAGTTCAACAAGCACTGGACGAGGTCCAAACGTGAAAACAACAGACAAATATCTACCGGCGGTTGAGCGATTCCGCGCGGGCTTCCTGAAGAGCAGCCGCTTCGCGAGCCAGTTTATGCGATGGCCCTTTGGGGAAATACTGAATATCGTCTTTCAGGAAATAGGCACTCGGCAAAGTCTGACCGGCATAGTTTGATTGGCAGCCTGTCGAGGCAATGACTGACACCAACGCGGCACCGCAGATCACGAAAGTCAGGCCCTGAGTTTTTAGCTTTGCGTACATCTTCGTCGAAAACTCCATTTTTGTATTCCGTGTACCCATGCGGGACGATTGCTACCCAAGTTATCGACACCCGAGCGCCCAACTTTGAATCAAATTTGGAAAATCCGGCTTTATCGTTATTTTTTAACAGTATCCCGCTCGGCATTACGTCGTGGCTATTTATGGAGTGCGGGACGCTGTACCGCTTTGGATATTTGGATTTTATCGGTGGCCGAAACCGTTCGAAGCCATAGAAACGATAGCGGTACAAGAGTCCCGCACTCCATAGAGGTTAAACGATATTACTCCAGCCACCGTGAGCTAGCAGGTGGAATCCGCTGCCCTCCCGGATTGAACAGCCTGGTTTTCGGCGTGAACCGTGGCTCAAGGCCAAACCGGAAACCGAAATTGTCGCGCCCGACATCGTAGTTGGCGCCAATCTGCCACAAGAACGATTCGCCTATATAAATCAGATCAAGATACTGGCCGATGTTGCCTGTGGATCCAAGATCGACCTGGCCGCCCGCCTTGACACCCCACTTCGGACTCATCCGATAGTTCATGAACGCCGACAGCAAATTGCTGCTGATCGGCCCTTCGATCGACCGGACCCCCAAGTAGAGGCTTCCCGTCTCAGGACGACCGTACTGGCCTCCGAGGCTGACCGTTCGCAACCCTTGTGAAAAGAAGTCGGCATAGCCGTCCGAAAGCAATGCAAACCGGTCGCCTATAAACCACTCGAAGTCATAATCGAACATCCCCCAATCGGCACCAGAATTATCCTGATCCGATTTAGGGAACAAAGTCGTATGCATATCGAACGTGATCCAGTCGACGATCCGCTCCTGCCCCGGCATGCCCCGCTTGGTCTGCCACCGCTGACGAACTCCAAATCGCAACAAGGCCAGATCATCGGCGATCTCCATGGAGGGCGCAGTGACATAGCGCTGCATCCCGGAACGCAGCGCAAAATAACGTTCGTCATACTTCAGCGGCACATCCATTCCCGGCAAAATCCCGAACGTATCGAAGGCAAACCGCCGACGAAAATGCTCCTGCGCATCGTCATCGAGCGGATCATAGAGCGGGAACCGGTCGATGTCCTGTGATGCATCCGCGTAGAGCGCTTCGAAATCAAAGCTGACTTTGTGAGCCAGTCCATTGACATTCCACAAGCAGCTCTGGATCGATGGATCGACTTTCCAGATCGGCAAGCTGGTGCGAATCCCCACTTGCCCCAACGCACGAGTCACATCGTTGCCGGCCAGATCTTCCTGCCAGAACGTCAAATCGCCCAGCATGTACGGCACCACTTTCACCGGTCCCGCCTGAAACGGAAAATCGATTTCCTGTCGTGTCCCGATTCGTGCGCCCTGCACATCCGCTTCCCAGGCCAACGGATCGAACTTGGCAATCTCAGTGGCATTGAGCGGTGTGCTGGCGACACGCATTCGTCCGTACCCCACATGAGAATGCCCATGCCAAACGGCTCGATCCGCAAACAGAGACTGCCCCAACAGAAAATGATCAAAACGCGGCAGCCAACTGGTTTGTGTATAGAACCGATTGATCTGGTAATCTGCCGTCAAGTTAAAACTATGCGGTCCAAGATTCCGTTCGAGCCACAACCCGGTCGTGGCGTCCTTATGTGTATCCCACTCGCGTTCATAGTACTGCTCGAGGAAATTGCGATCCGAAATATAACCCACTTCTCCACGCAGCAGCCACCCATTGTCAAACTGATGTCGATGTTTGATGACCATTCGGCCACGACGTTTCTCTTCCGGCAACAGGTTGAATCGATCCCGCCCCAGAAAGTCTCTTCCCTGATCGCGAATGAACCACGAATGATAGGTTCCGGTCACGACCCCCGGTATCCCCAGAAACTGATCCTTCTGATAACGGCTTTCCGATCCCAAACCCAACCCGCGTTCACTCAGGTAATCGACCAGCCCGATCCAATCATGATTGGCAGGTTGCTGCCAACCCAGTATCTGATACAGATTCCAGCCCGTCCGAACCTGTGTTCCAAAAATGGAATCGTTGCCGAACGAAAGCCGATCCAGATACATTGTCGGCTCACTGAGATTCGCGCGAAAACGTGGCCACACAAAAACCGGAACCCCTGCCACATAAACACGGTTCCGGTTGGATTCCATATAGTAGTCGTAGTCCGTTTCATACTGGCCCGTTTCCATATTGAAAGCCGGTGCGTTGGTCAACGGATCGAGTTGGGGCTGAGGCTGACGATTGATATTGACGACCTGCGACTGTAACCAGTACCGCGGAACTCCCAGACGCGATGATGTCACCGCCGCTCCATAGGCCCGCGCATTGTTTTCGTCCAATTGCTGCACCATTTTGGCTTTCATGCGAACCAACCCCTCGTAACTGGGCACGGGCGTCAGCACTTCGGCATCGAGAATCGTCCCGCGCCGGGCCTCGATGTCGTAGAACATTCGCTCAGCATGGATCACTCGACGATCCTTGGCAAACACCACATTTCCTTCGAGATAAAATTGCCGCGTTTGCGTGCCGTCGGGATACGTCACTTGCCACTGCACGATTCGGTCGGCCAGCAGAATCACACGCCGGTCGCTGTCGGACTCAAACGCACTCATCTGATTGATCGCGGTGCTTTCGATCTGGATACGGAAGCCGCCATACCCGATTCCGATTTGCTCGTTTTCATTCTGCGGATTGGTGAACAGTTTGAAGCTGGGCATGGAGCCGCCATCGCGCCCCGTAACCTGCACACGAAACGGTGAGCCACCGCTGCCACCGCTCGATGCGATTGCCTGACTGGGGCTGGCGCGCTGTACCTGTTGAGCGTCTCCCGGAACGACGGTGCCAAAGACCGGAGCCTGATTCGGATTGGGAACCGCCTGAACGGCCCCGGTAAACGGCGAGACAACATATTGCTGATCGAATGACTGAGTCAAAGCCGTTGAAGCAACGGATGAGCCGCCTCCCGACTCGAGCATTGTCGTTGCTCGAGTAAAAATCTCGGGGACCGGTGCCGCTCCTAGATGCGTTACAGAACGATTGAGATCGACGGTGGTCTCGGTAAACAGCCGCCCGAACCATTGTTCGTCGACGATCCGATCCGCAGGTTGTTGATTGGTAACATCGCCCGAACGAGAGAGCTCGATGACAGCTTGGCCTTCGAGATAGACGATGACCTTGTGAAGCCGCGATCCACCTTGCTCGTTCTCGATCGCCGATGGCCACTCCATCGGATTGGCAGGCCGCTCCACCCAGAGAATTGCCTCATTGGCCGTCGCGGTCCAGTTGCCTTGTTGAATTTTGACATTCCCGTTCAGATGCAACACTTCATAGTGCCCATGTGGCCAGTACGTGATCGAGGTTGCTCCTGCTGAAACCGGAGAACTTGAGTTCGGACGAGCGAAGGTGATGTCCTCGGCTTGGGTCGCCGTTGCCAGCATCATGAACCCAACCCATACGACGACAAGGGCTGTAACCAACC
Source organism: uncultured Pirellulaceae bacterium (assembly GCA_964414815.1). Lineage (GTDB taxonomy): Bacteria > Planctomycetota > Planctomycetia > Pirellulales > Pirellulaceae > Mariniblastus. The sequence continues at coordinate 112,209 of CAYPXY010000010.1, read as the reverse complement.
GGCATTGAGAGTGCGTCTTTGCCGCTTGCCCGGCGCGCACCGCGATCACGTCATTGAACAACCTGATTCTCGACCCGACCGATGGACGGGCTCGAACCCATTTCAATGACTGACGTTGTCGTTCAGGAATAAATACGACCGACTTCAAACGACATCCATGTTGATTGAGTCACCAAATGAATAAACCGACTCCTCAAAACTTGAGCCTGAATTCCAGCAACTGCTGAAAATTCAGGAAATGGCAAGTGGCGGAGTATAGAAAGGGTTGGTAATGGCAACAAGATATATCCAGTCCTTACCGGAGCCTGTCGACAGATACTGCCTATTTTGCTATCAAAAGGTTGATAGCGTTTTAGACCCACCTCCCCTGGGCTGGTAGATTTCTCAGCTATCACTGTTGATAAAATTCGGATCATAACCCGAAGCGTAAGCGAGGGACCGCGTTTCTTCCCTCGCTTACGCTTCGGGTTATGATTTCCACCAGGCCACCCCTCCCCATATGGATGTCTCTTCATGTCTCAGTTCATCACCATCACAACGACTTCTGATGATCGAGACGGCCTGAAAGAGATCGCACATCGGCTGATCGAAGAGCGGCTGGCGGCCTGTTGCCAGCTCATCGGTCCCCATACAAGCATCTATCGCTGGCAAGATCAGGTTGAAACAGCGACCGAATGGATGTGCTTGATTAAAACGAAAACCGATCTGTACGAGGCGGTCGAAGCCCGAATTCGGGCGTTACACACCTATGAAATTCCGGAAATCATTGCCACACCGATTGAGAAGGGACACGAGGGTTACCTGCAGTGGATCGACGAATCCGTGAGCGATGAATGAAGGCTGCCCCGTCTCCATACCGGCAAAGTTCCGGGGTTCTCTAAAGATATCCCTCATTCTCATTTTGCCCTTCAAGCGATACCATATTGGGTTCGAAACTACCACTGAAACACGAGAAAAGAACCGGTTATGGGACTACTGATTGCAACCAAATCATTTTTTAAACTGCTGTTTAATCGAGACCTCAGCCAGCAGTTTCAACAACTGCTCGACGGCCAACTCGCGCCGAAAATTGAAGCTCAACCTTTGAGGCCTGCCCCGGTCGAACGGCCCCAGCCCAAGCCCTCCCGCAGTGATGCGATCACTTTGCTAGCTGCGCTCCAGCGCGAAGCCAGACTTCTCGACATCGTCAAAGAGCCGCTTGATGGGTACTCCGACGCCCAAATCGGTGCCGCCGCGCGCGATGTTTTGAAAAACTCGGCGGCAGTGATCGAAAGGATGTTTGCCCTTGAGCCGTTGACGGATGCCGAAGATGGGACGCCGCTGTCAACACCTTCAGACTTCGATCCGTCGGAGTATCGTCTCACGGGCAAGGTCGCAGGCTCAGGTCCGTTTTCCGGAACGGTTGCTCATCACGGCTGGAAAGCAACCCGCTGTGACGTGCCCCAGTGGTCTGGAAAAACAGAAACCGCATTGATTGTGGCTCCAGTCGAATTGGAAGTTGGGTGACGAAGTCAAGAAACCCAAAACTAAAAACCAAAAGCCAAAAACTACACCATGCCCCAATACACACTCGGAATCGATCTCGGCACGACCAACTCCGTGATCGCCTATAGCCCGCTGAACGAAATCGCAGACATTCGGCTGCTTTCCATCCCGCAAGTCACTCAGCCCCATACGATTGAATCGCTGTCGTCGCTGTCCTCATTCTCGTACATCGCCAACGAAACAGAGACGAAAGAGAACGCCTTCGATCTGCCGTGGAACGAATCCGACGGAGTGATCGTCGGACAATTCGCCCGCCAACGAAGTGCTGAAGCCCCGGAGCGAACGGTCGGTGCATCGAAGAGCTGGCTTTGTCACCATCAAGTCGACCGCCGCGCGCCCATTCTGCCCTGGAACGCACCGGAGGAAGTCAACAAAATCTCTCCCGTCACCGCAGCTCAACAGTATCTCGCCCACTTGATCGCCGCATGGAATCATCAGTTTCCCGATGCTCCGTTCGACCAGCAACATATTGTGTTGACCGTTCCGGCTTCGTTTGATCCCGTCGCACGGGAGCTGACCCGTGAGGCCGCGATTGCGGCGGGATTTCCCAGTGAATTCGTATTGCTCGAAGAGCCTCAAGCCGCACTGTACGCGTGGCTTGCCCAGCAGGGTGATGCTTGGCGAAAGCAACTGAAAGTCGGCGAGTCGGTTTTAGTCTGCGACGTCGGCGGCGGAACGACCGACCTGACGCTGATCAAGGTCGAAGAGGAGCAGGGAGAACTGAATCTGCGACGGGTCGCGGTGGGAGACCATCTGCTGGTCGGTGGCGACAACATGGATCTGGCGGCCGCATATCAAGTCTCGGAAAAATTTGCAGCCCAGGGAACTAAACTCAATCCTTGGCAATCGATTTCGCTATGGCACTCGTGCCGCAGTGCGAAGGAAGTGCTGCTGGCCGACGAAAGCCCCGAATCGTATACGATTTCAGTGCTGGGACGGGGAAGCAAGTTGATCGGCGGGACCGTTTCCGCTGAAGTGCAACGAAATGAAATGGTCGAGTGGCTGCTGGACGGTTTCTTTCCGAAGTGCCCGCTGTCGGCGCGCCCGCAGCGACAACCTGCATCCGGATTTCAGGAAATTGGTTTGCCGTACGAATCGGATCCTGCGATTACCCGCCATATCGCTGCGTTCGTCAACACGCATTGCTCGAGCAATGACAGCTTGCAACTTCCTGAACACGTTTTATTTAACGGTGGTGTCTTCAAAGGCGCAGGATTTCAAAATCGGCTGCTCGACGTGATGACGGATTGGGCAAAAGTCGGTTCGTCATCGGAATCGGTTTCATCGAAACCCGTTTCAGCGAAACCTGTTCACCGACTCGCAGGCGTTCAGGATCTCGATTTTGCAGTTGCCCGAGGAGCCTGTTATTACGGCTGGAGCAAGTCCTTTGGCGGCGTTCGGATTCGCGGCGGGACAGCCAGTTCCTATTACGTGGGAATCGAAACAGCCGGTTTGGCCATTCCGGGCGCGCCTCGGCCGCTCAAGGCACTGTGTGTGGTTCCGTTTGGAATGGAAGAAGGAACGCATCAAAGCGTGCCATCGAATGAAATCGGCCTGATCGTCGGTCAACCCGTTCGGTTCAGATTTTTTAGTTCGAAGACACGCAAGGATGACCAACCGGGAGCGTTGCTTGATCAATGGAGCGAGAAAGAATTGATCGAAACCGATCCACTTGTCGCGACACTGCCCCAAGACGGTGATGAGGCTTATGTGCCGGTGAAGTTCGAATCCAAAATCACGGAATTGGGAGTGTTTGAATTGTGGTCCGTCGGTGCTCGCCAGCCCGGCCAATGGAAACTCGAATTCAGCGTGCGGGAAGAAGATTAACGGCAAGGCGCATTCCAAACTGCGACTGGTTGCCCGGCCCCTAATGCAAATGCTAGAATCCTCAACGAATGGAGTTGCTGGAATCTCCTTCGATGCAGCAACGTCAGTTGTCAATCCCCCCTACCATCATCGGATGTACCTGACTGATTTTCACAGTACCTATTTCGCACACGAACTGACCAAGCGGTGTGCTTCCGATAGTATCGAGAAGCTTGCAGGGGCACTCGTCGATGCGCAAGTTGACCTGAATCCTCATCAGGTTGATGCTGCTCTCTTTGCGTTTCGCTCACCACTGTCTCGCGGTGCGATGCTTGCTGACGAAGTAGGACTTGGTAAAACCATCGAAGCCGGGCTTGTCCTGTCCCAGAAATGGGCAGAACGCAAACGCAAGCTACTGGTCATCACTCCCGCGAGCCTGCGCAAGCAGTGGCATCAGGAACTTTCAGAAAAGTTCTTTATGCCGTGTCGTATTCTGGAAGCAAAATCCTACAACACGGCGATTCGCGAAGGTTCGTTTCAGCCGTTCCAACCCAAGCCGGATGCCGTTGTCATCTGTTCGTACCAGTTCGCAAAGTCGAAGGCTTCCGACGTCGCCAACATTGCCTGGGATCTGGTCGTCATCGACGAAGCCCATCGACTTCGCAATGTCTATAAGCCATCGAATGTCATCGCCAACATTCTCAAGAATGCACTGGCACCATCACCAAAGCTGCTGTTGACCGCGACTCCGCTACAGAACTCCCTGCTTGAGCTTTTTGGGTTGGTCAGCTTCATCGACGAACACGCTTTTGGTGACCTGAAGAGTTTCCGCGAGCAGTTTGCCAATCTCAGTGAGGATGAGGTTTTTAAAACGCTGAAGGCCCGCCTCGCCCCTATCTGTCACCGCACACTTCGCCGCCAAGTGCTTGAGTATGTGCCATTTACCAAACGCCACGCTTTGGTTGAGGAGTTTACGCCCGCCGAAAGCGAAGATCGTCTTTATAACGAGGTGTCCGCCTATCTTCAGCGTGAGAACCTTCAGGCACTCCCGTCCAGCCAGCGCAGTCTGATGACGCTTGTCCTTCGGAAGCTACTTGCGTCCAGTACGTTCGCCATTGCAGGAGCGCTCGACACGCTGATTGCCCGGCTGAAAGCAAAGGTGGCCGAGAAGCAGGAAGAAAAGCCCCTCGAAGACGAGCTTGACGAAGACTACGAAGTCCTCGACGAAACCGCCGAGGAATGGGGCGACGACTCGGCTGACTCCGAATCTTTGTCGGAACAGGACCGCACGGCTCTGGAACGGGAAATCCATGATCTGGAAGCATTTCGCGACCTGGCACTGACGATCAATCAAAACGCCAAAGGTATCGCCCTCCTGCAAGGACTGGAGAAAGCATTTGACGAGGCTGCCAAACTCGGCGCGGCGAAGAAAGCCATTATCTTCACGGAATCACGGAAGACACAGGACTATCTGCTCAGGCTGCTCCAGGATAGTCCCTATGCCGACGGGATCGTCCTGTTTAACGGTTCGAATACGGATGATCGGTCAAAGATCATCTACGCCGAGTGGATCAAACGGAATGTCGGAACGGACAAAGTCACCGGCTCGCGTACGGCTGATATGCGTTCGGCGCTGGTGGATTACTTCCGTGATTCCGGCACCATCATGATCGCCACGGAAGCGGCGGCAGAGGGGATCAACCTACAGTTCTGCTCTCTTGTGGTCAATTACGACCTGCCGTGGAACCCTCAGCGTATCGAGCAACGCATCGGTCGTTGTCATCGCTACGGACAGAAACACGATGTCGTGGTCGTAAACTTCTTGAATCGAAACAACGAGGCCGACCAACGGGTCTTCAATCTGCTCGACCAGAAGTTCAAATTGTTCGAAGGCGTTTTCGGGGCGTCCGATGAAGTTCTCGGTGCCATTGAATCGGGCGTCGATTTTGAAAAACGCATTGCCCGCATTTACCAGGACTGCCGCACTCCCGACGAAATCCGCGTCTCGTTTGCACGCCTCCAGGAAGAACTGACAACGCAGATTAACGAAGCGATCACCAACACACGCAAGCAACTGCTGGAAAACTTCGACGAGGAAGTTCACGAGAAACTGAAAGTCTCGAATGCCGAGAGCAAAGGTTTTCAATCTCGATACGAACGAATGTTGATGAAGTTGTCGCGGCACGAACTCAATGGACACGCCAGATTTACGGAATCGGAAGAAGCCTTCGATCTCACGGCCAATCCGTTTCCTGAGCTGGATATTCCGCTGGGACGATACGAACTGCCTCGACGCAGCGGCGATGCCCACCTGTACCGTCTCGGCCACCCACTCGCCCGCCGTTTGGTGCAGCAAGCCGCCGAGCGACCGCTTGCCCCTGCCGAAGTGAGCTTTAACTGGACGGACACGCGACCCAAAGTCGGGGCACTTGAGCCATATCGCGGCTGTGCAGGCGAAATGCTTGTCAACAAATTGAGCGTCGAGTCGATGGATCAAGCCGAGGACCTCCTCTTGACCGCCGCAATTACGAGTGATCGGCGGATGCTTCCTGCCGACGTTGCGGGCAAATTCTTTTCGCTGATCGCGACGAAAGTTGAGCCACTTCGGGAGTTCCAGTTGGATTCACGTTTGGAAGCCGAGATCAATCGCCAGCAAGCCGACGCAAGGCAAAAGATATCCGAACGCAACGGCAGGCTCTTTGAAGAAGAAGCCATCAAGCTCGATGGCTGGGCGGAAGACCTCAAGGTAGGTCTTGAACGGGAAATTAAAGACCTCGACCGACAGATGAAGGAAGCCCGCCGTGCTGCGTCAGCGGCTTTGACCCTGGAAGACAAACTTGCCGGGCAGAAACAGGTGAAAAAACTGGAATCAGAACGGAACGATAAACGGCGAAAGCTATTCGTCGCCCAGGACGAGATCGAACAGCGCCGGGACAAGCTCATTGAATCCGTCGAAGCGAAACTCGAACAGAAGGTAACGCTCGAACGGCTACTCTCGATTCGGTGGAGGTTGAGATGATTCCCAACCCCATCAAAGTATATCATATTGCTCATGTTGATCGTCTCCCCTCCATCTTGGCCGACGACTTCCTGTGGTGCGACGCGGAGATCATTCAACGTGCGCCTGCGGGTACGACTATTGGCATGAACAATATCAAGCAGCGGCGATTGAACGAGCTGCGCCTGAGCAGCCACCCTGACTTGCATGTTGGCGACTGCGTGCCGTTCTATTTCTGCCCACGTTCGATGATGCTTTACCTACTCCATCAGGGCAACCATCCGGAACTGGACTACAAAGGCGGGCAAGTACCGATACTGCATTTCGAAGCTGATCTGCAAACCGTTGTCGCGTGGGCCAAATCCCAACCTGCACGCTGGGCGTTCACGCTATCGAACGCTGGTGCCTACTACTTCGAGGATCGCAGCGATCTCGCGCGTCTTGACGAGATCAACTGGACTGCTGTGCAAGCCCGTGATTGGCGGGCCTACAAGGAAGGTAAGCAGGCCGAATTCCTGCTGGAACATCGCTTTCCATGGCGATTGGTCGAACGCATCGGCGTTCAGTCGGCCAACGTGGGACGGCAGGTGAGCAATACTCTTAGGGGGCACACGCACCGGCCTACGGTCGAAGTCCTGCCGGACTGGTATTATTGATATGAGAGGAGCAAAGATATGATAGAATTCACAACCGGCGATATCCTCAAGAGCGAGGCGGATGCCCTCGTTAACACCGTTAATTGTGTCGGTGTGATGGGTCGAGGAATCGCCCTGCAATTCAAGAACGCCTTCCCCGAGAACTTCAAGGCATACGAAGCCGCGTGCAACCACGATGCCGTGCAGCCGGGCCGGATGTTTGTTTATGAAACAGGCCAACTCGCGCCGCCGCGTTTCATTATCAACTTCCCCACCAAGCGGCACTGGCGCGGCAAGAGCCGCATCGAGGACATCGAATCGGGCCTCGCCGATCTGGTCAAGGTCATCCGCGACAAGGGCATCCGCTCGATTGCGATTCCGCCACTCGGTGCAGGATTGGGCGGTTTGGATTGGAGCGCTGTGCGCCCACGCATCGAGCGTGCCCTGGCGGAACTTGTGGACGTGAAAGTACTCGTGTATGAACCCAATGGTGCACCTGCCAGCAATACGATGGCCCACGTCCGTGAAGTTCCCAAGATGACGGCGGGACGTGCTGCCTTAGTGGAACTCATGTATCGCTACCTCGGAGGACTGCTTGACCCTTTCGTCACTCTGCTGGAAGTTCATAAGCTCATGTATTTCATGCAGGAAGCCGGAGAGCCGCTGCGTCTTGAGTACGTTAAAGCTCCCTACGGCCCATACGCGGAAAACCTGCGCCACGTGCTCAATGCCATCGAAGGCCATCTTATCGCCGGTTACGCCGACGGTGGTGACACGCCAGACAAACCCCTATCCCTCGTACCAGGTGCAGTCGATGAAGCCAAGAGTTTCCTCGGTCGGCACAAAACCAGCCGTGCTCGTTTTGAGCGAGTCACTCGCTTGGTCGATGGTTTTGAATCGCCCTACGGTCTGGAATTGCTCGCCACCGTGCATTGGGTGATGACCCGCGAAGGTGCGGGCCAGCACGATAGTGTGGCGCGCCAGGTCTATGACTGGAACGCCCGCAAACGACAATTCACACTACGGCAGCTTGCTATTGCTGAAGACCGCTTGAGATCACAAGGATGGCTTGAATCAACGGAAATGCGGGAGTCATGACACGGAAACAAAAGCTCGAACTCACTTGGATCGGCAAGGAGGTGCGGCCCAAGCTGGAGCCGCGCATTCTCCTCGAAGACCCTGCCCGCTCGCATGTCGCTGCTGCCCGTGTGACCAACAATGACATCTTCGACAACCGACTGATTTTTGGGGACAACCTACTGGCACTCAAGGCCCTCGAAGCCGAGTTCACAGGTAAGGTGAAGTGCATCTACATCGACCCACCGTATAACACGGGCTCTGCCTTCACGCATTATGATGACGGTGTAGAACACTCGCTTTGGCTCTCGCTGATGCGCGATCGACTGGAGTTGCTGTGGACGCTGTTGGACGACAAGGGATCACTTTGGCTGAATATCGATGACATCGAAGGCCACTACTTGAAAGTGCTTTGCGATGAGGTGTGCGGGCGGCGCAACTTTGTCGCAAACATCGTTTGGCAAAAGCGAACGTCTCGTGAGAACAGGGCGGCCATCGGGTCTTCTCATGACGACATCCTTATCTACGCTAAATGCGGCGCAGTTAACTGGAAGAATGTACGAAACAAACTCCCCGCTAATGATGAGGGATATTCGAACCCGGACAATGACCCGCGCGGAGTGTGGCGTTCAATTCCTTTCAGTGCGCAGGGCTATCGCCCCAATCAAATGTATGACATTACCACTCCGACCGGGGTTGTCCTGCAACCGCCCAAAGGAAGATGCTGGGGGGCAACTGAGCCTGTCTATCAGCGATACTTACAAGACGGCCGAGTTTATTTTCCAAAGGGTGGCGGTGGACGGCCTCGAATCAAACAATACAAAGGTGAGGAAGATGGCCTTGTGCCCATGACATGGTGGGAAGCTAGCGAGTCAGGCGACAACGAACAGGCAAAAAAGCACATTCTGGAATTGTTTCCAAATGACGAACCGTTCGGAACGCCCAAGCCCGAACGTCTACTTCATCGCATCCTAACTATCGCCACCAATCCCGGCGACCTCGTTCTCGACTCCTTCGCGGGTTCTGGCACGACGGGCGCAGTGGCGCACAAGATGGGACGGCGGTGGATCATGGTGGAGCTTGGCGAACATTGCCATACGCATATCATCCCGCGTTTGAAAAAGGTTATCGATGGACAAGACCCCGGCGGCGTCACAGAGGCGAGCGGTTGGAAAGGCGGCGGTGGCTTTCGCTATTTCAAACTTGCGCCGAGCTTGCTGGAAAAAGACAAGTGGGACAATTGGGTCATTAGCAAAGAATACAACCCCGCTATGCTCGCCGAGGCCCTCTGTAAGCTGGAAGGGTTTCGCTATGAACCATCGGATAGCATCTTTTGGATGCAGGGCCGCAGTACGGAGACTGACTTCCTCTATTGTACCACTCAGACCCTCAGTATCGCGCAACTGAATCAACTCTCCGAAGAAGTGGGCGATGGGCGGTCGCTGCTGGTGCTGTGCAGCGCGTTCCGGGGCAAAGCTGACCGCTGGCCGAATCTGACCGTGAAGAAAATCCCTAAAGCCGTGCTCGGCAAGTGCGAGTGGGGTCACGACGATTACTCGCTGAAAGTGGAAAACCTGCCCAAACCGCCCAGGAAACCCCGAACGACCCTGTTCGACCTGGAAGGGGGCGACGCATGAGTAAAAAGAAACGGGAAATCTCGAAGCCAGAACCGATCTACCATCGTATTCGGGAGATTCTGGAATCTGCCCGCGCCAACGTCGCCCGAACGGTGAACACGACGCAAGTTGTGTCCAACTGGCTGGTTGGCCGCGAGATCGTGGAAGAGGAACAGCAGGGGAAGAGGCGAGCTGGGTACGGGGAAGCGCTGCTGAAGACCTTGGTGAAGCAACTTCAGTCGGATGGATTCAAGGGGTATTCCTTGCAAAGCCTGAAGTACATTCGGCAGTTTTACTTCACCTACCCAGATCTTCTCGATTCCTCAGGAATTAGTCACGCAGCGCGTGACAAATTAGATTCGGAGATTGGCCACGCAGTGCGTGGCCAATTGCCCGAAGGGAAATCAGGTCAAAAACAACACGCAGCGCGTGGCGAATCCGAAATTCTCTACGTATCGCGTAGAGAATCTTGGGAACCGGGCCAACTCCACCCCAATCTGTCGTGGACGCACTACCGGACGCTGCTGCGAGTCGATAAGCCCGAGGCCCGCGCATTTTACGAAATCGAAGCGACGGAGAACCACTGGACTGCACGCGAGCTGGAACGCCAAATCAATAGTCTGCTCTACGAACGGCTCGCCCTCAGTCGTGACAAAAAGGGAGTAAAAAATCTGGCGAAGAAGGGGCAGGAAATCCAGACTCCGGCGGATGTATTCAAAGACCCGTTCGTGATCGAATTTCTCGGCTTGCCGGAATCGCCGAAGCTGTCGGAAACCGATTTGGAAACGGCGCTGATCGATAATCTGCAAGCCTTCTTGCTGGAGCTTGGCAAAGGGTTCGCGTTCGTCGCCCGGCAGCAGCGGCTGACGCTCGAAGGGGATCATTTTTATATTGATCTCGTCTTCTATCACACGGTTCTCAAATGCTTTGTCTTGATCGACCTGAAGACCGGCAAGCTGACGCATCAGGATCTTGGGCAGCTTCAGTTGTACGTCAATTACTACGACCAGGAGATGCGAACCGAAGGGGATCAACCGACGTTGGGCTTGATTCTGTGCTCCGACAAAAACGACACCGTCATCAAGTACACGCTGGGGCCTGATCAGAAGAAGCAGATTTTCGCCAGTCGTTATCAGCAATGCTTGCCAACCGAAGCCGAATTGCGGTCGACAGTTGAGAGCGCGCGACGATCGATGCTGCCAAAGCGTCGCAAAGGGGGTGATGAATGAATCGTCACGTAAACAGCGTCGTCGGACGATTGAGCCTGCGTGCGCCGCAAAAGGAGTCGCTCGAAACTCTGGCCCGTATTTGTGAAATCGCTCCGCCGTCGAAGGACGCGGACCGTGATTCGGCCCTGGCGGCTATTCAGAGCGAGTTTCCCGGCGTGACCGACTTCGAGCGAGAGTTTCCGTCCGTTTGCTTCGCACTGGCAACCGGTGTTGGCAAAACACGACTCATGGGCGCGTTTATCAGTTATTTATACATCGCGCACAACATCCGCAACTTCTTCGTGCTGGCTCCGAACCTGACCATTTACAACAAACTGATTGCCGACTTCAGCAACCGGACGCACCCGAAGTATGTGTTTCAGGGGATTCAGGATTTCGCCACCAATCCGCCTGCCATCATCACGGGTGACAACTACGAATCGCAAGCGAGGATGCTGTTCGACCGGCCCGACGACTGCAAGATCAATATCTTCAACATCTCGAAGATCGCCAGTGAAGTCCGAGGCGGCAAGCAACTCAAAATGCGACGCCTTTCGGAGTACATTGGTCAGAGCTATTTCGAGTATCTGAGTCAACAAGCCGATCTCGTGTTGCTGATGGACGAATCGCACCGCTACCGTGCCAGCGCCGGTGTGCGGGCGATCAACGATCTCAAGCCGATTCTCGGGCTGGAACTGACGGCAACTCCGTTTGTAGAGACAAGCAAAGACGCAATCCCCTTCAAGAATGTGGTGGTCGATTATCCGCTGGCCAAGGCAATGGCCGATGGTTTCGTGAAGGAACCTGCCGTTGTCACGCGGAAAGACTTCAACCCGGCAGGCATGTCGAGCGAGGAAATCGAACGCCTTAAGCTCGAAGACGGCGTCCGCCTGCACGAGCAGGTCAAGGTGGAACTGGAAACCTACGCACGTCAAACAGGCCAGCCGATTGTTAAGCCGTTCGTACTGATCATCGCCCGCGACACAACGCACGCGGGGGAACTTCTGAAGCTCATCCAGGACGACACGTTTTTCGATGGGCGGTACAAGGAACGGGTGATTCAGGTCGATTCCAGCAAGACCGGCAAGGACGAAGACGAAATGATCGAGCGACTCCTACGGGTGGAACACACCGAGGAGCCGACAGAAATCGTGATTCACGTCAACATGCTCAAAGAAGGCTGGGACGTGACAAACCTTTACACCATCGTTCCGCTGCGAGCCGCAAACGCCCGCATCCTGATCGAACAAAGCATCGGGCGCGGCCTGCGGCTGCCGTACGGCAAACGTACCGGCGTCAACACCGTAGACCGGCTGAACATCATTGCTCACGACAAATTCCAGGAGATCGTGGACGAGGCCAAGCGGCCCGATTCTCCGATCCGCCTGCAACACATTGTGCTTGACCCGTCGCAGATTGAGCAGAAGACAAAGACGGTGGTTTCCGTCTCCTCGGTCGCGGAACGACTAGGTGTCGTCGAAACGCCGGAAGAGTACTTCCTCGGAGACGCGCCATCGACAGGAGTGCCTCCCGTCTTCGCCACGGAAGCTGAAAAGCAAGTGGCCAAGGTCGCCTACGATGTCATCCGGTCTTTTGAAAGCAAGACCGAACTGTCTCCGACCGTGGCATCCCTCCAGAAAAAGGAGGTTCAGGAGCAACTGGTCGCAGAAGTGAAGCGACGGCTTGGCCCGCAGCAAAGGGAACTGTTTTCAGAAGCCGACGCGGTGGCATCCGTCGTCGCCAAAACGACTGAACAAGTCGTTTGGGGAACGATTGACATCCCTCGCATCATCGTCGTGCCAAAGGACGAAGTGAAGAGCGGTTTCAAGCCATTCAAGCTGAACCTGACATCGTTGCGGTATCCTGTACCATCGGACGAACTTGTTGCCCAGACATTGCTAACGGGCGAGCAGGAAAGTATCAGCCTTGGACGCGGAGGAATCGAGGAGCAGCAACTGGAGGATTACGTCGTCGGTGGGCTGGTGGACTTCGACGACATTTCTTACGACGATCATGCCGAACTTCTCTACGACCTGGCAACGCAGACGGTGGCTCACCTGAAAGGCTATCTCAACCACGACCCGGACGTGCGGAAGGTGCTGCGGGTTCATCAAAAGCCGATTGCTGCCTTAATTCACTCGCAGATGATGGACCATTTCTGGGAGGAATCGGCCGGTTACGACGCGGAAGTCAGCAAAGGTTTTACCGAACTTCGCCCCAGCGCCTACACCGCCAATGTGAAGGACACGGTACTGGACTATCGTCATCCGCCAGCCGAAAAATCGAAGATCGCCCAGTTTTTGTTTTCCGGATTCGAGCGATCCCTGTACCGACTGACCAAGTTTCATTCGGACACCGAACGGAAACTCGCGATCATTCTCGACCGGGACACAATTCGTTGGTTTCGGCCAGCAAAGGGCCAGTTTCAAATCTTCTATAAGGTTGGGCACGACCAACAGGAATACTTGCCAGACTTCGTGGCCGAAACCGACGACGTGATCCTGATGCTCGAACCCAAGAAGGCATCCGAACTGACCAGCACCGAGGTTCTTGCCAAACAAGACGCGGCCGTCAATTGGTGCGAACATGCCACCTCATACGCGTTGAAGCATGGCGGGAAACCGTGGAAGTATGCGCTGATCCCGCATGACCTTGTCTCGGAAAATATGTCCCTCAAAGGGCTTGTTCAAGCGGCAGAAAACATCTGATTCACTGATTAGAATGACGACCAGCCATCGTGACGACGCGATGGATGATCGAAAAAGCATGTGGCTGTGAAGCTGTCGCCGTTCATGACCTTCAAGCAGCGGGGCTGCCTCCATATTATCGCAGCGCTTGTAACGGAGCCATAGCGTGATAAAATCATGGGCTGCGGCGTCCCCGTACATGGAGCCGTATCGTAAAATTGGAGCTTGAAGAATCACAGGAGTTGCATGATGACGACGCTGACGCCTACACCCACCCAGACACGGTATCTTTCGTTTATTCAAACGTACATCGAAGGGTTCGGCTATCCTCCCGCAGAGTCCGAGATCAGTAAGGCCATGAAGGTTTCAGCGCCGTCGGTCAATCAGATGATGAAGGTACTCGAACAGAAGGGCTTTATCCAGCGAAAGCCTGGAGTCCCCCGTTCCATCGAAGTTCTGCTTCCGTCCGAATCCCTTCCGCCATGGAATAAAAGCATCACCTCAACACGGCGCGTATGGACGCGGGTTGTGCCTCCGTCTTCCTTCCGTCCGAAGACTGGCCGCGACCTTGTTTATCGATTCAAAATCACACTCAAGGGAACCCAACCGCCCATCTGGCGGCGGATCGAAACGAAGGATGTCAGCCTGCAAAAATTGCACGAGCTGATTCAGACGGCAATGGGCTGGGAGAACTCGCATTTGCATTGTTTCCAAATCGGCAACATGCGCTATGCCGATCCGCGATTGATGGATGACGGCTTCGACGAGCTTGGCGAAACAAGCTACGCCAGAGTTCGTGTCAGTAATCTGGTCACCAAGCATGGCCCAAAAATGAAACTCAACTATCTATACGACTATGGGGACAGTTGGGCACATACGATTCAGTTGGAGAAAGTGGCCGAGGCAGACGCTCACGGGCCTTATCCCCGCTGCATCGACGGTGCCCTCGCTTGCCCACCAGAAGATGTCGGTGGTGTCTGGGGGTTTGTTGATTTTGTCGAGACGATCACCAATCCGAAGCACGAACAACACGACGAGTACCTGGAATGGCATGGTCCGTTCGATCCGGAGAAGTTCGATCCCGTAGTTGCCACGCGCCGGATGAAGCAAGGTCTGTCTGCCTGGTAGCACGGTGCTGCGTGTTGGGATGGCAATTTCAAGGAGGATTCACCGATGACTGATACCATCGACCCGATGATCGATGAGTTGCCGCCGCGTTATGTGATCGGGATCGACCTTGGAACCACCAATTCGGCAGTGACGTATGTCGATACCGACGAGTCGCCTTGGTCGATTCGTGTTTTCCTGATCCCGCAGCAAGTCTCCCCGACGGAGACCGAGTCGCTCGATACGCTGCCCTCGTTCTATTTTCAACCCGCTGCAGGCTCTGCTTCTTTTGATTTCTGCGTCGGAGCGTATGCGCGGGACGAATCGGCAAAAGTTTCCGGTCGCGGGATCGCATCCGCAAAAAGCTGGCTTTGTCATTCGGGGGTTGACCGAACCGCGCCTCTGTTGCCCTGGCATGGTGCCGATGATGTGAGGAGGCTTTCGCCGGTCGAGGCAAGCAGTTCGTATCTCAAACACATTCGCCAAGCGTGGGATCAGAAGTTCCCGGCGCACGCGATGGCCGAACAGGACATTGTGTTGACCCTGCCTGCATCATTCGATGAAGTGGCTCGCGAGCTGACCATCGAAGCCGCAAAAATGGCCGGGCTGCCTCGCATCATTTTGATCGAAGAACCCCAAGCCGCCTTCTATGCCTGGATTTATAAACATGATACCGACTGGGAACAACGAGTCGAAGTTGGCCAGACCATTCTTGTCTGTGATATCGGAGGCGGAACCAGCGATTTCACCTTGATTCGTGTTCGGGAAAGCGACGTACCTCGAAACTCGGTCCGCGATGAAACTGAAGCGCCAGCGAAAGCAATCAACCAGGATTCAGACAAAGCACAAGCTACATTGTATGAAAAATATCACAATACAGAAAAAGAGTCTCGTGCTACAAAGTTTCACCGTGTCGCTGTGGGAACGCATTTGATCCTCGGCGGCGACAACCTGGATTTGGCGATTGCAAAATATGTTGAAGGTAAACTTACCAAGGGAAAGAGGCTCGAACCGTTTCAATGGGATGTTTTGGTAGGCACAAGCCGCCGCATCAAGGAAGCCTTTCTTTCAGAAGGCAATCTCGATTCAATGTCCGTCAACTTGCCGAGCCGCGGATCGAAACTCATTGGCGGTGGACTGCAAACGGAAGTGACTCGTGACGAGATTCAAAAACTGGTGCTGGAAGGCTTTTTACCGGTGGTTGAACTTCACGAAAGACCCCGAGAACTTCAAAGCGGGTTTCAGGAACTGGGGCTTCCCTACGCCAGCGACCCGGCCATCACCCGCTATCTGGCTCAGTTCCTGGTGACTCACGCCCACGACGCCACAGATACTGAAAACCCGCAACCCGCAACCTACAACTCGCAACCAAATATTCGCCCCGATGTCGTCCTCTTCAACGGTGGTTTCTTCGAGTCGCCTCTTCTTCGCCAAAGGCTGATCGACCAGATTGCCACGTGGTTTAAAACTGAAAAGGAACCTGATTGGCAACCGCTCGTGCTTGAGAATGATCGACTCGATCTGGCCGTCGCTCGCGGGGCTGCCTATTACGGCATGGTTCGCCGCGATCAAGGCGTTCGCATTGTGGCGACTTTGGCCAGAAGCTACTACATCGGAATCGGCGGCAATCCTCCGCAAGCGATTTGTATCATGCCGGGCAGCGCCGAGCCAGGTGAGACGTACACTTTGGCAGATCGTTCGTTCAAGCTGACCGTTTCTCAACCGGTCGAGTTTTCGATTTTTGTTTCGAGCGTTCGCCTGGCCGATCTGCCCGGACTGATCGTCCCGATCGATTCCGAACAGATGACATCGCTGCCACCGATTCGTACCGTGTTGAGAACCAAAAGTAAAAGCGAAAAACGCGACCTCTCCGTTCATCTGAAAATTGGATTGACTGAATTGGGGACGATTGATTTGTCATGCCATGAGATTGGATCGGATCGATCCTGGAAGCTTCAATTCGACGTCCGCTCAGCCACTCAAACGGATGTTGCCGAGTACTCGGGAACTGGAGAGTCGGAAGGCATTCTCGACGAAGCGACCTGGGATGCTTGCGAACAGGCCATCACCCAGACTTTCGGTACGTCCCACCGCAACGAATCGGCGGATCCGAAAGAGCTGGTGAAGTTATTAAGCGAAACCACCGGCCTGAATCGCGATGAATGGCCGATGACATTACTTCGCCGAATTTGGGGGACCTTAATCGACTGCGAATCGGGGCGACGCCAAAGTCCACAGCATGAATCTCGATGGTTGAATCTACTGGGGTTCTCGTTGCGACCCGGTTATGGCATCGCACTCGATGACTGGCGGGTCGGCGAGACTTGGCGACATGTTCATGGAAAGCTTTCTCAGAATAGTCCCAACATTCGTAACGAATCGCTGATTCTCTGGCGACGAGTGGCAGGCGGTTTGACGCGCGGGCAGCAGCAAATGATCGCGGAACCCTGGCTGGCCGCGATTCGTGCGTTGGCAAAGCAGTTGTCGGGACGCCCGACGAAAGGAGGCGCTGTTCCACTTCGTCCAGAGGAATCCGTGGAAGTTTGGCGATTGCTTGGCTCTCTCGAACTGTTGTCACTGGACCAGAAAAAAGAGCTTGGCGATCTTGCGCTGGCAATGCTTAGCAAGCCAAAAATGTCCAAGGCCCGTGATGCGATGATTTGGGCCATGGGGCGACTGGGAAATCGCTCACCGCTGTACGGCCCGCTGAATACGGTTCTGTCCGCCAGCCAGATCGAGAACTGGATTGAGACCTTGATTCGAACCGATTTCAGTTCAGGTGTGGTTTATTTAGCGCTTGCTCAGTTGAGCCGGCGAACCGAGGATCGTTACCGCGACCTTGACGAAGGAACACGAGACGCCGTGGTCCGTTGGTTGACGAAGCAATCCGCGCCGGAGCACTTGGTTGAATTGGTGCGAGTCGGAGGCAAGCTGGATACGGACGAACAGAACCGGGTTTTTGGAGAGACGTTGCCGCCGGGGCTGAGGCTGGAGTAATTTTCGGATTATCGCGTCAACGCATTCAATATCGCTTCGTGTACCACACCATTGGATCCGACCGATTCTCCCCCTTCAAATGTCGGCTTGTTTTTCCAATCCGTGAACCGACCACCGGCTTCTTCAATAATGGGTTGAACCGCGGCGGCATCCCAAACGCTCATTTGCGGATCGATCATCACATCGGCGCGTCCCGTGGCCACCAGCAAATATCCGTAGACGTCGCCCCATGTTCGTGTGAAGCGGGCTTGTTGCGCAAGTCGCTCGAGGGAGCTTCCATCACCGCGCCCTGCAAACCCCTCCACCGAAGAAGTCAACACGATGGTCTCGGCCAGCTCCTTCGTTCGTGAAACGGAGGCTCTGACCGGAGCCTCGGAACCTCGATGATACCAGGCGCCTGATCCCTTGGCCGCAAACACGCCCTCGTCGAGCGCCGGAATATGAATTGCCCCGATAATCGCCTGCTTGTCGGACGGATCTCGCTCGTCGATCACGGCGACCATCGTACCGTACAGCGGAACGCCGGTGATGAACGACTTGGTGCCATCGATTGGATCAAGCACCCAGCAGAAACCTGAACTTCCCCTGACCTCACCAAACTCTTCACCGATGATACCGTCATCCGGAAACACCTTTGAGATCTCGGTTCGAAGAAATTGTTCGGATTCGCGATCGGCATCCGTAACCGGTGAACCATCCTGCTTCTGCTCGATGGTGAAGCGGCTGGTCTGGAAGTACGGTAGTGTGATCCTGCCGGCGGCACGGGCAATGTTTCTGGCAAGTTCAAATCGTTGTGGTTGTGTCGTCATGGACGCAAAGTTTCTCCCACCACATGAGACCAGCGGGCGCGTTCGATTTCAAGGGCCACCAACTCGTCAACGATTCCCGAGATCAGCTCCAGTTCCTGAATCTGTTGTTCCAGTCGGCCCTTGAAATCAATCTGGCGAACGTCTTTCGCTTCCGCGGCCGCTTCCAACCCCCGTCGCAATTCGCTCAGCTGCTGGAGTTTCAGCTCCAGCGTCTGCTCATGCCGCGCCATCGCATGATACACGTGGCGAACTTCCAGACGGATTTGTTCTCGCTTGTCCTCAACCAATGACAGAAGCTGTCGCTGTCGTTCACACCGGATAGACTGCTTCAACGATTCGACCTCCTGCTTCAAAAGACACTGCAGGAGCTTGGGGGGCGAGGGAAGCTCCACGCCTGCACCCATCATGGCGCCGCCATCTCCCAGCCCACGTGCCACCTCCCCCGACACATCATCAGGATGGGCAGCCAGCAACTCCAGGGCCAGCAAATCACCCCGCTGCCGCAGCGCCCATTCGATGGCAACGTCTTCGCGGGGTGCCTTGAACTCACCGCGGCTTGTAAAGTTGGGCCAAATCGGTTCGTCGGGAGCGCGATGAACGTTCAGCAAAACCTCCAAGCCATCGTTGAGACGATTCTGGTTGTACTGAATTTCAACATAACGTTCCGCCGCCTGGATCTGTCGACGTTTGAAATCACTGGGATCCACAGGAATGTCTACTCCCGCTTCGCGGAACTTCTGCAATGCGAGTTGTGACTCGCCCAGTAAATCGATCGTTCGCCGGACAATGGGCGGCTTCGTGTAGACATTGAGCAGATTCAAACAGGCTTCCTGGGCGCGAAAACCATGCTTGCTGCGTTCGAATCGGGCCTGGTGGGACAGTGCGTCGAGGGTGGCGGGTGATGTCCGGTTCAACGAACACAGCCATTGTCGCCAAGCCTCCAGCTTGTTGGCCACCGGCGAAGCGTCCGCGGCGATTGACAGAAGTTCTTCATATCGCAAGTCTCGCAAATGAGTCGGAACGTAGAGTCCCTCATTGACTGCCTCGGATAGGTTTCCGACGAGCGGAAAGCCTTCAATCGGGTTGGTAACGTTGGACAATGAAATGTTTGATCGGGAATCAAACAGAATGACAGGCAATGAGCCTTGGGGTTGATCGGATACTGAATTGCAACCGGGGCTTGATGTAGAAGGTTGACAACCCAAATGCGCGCAGCCGCTGACCTGGATCGCAACCAGTGCCATCATGACCATCGGAAAAATGATTCTTGGCGTTGGACTAGCCATGACCCAAGTCGAGTGTCGCCGGTTTGTAACGGATGAAAAAAGCGCACGATCTCCCCATGTGGAGAAACGTTGCTGGTTTTATCGACCAGGGAAACCTTGCAGAATGAATCAGTTCTGCCGGTAGTGCGGAGATTAGATCAATAAATCTGCAGATCAGACCCCACTCCCGTTTTAATGTTGCTGCCGGATTAGTGATGATGAGTGTTCCAAACCTAATTTGGAACCAGGTGAGTACGGCCAGTGCTGGCACGCCAAGCTAGCGAACGACTGCATGAGTCCGACAAGAAAAAGTCGCGGGCACCCGCGAAAACAGGCGCCCACGACTCATCACTCACGAACGAATCAGCGTCTTCGGCGAATTAGCCAACCGAGGGAGCCAAGCCCCAGCAGCAGCGCGGAGCCAGGTTCAGGGATCGCTCCGAACGCTGGCAATGCAAGACTTTCGAAGTCTTCGTGCGACATTCCGTGATTCCAGATCACCCAGTAGGCATCCGACACCAGGTTGGGTTGGTTTGAAGCATTCGCGGCGAAATAGGCTTCCAGTTGAAATAGCACGCCGTACGCCCCAATCGGTGCATCTTCAAAAAAATTGAAAATCAGATGATCATGCATCTCGCCTGTATTGCTGCCAGTCCCCAGAAAGAGAGGATTGTCTCCGCTGACAATGTTAATTCCATTGAAAACGAGATCCGTCCAATTGCCAGGATTCGGATCGTTATGCCCTACGGATATCTGATGGGTCTCATACGCCTCGAGTTGATTCGTCGCAGGGTTGTAGTAGTTGATATACCCAACTCCGTAGACCGAATGCATGTTGGCATTGAGTACGCTTACAAAAATCCGGTCTCCTTGTCCAACCAACAATCCTTCATCAGGATTGGTCGTGTAACCTGGATTCTCGGCAAAGAGTTCTGCACCAAAAACATCGACATCGCTCTCCCAGTAGGCAAACCCATCCACGGTAAAGGCACTGCCTTCAATCTCGATGGCTGTAGGGGCAGCAAGACTGTTGTATCCGAACTCAATGTCAGAATGGTCATGACCCTGGCCCATCACCGGCGACTGATAAAACACAGCACCCGCAAGAGCTGCGACGACATATAAAAAATTTCTCATGATATTTAAACCTAGTTGTTTATAGAAACGGGTCGACCATCATCGCGTGCTCCGAGGGCCCACCAGACTTCTGTCGAAATGGAATCCTGAATAAAATGAACCGAGCCATCCACGAAACCGACGTTCACTCCACCGGAGTGCCGGCTGCTCGGCGTGATTACAAAATCTCCCTGACTCGCGCTCGTACCATAAAACCCGATCAACGAATTGGGAGTATTGACATGCATGTAGGTCGGTGCGGCCAGAGCAAAGCCTGAACTCCAGTTCCGCCCGATACGAGCCGATTCATTGACATGAACATGGCTGCTTGTGAACTGGGCAACGATCTGGCCCAGCGTCTGGTAGCGTTCCAACAGATGATAGGCTTTTAGACTTTTTTCACCGTTGGAAACTTCTGAAGTTGAATTTGCAGTCTGGATCAGCCGCTCCGAAATCATGGCCGTGTTCGACGTTCCGTCGACCACATCATTCATTCCCGGCGCACTTTCCGAATGCCATGCCACCCGATTCGAGGGATGAACCAGCGAAATCACTCCGTTAAACAAACCCGGAGTCGATCGTTCACCGGCAAAGCCTGTTGCGTAGCTGGGCCAACCCGCGTTTCCGACATAGCTGCCGGAAGCTGGATTCGCACTTCCCATGATCACCGAGTTGTCGACCGGCACCATCGTGGACGGACACAAAAAGGTCTCGACCCGTGTGGCTACGGCTGCGGCATTGGGATGGGTATTACTGACTCTGAACCCATTACTGAGATTGGCTCCATCACCGTTGTTGATGCGATGATCGAAACGGTGGTACAGATTATTCTGCTCCAGATACGGAAGCGTTGGCACCAACCAACTGTAGAATCCGGAGCTGACATTACCTCCACTGGAAACCCCTGGACCGATCTGGTTGACAGGAAATTTCCCGATCGATGATTCACGATTGTGAATCGCCAGACCGATCTGCCGAATGTTGTTTGAGCAGGTCATCCGGCGCGCCGCTTCTCGAACGCTTTGAACAGCCGGCAACAGCATCGCGATCAAAATTCCAATGATCGCAATCACGACCAGTAGTTCCACCAATGTAAAACCACGTTTCATACTCAAACTCCAGATTTCAGATTTCAGAGGAAATAAAGATACCTCAGCCACGAAAGTGACCGCCTTTGCACAACGTCATTTACGGAAATGCAGCAGCGTCTCATCCGCGATACTGAAAGTGCGCACAAGACCTCAAAGGGACTCAGAGAGACTCGCCAACACCCAGTGGATGGTGACAGGTTAGAAAATCAATGACTGCAAAATCAGACCATGCAGACAGGGGGGCCACGCGCAGTAGACGTGATAGAGTCGGCGAACACCGCCGATTGCAGAGCCACCCATAAGGGGACCACTCGCTCCGATTCGAGCAGCTTGAAGCTGGCAATTTCCGGAGAATGATATTTCTTGAAGAACTCGCACACCGAGCAATGGCTTCCACAATCAGAAGCCGACGTCAGAAAGGATTGTATCGAATCCGACGCTTCAGAGCCAACATCAGCGTGAGATACACAACAGCAGCAACGGGAGGGGCTGTCGCCGTGTTCGGAATGCAGATTGAAGAGATGCGCGCGATGGAAGGAAGGCCCTAGATTCAAAAGTAGAATCAGGAACGTCAGCAGCCCCCATTGGAACAATCGCCTGAAACGCATTTTTAAAGAAAACACAGCGTTGCGCAAACAAAATATTGCGGAGCGACCGCAAATTTACTAATCTAAGTATTAGCAGGGACCAAGAATTGTCAAGCCGAAAAATCGCTAATTTCGTTCCTGCTTTACATTTACAACAGTTGGTAGGCAGAATCTTACGACGAAGGAGTAACCCCGTGTCGTACCCTTGATTCGTTCTATCCTTAGTCGATCCATATTTCGGTCCATCCTTTGTCTATCTCCCAATCAACCAGGAGTACCACGATGAAATCCTGTTTTCGAACCCCAAACAAAGGCTTCACGCTCGTCGAGTTGCTGGTCGTCATCACCATCGTCGGTATCCTGATTGCAATGCTGATGCCAGCCGTCCAACAGGTTCGCGAAGCGGCTCGTCGCACGCATTGCCTGAATAATCTTCGACAGGTCGCTTTGGCGACGCAAGGCTTCCACGATACCGTCGGCGCCTTTCCCCCCGCTCGATTGTTCCCCAAAGCCGATGGTGCTCCCCCCTATCACCGCGGTTGGGATGAACCGTCCTGGCTCGCCAGAATTCTGCCGTATATCGAGCAAACGGCTTTCCATGCTCAATGGGACATGTCGGCCTCCTATGTCGCCCATCCACCTGAAGTCATTTCAAACGTCGTCCCAACGTACATCTGTGCATCGCGACGCACGTACGACAACGCCAATGCTCCCGATGCATCGGCCAAGATGGAATTCACTCTCCCTTGCGGCTGCGGTGGATGGTTCGAGATTGATGTCGTGGGTGGCGCCACCGGAGATTATGCCGGCAATCACGGCGACCTCTCTCCCGGTTCTACCGGAGCGCCTACGGACTTCTATTGGGGAGGTAACGGAACCGGCGTCATTATTTCGTCGCAAGCCAAGGAAGACACCTCAGGCAACCTGAACTGGGTTGATCGCATTCGCATTGAAGACGTTTCGGACGGCACCAGCAACACCGCGCTGGCCGGTGAGTTGCATATTCCCGAACATTCGATGAATACGATCCCCTACAACGGGCCAATTTACAACGGTCAGGATCTGGCAGCGTTTGCACGCATTGGTGGCCCCGGTGTTCCACTCGGTCACGGACCGACGGATGCAGGCCCTTACATTCTGGGATTCGGAAGCTGGCATCCTGGCGTTTGTCATTTTTCCTTTGTCGATGGAAGCACCCAGACCATCAGCAACATGATCGACACCGTAACCCTCGGCCAGATATGCAATCGCGCGGATGGTGAAGTCCAAACGAGCCGCGATTGAAAATCCCCGCGATTGAAAATCCCCGCGATTGAAAACCGTTTACAAGTGATCGCAGGGTGTGTGAAGCGGGCCATATTACCAAGAGAGATGCAAGGAGAAATCAGTGTCATGATATTCAGATCTCCCATCGAGTTTCTTGACCGCATGGCACACTCACCGGCACGGTTGAATGCGTTGAGTACTTCGCGAAGCCGGGTGATTTCGCAAAGTGCTCTTGTGCTACTTGTTTTGGCGATGGCGGGTTGCAGCAACCAAGTACTTCCCACCTACCCGGTGCAGGGCCAGCTGAAGTATGAAGATGGTTCGGTACCCATGTTTGGCGATATTGAGTTCTATAACGCGGACCATCAACTGAACGCGCGTGGCAAAATCAGGCGAGACGGCAGCTTCACCGTCGGAACGTTCCAGGAAAACGATGGCGCGGTGGCCGGCAAACACAAAATCGTGATTATGCAACACATGGTCTCGCCACTGGTGGCACGCCACCGAGCCGAAATGAGCACCCATCACGATCACGGCAAGTTGTTGAGCAATCACTATTTTGATTACCGGACCTCCGATCTCGAATGCGAAATCGTTCCCGGTGAGAACCAAATCGAATTGGTTTTGAAACTGAATCCCAAACAAACTGAAGATGGATTACCAAGCAAATGAAACAAGTCCTGAACGTCGGTCAATGCGATTACGATCACCAAAACATCGCGACCTTCATTGCACGCAACTTCGACGCCTCCGTGTCGGCCGCTTGCACTGCCGATCAAGCGCTCCAATCGACCCGAAGCAACTCGTATGATTTGATCCTGATCAATCGCGTGCTCGATGGAGATGGCAGTTCAGGGATTGACCTGATCCAACAGCTTAAAGATGATCCGGGCACTCGGTCGGTTCCCGCCATGTTGGTCTCCAACTACTCGGACGCCCAGGCGGCGGCGATCGAAGTCGGTGCCGTACCTGGCTTTGGCAAATCGACGATGGATACGCCTGCAACGCTGGAAGAGCTGAAAAAAGTGTTGGGCTGACGCGGTTAAACGAAGACTTTAACGGTGCTGCCCTTAACCTTGAGCAACGGAGAACCGGATGAACAATCGCAACACATCCCGACGATGGTTTTTAATGTTGGCCTTCGGACTGATTTTCGTCTCGCCGTCCTCATTCGCCTTCGCTCAAACCCGCTCGGTCCCCACGCAAGAGTACTACCTACAGTTCAACCAGTATTATCGGGGCGACTATCGCCGCGCGGTCAAGGATTTCATCAGTGCAGAACGCTCCGCGATCAAGTTTGGCAATCAGCGTTACATCGACTCGATTTGCTACTGGACCATGATTGGGGAATGCTATTACCAGACCGGTGATTACGCCAAGGCGCTTGGTTTTTATGAACAGTCCATCGATCTGTACCTGACGCACTTGAGAAATGATTGGCAAGCCCGTGTGCAACCCCCGCCGATCATTCCACCGGACAACCAGGCCGTGAACCGGGCCCGAATCAACTGGGGCACGTCGGCACGACGATTCATCGTTGCCAAAACACCCGATTCCTTTTCAGTCTTGTTTGGCCGTATGGATGCAGAACGCGCCTTTCAGGAGGGGGGACTGGTTCAAAATCCCGAGACTCGGCAGGTCGACATCAGCGAAATCATGCGATGTACCGCGCTCGCGATCTATCGGCGAAATGTGATTCTTGGTCCCACCTCAAAATATTCTGCTATCTCCAACCGGATTTCTGCCGGTTTGCGATCCGGAGCGGCCGATGGATCGCTGCTCGGCGCTTACAACGGAATCCTGCAGGGGATTGCATTGGCTTCCACGGAAGACTGGGATGCGGCGACACGCGTGCTGGGAAGCTCATTGCAGTTCAATGGCAACATGGATCATCCACTGACCGGACTGGGCCTGTTGCAACTGGCACAAATCGGACTGGCAACCCAGAGCTATCGATCCGCCGGCCAGTTTGCCCTGGAAGCCAGCTACACCGGAGCCATCTTCAACCAATATGATGTCGTTGACGATGCCCTGTCGCTGGCCAGTCAAATGCACACCATGCAAAACAGCGGCGGATTTGCACCCCTGCCCAACGCCATCGCCTGGGCCAACCGCGAGAACGCGAACAAGCTGCGAGTTTCGCTGGCCATCCAATTGGCGGATTCACTCGCTGAGAGCGGAGCCGTCAAGGAATCAAACGATGCACTGGCTCTGGCCAATTTTCCCGGTGGTCGCGACACACTTTCGATCCCTAAAGTGAACGGTCGCATCAAGTACATCCAGGCCGTCAACCAGTTCCAGACCGGTAACTTCGATGCAGGTATGACCAGTCTTCAGGCCGCACTCAAAAGCTACAGCCCCAATTCGCTCTGGCTGTTTCGACTGGGAATGTCCGATTCGTTGGCTGCGGCCGGTGGGATTGGCGAACGACAGGCTGATTTGCTTTACGGTTCACTGCTGCGGGACCCGAACGGTCACGACTGGAAGCTCGATCCCCTGGAAGCGATTTCATTTTTGACTTCCGATCATCTGGCCGCGATCGAACGCTGGTTTGAAGTGGCGATCCTGCGCAAGGACTACGAAAGAGCCATCGAGATCGCGGAACTTGCCCGGCGACACCGGTTCTTTTCGCAGGTTCCGCTGGGAGGTCGAACGCTGGCATTTCGCTGGATGCTGCACTCTCCCGTGGAATCATTGCCTTCATCAACCCAGGAGCAACGCAGGGAATTTTTGACCCGATATCCACAGTATCAACAGTGGATCAATCGCACGGAACAGATCAACACCGCGCTTTCCTTGCTGCCTGTACAACCCGATTCAGGCACCAACGAATTTCGCGAACAGGGTAAACTGTTCGACGAGCTGGCGGAAATCTCCCAGCGACAGGAAGCGTTTCTGGCCAACTGCGGGTTGCGGCGTCTGCCGGCAGACATGGCCTTTCCACCCCAGTACGCAATTTCGGAGTATCGGAATCGCCTGACGGGCAACAATACCGCCTGGGTCTGCTTCGCAACGGCCTCCGGGTACCATCGGTTTTTGATTCGCTCCAACATGGCCCAATATCTCGGCAGCATCAAGGAACGTGACGTTCAAAAGCAAGTGGCTGGATTACTCAAGAAGATCAGTGCCAGCGATCCTCAAGTCGATGCCAGCCTCCTGAACGATGAGGGATGGAAGACCACGGCGAAAGAAGCCGCTCAGTTTATCCTCGGTGAAGTCCCCATCGAAGATCTGGCAACTGGCTCCGAACTATTGATCGTTCCCGACGGAATTCTCTGGTATTTTCCGTTCGAACTGGCTCAGCATGGCGACGGCGAATCACAAAAAAATCTGGGCGACGAGACGGATATCCGATATTCGCCGACGTTGTTTCTGGCCTTCGATGATCGCGACCATCCGCCGTCAAAAAAACGCAAAGCCGTCGTCGTTTCCAAAGTCCATCTCCGAGGCAACCTTCAGTTCAGCGAAGAGGCATTCAAGGAACTGGCAACCGCAGACTCCGAGGTCATCAAACTGGATTCGTTACCCAAGCGAACCCAACCCGAACTCCTGGCGACCTTGCTCGACGAAGTCCTGGTCTGGAGCGAAATTCAGCTCGGAAAAAATCACCCGCTTGATTTTGCACCGATTGCACTGGCGCCCGCCCCCGCAACACCGCTGCGAACGTGGTTGCTGCTTCCGTGGCGTTCGCCGAGTACGCTGGTGCTGCCTGCATTCGAATCCGACGCCGGAAACGGATTGCGCGGCAAACGGCAAGGCATGGATTTGTTTGTCTCCACCGTCGGCATGATGGCCAGTGGTGGCCGCTCGATCACCATCAGCCGTTGGCGCACGGGAGGCGAAAACAGCCTGTTGCTTTCGCGGAACTACTACGAGCGATTGGGCAAGATGCCGTCGGCCAAAGCCCTTCGCGAGAGCATCGCCATCGCTCGCGAAGCCGATCTCAAGTACGACGCAGAACCGCAAATCAAATTCAAGAAAAGCGATCCGGTTGTCAAAGCCAATCATCCGTTCTTCTGGGCCGGTCTCATGAGACTGGAAGTCTCAGACAAAAACTCTGTCGCCATTCCAGATGATGATGATCCGGATATCGACGACCATGCCCCTACCCCCGAAGACGACGAAGATCAGTAGGCCGAAACAACCAACCCCCTCAATGCGGTTGCGCTGTTCCGGCAGCGGTTCTGGCGCCTTTGACCAATCATACACCGCCCTGACGCCCCTGCTCGCGGTGCCGGAACTGCGGTCGCGAATAAATCACTTTCCGAATGGAAAATGAACTCCGCGACCTTGTTCCGGCCTACTCTTCTACTCTTCTACGTCATCCCTGTTTTCATCGCCCAGTAAATCATCGTCGTCTTCAAAATCTGAAGGCTCCAAATTTCGGGCAGGAGATTGGGAGGGAGATGGGAGGTTGTCAAAATCATCATCTCCCTCGGCGTCATCGTTCTCGCTGCGAGGAACGACGGCAATCACGGCCAGCGTATCTCCTTCGTCAAGCGACATGATCCGAACGCCTTGGGTGTTACGACCGATGATATTCAAGTCCTTACACTTGATCCGCTGAATTTTTCCTCCGGCCGTCATCAACAGAAGCTGATCGTCGTCGGTAACGGACTTGATGCCGATCACTTTTCCGTTTCGTTCGGTCGTCTTGATGTCTCGAACCCCCTTTCCCCCACGACGCTGAACCCGATATCGAGCACCGCTGTTGGAGGATTCTGCTTCATCATTCGACTCGGTTGAATCCGTTGAATCCGTTGCTTCTGCTGTCTCAGTCGCTTCACCTGCATCTGCTTCATCACCGGCCACCATGTCGCTCGGCCCAAAATAGGTCCGCTTACCGTAGCCTCGCTCGCAAGCCGTCAATAACGTAGCATCAGGATCGGCAACGACCATCCCGATCACCCGATCCCCTTTCGACAGGTTGATCCCCTTCACACCACTGGTGTTGCGCCCCATCGGCCGAGCATCGGACTCGTGGAAACGAATCGCCATTCCGTTGGCCGTGGACAGCACGATATCGTCACCTTTTTTGCAGACCAGCACGTCGATCATCTGATCGTCTTCGCGTAGTTTGATCGCAATGATACCGGCATTGCGTGGACGACCGTAGGCGGACAACGGCGTTTTCTTGATCAATCCGTTCTCAGTAGCCATCACCAGATAATGATCGGCCGCGCCGAAATCACGAATCGCGCGGCAAGAAGCGATTTTTTCACCCTCTTCCAGTTGCACCAAGTTCACGATTGCGCGACCTCGGCTTTCACGGCTCAGTTGCGGAAGCTGGTGGACTTTTCGCCAGTGGACGATCCCTTTCGTCGTGAAGAACAGCAAGTAATCATGCGTACTGGCGGCAAACACATGTTCGATGGGATCTTCTTCCTCGCTGGCGGCGCCCTTGATCCCCTTGCCACCGCGACGCTGAGCGCGATAGGTGCTGACTGGAGTCCGCTTGATATAACCGCGGTGGCTGATCGAAACGACCATGTTCTCTTCTTCGATCAGGTCCTCGATATCGAGACTGCCCATCTCCGTGTCGGTCAACACGGTTCGTCGCTCGTCGGCGTGCTTGCGTTTGATTTCGGCAAGATCGTCCTTGATGATCTGGTAGACGTTGCGGTCGTCGGACAAGATGCGCAGATACTCCTTGATTTCGTCAAGCAGTTTTGCGTGTTGATCGGCCAGTCGCTCCTGTTCCAGATTAACCAACTGTCCGAGCGTCATTTTCAGGATCGCATCGGCCTGTATACCCGTCAAGCGATAAACTTCGGCCATCCCTCGTTCGGATTGATAAACCTGATATCCTTCGGCTCCGAGCGCCCGTTCGAGCATAGCTGCCGGGCACTCGATTTCCATCAATCGCTGCTTGGCTTCGGCTTGCGTTTTCGATTGTCGGATCACGCGAATCACTTCGTCGATATTCGCCAGTGCCAGCAACAATCCCTCTACGGTATGTTTCTGTTGACGAGCACGACTCAGCAGGAACTGCGTACGGCGGCGAATGACGGAAACGCGGTGCCTCAAAAACTCGCGCAGGAAGTCCCGAATCGTCAGCTCGCGCGGTTTGCCGTCGACGAGTGCCATGAAGTTCATCGAAAACGAGACTTGCAGCGGCGAGAACTGGTAAAGCTGATTCAGGACAACTTCCGGATCCGCATCCGAACGTATGTCGATATAGAGCTTAACGGGCTCTTTCAGGTCACTCAGGTCGGTGATGCCCGTGATCCCTTTGATCTTGTCCCCTTTGACCAGCGCAGCAATTTTATCGACTACACCGTCGCGAGTTTGCTGGAACGGCAACTCGGAGACCACAATCCGGGAGCGGTTCTTTTTGCCCGGAACCTCCTCAATTTCGCATTTCGCTCGAACCGTGATGGTGCTGCGACCGGTTTGATAGGCTCGCACAATTCCCGAACGACCGCAAATCGTCCCCCCCGTCGGAAAGTCCGGGCCGGGCAGCACGCTCATGATCTGGCCGACGGTGCAATCGGGGTCGTCGATCATCATGACCAACGCATCGCAGACTTCGCCGAGATTGTGGGGCGGAATCGAGGTTGCCATACTGACCGCAATCCCGCTCGAGCCGTTGACCAGCAAATTCGGAAACTTGCTGGGCAGCACCACCGGTTCCAGTCGCTTCTCATCATAAGTCGGAATGAAGTCGACCGTATCGTATCTCAGGTCATCCATCATCATGGCGGCGACATGCGACATGCGGGCTTCGGTGTACCTCATCGCCGCCGCGGGAAGACCGGCAATCGATCCGAAGTTACCTTGCTTGTCGATCAACACATGCCGCATGTTCCATTCTTGCGCCATCCGGACCAGCGTCGGATAAACGATACTTTCACCGTGCGGGTGATAGTTACCGCTGGTGTCGCCAGAAATTTTTGCACATTTGACGCGCGCGGCGCCCGGTGTGAGATTGAGATCGTTCATCGCGACCAGAATCCGCCGCTGGGAAGGTTTGAGGCCGTCGCGAACGTCGGGCAGCGCGCGAGAGACGATCACGCTCATCGCGTAGGTCAGATAACTGCCCTTGAGTTCGTCCTCAATGGGCATTTCAAGGATCCGCCCACCTTCGCTGCCACCGTCACTCATGGGCTCCACGGGTTCATTCTCGTCGTCTCTCTCGTTATCTTCTGGTTCGTCAAAATCAGTGGACAATGGGTTACCCTGTCAGGTGAAGAATGGGGCTGGCCGCAAACCGCCAAAAAAACACGAAATTTCCAGTATTTTTCGTTGTTTTTCAGGCTCGTTTGGCAATCCCGAATTGTAGCAAATCTTGCCCCTTTTCACAACCAGCCCACCCGCGATGGAAACGCCTTGATTGGTATCCAAATCGAATCATTTTAGGGATTTTGGGGCTGTGCAATACTCGAAACTTCAGCCCTTTTGCCACTTTTGTGGTGTGGCTTTGGCGGATAGGGTTCGCTCGTCGATCAGCATCTCGACGTTGGTTGATCCGAGGGCGTCGCGAAGGCGGTTGCACAGCTCTTCGTTGATCTCGATTCGGCGTTTTGAATCGAGTTCCACCACCGTCTCGTCAGCCAATATCAACTGTAGCTTCATCATCCGATCGCCCGGATAGCCGCGTAGCACCTCATGGGCGATACGAATTTTCTCCATCCCATCCTGACGTTCATCAAAGCGAAGTTTGATTCCCTGCGCCATCGATTCGCTTAACTGTTCCATGGGAACCACCTTATCGACGATCAGATTCGCTTCATCGCCGCCGCGGAAATCGAGACGGCCTTGCACCACGACAATCGCATCCGGAACAATGAACTGACCGTACTTCACAAAATCCGTCGGCCACAAAATGCAGCGAATGGCACCTTCGACATCCTCCAAGTCGAACATCGCATATTTTGTCGGCGCGTTCGGTTCACGCGGGTTCTTGATATGGGTCTGCTTGATTGCCGAAAGCATTCCTCCCATGCTGACGCGATCTCGATTTTGCAGCCCTGCAACTCCACTGGTCTTGTGCGAACAGTATCGCTTGAGTTGGTCCACATAGTCGGCCAGCGGATGGCTGGTCAGATAAAATCCGAGTACTTCCTTCTCAGCCGCCAGTTTCTCTCGTTGATCCATTTCGGGCAGATCGGGCAATCCGACGCTGGCCGAAGGAACGTCGACTTCATCCGGTTCATCATCTTCCCCGAACAGCGACTTCTGGCCACTCAGCTTGTCCTTGAACTTCGCGGCCCCGACTTGAAGTGCTCGGTCGATACTGGCCATCAACTGCGAGCGGTGGGCACCGAAAACATCCATCGCTCCGGATTTGATCAACGATTCGATGGCAGCCCGGTTGCATCTCGCCGAATCGACACGCTGGCAGAAATCAAACAGATTCCTGTACGGTCCATTCTCCTTGCGTTCGGTGACGATCGCTTCGGCGGCGTTACCACCGCAAGCCTTGATCGCCGACAATGCAAATTGAACCTTGCCGTCGGTCACCGCAAATTCCACATCCGATGAATTGATGTTGGGATGGACCACCTCGACATTCATTCGCTGACAGTCCTCGAGATGTTCGACCAGTGAATCCTTCGATGTAAAATTCCGTCCGGGAATATCGCCGGTCAGCAACGCCGCCATGAACTCGACAGGATAGTGAGCTTTCAGATACGCCGTTTGCCATGCGACCAAGGCGTAGGCCGTCGAGTGGCTTTTGTTGAAGCCGTAGCCCGCGAACTTGAGAATCATATCCCACAAATCCTGCGCATCCTTCCTCGCCACGCCTTGTGAAACGGCCCCCTCCATGAACTGTTCGTAGTTCTTGGCGATCAACGATTCATTCTTCTTGCTGATTGCCTTGATGCAAGTGTAGGCAGCCGCCAGCGGAATCTGGCCCAGCCGATTGAGAATTTGCATCACCTGTTCCTGATAGACCATCACCCCGTTGGTCTCGTTGAGGATCTCTTCGAGTACCGGATGCTTATATTCGGCCGCTCGCCGTCCGTGTTTGACTTCGATGTACTGCTGCACCATTCCACCTTCGAGCGGACCGGGCCGATACAACGCATTGGTCGCCACGATGTCGAGAAAATGGTCAGGCTTCATCTTCTGGAGCAGGTCGCGAATCCCGCCACTTTCGAGCTGAAAAACGCCCTTCGTTTCACCCGATTGCAGCAAACGAAACGCGGCCACATCATCGAGCGGAAATTTGTGAATGTCGATTCGCTTTCCGGTCGTCTGCTCGATCAAGTCGACCGAGTTTCGCAAGATGGTCAGAGTCCGCAGTCCGAGAAAATCCATTTTCAACAGGCCCGCCAACTCGACATCTTTCATCGACCACTGGGTGATAATGTCAGACTTACCCGCGACGCGCCCGAGCGGAACATAATTCGTCAGCGGCCCGTCGCCGATCACCACGGCGGCAGCGTGCGTGCCGATGTTCCGCGCCATCCCTTCGATCTGCTTGGCAAAATCAAGCAACTCCGTGATTTCAGGATCGCCCTCGTACACCTTTCGCAGGTCTTCGCTTTTTCCGATGGCTTCCTCAAGCGTGATGTTCAGTTCTTCCGGTACCATGCCGGAAATCTGGTTCACGCGAGCCAGCGGAATTCCCAACACCCGGCCGACGTCCTTGATCGCCGCGCGTGCCTTCATCGTGCCGAACGTGCCGATTTGCGCAACACTTTCCTCGCCGTAAGTGTCTTTCACGTATCGAATAATGTCGCCACGACGTTCTTTGCAGAAATCGATGTCGATATCGGGTGCTTCCAGACGATTCTCGTCCAGAAATCGCTCGAACAGCAAACCGTATTTGATCGGGCAAACGTGGCTGAGATACAGCGAATAGCAAACGAGGGCACCGACACCACTACCGCGAGCGGTTGCCGGGATGTCTCGCTTGCGAGCCTGATCGACGAAGTCCCAACAGATCAGAAAGTAGTTCGCAAAACCAAGCTTCTTGATCACTGCCAGTTCGCGCTCGATGCGGTCGATTGCCACTTGAGCCAGCTTGCCATCGACCAGCATTTCGGGATTGTCCGCATATCGCTCCAACATTCCCTGGTAACACAACTCGCGCAATCGATCGTCTGGGTTGACTCCTTCTGGCAAGCGAAAAACGGGAAAGTACCGTTTGCCAAGCTCAAGTTGAAGGTCCACCGTATCCGCGATTTCCTGACTGCGCGCGACGGCGTCTTCAAGCCCCGGAAATTTCTGATACATCTCGTCAGGCGTTCGCAGATAGAACTCATCGTTCTCCATTTTGAAACGCTGAGTGTCGGTCCGAAAAGCCCCCGTGTTGATGCACATCATCACATCCTGCACGGCTGAATCGGTTCGGTCGCAGTAGTGGCAGTCGCTGGTCGCGACGAGCGGCAGCCCCATCCGATTGGCGACTTCGACAGCTCCCTTGAGTTGTTCTCGCTGGATATCGACATCATTGTTCATGATCTCGATAAAATAGCGGTCTGCAAAAAGGCGATGAAACCACTCGGCCGTTTTGGCGGCCTCATTCAATTGGTCTTCCGCACCGTTTCCGCCGCGCAGGATGGCTTGGCTGAATTCGCTTGATACGCAACCGCTCAGGCAGATCAGCCCCTCCGAATAAGCCTCCAGAATTTCTTTGTCGATGCGGGGACGATAGTAAAATCCTTCAAGGCTCGCGGCGGAAGCGAGCTTGATCAAGTTGCGAAATCCCGTCGCGTCCTTGGCCAACAAGGTCAGGTGGTAACTCGATTCCTTGCCCGCACCGCCCGATTTGGAGGTGCGGCTTCCATGGGCGATGTAGGCTTCGTAGCCGATGATCGGCTTGATATTTTTATCCTTGCATTTGCGATAAAACTCCAAGGCGCCGTGCAGATTGCCGTGATCGGTTAACGCAAGCGCATTCATCCCGCGCTCAACCGTTCGCTGAACCAGCTTGCCGATGGGGGCCGCTCCGTCCAAAAGGCTGTAGTGACTGTGGCAGTGAAGATGAACAAAAGGTCGAGACATATTCGTAGCACGGAGTTCATTCCGTGAGGGGGATCTGTGTTTCAAAAGGGCCGATTGTAACAAAAATGCAGGTCGTGCGTTGTATCCGCGACCACTTTGAATGGGGCTTGGCGAACGAACTTCAAAATGGTTCGCAATGGTTGGGAAAAATAACCTATTCTTCTTTGATCTATTAATTTCGAACACGCCCTGAAGCCTTGCAGATTCTCAAATGGCCAAATCAAAATCCAGAACACGCCGAGCCAAACCATCTGGGAATCGCGCCCCCGTTTCATCACCGAACACCAACGGCGAATTGCCGGACAAGGTGAACGAGGCGAATCAGTCGGACAGCGAGTCGGTATCCAACGTGGCAACGGTGGTTGCCGAACCTTCGAATGCCGAAACTCCCAACGCCGAACCTTCGAATTCAGAAGTCAAACTGAACCACCAGATCGATGAACTGATCAAGTCGATCGGTGAGTCGATTGACAGCGCCGGTTTTTCTACAACGGATTCGAGCCACGCCCTCACTGAGCATACTGAACACCACGTTTATCAGGACCACGTCTCGCTGCAACTGGATTCCATTTCAGAAAAACTTGAACAGCGAGTGGATGGCCTGTTTCATCAGCTTGAATCGAAGCTCGAAGCATGGCTGACTCAGTTGCAAGCCCAGATGCAGCCAGTTCATTTTCCCGCTCAAGCCCACGACGCGACTACCGTTGACCACCATCCATCAACCCGGCCCGCATGTGGCCATGACGGCGGAACCGCGCCCGCCACATCGGTCGCTCCGCAGGAATCCGAATGGGACACCCGCAAACGAAAGATGCTCACCGAGATCGGTTTGTCGACGGAAGAAATCGAGCAGATTATTCCCCCATCACGCTCGTCCGCCCTTCCAGACGAAGCCAGTCTTCGGCTACAGCGGGACACAGGCGCTCATTGTGTTGCTGTGCATATTCCTGAACCAATTGAATCGGTTCAGTCGTCGGAAGAAATCGAGCAACTGAAGGAGCAGCTCAACGAAAAACTGCGTGAGGCGGAAGTTGAGCTGGCGATCAATCGAGCTCGACTGAGCAAGGAATGGGCTTCGCTCGAACAGCAAAAAGCCACTCTGGTTCAGCGCGAAGCCGACTGGCGTTCCCGACAAACCAGCGGAGACGGAAGCTCAGCCGCAAACACCAAAAAAGGAATTCTCGACCGATTTGCCCGGCACATGACCAAACGGAACGAGAAGTAGCACCGTTCAAGCCAAACTGTTTATCCGCAAGCTGACCGCAAGTGAACCGTTTAGCCGCAAGCCGAAGCCGACCGCAAGTGGTTTGCCGCTACCTTACGTGGCCGATCAGCCAATGATGGATGCGGGAAGATCGAGAGATGGTCGGCGCAGGCGCGTCGGCAGGGTGCAGTTTCTGTATTCAACCTGCCTACCAATAAAA
The DNA here is from genome assembly GCA_964414815.1 of uncultured Pirellulaceae bacterium. GTDB lineage: Bacteria > Planctomycetota > Planctomycetia > Pirellulales > Pirellulaceae > Mariniblastus. The sequence continues at coordinate 76,019 of CAYPXY010000010.1, read as the reverse complement.
TACCTGCAACCCGGTGGCCGACGCGCCTTTGGGGGTTGCTGATGGAGCAATCTCGGTTTTACTGAACGTTTTTGGCAGCCCCCCCGACGGCTTGCGGCTAAACGATTTGGCGCGAGCGGCTACCTATTCTGTGATCTCTCTGATGCCATGGTTTCGGATTCTTCCACAGGTTTGTAGAATCTACAAATCTTTACGGCACGAAGGTGCCGTACGAAAATTCCGTTCTTCATCGAATCCACGCATCCAATTCTGACGCCGATTCTTCGGCGCAACCCGAACACCATGCAAAAGAAACCTCTTAACATCGGCATGATTGGCTACGGCTTTATGGGTAAGGCCCACACCAATGCCTATGCCTCCGTCGGTCATTTCTTTGATTTGAAATACCAACCGGTCCTCAAAGCGATCTGTGCCCGAAATGCCGAGCCGGCTCAGAAGTTTGCCGACAATTGGGGCTATGAATCGGTCGAAGTTGATTGGCGAAAACTGATTGCGCGAAAAGACATCGACGCGATTGATATTTGCGTACCCAACAATTTGCACAAAGAGATCGCCATCGCGGCCGCAGCGGAAGGAAAAATGATCCTTTGCGAGAAGCCACTGGCGATCGACTCGGCCGAAGGCGAGGAAATGTGCCAAGCCGTTGAAAAAGCCGGTGTCGCCAATATGGTTTGGTACAACTACCGCCGCATCCCGGCCGTCACCCATGCGAAGAACATCATCGACAGTGGTCGGCTGGGAAAAATCTTCCACTACCGAGCCAACTTTTTGCAGGACTGGACGATTTCAGCGGACCTGCCTCAAGGCGGAGCCGGTTTGTGGCGACTCGACGCAAGTGCAGCGGGCAGTGGTGTCACGGGCGATTTGCTGGCGCACTGTATCGATACCGCGATCTGGCTCAACGGCAGCATTGCGGACGTTTCAGCGATGACCGAGACCTTTATTAAAGAACGCGTTCACACGGAAACCGGTAAAACGCAAGCCGTCAACATTGACGATGCCTGTGCGTTTCTCTGTCATTTTGCCAACGGCTCGTTGGGGCTGTTCGAATCGACGCGTTATGCCCGCGGCCACAAAGCGCTCTATACATTCGAGATCAACGGCGAGAACGGTTCCTTGCGATGGGACTTGCACGACCTGCATCGGCTGGAGTATTTCGAGTATTCCAGCGAAGGCTCACTTCGCGGCTGGCGCAGCATCCACATTTCGGACGGCGATCATCCCTACATGGGGAACTGGTGGGTGCCGGGACTGAACATCGGATACGAACACAGCTTCATTCATCAGGTCGCCGACTTCATCAAGGGATTGGAATCAGGCCAGCCAGCAAGCCCCACCTTCCGTGACGCACTGGAAACGCAACGAGTCTGCGACGCGGTGCTGAAATCCGCCGCCAAGCGGTCTTGGGAGTCGGTTTGAAAAAGCGTAGAGGCTGTGAGTAAAGTGTAGGATGGATCGGTCGTGTTGGTTCCAGCAATTCATTGGCCAACTCGACAATTGTAGTAACCTGTCAATGAGGCAAAAAAATCGGACGAGCGCGCAACATACCATGCACCTGACCGCAAGTGAACCGTTTAGCCGCAAGCCGAAGCCGACCGCAAGTGAACCGTTTAGCCGCAAGCCGAAGCCGACCGCAAGTGGTTTGCCGCTACCTTACGTAGCCGATCAGCCAATGATAGATGCGGGAAGATCGAGAGAGGGTCGGCGCAGGCGCGTCGGCAGGGTGCAGTTTCTGCATTCAACCTGCCTACCAATAAAATACCTGCAACAATGTGGCCGACGCGCCTTTGGGGGTTGCTGATGGAGCAATCTCGGTTTTACTGAACGTTTTTGACAGCAACCCCCGACGGCTTGCGGCTAAACGATTTCATTTCCCGTGGACGGTTACCGAACAAATCTTTATGGTTTGCGGTACACACCGATCCTCGCTGATTTTTACTAGTGTTGATTAGCGATGATAGGTGTTCCCGATTCCGAAAGACTTCGCTAATATCTGAATGAGTTCGATTCAAGACGATCGATCAATGCCGCCGTATTGTGGTTGGGGACCGGTGATTATTTTGCCGGTTGCGGTCCTGTTGTTGACGCCCGCGGAAACACCCCGATGGGTTTTGATGTGGCTATTGGCGATTGCAATCTTTTTCGGTTGTAAATGGTTGACTTGGCGGCGAACCCCTGTAGCTGAAGTCCCCTGGTGGCAACACGCAGGGTATTTGCTTGCCTGGCCAGGAATGGACGCAAAAGCATTTTTTGCAACCGAGCCTTTGTCGTCGGATCAACGACCGACGGCTTTCGAATGGGGAATCGCGGTTGCCAATATCTTGATCGGAGTGATCTTGTTCTGGGGAGTCAGTCGGCTTGTCCCTCCTGATCAGGAATTGCTTTTGGGATGGGTGGGCATGGTGGGCACCATCCTGATATTTCACTTTGGTTCGTTCAAGTTATTGAGCTGTGTCTGGCGTTCTCGAGGAATCAACGCTCATCCGTTGATGAACAATCCATTGGCTTCGACCCGCGTCAGCGAGTTTTGGGGGAAACGCTGGAACACCGCCTTTCGCGATTTGACGCACCGGTTCTTTTTTCGTCCCGTTGTGGTAAAACTCGGCCTGACAGGGGCCACGTTGGCTGGTTTTGTTTTCAGTGGGTTGGTCCACGAGGTAGTGATTTCGGTTCCGGCGAGGGCAGGTTATGGTGGCCCGACTCTGTTCTTTACCATACAGGGAATTGCCATTTTGTTTGAGCGATCGAGGTTTGGCAAAGCACTGGGGCTTGGGCAGAATGGGCGCGGTTGGTTGTTTACTGCTCTGGTGTTGGTCTTGCCAGTTTTCATTCTTTTTCACCCACCGTTTGTCAAGGAAATTGTTGTGCCGTTTATGAAAGCGTTTAGCGCGATAGGATAAAAGCATCCATGATCTCACACGAATTACTCACGCAACTCATCACATTTGCCGGTGCAGGGCAACTCAGTGTATTGATCGCATCGGCGCTCGTTCCGTTTCGATTGGACTGGAAGAAAGAACTGGGTGGACTCTCGAAACTGCATCGTCAAATGTACTGGGTTTACGGAGGCTATGTTGTGTTGGCGATTCTGGCGTTCGGGCTGATCAGCCTGTTCCATGCCAGCGAATTGGCCAGTGGCAGCGGTCTGGCTCGCGGTGTCTGTGGCTATATCGCGATCTTTTGGGGAGTCCGCTTGGTGCTGCAAGGAGTGTTCGACGTCAAGGAACATCTGACGGCCTGGTGGTTGGCCGCAGGTTACCACACATTGACGGTTCTGTTTGTCGGATTTACGCTGGTCTATGGTTATGCGGCAGTCTGGCCGCGATAAGACCCTCGGTTCCGTATTCACAAGAGAAATTTCATGTCAACCCAAATAGCATCGCGATTTAACGTCAAGCTGGGCGTTGTCCCTACTCACTTCAAATTTGTCGGGGGATTGGTTCCGGATGAAAACGGACGATTGCCACGACAAGCGGACGGGCAACTGGTTCTGGTTGCAGGAATGGAATCGCTGATCAAACGCAGCCGTGTTGCCATCGCCTGCGTACAGCTCCCCTACTTCCCTGGATTGAATGCAGAGGATGTTGCTGAGCTGGTGGGCGGACTGAAAGCACTGGGTCTGGAGGTTCATTTTATCTTGATGGTCGGGGGTGCCAATCCCATGGAGCCAGCCGATGAGGACAAGGTGGTTGGGATGCTGATCGACGGTTTGCGATCGGCGGAGAAACACGGTGTACAAACCGTGTCATCGACCTCGATTGAGGAATGGATGAAGCCGGAAGCCCGACGGCTTGACGGTGCCGATCTTCAGGCGGCGATCGACCAGAACGTGGTCGTTCACACACGAGCCTTTCGCGAGTCCGGCGTGACGTCGATTGATCAATGGTGTATCGAGTTCCTGCGGGGCGGCGAGTTTCAGACGTTCACCAATATCGGGCGGTGCTGGCGATTCGTGAAGGCTGCCAATCAGGAGCTTGGCCGGAACGTGTTCAAGGTGCTGGTGGATGCAGCGCATTGCGGCGATTCCACGCTGAGCATTCCTGACAATATCGCGTTCATTCAGGAGATTGCGGAAGCGGGTTCGATGGGCATGTTTCACGCTTCCGCAAAGACAACTCGTGGGTGTTTGTCGACCGATGACGGCTGGATCGGGTCGCTGTTGACAGCCTGTGCCGAGACCGGTGCGCTGGAAACCGTGTTTGTGGAGGTTTTTCACCATGAAGATGCCGCGCTCGAGGCACTTCGAAAACTGGATCCCGGACACGGCATCGACACTTGCGACGGTAGAACGTACGACGAGGTGGTACTCGACGGCCTGGTCGAGGTCACCCGGCGGCTGAATAATCTGGTGGCGCGAGGCGTGTTGGAGGGATGAATGGGAGAAGCCATTTGGCGATGGTCGTCATTGAGCCTATAATATTTATATGACTCAAGAATTTAATGCAATCTATAGCGATGGCGTACTGCGCCCGGATTCACCGCTTGATCTTCCGGAAGGAACATACGTTTTTTTGCGGATCGAAAACAAGCTTTCCAGCGGAGGTGATCTTGATCAAATTTCCCGCCAACGAGAATCGCTTGCCGCCATGTTTGCACAGGTAGATGCCCTGCCACAAGTCCCTCGGCAGGACGACTGGTCGGGACGTGACCACGACAAGATTCTTTACGGGGCCGATTCGTGATTTTCGTCGACACGGGGAATCACTTTCACGAATTTGGGACGGTATCGGTTGTGCCTTAGGGATCGCTCCCAATCACCTCAGCGATTGCCTTGCACAGTGGCTCAAGATTTCGGCTGTTGATGCCTGCGATATTGATCCGGCCGCTGCTGAGTGCGTAGATTGCAAATTCTTTTTTCAAGCGTTCGACTTGAGGAGCGGTCAAACCGGAATAGCTGAACATGCCCCGTTGCTCGTTGATGTATTGAAAGTCCCGTTGCGGGATCAAGTCGCTCATTCGCTCAACGAAGGCCGATCTCAGTTCGAGGATCCGATTTCGAATGTCTGCCAATTCCGATTCCCATTGCTTCCTCAGCTCGGCATCACCAAGGATCGTTTGCACAATCTGGCCGCCGTGCAGTGGAGGATTGGAATACATCGTTCGAATATTGGCCTGAACCTGGCTCAACACCGCTCGCGTCGAGGATTCCTGTCCCCCAACGACCGTGATACCGCCGACCCGTTCTGCATAAAGGCCAAAATTCTTTGAGAACGAGTTGCATATAAATGCCTCACCACCGTTCAATATAAAATCGCGAATCGGAAACGAGTCGTCGTTGAGATCGACACCGAACCCTTGATACGCAAAGTCAAAAATCGGGATCAGGCGGCGCTGCAGAACGACTGAATTCAGTTCCGTCCATTGCTCCGGTGTCGGGTCAACGCCTGTCGGGTTGTGACAGACGGTATGCAGCAGGATTGCCTGACCGGGCTCAGCAGCGCTGATTGAATCGATCAGTGACTGAAAATCGAGCCGCGTCTTTTGAGCGTCGAGATAGTTGTAGTATCGCAACTTCAAACCGGCTGCCTCAAAAATCTGTGGGTGATTGGCCCACGTCGGCTGGCTCATCCAAATCGTGTCCGTATTGAAGGTTCGCCGCAGAACCTCTCCAGCAATCCGTAATGCCGCCGTTCCGCCAACCGTCTGTGCCGTCGCCCAGTGCAAATCGGGATGCGAGGCTGCGTCGCCAAGTACCAGCCGTCCCACGAGATCGTTGTATTTTGGCAGACCATCAATCGGCAGATAGTTCTTCGATGCTCTGCCTTCGAGCATTCGTTTCTCGGCCTCAAGAACACAATTCATGATCGGCGTCCGACCGCTATCATCCTGATAGACTCCCACCGACAAATTGATTTTGTCCGGGCTTGGGTCACGTTTGAACTCTTCGATCAAACCAAAAATCGAGTCGGGTGGATTGAGCGGCGCAGAGTCAAATAACGCTTGAGGTTGCTTGGCGATCGTCATTTTTATTTTGTATAAATTCTAACAAACCAGACCGAGAGGATTCTATATGAATGCCCGAGACTATGGCAATCTTACCGCTTGAGAACCGTCAAGCGTAAGTCCCATGCGGCAATTTTATCTCAGGACATTGGGTCTCGCACAGAGCCACTGAGCCACAGAGAAGAACGTCAGTTGAACAAAATAATGTAGAGCAATTGTCCTCAATTGCTCAAGCACGCCGGAAAAGACCTGCCATTGGGAAGATCTTGAACAACGTCAGAAATACACCAGTCAATGAGCGATTGAGGACAATCGCTCTACATGGAGGTCGTGCGGCTTAGATTGGCATGGAAACGCACCGAAGGTGCATGGCAGGACAGCCTGGGGCAAACTCGCGCAGCGAGTGCCGCCCCAGGTTAGAAATGTTGAAACCCCATTGCACGCTGAAGGCGTGCGGCCCAGTCTGCCGCACGCCTTCAGCGTGCTTATTGGCGAGGGATCACTTTCCCAGGGCGGCGTCCGCTTCGCGAACTTGCCCTAGGCTACCCTGCCCAAGCCTTTCAGGCTGCTTGCTCCTGTCCGTCTACTTTCAACGCCTACTTTCGAAAACTCGGAAAAACCGTAACCGGAAAGCCGCACGACCTCCATGGTGAACGGTTGAGAACGATCGCTCTACAATCGCGAGCGTTCCGAACGTTCTTTAGTCGTTACCAGAAATAAACTCTGTGTCTCAGTGACTCTGTGTGAGACCCTCATCTGGCGAGCCCCCTCATCTGGCAACTTGCGAGACGATTCGCTCCAAGCCATAATCCACATCATCCTTTTTAATTGACACAATGCAGTAGAAAACAGAAAGAAACCATGTCGGAGCGAGTTGGGTTGTGGATCGTTGGGGCGCAGGGAGGCGTGGCAACCACGGTGGCATTGGGGTTGGCCGCATTAAAACAGCAAGCCGCTCCCCAATGGGGATTGGTCAGTGAACTGGAATTCTTTCGTAAGCTCGATCTGATCGACTGGTCGGACATCGTGTTGGGTGGAAACGAGATCCGAAAGACCGACTATACCACAGAAGCGATGAAACTGGCGGACATCTCGCTTGCCATCCGGCGAGAGGTAATTGAAAGTGTTGCCGCCGACTTGAAGTCGTTTGATGACAACGTTCGCCCCGGCTTATTGTGGAACGCGGGGGCCACCATTGAGAGTCTGGCAACCTCCGGCTTTGTCGAACCGCAACTCACCGCCAGAAAAGCGATTGAGCATATTCAAAACGATCTGCATGAGTTTTCAGATCGGCATGGGCTATCGCGCGTGATTGTCATCAATCTTGCTTCGACTGAGCCACCGGTCAATCGCGCGGAGATTCCGGACGAGTGGGAGACACTCCGTCGACAACTGGATCGCCCACAGTGTGGCTTGCCAGCCAGTTCGCTCTATGCCATTGCGGCTCTTGAGCGAGGTTGCCCGTATATCAATTTCACTCCTTCGCTCGGCAGCAATCTGCCCGCAATTCATGAACTTGCTCAAACCATGAAGACCTGCCATGCGGGTCGCGATGGCAAGACAGGGGAAACGTTTCTGAAATCGGTACTCGCTCCAGCCTTTGCGAATCGCAATCTGGAGATCATGAGTTGGGTGGGGCACAACATTTTTGGAAACATGGATGGCGTGGTACTCAACGACCCTCAGAACAAACAGACCAAGATCGCCAGCAAGGACAGTCTGCTCGGCCAGATTCTGGGCTATCAACCGCAAACGCACGTCAGCATCGAATACATCCAGAGTCTGGGCGACTGGAAAACGGCTTGGGATCACATTCATTTCCGGGGATTTTTAGGAACGCCGATGATCATGACGTTTACTTGGCAGGGATGCGATTCGATTCTCGCCGCACCGCTGGTTCTGGATTTGTTTCGCTTTACCGACCTGGCCGCCCGCCGCGGTGAGACCGGGATGTTGACGTTCCTGGCCAGCTTTTTCAAGTCGCCGATGGGAACGGAGGAAAACGATTTTGGAAAACAGTTTCAGCAGTTGTTGGAGTGGAGCGAAGGACAAACCGCTACCTTCTAGACATGCCTGTCATTTACTTCAAACGCTATCGAATGCAGCTTGACTTGCGGGATCAGACTTTCGGCAATGGAAAGATACCAGAAGGCTATCGGTTTCATCCCTGGAGTCCACGGCTGCTGCAGGCGCACGCCGACGCCAAATATCGTAGCTTTCGAAATGAACTGGATGCCAATGTGTTTCCCTGCTTTGCGGACCCGGAGGGTTGTATTCGACTGATGAAAGAAATCAGTTGCCGTCAGGGGTTTGTACCGGAAGCGACCTGGCTGGCGACTTATCACCATCCCGAAACGGGGCGACGAGAAAACTGCGCGACGGTGCAGGGGATTTGCGATCAGCTCAATGTTGGCGCGATCCAGAACATCGGGGTCGCCCACATGCATCGCGGCAAAGGGATCGGATCCCTGATTGTATGGCACTGCCTCAACGGCTTCAGGCAACAGGGCATGGAGTTTGTGACGCTCGAAGTCACCGCCAACAATACCGGCGCCATCCGACTTTATGAGCGACTGGGTTTCCGTATCCAGAAAACCGTTTTCAAGATCGTCGAAGTCGAAGGAAGTTGATAGTTGTCAGTTGTCAGTAGGCTTCCGACTACTGACTCCCGACTTCTGACCTCTGATCTCCGACCTCCGACCTACCACGGACTGCCAAAGTAATGGCGTTGGTAAATCAAGTGCGTTGCCGAGCCGGGGCGGCAGAAACCGTACGGTGAATCGAACGAGCACGGAGAGTCGTGCAGCATCTGATGCGGCCACAGAAAGGCGGCTCGGAAAAAGTGCGCACCGGATCGCAGCGTTTGACGGTGGGGGCCAAATGTCTGGCCATAGCGTTCCAGAGCAACATCTTCAAAATACAAAGGTTGATAACAGATGTCGGGAGCAAACCAGGCGTACATTTTGGGCGAAGCCGCAAAATGGGTCCACTCTCCGAACCCGTAGTTGACTTCCGCAGATCGATCAACGGGCGACTCCTCGCTCTTCTCTCGAATATCGACCCGAACGTCGTAGATCGAACGGCGACTCCACTTGGGATCATAGTCACTCACGGCCGGGCGGTCATCATTGCGAGAAAAATAAAGGCTCGCTGGATCCTGATGAATCGTTCCGACCAAGTGTTCGTCGTTCGACTGGGCAAGCGTGCGGGCGGAGTGAACGCCCGAGGCACTGATCAAGCCGAGCAGCACCAAGCACCCGAACCGCCGCGATTGAAACATTGACTTCATGCCGACATCCCTGTCCAAAGTTCATCAAAGTATAAGAGGCGAATTGGCAACATCCGCCATACAAATAATCGTATCGGCAGCTAGAACCGGAAGAGTGCGAAAAGCAACTACGAGAAAACGAGTTTCCCTAACCGGAAAAGTCAATGAAATAAAAGCAGCCTATCCGGAATAAGGCTCATGATGAAAGACGCAGGGGGGATCCGGATAGGCCGGGATATCAAGTCCATGAATTCGTAGAAGGCATACATGGTAATCTCTACGCGCGCAAATTTCATTAACGACTGTTAAAATTTTTCGTTTTTGCTGGCTATTGAATCTGGATAAGAAGCGGTGCCAATGAACCGTCCACCCATGCAGTTTGGCACAATGTACGAGTATCCGGCTGACTTTTGCAAGTTAAGGGACGTGATTCTTTCATTGTCAGCAATACAGCTCTCTTTGGTTCGCCGTAAGACAAAAGTTGGACTCAAACTTTTTATGGTAATTTTCTACAATAAATCGTGCCAGCACTACTTGTTGGCGCCCTCAGCCATTTAGAATGGATGCAGAATCACCCCCATCCCCTCGAAAGGAATTCTCATGAAGTGCCGCGATAACTTCCTCAGCCGCCGCAACCTGTTGACCGTTGGAGCGATCGGCGGACTGGGGCTCTCATTGACGGACTTCTTTCGCCTGAAGTCCGCCAAGGCCGATCAAAAGCAATTCGAATCCAAAGAAGGACCGGCAAAGTCCGTAATCTTTATCTTCCTGCCCGGGGGATTGGCTCAGCAGGAATCCTTCGATCCCAAGCCGTATGCTCCGCTGGAATACCGTGGAGGGATGAAACCCATTGCCACGAATCTGACCGGCGTCTACTTCGGCGAACTGTTCCAGGAGACCGCCAAGATTGCCGACCGGTTGACGATCATCCGTTCGATGACGCATGGCGAAGCCGCCCACGAGCGCGGCACGCATAACATGTTTACGGGCTATCGTCCGAACCCCGCATTGAGCTACCCCAGCATCGGCAGCATCGTCGCTCATGAGTTTGGGCCGCGGCACCATTTGCCCCCCTATGTGATGATCCCCTACCAACCGAATGAGTTTGCAGGCACGGGCTATTTAAGTTCATCGTTCGCTGGATTCAGTTTGGGGGCTGATCCCGCTCGAAATGGTTTCAAAGTGCTGGACCTTGAATTGCCCAACGGCGTCGACACCGCTCGATTCGCTCGTCGCCGAAAAATGCTGGACGTTGTCAACGATCACTTTCGTGAGAAAGAGAAAGCCGACTCCATCGACGCGGTCGATACATTTTACAATCGAGCTTACAGCCTGATCAGTTCACAGTCTGCCCGCGAAGCCTTTGATCTGGAAAAAGAACCTGCCGAGTTGCGGGATCAATATGGCCGCAATGAAGCCGGTTCAAGAATGCTGCTGGCGCGGCGGCTGGTCGAAGCCGGAGTTCGATTTGTCACCGTCACGTACGGCGGTTGGGATCACCACGACAACATTGACGCCGGTTTACGGGGCCAGGTCCCATCGTTTGACAAAGCGTTTTCAACATTGATCGTTGACCTGGAACAACGCGGCTTGCTGGAATCGACGTTGGTTTGTGTGACGACCGAGTTCGGTCGAACTCCCAAGATCAACGCCACAGCGGGTCGCGACCACTGGCCCAAGGTGTTCAGCACGGTGATGGCCGGAGGCGGTATCAAGGCAGGCCAAGTTTACGGCAGCTCCAACGCCACGGCCAGCGATCCGGAAGATGATCCACTGACCGTTCCCGATTGGGCCACCACGATGTACAAGTGCCTGGGTATCGTGGCCGACAAGGAATTGATGTCGCCCGGCGGTCGCCCCATTGAGATTGTCGATGGAGGAACCGTTCGTCAGGGATTGCTGGCATGATCAAGTGGCTCTCTACTCTGGTCTTCGTAACGTTTGCATGCGGTCTTGTATGCGGTGTGGACCGTACCGAAGCCTCATCAAACGCATTTGCGAATTCCAATGCGGCCGTCGCTCCCTCGACCCCCCAATTGACTCGCATCCTCCCCCGAGGTATTGAGCGCGGTGGGGAATACGTGCTTCAATTTCGGGGCGAGCGACTGGAAAAAGCAGAAGAAGTTTTCCTCTATGACCCTGATGGCAAAATCACGGTCGTCGAAGTAAAGCCCGTGGATGCCAAGCGAGTGGACGTGACGATTAACGTCGCGCAAGACTGCCGACTCGGCGAACACATCGCCCAGATCCGAACACGGGACGGAATCTCCGAGTTTCGTTCCTTCTATGTCGGCGCCATGAAAGAGGTGCAAGAGAAACCGGAACCGAACAGCAGCCTTGAGACCGCTCAGGAAATCGAGCTTGATTGCACGATCAACGGAGTTATCACCAACGAAGATATTGATTATTTCCGCTTCACGGGAAAGAAAGGTGAGCGTGTTTCCGTAGAAGTCGAAGCCGTTCGGTTAGGCTACATGTTTGATCCCGCCATCGCGCTCCTGGACAGCGAACGGTTTGAAATCGCGGTTTCCGACGACACGCCATTGACCAAGCAGGACGCATGGTTTTCAGTGATTCTTCCCGAGGATGGCGACTACTACATCACGATTCGTGAGGCCTCGTTTCGCGGAAATGGCGAATGCCGATACCGGCTGCATGTGGGACGGTTCGCCCGGCCAACCGCCGTGATTCCGGCAGGCGGAAAACCGGGAGAAACATTGACGCTCAAATTTGCCGAACAATTAGTCGGCGCGGAGCCAAAAATCAACTGGATTGAAAAGGAAGTGACCTTGCCGGAGCAGGCCGGTTTTCGCGGAGGCATTTTCTACGAAGATGAATGGGGAATCTGCCCATCGCCAGTTCCCTTTCGCCTTTCCAATCTTGAGAATGTTTTTGAAACCGAAGGAAACAACACGTTTCCTGATTCGCCGGTGATCGACCTGACCGGCAGCGCGGGAGTCGCCATGGGAGTCGCTATCAATGGGATCGTCAATGAAACAGGACCTCTCGATTTCTTTCGCTTCAAGGCAAAACAGGGTCAGGTGTTTACGTTCACTTGCTGCGGGCGGAGCATTGGATCGAATATTGATTCCGTGATCAATATTTACAACGCCAGCCAACAAGCTCTGGCTGGAAATGATGACAGCCGTGGTCTTGACGCCACACTTCGGTTTCAGGTTCCCGCCGATGGCGAGTACTTTGTATCGGTTCGCGATCATATGAACCGCCAGCGAGAAGATTTTGTCTATCGTCTGGAGATCGCTCCAGTCAGTCCGTCCCTTTCGATCGGCATCCAGCGAAATGATCGTTATTCCCAAAATCGCCAAACGATTGCGGTTCCACAAGGCAACCGGTTCGCGGTTTTGGTCAACGCCAGTCGCAGCGAGTTTGGTGGCCCCATCGAGTTGATCCATGAAAATTTACTCAGCGGCCTTACGCTGCATGCCGTTCCGATGGCCGCCAACCTGAATTTGATGCCCGTTGTCTTCGAGGCCGATGCCGATGCTCCCCTTGGCGGACAACTGGTCGATTTTCGAGCCAGACATACGGACCCATCCACAAACATTCTGGGCCGGTTTTCCAATCTTGCGGACTTCGTGCTGGGCGAACCCAACAATGCACTGTATTACAGCAGCACCGTGGATCGGCTGGCCATGGCGGTCATCGAACCGCTGCCGTTCAAACTGGAGATCGTGCAGCCCAAAGTTCCGCTGATTCGAAACGGCTCCCTCCATGTGCAAGTGATCGCTCATCGTGATGAAGGCTTCGACCAACCCATTCGGATTTTTTTTCCATTTCTCTCGCCGGGAGTCGGGACCACGTCACAACAAGTCATCCCCGAAGGTCAAACCAGTTTTACGTATCCACTCAACGCGAATACCAATGCTCAGTTGGGCCCGTGGCCGATGTATGTGATCGGCTCAAGCGATGTCAACGGCCCGGCTTGGGCATCGAGCCAGCTTGCCGAACTGACGATCGCCGAACCGTTTGTCAAAACCGACTTTGAACGGGCCAGCGTAGAGTTGGGCCAAACCACCAAGCTCTATGGTAAAGTCGAGCATTTAGTTCCGTTCGAGGAAGAGGCCATCGCCGAAGTCATCGCAGTTCCGGCGAACGTGGAAGTTCAATCTCCCATTGCATTCGACAAGGAGACTTCCGAATTGTCGTTTGAAGTCAAAACGAACGAGGCAAGCCCGCCCGGAAAACATACCTTGTACTGCCAAATCACCATCGTTCGCGATGGCGAGCCAATGACATTCCGAACCAGCGATATCCAATTACTGATCAACAAGCCGGTTCGGAGGGATGAGGGATGAGGGAGTGTGTAATTTTTAACAAAAAAATATTGTGTAGGTGAATTTAGAATGTAGGGTTTGTGGAGCGGTCAATACTGCCAGTGGAGACAGTCAATCGAAAACAGCATCATGACGTGTAGGTCTGCCACTGTGTTCCGTGACCGCGTAACACGCCAACCACACCAACCCGCGCGTGGTGTGTTACGCGGCCGCTCGATAATTTTTATCTCATTGACGGACCTCGTTTAGATGTCCAACGAATGCCAAGGGCCAGCACGACCCGCTGCACACACCCTACACCCTTATTGACTGCGATACACACCAATCCGCGACCACTACATAACCACGAATGACGGCAACACACTCATGACTGCGACACAAAATCTCTTTAACCATAAAAATGGGGCGTGCCGTTTGGCGGTTGCAATCTTCTGCGCTCTTTGCGCATCCGCATTTCCGTCGATCAGCGCCGGCGATGACCCCACCGTGGATGAAATCAAGCGAGAAGCCATTGAGCTGATGATCTTTCCGGAAGCCATTGGGCTGCATTCCGGTCGTCAATCGCAATCGTTTGTCGCGCAGATTTTATATGCCGACGGAATCACCGAAGATGTCACCCGTCAGGTCGAGATCAAGATTGCCGAACCTCAAATCTTGAAATTCGAAGACGGTATTTTTAAACCCGTCGCGGACGGCCAAAGTCACTTCACTGCAACCTTCGATCAGTTCTCGGTTCAGATTCCTGTTACCGTTGCGTCGGCTCAGACGATTCCGCCGATCAGCTTCAAAAACGACGTGGTTCCGGTACTTTCAAAAACGGGTTGCAACGCCGGCAGTTGCCACGGATCGGCCCGCGGCAAGGACGGCTTTCAGCTATCGCTTTACGGCTACGACCCGGACGGTGACTATCACCGGCTGACTCGTGAAATGCTGGGGCGGCGAATTGATCTGGCGATTCCCGATGACTGCCTGCTCGTCAACAAGGCAACGGGCGGCGTCCCCCATAGCGGCGGAACGCTCTTCAATCGCGATTCGGAATACTACCAGACCTTGCTCCAATGGCTAAAAGAAGGCGCGTTGATCGATGCCTCCGCGCCGCCACGGGTGACCTCCGTATCCATCTATCCCGAGACGGGGGTGCTCAACGGTTCCGATGCGACCCAGCAGATGACCGTGATCGCCCGGTACTCCGATCAAACCACACGCGATGTGACTTCGTTGGCTTATTTCTCCACCAACAACGACAACTCGATCGAGATTTCCCAGCAAGGGGTCGCCCAAGCAAAGAACCGGGGCGAAGCGTTCGTGATGGCCCGATTTGATACGCACACCGTCGGCGCCGATTTTATCGTCCTGCCGAAAGATCTCGAATTTCAGTGGCAGGACATTCCGGAAAACAACTATATCGACACCCGTGTCAACGAGAAGCTGAAGAAACTCCGAATCCAACCTTCCGAGTTGTGTGGCGATGCCGAGTTCATGCGTCGCGTCAGTATCGACATCTGCGGATTCGTGCCTGAACCTGACGAACTCAAGGAGTTTACCGAAGACCCCTCACCGGACAAGCGGGCCAGACTGATCGACCAGTTGCTTGAGCGGAAAGAGTTTGTCGAGATGTGGGTCATGAAATGGTCGGAGTTGCTGCAAGTCCGATCCTCGCCGGAGGTCAGCTACAAATCGACACTGCTCTACTACGAATGGCTTCGTTCGCGAATCGCCAACGATGTTCCTATCCATGAAATGGTAAAGGAGTTGCTTGCGGCTCAGGGGGGAACGTTTGCGGAACCGGCGACGAATTATTATCAGGTCGAACGGGACAACCTGAAGTTGTCGGAGAATGTTGCCCAGGTCTTTTTGGGAATGCGTATGCAATGCGCCCAGTGTCATAACCATCCGTTTGACCGCTGGACGATGGACGATTACTACGGTTTTGCGGCGTTCTTCGCTCAAGTTGGACGCAAGCCCAGCGAAGACCCGCGGGAAACCGTGGTGTTCAACACGGGTTCCGGCGAAACGCTTCATCAGCTTACCAAACAGCCGGTCAAACCCAGATTTCTCGGCGGCGACGAGCCTGACCTTGCCGGACGCGATCGGCGAGTGTTGCTCGGCGAGTGGATGACGGCGCCGGACAATCCATGGTTTGCAAGAAATCTATCGAATATTGTCTGGTCACATTTTTTCGGTCGCGGAATCATTGATGAAGTTGATGACGTCCGAATCAGCAATCCACCGGTCAACGCGCCGCTACTCGATGAACTTGCCGAGAAGCTGAAAAACTACAACTACGACTTCAAAAGTCTGGTGCGGGACATCTGCAATTCACGAACCTATCAACTCAGCACCCAAACCAATCCGACCAACGAAACGGATTTGACGAATTTTTCGCACGCGAACCTGCGGCGAATCCGCGCAGAGATATTGCTGGATGTGATCGGTCAGGTAACCGGCACCCAGAACAAATTTGCGGGACTGCCGGAAGGCGCCCGTGCCGTACAGATTGCCGATGGCAATACGACCAATTATTTCTTGACCACGTTCGGGCGCGCAAAACGGGATTCCGTTTGTTCCTGCCAGGTCTCCATCGACCCCAATATGTCTCAGGCACTTCATTTGATTAACGGGGACACCGTGCATCAAAAAATTGGACAGGGCCAGCGGGTTGCAACTATGCTGGGAGAAGGCAAATCAGCCACCGAGATTATTCAGGACCTTTACTTGCGAGCATTCTCGCGGATACCTAACGAGACCGAGTTGACTGAACTGCTGAAGGAAGTCGAATCTCAGGACAGCCAACAACAGGGTCTGGAAGATACGTTTTGGGCGATCCTGAATTCTTCGGAGTTTCTGTTTAATCATTGATCGTGGTGGCAACCCTATTTGAAAATGTTATCTCATCATCAACCCACCTACTGGCTTACCGCCATCGTCTTTCTTTCAGTGAGTTTCGGTCCGCCAGTTCTTGCCCAGGACGACGCTGAAAAACTGACGTTTGACGATCACATCAAGCCTGTTCTCCAGCAGCGTTGCTCCTCCTGTCACAGCGGCAATCGCAAGGAAGCCGATCTGGATGTCACGAATTTCACAGCCTTGATGGCAGGAGGTGGCAGTGGCGAAGTCATCTCGCCCGGTTCGGCCGGTGACAGCTATTTGTACAAACTGGTAACCTACGCCGAATCGCCCGAGATGCCCCCTAGCGGAAAAATTCCGGATGCGGAAATCAAACTGATCGAAACCTGGATCAATCAAGGCTCGCTCGAAAATAAATCGAGCAAACCTCGTCTTGCGAAACCGAAAGTAGAACTGGCGGCGGCTGGCGATGCGATGACTCGCCCCGAGACGATTGTCGAACCGATGAAGCTGTCGATCGAACCGGTGGTGGAAACCGAGCGATCCTCGGTCAGCTCCATCGCAACCCGTCCCTGGTCGAAAATCGTAGCCATCGCCGGCCCGCGACAAGTACTGCTCTATTCAACGGAGTCACTGGAATTGATCGGTGTGTTGCCAGTGGAAGAGGGCATTGCACACCGTCTGCGTTTTTCTCGCAATGGCAGTCTCCTGTTGGGGGCAGGCGGCAAGGATGCTCAGCGGGGTACGACCATCGTGTGGAGTGTTGAATCCGGCGAACGTTTGGCCAATGTCGGCGATGAACTGGATGTGATTCTGGCCGCCGATGTGACACCGACGCACGACTTGATTGCTTTCGGCGGTCCGAACAAAATCGTCAAACTGGTGTCGATGTCCGACTCGTCGGTTCGGTTTGAATTTACCAAACACACCGAGTGGATTACCGCCATGGAGTTCAGTCCCGATGGCAAGTATCTGGCAACCGGTGACCGAAATGGGGGGCTGCACGTTTGGGAAATCGAAACCGGGGCCGAGTGGTTAGTGCTGCAAGGGCACACGCTGTCGATCTCGGGTGTCAGTTGGCGGGCCGACGGGAAGGTGCTGGCGTCGGCCAGTGAAGATGGTTCCATTCGAACCTGGGAAGCGAACAAAGGCGGGCTGCTGAAAAACTGGAGCGCGCACGCGGGAGGTGTCACCGATGTGCAGTTCATGCGCGATGGCAGCCTCATCAGTGGCGGGCGCGACAAACGCGTCAAGTCATGGAATCAGGACGGTGCGGTCACTCGCGAGTTCCCTGAGATGACCGATGTGGTCGTGGCGGTGGCAGGTTGTGATGAAACGTCGCGCGTGATTGCAGCAGACTGGCATGGGAATGTTGCGGTCTGGAATGGGACCGATGGCGCTGAGCTGGCTCGACTCGATCCCAATCCGCCCCCTCTTGCCGAGCGACTGGAAGCGGCGAACCAGCAACTCGCTGCCGCCGTGGAATCACAATCTCCGCTCGCTGCTCAGCTAGAAGAGTCGCGTAGCAAGCTGGCAGAACTGGAAGCAAAGATTGCCGAGCTGAATCAGCAAGCGGAACCGCTACGAGCTGAAGTCGTCTCGCAAGGCCAGCAGTACAACGAGGCAACCGCTGCCGTCGAACGGGCGCAGCAACTCGTCGCGCGATGGCAGCAGGAAATCGAATTTATCAAACAGCTTGCCACGCTCCGATCCGAACTGCAAACCACGGAACAGACCGCCGAAGAAAAGCAGGCTTCAGAAGAGGAGCTGCGGGCAAAACTCAAGGCACTCGAATCGCAATTGCAAACCGCTCAACTGGAAACCCAGGATGCCGCGAAAAAGACGGAAGAGGTCCGCCAGAGGATTCTGGAATTACGAAAGCAGCCATAATCCGAATTCCATTTTGACCATTTGCGAACCAATCCGTTCGCGTCTAAAATACCGGACATCAATTTCCGGACCTTCACTCCCTTTCTTTTATTTCCTTTTTGGTGTCACTATGAGTTCCAGTTTACCTTCCGATCAGGCCGATCAATCGACGCAGCAAGCCGTATCCCAGGCTGCGACTGAGTCGCAACCGTCGGCAGCGGAAACGCCCACCCCTGCATCCATGGAGCCGTCCGCTCCTCCTTCCACCGAGACGGCGGAACAGAAACGACCGGTTGCCATTGGCTCTCAGCGCGACACAGCCCGTCTTCACCCCGCGCAACCTAAAGCCGTTCAGGATGCCATCAGCAATCCGATTGACCTGTCCGGCGAACCCAAAGCAGAACCGCCAGCCCCTCCGGTAATCCGTTCAATGGCCGGGCTGGGCGATGACCTCGACGCGGAAATCGAAGCGGCCCTCAGCGGCATTTCGATGGATGAAGTCGTTGAGAAAGCCGAACTGGCGGCCGACGACCTGGAACCAAACACACGGGTCAAAGGAGTCGTTACAAAGATTCACAACGACCAGGTTTTCTTCAAACTCAATGGGCAGTTCGAAGGCGTGGCAACCCACCACCATTTCAAGGTAGACCCCAGTGAAGGCGATCTGATCGAAGTCATTGTTCGTGGTCACAACAAGGAGGACGGTTTGTACGAGCTGTCCGTTCCGGGGGCTGCCGTCGGCGTGGCCGAATGGGAATCGATTGCAGAAGGAAACATTGTCGAAGCGCGTGTAACGGGCGCCAATACGGGCGGTCTTGAGGTCGCCGTCAACAGTCTTCGCGGCTTCATTCCGGCAAGCCAGATTGATCGTGTGCGGGTCGATGATCTGGCCCAATTTGTCAATCAGAAATTTCCATGCGTGGTCATGGAAGTTAACCCCGATAAACGGAAGCTCGTCCTGAGCCGCCGAGCCATTCTGGATCGTGAGGCGGAAGAACAACGGAAACAATTGTTGACCGAACTGGAAGCCGGTCAGTTGCG
Organism: uncultured Pirellulaceae bacterium; assembly: GCA_964414815.1. Lineage (GTDB taxonomy): Bacteria > Planctomycetota > Planctomycetia > Pirellulales > Pirellulaceae > Mariniblastus. The sequence goes on along the minus strand of CAYPXY010000010.1, from coordinate 56,756 downwards.
TGAAGGACTGGTCACGCGATTGATGGACTTTGGAGCGTTCGTCGATCTCGGTGGCGTGGAAGGCCTGATTCACGTCAGCAAACTGGCCTGGATTCGGGTGAAACATCCGAAGGAGATCGTTAAAGTCGGTGACAAAGTTCGAGTCAAAGTTGAGAAAATCGAAAACGGCGCCAATCGAATTTCGCTTTCGCTGCGCGATACGGTCGAACATCCCTGGAAATCGGTGGGCGATCAATTCAAACCGGAAACAATTGTCAAAGGCACCGTCACACGAACCACAGACTTCGGTGCGTTCGTGGCTTTGGCTCCGGGTGTGGAGGGTTTGGTGCATATCTCCGAGCTTTCCTACTCCCGTGTCCCGCGCGTGACCTCGGTGGTCAAGGAAGGCGATTCGATTGACGTCAAAATTTTATCGATCGACGCCGAGACCAAGAAAATCGCTTTGTCTCACAAGGCCTGTTTAGCACCCCCGGCTCCGAAAGAAGACGCTGCGGCCAAGCCCGAAGTTGAAGAACAGGCCGAACCACCTCGCGAACTGGCCGTCAAGTCTGCCGGCGGCCCACTCAAAGGTGGCCGCGACCGGAAATCGGGTGGCGAAGGTATCGGGTTGAATTGGTAGATCTAGTTGTCCGAATATCTGCTCGCTGCGGCTTGCGAGTTTTCGTCAATCAGGCGTTGGAACTGCGGCTCTGATCGAAGCGACAGGAAGTCGGGCGATTTTTGCATCTGATGAACCCATTGGGGATTGGCAGCGAGCGCTGCTGCCAGCGACTCAAATGCAAGCGATCGGAACTTCTCAGTTCGTTCAGCACTGTCGTGGTTTGCCTTGCCTTGTGCGATTGCCTCGGCGTAAACCGCCGCTTTCATGGAGTGGACAATAACCGTCATGTCCACATCGGGATCGGAGAATTCGATCCGTGAATCGGCAATCTCGATGGCTTTGTCAATCTCGCCGCTCTTGGAAAGGACGTAGGCCAAAACGGCAATCGCTGAAGACGACGCCTGAGACAAAGTATCGGGATCGCTGTCACGCAAACTTGCGGCTGTTTCAAACAGATCAATCAGGTTTCGGAGCACTTGCATTTGGCGGTTCAGCGCTGCATTCTCGTCTTTCTCGGGCAGTCCTTGCTTCATGACGCGATAGCCATGATTGACACGCTCCAATCCGGTTTCGATTCTTCCGCTGGACAAATCAACGATTCCTGTCATCAAAGATGATTCACCGCCAAGCAACGCGTAGCGTGTATTGGATGGATATTCGTTGAACAACGTCTCATGAATCTCTGCGGCCTGCATCCAGCATCGATGGGCTTCCATCAGATTTCCGGACGCATACCAGGCGTCTCCCTCGATATGTAGGGAAGTCGCATGGCGAGACTGAGCGGAAGCGTTCTCTGGTTCGGCTTGGGCGAGCATTTGATAGAGCTGCGTTGCCTGTGAAGCATCATCCGTGGCTTCGTCAAACTTGCCCTGCTGAGTGTGTACTCTCGCGATCAGGGCAAACGCTTGGGCATTGTCGAACTGATATTCCGTATTTCGCGGATCATCCGACAGCAGCGATGCGGCCAACGCTTTCCATTGCTGCGAGTACTTCAATGCCAAATCCGTCTGATTGCGTTCCAAGGCCAACGCCGCCAAACGATAGGACGTGATTGCGTAGACTCGTCGGATTCCCCGGTCATTCGGCCAACGCGAAAGCGATTCGGTGGCTCGTTCGGCAGACTGGATGAAGCAGGATTCAGCCGCCCCATCGTCACCTGCGGATCGTCGAATGTCGCCGAGCGTAATCAGGTTCATGATCAAGTGAATATGCGCGTCAGCCAGGTGACTGTTTTGCTCTGCCGCTTCGCCAGTCGTTTGCTCTGCCGCTTCGTCAACGTCAGCTCTTTCTCGATCCAGATCGAGCTGCATTGCGACTTCGCGTAACTGCAAAGCCTGCTGAAGGTGACGCTCGGCTTCGGTCAGCTTTCGGGCGGCCAACTCGGACTCTCCCAGCGATGCCAGTATCGAGGCGAGATCGCGGCAAGTCTCAGCGTCTTCCGATGAACTTGCTTGAAGGTTGGTCGCAATCTGCTGGGCGATTCGCAGCGACGCTTGTCCTGTCTCAAAATCGCCCAACGCCAACTGAATCTGTCCCAAGCGGAGATGTGCCAAGGCCGTGTTACGATCAAGCAGCGGTTGGCTTTCACCTCCCCTTACGGTTTGGAGACTTTCGAGAGCGGATTCCAACAGTGTTTTTCGCAGCTCCAGCGTTCCGGAGCGATGACGGAGAAGACCGTTAGTCTCAAAGACAGAATCCTGCAACTGTTTCAATGCGAGATCACGTTGTTGCTCCAGGGCTTCGCGATGGGCTTGAGCCTCCAGTTTGGCTTCACTCGCCTGCCGGGCCATGGATTGCTTTTCATTTGCGGATCGATAGGCAAATGCCAATGCTCCTATCAGGGTCAGGGTCAGCAGTGCCGCCCCCACATAACGGGCTCGATTGCGACGGACACCGCGCCACGCCTTGCTGAGTCGCGAAATGGGCCGAGCTGAAATCCGTTTTCCGTTCTGCCACCGTTCCAGATCAGCAGCCAATTCCATTGCCGAGTGATAACGCAATTCAGGATCGACCGACAGTGCTTTGCTGCAGATGAGATCCAGATCGACAGGAATCGAAGGGTCGATGGAACGAAGGGGTGGGGGCGAGCTTTCGATGACTTGGCGCAGAATTTCTGCGGGCGCACCTTCATACAGCGGCCTGCCGGTGATCGCTTCGTACAACACGCAGCCCAATCCGTAGACATCGCTACGGGTTGTCGGCCGGTTACCTGCGGCTTGTTCAGGACTCATGTATGCAGGCGTTCCGATCGTGATACTGTCCGGCGTCAAGCGCGAAACCAGCTCGCCCAAAGCTGCCAATCCAAAATCAGCCATTCGCGTGCGACCTTTCGAATCGATCAGGATATTGCCCGGCTTGATGTCACGGTGCAATACGTTCTGATCGTGGGCCGCCTGAACCCCTAACGCGGCGGCATGGCAAATTTTTGCGGCCTCCTCGGCCGACATTCTTCCGACTCGCAACAACCGCTCGGCAAGCGTCTCGCCTTCGATATACTCCATCACCAGAAAAGGCCGTCCAAGTTCGTCCTCTTCCAGCATGTGCATTCGAACGACGTGAGCCGAGTCAATGCGAGCGATCGCCTCGGCTTCGCGCTGAAGTCGCGCCTGAAGATCACTGCCGGGATGATGGAGCGTTTTCAAAGCGACTTTTCGATTTATGCTTAGGTCGTAACCTAGATAGACCGTCCCCATGCCGCCGCGCCCGAGCAATCCCAGCACTTCATAACGACCGATTCGGGTAGGAATCTCGAATCGCGATCCATCGGAAGCCAGGTCGCGCGCCTTCTCATCACCACGCTTCGCTTGAATGGCTTCAACGGTGTCGTCAATGCAAACATCGACTCCTGGCGTCTCGCCGGATGGATCATGGATTCCAGGATTTGAAAATCGCGGCAGGTTGATGGGGTCCTGGTTCAGGACGGCTCGCAAACCGGACTTGGCGAGTGAGATTTTGTCGGTGAGATCGGCACTTGAAACGGGCCCCAGAGACTGTTTGAGCGAGACCAGATTGGGAGCAGCCGTCAACTCGTCAAGCTGTCTCTGACAGGACGGACAACGGCTGAGATGTTGCCGCATTTGGATGGAGAACGAATCCTCGGGGCCAAGCTGCAGGATCGCCTGCAACTGCTGAGCGGATGGGCACCCGTTGCCTTCACGTCGGTTCAAGCGATCCATCCACAATCATCTCCCAACATTCTGACTTCTGATTCCAGGCGTCTTAAAAAACGAGCTTTTGCACTATAGACCAAATCGATAGGCATTTCCAGTTGACGGCTGACTTCGGTCGCGGGGACATCTTCCATCCAGGTCAACGAAAATGCTTGCCAGGTTTTCTCTTCAACTTCTCCACGTACGCGATCGAGGGCAACCCGCAGCAACTCGCTCTGAAACAAATCCAGCCACTGCGCATCATCACCCGCTTCAGCTGCTTCCGCAGTCTGTTCGTCAAACGACACTTCATCCCGCTGGTGATTCCAGAACCGGTACAGGCGCCGGCGGACGACGGTCGCGAGCCAACTTCGAAACCGTCCCGCTTCAGGTCGATACTCGAAGCTCTGGATACATCGGGCAACTTCAATCAGCGTCTCCTGAGTTAAGTCCACCGCATCAGCGTCCTGCAGACCACGTGATACCAGATAACGGTAAACAATCGGAGTATACAAATCACCGAACAACACCCAAGCGTCAGTATCCTGGGGATTGCGAATCCGTATGAGCAAACTGGGGCTGGTCTCCACGCCTGCCATTGGGCCATGCCTGTATTGAAGTTAGCGACTAAAACTCAATTCTGACTTGGCTTACCAGTTTTGTCACCTTTTTTTCAGAAATGTGAAGTCAGAACCGCAGCCGTGGAGGCAACTAAAAAACGAAGCCGCCGTTGCTTCTCTGGTTTTTAACCGATTTGCTTGCGAAATCGCGACAGCAGACACTTAAAATCGGATTAAATGTTAAAAATTATACATTTGTTTTTATAAAGGTTAGTCTGATGAGACTGCGAGAAGCCCATCCGGAACCAACAAGACATGCAAGGAAGCCCGCCGCACTGACTGCATTGCACTTGGTGGCATTGCGTTTTCTGTACATCCCGACAGCGATATTCGCCGTTCTGGTCTTCACTCCATCAAGCTGGAGTCAGACCGACAATCATTGGTTTGGCGGAACCGGAAACTGGAACGACACGGACAACTGGAGTGAAAACTCCTTCCCCAATAATTTTGGGGCCACGACCTGGAACGTCTTCATTGGCGGCGGGAGTTCGAGCGTCACCCTCAACGTCAGTCCCACTGTTAATCAGCTCAATGTTGGCAGTGGAGATGTTCTGGACATTCTCAATGGCCAAGCCCTCACTATCATCCAAAACGGCCAGCCAGGTGCAGGTACCATCAACAATGACGGCCACATTTCGCTCAGTGGAACCGGTGGGGCAACATGGCTTGTTTTCAATGGAGATACTCAAATCAATGGATCGGGAACGATTGAACTTGGCGGTGGAGATAACACACAAATCCGCGGAAGCGGTACTTTGACTCACGGCGTGAATCACACGATTCAAGGTTCAGGCAACCTCGGCAACAATTCTTTACGCATTGTCAATTTGGGAACGATCCAGGCCAATGTCGGTGATTCAATCACGATTGATCCCGTCAATACAGGCGGTGGAGTTGCGGCTT
>CAYPXY010000010.1:0-51383 GCA_964414815.1 uncultured Pirellulaceae bacterium | reverse complement strand
TCACCAATCAGGGAATCGTTCGAGCAACCGGAGGCGGAAACATCACCTTGACCGGTAGCAACTTTGGAGAATTCCATGGAAGCGGTACTTACCAGGCCCAGGACGGCTCATCGATCATCCTCAACTCCAATGCCATCGTGCGCGGCGGAACGTTCAGCACGTCGGGTTCAGGGGAGATTCATATCATGGAAAATCAAACAACCCAGTGGTACAACGTCACCCATCTGGGAAATACAACGATTCGCGACAATGCCTGGCTGGTACTCTCTGGATCCTTGCACAACGAAGGTGAGATTGTATTGAATAGCAATGGCGGCGATACCCAGCTTCGAACCATCAATGGCAATCTGCAATTGACCGGCGGCGGAACCATTCGATTATCCGCGCCAACCGCCCGAATTGGTGGAACAGGTTCGACGCTTGTCAACACTGATAACACGATTACGGGAACAGGGAACATCGGCAATAATGCTATCTCGATCGTCAATCAATCACTCATTGAGGCTGGAAACGGCGATTCACTCACGATTGATCCCGTCAATGCAGGCGGTGGAGTTGCGGCTTTCACCAATCAGGGAATCGTTCGAGCAACCGGAGGCGGAAACATCACCTTGACCGGCAGCAACTTTGGAGAGTTCCATGGAAGCGGTGTCTACGAAGCGGAAGCCGACTCATCGCTCAATCTCATCTCCAGTGCCATCGTGCGCGGCGGAACGTTCAGCACGTCGGGCTCAGGGGAGATTCATATCATGGAAAATCATACGGTCCAATGGTACGACGTGACCAGTCTTGGAAATACAATCATTCGCGACAATGCCCGGCTCGAACTCTCTGGATCTTTGCATAACGAAGGTGAAATAGTGCTGCAGGGAAATGGTGGGGCTACCCAACTCTATGTTGGTAGCGCGCTGCCATTGACTGGCGGCGGGACCATTCGGCTGACTGGCACAACTGCCCGAATTGGGGGGAACGGTTCGATGCTTGTCAACACTGACAACACCATCACAGGTTCAGGCAATATCGGCTACAACTCAGCGCGAATCACCAACCATGGACTGATTGAGGCCAGCAATGGTGACGCAGTTGTAGTAGATCCGGTCAATGGCGGTAGTGGCATTATCACTTTCAATAACGCGGGTAGTGGTGTTGTTCGCGCAACTAGCGGCGGAAGCGTCACGTTGACTGGCAGTAATTTTGGCGAGTTTGGTGGAAATGGAACCTTTGAGGCGCTCGACAACGGCAATATCAATTTTGATAGCTCAGCAATAGTCCAAAATCTGGCTGGTGGCGTGCTGAATTCTGGAACATGGCGGGCCATCGACTCTGGAAACGGAGCCAACATCCGTATCCAGAACAACTCGGCCAGCCTGATCAATTCCATCGGAGCCGACGCAGCCGTTGTGCTGAGCGGTGCAAACTCAAACTTCACCGTTCGAGCGGCCAATACGTCGATCGACAGTACACTCGTCGATGTTGCGGGCCAGTTAACGCTGCAAGAGGGTCGTGTCATGAATCTGACCAACGGCTTGACTCATTCCGGTTCCCTGCTGATCGATGGCGCTGCCTCGAAACTGGCGGTCACCGGCAATTTCACTCAGTCAGCAGGCAACACCACGCTCGTCGGCGGGGGTACACTCGAACTGGTTGGTGCCAGCAACGAAGTCAGCGGCGGAACGTTCTCTGGAAACGGAACCATCGCAGGCAACATTGTGAACGCCGCTGGACAGTTCTCGCCAGGATTGTCAGCCGGTGAATTGACGATTACCGGCAATTTCACTCAACGGCTGCCAGGCTCTCTTTCCATTGAGATTGGCGGAACGAATCAAGGCGTCGATTTCGATCATTTGCTGATCGGCGGCCTGGCGGAGCTCGATGGCAGCTTGTTGGTCAGTCTGATCGATGGGTTCACGCCTGAAGCAACAGACACATTTACCATTCTCACATCTCAGTCACTGACAGGACTGTTTGCGAACGCCACTTCCACGATCGCACTTCAGGGCAACCTCGGATTTTTTGACGTGACCTATACAGGCACTTCCGTGGTCCTTGGCAATTACAGCGCCATCCCGGAACCATCCGCCTTGATCGTACTGTCCCTAATGGGAGGCATCGGCATCAGCCGCCGTCGCCGCAACCGATGACCTTGAGCGTGGGAGCCAGGTAGAGTGTGTGCGATGTCAATGAACTTCACTGGAAAATATGAAGCCATGACATAGCTCTCTCCTGGTAATCCTCGGCCGCTACCGATGATTCAAGCTCTTGATAAATTCCAGGAAATCATTGAACCATTGAGAGGCGGCATTCTGAGTCGGACGATACCACCAGTCGATGGCGGTGCTTACCGCAAGCCTCTTGACTTCGCTCTTGCCGTGGCTCATGCAGGATAATTCGACCGCATCGCCCCAATCATCGAATACCGGTAATTCAAATAGAGCTTCCCTGCTTTCAGACGTTGTCCAGTTCCAGCGCGACACCTTCCTCAGCTCCAGGGATGGCAATGAACGGATTCTCAGCTGTTCGCAGAGGGTCTGCACCTTCCGGTTGATTTCATCCAGGTCCTTTCCTTCCTTTCGGTAACACCGGATGGCACAAAGATTGACCACCATCAACCGCTCCGGCCCTTTCATTTCCCAATAGTCAGTTCTTCCTAAAGCGCTCTCTTTCTGCTCGCCATGCCATTCGAGCCACAGAAAGCGATACGCGAAGAAAGCGATACGCGAAGCGATACGCGAAGGGTTGCCGGAGAAAGCGATATGCGAAAAGCGATACGCGAAAAGCGATACGCGAAAGAAAGCGATACGCGAAGGGTTGCCGGATTGTGCTAGAAAGCGATACGCGAAAAGCGATACGCGAAGGGTTGCCGGATAGCGATACGCGAAGCGATACGCGAAGGGTTGCCGGATTGTGCTAGCACTGCTTGGCTCGGTTTGTGTTTCCGGCTAAATTTGGATTGGCTTGAGGTTTGCCTGAATACGTTCAAGGCTCAAACGCTCGGCTTGAATATTCCTGTGGTCCCGGAATCCTGACTGACAAGATGGGCTCAGAGCTGGGGCTGTTTCTCGATCGCCGATACGCGACCGATACGCGAAGGGTTGCCGGATTGTGCTAGCACTGCTTGGCTCGGTTTGTGTTTCCGGCTAAATTTGGATTGGCTTGAGGTTTGCCTGAATACGTTCAAGGCTCAAACGCTCGGCTTGAATATTCCTGTGGTCCCGGAATCCTGACTGACAAGATGGGCTCAGAGCTGGGGCTGTTTCTCGATTGATGTTCACCGTCACTTAAGACAAGCGGTCGGCGAAACCGGAGGTTTCTCAATGATCCGTCGCTACGAAGTCGTTGATCCGACTCAAGTTCAAGTTCTGCACGTTTTTAACCGCTGCGTCCGCCGAGCCTTTCTCTGCGGCGTGGACTCCGTTTCCGGCCGAGACTATTCTCATCGCAAGGATTGGCTGCAATCGCGCATGGAGTACCTGGTAGGCATTTTTGCTTTCGATATCGCGACTTTCGCGATCATGAGCAACCATTTTCATATGGTGCTGCGCAGTCGTCCTGATATCGTTGCGGGTTGGTCCGATGAAGAAGTGGCCCTTCGAAACATGCGGCTTCAAGGCAAGGTTTGGTTTCGAGCCGATGGGAGTCCGCGCCGTACCGCTGAGGCGGAAGTCAAACGCATTGTCAGCGATCCCGTTGAGCTTCAAAGGATTCGCCGCAAGTTGTCGGATCTGAGCAGTCTGATGTCTTATTTTGATGAATCCATCGCCAAACAAGCCAACGCGGAAGATCAAGTTCGAGGCGCCTTCTGGGAAGGTGTCTTTGGCTGTGAGGTATTGGAAGACGAAAGTGCGATTCTGGCCTGCATGAGCTATGTCGATCTCAATCTGATCCGGGCGATGCTGGCCGAATCCCTGGAGGAGTCCGATCACACAGGGGCTTTCGAACGGCTTCATGAATTAAGGCAACAGCTTTTGGCCGGGAGCCTCTCCCCCGACGAATTGGAGGAGGTTGAAGCTTTTGCCGAATTGACCACCCAGGAAATCCCGATGGCAGATCAGACAGCGGAACCGAAGGAAGCCATTACGACCGAGACCTTTGCAGGATTTGGACCGTTCGATACTCGAGATTGGGAGCGGCAAGATCATGCACGGATCGGCTGGCTGGCACCGATCGAGATTGATGAAGGAGGATCGAGTCTGGATATCGATTCACTCGGACGTCGTCCCAGTCGCAAGGGGTTCTTGCCGATTTCGCTGTTGAAATATCTCGAAATCGTCGAATGGGCTGGGCGACAACAGCGGCCCGATAAACGGGGCTCGATTGCCTGTTCGTTGGAGCCGATTTTTGAGCGAATTGGCTTTAGTTCAACCGGCTTTCTGGAAGCAATGCTGCAATATGCCGAACCAGAAGAGTATTTTGAATCAACCGAGCGAATGGGCCAACCGGAACGAACATTTACCGATGTCTGTCTGGTATAATCTCAAGACCAGCCAAAATCCGCCAACCCTTCGCAGACTTTGTTCCTTCGCAGACTTTGTTCCCCAGACTTTGTTCCAGACTTTGTTCGCATTTACCGATGTCTGTCTGGTATAATCTTAAGACCAGCCAAAATCCGCCAACCCTTCGCAGACTTTGTTCTCGCAGACTTTGTTTCTCGCAGACTTTGTTTCGCAGACTTTGTTTGCGGCATTGATGGCAGGTTGTGCGGTCAATGAAATTGGCGGCATTGCTGGCGGCAAGCCACCTAAAAAACCAAAGCGTTCGATGGCTGAAATTCGGGCTGTAAAAAAGAGTCGCCGCGAAGATTCGGGCGGGTAATTAACGATGTGCCGCCGCACCGGTTGGCACACTCGCAAAATCCTGTTCTTTCAGGCTAGGCGGTTTGGCCAACAATCGCTCTAACGCAATGCGAATGGCTTGTGACCGGCTTAGGCTGTGCTGTTCCAACCACGCCTCAAATCGTTCGAGCGTGTCGGAATCCAGCCGGGCGGTAATGCGATTATCCATGTTGCACAACCTGCAATTTAGGGGCGCCCGTTTCGCCTATGGTGATCGTCACGATTTCGAGTCCCGCCCGGCGAACGTCTGCCTGAACGGACTCGATTGCCTGATCGAGAGTCTCTGCCTCCCGATCAAAATCAATAATCGGCTGGCCAGCGAACACTTCGCATTCGATATCCTGAGCAAACGGGAACACTTCCTCCATTTGTTCCAGGGTGGTTTCTGGGTTTAGATAGATTCGGATTTGATACATGGGCTACTGGTGGGTTGGTGGTTTTCTCTGTTATCGCTGTTGGTAATTTGAATCACAACCCGAAGCGTAAGCGAGGGACCCGTCAGGGCAGTTTTCCCTCGCTTACGCGAGGGTTGGGATTTCAGCCCAGGCTACTGGTGTGGGCAACGGTCAACAAACTGGCAAATGCTGCGGGCGTGTGAGTCGGGGCTTCGAGGTGTTGACCAGACCGATTTTCGGCAACCTTCGCGGGTTTCCGTCGGGCAAAGAATTTGCCCCCAAGCATGACTGCCGCCTTCGATGACACGAAACCCGCGACTGCGAGCGTAATCCAGTGCTTTTTCGATTTCCTTGTTTGGGTGTCGTGCCATACCTTTAGGACCGCTCGATCAATAAGTGTCGCCTTTCGCTCCGCGAAAGCCTCTGTTTTCTCTACTTTCGCGGAGCGAAAGGCGACATTAGTTCTTCGAACGATCCTTAATTGTAATCAAGTGTCCGACACTTGCAAGGGCTGCGAAAGAAAACTTTCAAAATTTTTCATCCCCAAAGGACCGCTGAAAGACCTGATCGATGCCGATCGCTATCTGGACCAGAAAAAATCAGCCTTAAGTGTAAATCTCTTTCCCGAACTTCTTTCCGAAATACAGGAACAAGGCCGGTGTCACGATCTGATCGAGCAAGGTCGACGTGATCAACCCGCCAATCACCACGATGGCCAGCGGGTGGAGAATCTCCTTTCCGGTGTGCTCTGCTCCAAGCGCCAGTGGAACGAGGCTGATGATCGTTGTCACAGCCGTCATCATCACCGGTGACAATCGTTCCAGACTGCCGCGAATCACCATCGCCTCACCGAACTCCTCGCCTTCGTGCTCCATCAAATGCAGGTAGTGCGAAATCATCATGATCCCGTTACGGCTGACGATCCCGATCAAAGTGATAAAGCCAATCCAGTGCGCCAGCGACAATGTGGTTGCTGAAACCCAGACTTGAGGCCATCGCCACCACGGGGCCGCCGTCAGTTGTTCCCAGTCGGGCCGATTGAGCAACAGCAAAATGAGCACGGACCCCAGCGCCGCCAACGGCAAATTGACCAGTAAGACTTGCAAGGCCGCCGCCCAGCTCGCCAGACACTTTCGCAGCAACACCAACACCGTCAACAATGCCAGAATGCCGAACACCAACAACCGCCAGATCGCTTGCTGCTGAGCCTCGAACTGACCGCCCAGCTCGATTCGCCACGATCCGGGACGCTGTCGTAGCTCATCATCGAGCGGCTGCAAGGCGGCTTGAATTTCTGCGGCAACGCTCCCCAGATCACGCCCCGCCACATTGCAGAACACTGCGATTCGTCGCTGAACGCCTTCTCGATTGAGCGTGTTCGGACCGGTCGTCTGCAGGACCTCGGCCACTTGTCCCAAGGCCACTTTTCGCCCCGACGGAGTTTCCAGTATCGTTTGATGGATGACGGACGGATCATTGCGAGACGCTTCGTCAAACCAGACGACCAGAGAGTACCAGCGATCATCGTCGAGTAATTCCGAAACGACTCGTCCTCGATACGCCGTTTCCAGCATCTCGGCCACCGTTCCCGGCGACATTCCATACTGTGCCGCCACCTCGCGTTTGACTCGCAGCAACAACTGAGGAATCTCAACCTGTGGTTCGATCTGCAAATCCACCACGCCGGGAATCGTACTGAGCCGATGTTCAATCTCATGCGCCGTGTTTCGCATGTCGCGCAGATCATGGCCAAACACCTTGACGGAAATCTGCGCACGAATTCCTGACATGATATGGTCGAGCCGATGCGAAATCGGCTGGCCAATATTGACTCGGACGCCGGGAAGGCTGGTGATCCGGTCGCGAATATCGTCGATGACTTCCCCTCGCGGGCGGCCCTCGGTCCGAAGTCCCCACGAATGCAAACCGGGAATGGCCCGCAAGAACGCAAATCCAATGCCTGGCTTCGGCTGAAGATGCTCCACCATCCGGACCTCGATATCGGACGAGTTGACACCTTCGGCATGTTCGTCCAGCTCGGCTCGCCCCGTTCGGCGGGCGACAGACAGGACTTCCGGAACGGCCAGAATCAGATTTTCCGCTCGCTCCGCGACACGAATACTCTCGGCCAAACTCGTTCCCGGCTCGGTCTGCACATTGATCGTCAACGTTCCTTCGTTGAACTCAGGCAGGAATTCAGTACCCATATTCCACACGCACCAATTTGCAAACACAGCGGCCAATAGAGTGGCCATCAAAATGGATTTCGGATGGCGCAGAGAAAAGTGAAGTGCCCTTGTGTCGCACCCTTTCAAAATACGAACCAGCAGCGCATCCTGCTTGCGCTCAATAAATTTCGCCTTGGGCAGCAGCAGCGAAGCCAACACAGGCGTCACCGTCAAGGACACCACCAGCGAACAGACAAGTGCGGTCAGATACGCCACCGCCAGCGGTACAAACATGCGGCCTTCCAGTCCTGTCAGGGCAAACAGCGGCAGCACCACTGCCACCACAATCATCGTGGCATAGACAATCGAGTTGCGGACCTCGCTCGACGCCTCGTAGATGACTTTCAGGGGGTTGTCTGGATTTTCTCGCGCCCGATTCTCTCTCAATCGCCGAAAAATATTTTCCACATCGACAATCGAATCATCCAGCAACTCTCCAATCGCCACCGCCAGTCCCCCAAGCGTCATAGTGTTGATCGAGATGCCAAACCATGAAAAGATCAATACGGTCATCAGCAGCGAAAGTGGAATCGCGGTCAATGTGATCGCACTGGTACGAAAATTCCAGAGAAAGATAAACAGCACCACGATCACCCAGATCGTTCCATCCCGCAGCGCTTCGAGTACATTGTGAATCGCCGCGTTAATAAAATCGGCTTGCCGAAAGACATTGCGTTCGATGATGACACCCGGTGGCATTTCCTGTTGCAATTGATCGAGCGCCTCCGACACCACAGGATCGAGCGCGAGCGTATTGACGTCCGGCTGCTTTTGAATCGCCAGAATGACCGCCGCCCCTCCGGCGATTTTTCCGTCCTGCTTGATCAAGACACTGCCTTCGCCACGCTTAATGGGCCCGCCCCAACGAACGTTGGCCACATCCTTGATGAGAACCGGCTGGGGATCGCGCCATTTCACCGGCGTGTTTTCAATTTCTTCCAGCGTCAAACTCTGACCGCTGATTCGAATCAACGACTCCTGCGGCCCACACACCATCAGGCCGCCTCCGGCAATCACGTTGGCATTGGATGCGGCTTCGGTCAATTCCTGCAGCGTTACATTCTGGGCCGCCAGCATGGGAGGCGAGGTCAGGACATGGGCCTGCTTGAGGGTTCCTCCCATGACGGTCACTTGCGATACTCCCTGAATGGACAGCAAGCGATTGCGGATCGTGAATTCGGACAACGTCCTCAGCTCCAGCGATTCCCGTTCTCGCTGCGGGTCCGTCTGGAGTTCTCGTTCGGACCGCAGACCGACCAGCATGATTTCGCCCATGATCGAGGAAATCGGCGCCAGCACGGGATTCACGCCGGCCGGCAGCCGCTCTTGCGCCAGTTGCAGCTTCTCCGAAACGATTTGTCGATCGCGATAGATGTCCGTTCCCCATTCAAATTCAACCCAGACAATCGACAGCCCAATACCCGACGCCGAGCGGACTCGCTGAACCCCCGTTGCCCCGTTGACGAGATATTCGATCTGCCGCGTGACCAACATCTCGACCTCCTGCGGCGCAAGGCCCGGGGCTTCGGTCATGATCGTCACCGTCGGCCGGTTCAGGTCGGGGAAAACGTCGATCGGGATTTCACGCAACTGGATCAGGCCCGCTGCCATCATCAACGTTGCGATCGCGAGAACCACCAACCGGTTTTGCAGAGAGAACTGGATTATTTTATCGAGCATGAGTTGGTTTTTAGTTGTTAGTTGTTAGTTTTTGGTTGTTGGTTGATACGCCGCACTCGGACTGCGGGTGCCCGGCAGGTTTGCCCCGAATACCGCAAGTTATAACAGTTTGCTGCTCCCCGCCGAATTTACTTCGGTGAGAGTGAGGATCACCTACTAACAAGCCCCCCTGAAAAAATGCTCCCCGCCGAATTTATTTCGGTGGGAGCCGGGATCAGCTACTAAAATGTCGTGTCAGCCCCGATGCTCCCCGCCGAGTTTATCTCGGTGGAAGCGAGGATCAACAACGATGAACTCGAAAGTGTCTGATCCTGCTTTCTACCGAAATAAACTCGGCAGGGAGCATTTGTAATTGGGGGCGCCGTTAGTGGCTGATCCTTGTTTTCACCGAATGAATTCGGTGGGGAACGAAAAACGGAATTCCTTCAGCAACCTCTCAGATGAATCGCTACGAACTCACCACTAATCCCACCCCCAATCTCCACCCCCCCCATCACAACCTCTAACCCAAATCCCGAAACCCCAATCCCCAATCCAGAAACCCGAAACCCAAATCCCGAAACTCAAATCTAGCGCAGCGCAGCGTAAGCCGTTTGCAGGTCTGCCGTTCCCCAGACGGCGACGGGTTCGTGACCATTGACGCCTGACTTCACTTCGACGAAACGATCGTCGGACTGTCCCAATTCGACGAACCTGCGCTCGAATTGCTTGTTTGCGTTTTGCACGAACAGGTAGTACCGAGTGCCGTCCGCGACAATGGCTTCGCGCGGCACGGTCAAGACCGGTGGGCCGCTGTCAACAATGAAGTCAATTCGACTGAGCATGTTGTGAGCAAGCGGTTGTTGCGGCGACTCGGACAACTCCAGCCAGACCGACAACATGCGGTTCTCCGGATTCACAGTCTGACTTTGGCGAACCAGTCGCGCGGACAAAACGACGTCGGGCTGGCTCACCAAACGCACTCGGGTGCTTTGCCCAATCTTGGTTCGCGGCAAATCCGACTCGTTGACGAATCCTCGAATCCATGCTCCTTCCGGATGATGAATTTCGAAAATCGACTCTCCGGCGGCGATGGTTTGTCCCAGCCGTCTCTGCAATCCGCTCACACGTCCGTCGATGGTCGCCCGCACGGAAAGACGACTGACTAATTGGCGGCTGGTCAGAATGGCTTCGATCTGCTGCTCAGAAATTCCGACCGCGTGCAGCTTTCGCTTGACGCTATCGAACTGGTTTTGAAACAGATTCATCTGATTTTCAATCTCCCAAATCTGCCGGCGCGAACGGATGTTCAGGGGCGTCAATTGCTGCAAGCGATCCCAAGTCGTTCGCAGGTTGTTCATGGAGACGTGGGTGTTGATCAGTTGCAGTTGCAAGTCCTGAAATTCCAGGCTGGTCAACTCAGCCAGCACGTCCCCCGCCTTGACCGACTGACCGCGAAGGACGCAAATTCGTTCCAGAACGCCGTTGAGCTGAACCGAAACGGAATCTCGTTTCTCAGGCGGCAATTCAACGATGCCCGCCGAAGAAAAAACTGTTTCGATCGAACGCATTTGAGATGTCTCGACTCGCAAATTGATGTTCTGACGGGCTTCCGGACTAATTAGTAAGACACTTTGTACAAAAAAATTAAACAACTGATACGCACCGGTCGTCACGACGGTGTCGCCCGGGAAGATATCGCTGCTGCGAAACTGTACGGTATCATTCGTCTGCCGAACGACGACGATGTTACGCTTGATGAATTGCGATGCACGGGCTGTCGATTCCTGCTGCACCAGCACAAACCGCTCCGCACCATCGCGTGCAACGGCGGTAGCGGGAACGGATAACAAGGTTTCAGGCTTGACCGCCACCACTTGGGCTTGGCCAAACATGCCGGGCAACAACTCAGGTGATTGGGGATCATCATTTTTCAAGTCAACCCAAGCCGTACCGAGAAACGTCGATGGGTCGAGTGATGGCTCGATCATTTCGACTCGTCCGCGAAGTTCTCGATCGGGCAATGAGTTCACGCGAATGTCAACTTCCTGACCGATTTGAACGCGATGAAAATCATGCTCAAGCATCTCGATGCGGCACCAGATCGTCGACAAATCGTTGACCTCGAACAGATGTTCACCCGGTACAAGGACTTTGCCGATCGTCAAATCGTTGTGATGAATCCGTCCGCGGATCGGTGAGATCAGCTTCATAGTTGGCCGTGCCTGAGACTGGGTGCGGTCCTCCAGCATGTGCAACTGTTGATCGGTAAAACCGAGATTGAGCAATTTCAGTTTCGCAACCGACAACGCATTGAGATTTTCGACATGCGTCGCCGTGGCTTGCTGAAGTTGCCCCGCTTCGACCGATTCCCCCGCCAGTTCTTGGTAGTGGGCCAGCAGTTTTTCGGACAGCTCGACCGCCAGTCGGGCTTTCACCAGGTCAAATTGCAATGTTTCAAGTTCAAAGCTTTCGATCTCGGCCAGCGCCTGTCCCGCTTCGACCCATTCACCCGGTTGGACGTCAATCGCTACGATTCGGCCGGGAATCTGGGCTGCGACGACGGCGTTCTGGTCCCATGGCGCGACGAGTCGCGCGTAGGCCAGCAACCGCTGTTCATCGACCGTCGTGGTGACTTCCGCCGTTTGCAGTCCGAGGGCATCGCGGCTCTCCTTCGTCAGCAGAATTGTCCCCTTTTCGACATTGACCTCCACTCCCTTGGTAGGGAGTGGAGCATGTCCTTCGTGAGCATAGGCCGAGACTGAAACGAACGCCAGAACCACCAAGGCCCACCGTGCCATCCGCCTCAGGCCAGACTTCTGAACTCCGACCTCCGACCTCTGACCTCTGACCTCTGACCTCCGACCTCTGAACGCCGTTCTACTCTTTAACATAGTCATCAGGGGATTGAATTTTCTCAGGGTCTTCCTTGGCTAACTTGACGAACTCATCGACGCAAGGCGGGCAGCAAAACTCATATTTCTCACCACCGATAATCCAGTCGCACTTTGAATTGGCTTTCGTATGCGTGATGGGGCAGATTTTATCGCCCGATTTGGGATTCATATCATGGGCTGCCATGAAGCCGCGAAACTTCTGCGATGCCGTGCGGCTTCCGTTGGCTTCGATGTCGGTCTGGGTGTAAATCCCGCCCGGTGTCAGATAGAGCTCTCGCTCGGCCTGGTCCGCAACCTTGTCGGGCATGCCATGTGAGTTTGCTTCTGGAGAATTGAAGGACAGACGAAATCGTTCGCCTTCGATTCGGATGCTGGGGATGGTCACTTGGATGACCTCACCGCCGCGAAGCTCCTCCGGGATAATGGCGGCAAAGCGGGAGGTTTTATTTTCGGGATCGTCGGCTTGCGGATCGGGTTGAATTTCAAACTCAATGGTCGAGTTCGATGAATCCGTTTTTGCAAACGCAGCCAGTATCTGCGATTCGACTTCCAGCACCTTCGATTCGTCGGCCTGCAACATGTAGAGTGTCAGTTTCCCGTCGTTGTCAAAAACCGGCTCGACGTGGTAGCTGTCACGCCCGATGGGAACAATGGCGCCGCCGTGCGCGCCGGCAATATGACCGTGCTCGTCATCGTCCGAACGGTTCGCATCCGATTGCGAGCTCTTGTCGTTTGCCGCCGACTCCACTTGAGTGGACAGACTGCTGGCCGAATCCGTCGATGGCTTTGCAGCCGTTTCGTCAGTGGCCGGCTTACTGCAACTGGCCGTAAAAATCAGGGCCAGGGCCAGCGCCAGCGCGAGATAAATTCCGTTTGATTTGGTAAACATGGTTTGTCGCCTTGGAAGGATAGTTGGTTGTTGATAGTTGGTTGGTTGTTGATGCGTTGGAGATTGGTTGGTAGTGAGTTGATCGCTGGTTGTTGATTTTTGATTATTGACTGCTGATGGGTTGAGCAACTCGTTTTCAATGTGGCCTTTTACATGCACAATCGCGAAGCGATGACATTGAGTAGCCTTGCGGCGCCAGCCCAAGGGAAAATTTCCCCTTATTTTTCAGAATCGCGAAGCGATGGCATTGAACCGCTTTGCGAGGCGGTCATCATGCATTTGATATTGGCAAAGATCGCAATTTATCGACCCATTAAACCCAATCGAACGCCCGCGTAACACAGTTGGCTTGTCGCGTGTACGACAGACGGGAACGTCTATCCCACAACGCAACGACACACCGCGCAAGTGTCCGGTCCATTGAATCTGGAACCTGAATCAACAGCGTAGAATCTGATAAGCGCGCAAGAGATCGCACCCGCTGAGAGGGGGAGGGGATTGGTCGTCCGGGATTCCATCATTCGAACGAGTCGCATGCAACTCAAGAGAATAACAACTCGAATATAAATACTGGAGTTGCCATGAGTCGAGCTGATTCACGGTGGGAAATGAGAGTGACTCCACCACCGGTTTTGAAACCTGTTGATACTTGGTCGTACGATGATGCTCACATTGGCATGGAGCCGTTTCACCAATATTTTCGCCGATACTAACCCATTCGTGACCATCTTCGCGACGGTCAATGGGCAGGACATCTTCGAAACGATAACAGCATGAACGGGTGCTTGATGGGGTGGCCGCAGACTTCCTGTTAGTCCAGCACTTGCCACACCCGGGTATGGTCGCCCCTTCAGACGCAATCCAACTGGCGAACGCAGCCCGAGACGCACAGCAACATAGACTCGGGCCGGGAACGACCGCAAGGATCATGGCAACTGCTATCAGTCGGTGAAAAACCATACAATCCGAAAGGGCCACATTGGGGAACACGAAGCAACCGCGAGCTTTGCCACGACCGCCTACGGTCTGATTGTATATCATCGGCGCGGAAAAGTCACTACGGATTGGAATAAAGAAAGGGCTGCGGGGTGGGATGATGAAAATCCCAACCCGAAGCGTAAGCGAGGGAAGAAACGCGGTCCATCGCTTACGCTTCGGGTTATGATTCGAATATTATCAACCGTGATAGCAGAGATTTCCACCAGACCAGCTGCGGGGTTGCGGTCCGGGTCTTGCGAACAAACCTTAGGCGACCGGCAGGTAAAAGTTTACCTAATTAATATTGTGTTTCCCAGACGCTGAGTTGCGAGTCGCGGAGCGACTCGCCTACACTTTGGTACGTTTTTATCTGCGGTCGCCTTATTGAGGTACGACACGACTGCGGCCATTGTCGATCCATTGTTGCAACTGCTGTTTGAGTTGCTCCGCCACGTCGGGGTGAACATCGACCAAGTTGTTTCTTTCACCGGGATCGGACGACAAATCGAATAGCTGGTAGGGAGGCATCGCTTGTGAAACCAACCTTAAATTTGTGTTTTGCGCCTCGCGAGATTCGTACCGCACCAGCTTCCAGTTCCCTACCCGGAAACCAAAATTTCCTTGCTGGCCATTGTCTTGCTGGATCAAATGATCGCGTCCCCTGGATGCCTCATTGCCGATCAACGCGTCCAGGACATCGAGGCTGTCCAGGCAAGCGTCATCGGGGATTTTGGCACCGACCAGTTTAGCGAAACTTGCTGCCAAATCGACCGTGCAGACCATCTCGTCCGACACGCCCGGCGCGATTCTGCCAGGCCATCGAACGATCAACGGCGTCCGCGTACCGGCCTCGAACACGTTATATTTGCCACCGCGGAATGGACCAGCCGGAGTATGTGACCCCAGCTTCTCAATCGCATCATCCCGGTAACCATCGTCTAATACAGGCCCGTTGTCGCTGCAGAACACGATCAGCGTCTTATCCGTCAACTCCAGACGATCGAGTACGCCGAGTACCTCGCCGACGGTCCAGTCAAGTTCCGCGATCGCGTCGCCACGCGGTCCAAGGGTTGTACTCCCCTGGAAGCGTTCATGCACCATTCGCGGAACGTGGATACCATGCGAGGCGAGGAACAGAAAAAAAGGTCGCTCATGATTCTCTGTCATCCATTGAGTCGCCTGTTGTACCCAGACATCCGCCAGATCCTCGTCGCGAAACCGGGCAGCATGTCCGCCAGTGTAGAATCCAATACGACCGATGCCATTATGAATCGTGGAATTGTGACCGTGCGACCAATCCATCTTGAGTGTTTGCCGATGCGAAATACCCGTAGGGTGATCGTCATCCGGCTTCTGATCGCCAACCCACAGCGGATCGCCAGGATCCAGATTGGCCACACGATGGCCCTGTACGAACACCTGGGGGACACGGTCGTTGGTGGTCGGCAACAGGAAGCAATGATCAAAACCCAATTCCAGCGGCCCCGGTTTGAGTTCACCATTCCAGTCCGGCGCGTCCGGTCCACCCAGCCCCAGGTGCCATTTGCCGATCACCGCGCAGCGATAGTCGGCCTGCTTGAGCAAACTGGCAATGGTTTCCGTACCGGGTCGAACTCGCGCTGAAGCGTTGGGGGGAGCGACGCCCGTTCCTGGTGTTCGAAACGCATACGTGCCCGTCAAGAACGAGTAGCGTGTCGGAGTACAAGTCGAGGCCGAACTGTAGCCGCTGGTAAACCGTCTTCCCTCTTTCGCCAGCCGGTCGATATGGGGCGTCTGGATCGCAGTAGCGCCATTGCACGAAACGTCTCCATAACCCAAATCGTCCGCCATGATGACAATAATGTTCGGGGTTTCCTCAGCCATCAAACGGCTCGCCTGGAGGAGCATCGACACAGCGAGCATGGCAACCAACAGGCAATAGCGTCGCGATTCCATCAAGTTCATGGTATGGGCCTTTCTATTCAAGCGGGAACGATTTCAGGCATTCTCGCACTGAAATGTGACCCATTCAATCCGTTCGGATTGCAATTTTGAAACCTTTCAGAATCCGACGTGCGGCATTCCAGTATCGGGAGATCTTCTCTCAATGACGCGCCCAGCGATCATCCGCGCTGTCTAAAATCGGTGTCCCCTATCGACATCCCCCTAAAGTCCCAACAAGTACTCTGTGGCCGCAAAGTTTAACCAAGCCGCACATTATCCAGTTATAAGCTATCGATTCCGAAAGATCACTATGATTCGGACAATCGATATTTTGCTTGCAGATTCCCTCAAGACGATACATGCAATGGAAGATTAAGCCCCATTTCATTATCCATGCTCCGAAAACTCCCGTTGAAATTGACGATCGCGCTGCTCGTATCTTGCGCGTTGAGCTTGGGTTGCAAGACGACCAGCCCGAAATTTCCGGGCCCAAAATTTCCCCAGGCATCCAGACCGCCGAGTCCGCTTCCTGACTCGAAACGACTCGCCGACCGACGACACCCAGAAACACCCGCCTCGGAGTTTTCGGTTCATCAGGCCAGCTATGACGAACAGAATTCGGCGACGGAAATGATGGCCGATGCAGAGGTAACCCTTCCCCTTGAGCAGGAGACCTCGTATTCCCTCTACCGGTTCGAACAACTCGCGCTCCGGCACAATCCCACGCTGGCCGAACTGCAAGCCAAGGTGGACGCCCTGCACGGTAAGTGGATTCAGGTCGGACTACGCCCCAACACCCATATCGGGTTCTCCGGCCAGCAACTCTTTACCCAAGGCCAGGACGAACAATTGGGACTGGTGGTTGGGCAAACCATCGTGCGAACGCCTAAATTGGTATGGAATCAGCAAGTGGTCTGCCATGAAATTGAACTGGCGGAGCAGAACCTGCGAGCGCAGGAACAGCGTGTCTTGACCGATACGCGACTGGGCTACTACGAAGTCCTCATCGGTCAGCGCCGAATCGAGATTTTGCAAGAGCTTGCCGGCATCGCCGAACAGTCACTGAGGTCCGTTCAATCGCTGCTCGATGCAGGGGAGGGTACACGAGTCGATCTGTTGCGTGCGACCGTCGAACAGCAAACCATTGCCGTCGATCTGAAGAACGCAAGGAATAATTTATCGGCAAGCTGGACGCGGCTGGCCGCCGTCGTGGGAATTCCGGATCTGGGGCAAATGCATCTCGACGGCGATCTGCAATTCGTTCCGCAAGAACTGGATCGCGAGCAGTTGATGGCCCAATTGCTTCAGCACAGTCCCGAAATCCACGCGGTGCTTGCCGAACAGGAACGAACCAAAGCAGCTTTGCAACGGGCTCGTGTCGAGGCTTTGCCTGATGTGGATGTTGAAACCGTCATCCAACACGACAACGCCTACGGTGGGACGAATGCCAACTTTCAGGTGACGTTCCCGATTCCGTGGCGAGACTGGAATCAAGGCGGAATCCATGAGGCTCAGTCCGAATGGATGTCGGCCCAGTATTCCATGACCAGTGTTCAACTGAACCTCAAACAGCGGCTGGCAACGGTCTATCAAACGTATGTCAATGCGCTCCAGCAGGTGGACAACTACTCCGGCGAGGATGGCATCATCAGCCATGCCCGCCAGACGCTCGAGCTGATTACCAGAGCCTATCGGGCGGGCGAGATCGGCTATCTCGATCTACTGACCGCCCAGCGGACGTTCGCCCAGACGAACCTGCTGTATCTCGATGCCCTGTCAGAACTCTGGGCCAGCCAAATTGAGCTGGAGGGTTTGATGCTCAAGGGAAGTCTGTAGAATGAAACCATGAGACTTGGTTTAATTGTTGCTCTTTCTGAAAACAACGTCATCGGTGTGGACGATCAGTTGCCGTGGCGACTGTCTGCGGACTTGCAGCGATTCAAGCAGCTGACCATGGGCCACCACCTGATTATGGGGCGCAAGACCTTCGAGTCGATCGGCCGCTTGCTGCCCGGGCGAACCACCGTGATCGTCTCCCGCCAGCCCCAATATCAGCGGCCGGGAGCCGTCGTAGTCAACCGTGTCCAAGCGGCGCTCGATGCGGTTCGGCACGACCCGTTTCCCTTTGTGATCGGTGGCAGCGAGATCTATGCGGCCTTTCTGCCGCAGGTAACGGATATCTACCTGACTCGCATTCACGCCCGCGTCAACGGAAACGCTTTTTTCCCTGAAATCGACTGGAGCCAATGGGCCTTAACCGCGAGTGAACCCCATTTTGCCGACGAGAAGAACGAGTTCGATTGGTCCTTTGAGGTCTTCAGGCGTCAAAATGTCGACCAAACGGCCCGAAATCGGGATTAGCGGTAAACTTCTCACCCTGCGCAAAACTATCGCTGAGTTGGATTGTTTGAGAACAAAACCACGCTAGAATAATGGCAGCCGTTTGGGCTCGTTATTTTATCAAGCAGATTTTTTACCAACTTACAATTGAGGCGCACAATCAGTGGACATTAAGGTAGTTGCAAAACATGGCGAATTGACGGAAGAGCTTCAGCAAACGATTAAGGCAAAGGTGGCCAACTTGCCGCGCTTGTTCAATCGAACGACCGGAATCCAGGTGATTGCCGACCTCTCCAATTCGATTTCTCCCAAGGTGGAAATCCTCGTCTCCGCCGAAGAGACCAGCGACTTTTTTGCTTCCCAAACGGGTTCAAATGTTCTGGTTGCACTTGACTTGACCATCTCCAAGATTGAGCAGCAGCTTCGCAAACACAAAGAAAAATTAACCGAGCATCGTGGTCCTGCCAAAAACATTCACGAAGCCTGAACCAACTTGTAAAGCCGATGTGTAAAACAAGTTCTGGCCGGCGCGTTGCTCTCTCCCTAGTAAAACAAGCACAAGGAATTCATTGATGAAGTTTTCTGATTTTATTGCTCCCAAGGCGATCAAAGCCGAACTGGAATCCACTGACAAAGAAGGTGTGATTCGCGAAATGGTCGATAGTCTGGTGAAAGCGGGACAACTTAAAGCGGACCAAAAGCAGAGTATTGTCGAAGCCATTCTCAAACGAGAAGAATTGGGGAGTACGGGCATTGGACGCGGGATCGCCGTGCCGCACACCAAGCACCCGAGCGTCGAAAATCCGGTTGGGGCGGTCGGTATCAGCGCTAAAGGGGTGGAATTTCAAAGCCTTGACGGGGAGCAAGTTCAATTGTTTTTCATGTTGGTCTCCCCTCCCTCACAGCCGACCGAACACCTGCGGGCGCTGGAAAATATCTCGAAACAGTTGCAGGATGAAACGTTTTGCCGGTTCCTGAAGCAATCCAGAACCGCCGAAGATATCCAGCAAATTCTAGAAGAAGCGGACAACAATCAGTTCGTTTCCTGAACGGGTTGACTGCGGATTCATTACTAATTCATGTCTCAAACCACCCGATCTCAACGAGTGACAATCAACAATCCGCAGGGCCTACACATGCGACCTGCGTATTTGTTTGCGGAAACTGCGTCAAAGTTCAACAGCAAAATCGAGTTAATTAAGGACAACCTGCGAATCGACGGAAAAAGCGTATTATCCATACTGACCCTCGGAGCCGCGCAGGGGACGGAAGTCCTCATCGAGGCCACTGGAGAGGATGCTGAAAGCGCCATCGGCATATTGCAAGACCTGCTTTCATCAGGCTTTCCGACTGGTCAGGCTCCGCCCCTTTCGTCCACCTCGCCGACTCCGGCAACGGATAGCCCCCCCCACCTCGACTCGCCCTGAACGAAATTTAACCTGTAAAATGCGAATGTTAAATTCAACATTGATCCGGAAGATTTGATCCAGCAACTTGTGACCGTCCGCCGACGATTTCGGTGACGTCCTGAGAAGGGAAGAGAAGCCTGAGTTGGTTCTGAATTCGATTTTGTACTGAACAAGCAGCACGAACATCGAACACACTAACTTATTATATGAAAAAAGAAATGCTCATCAACGCATCGCAGACGGAAGAATGCCGGATTGCGATCGTGGAAGACGGCTTGCTCGAAGAACTCTATGTCGAGCGAGCCAGCCAGGACAACTATGTCGGGAATGTCTACAAAGGTAAGGTCGTCAATCTTGAACCGACCATCCAGGCCGTGTTTGTCGACTTTGGCGTCGGACGAAACGGCTTCCTTCACATCAGCGACGTCGAGCCTCGCTACTTCAAGCAGGGCGGCTACGACCCGGATGAAATGCTCCGCAAGGAAAAAGAACTATGGCGAAAAAGCCGTGGTTCCCACAACGGAGGGTTTCGCCCGCGAGACAAACCTCCCATTCAAGAAATTTTCCAGCGCGGTGACGAAGTCCTCGTGCAGGTCATCAAGGAAGGGATCGGCAACAAAGGCCCCACCCTGTCCACCTATATCAGCATTCCAGGGCGGTATCTGGTTCTGATGCCGGCGCTCGGGCGGGTTGGGGTCTCTCGCAAAATCGAGGATGAAGTCGAACGAAAGCGGCTGAAGGAAATCCTGCACGAGCTGGATCCGCCCAAAGGCCTGGGGTTTATTGTTCGGACGGCGGGAGCCGGCAGAACCCGTCGCGAGTTATCGCGCGATCTGGCTTATCTGCTGCGGCTTTGGCGGATCATCGTCAAACGCGTTCAGACCATCCCGGCACCGATCGATATCTACGAAGAAAGCGACATGATTATCCGCACGATTCGGGATATCCTGACCGCCGACATCGACCAGATCGTGATCGACAGCCCGGAAGCGTACGAGCGGGCCAAGGAGTTCCTGCGACTGGTGATGCCGCGCAACTCGAACAAGTTGCAGCTTTACGCTGGCAAGGATCCCCTGTTCCATCAACACAAGGTTGAGCAGGAAATCGCCAAGATTCATGCTCGCGTCGTTCCGCTGCCCAATGGCGGTTCGATTGTCATCGACCAGACCGAAGCGTTGGTGGCCATCGACGTGAACAGCGGTAATTTCCGCACGGATGATTCCGCAGAAGAGTCTGCCTATCGCCTGAATATCGCGGCGGCCAAGGAGATCTCGCGACAACTTCGTTTGCGTGATCTGGGGGGGGTGATTGTAAACGACTTTATCGACATGCGTCGTGAGAAACATCGCCGCGGTGTCGAGCGGACGCTGCGCGATGCGATGAAACGAGACCGCGCGCGAACAAAGATTCTGCGAACCAGTCCCTTTGGCTTGATCGAGATGACCCGGCAGCGAATCAAGTCGGGATTGAAGCGCAGCTTTTATAAAGAGTGCCCGTGCTGTTATGGCCGAGGGAGCGTGAAGACTCCGGAAAGCATGGCACTCGATGTCATCCGGATCTTGATGCTGGCCTCCGAAATTTCCAATTGCGTCAAAGTCAGCGTACGCGTCAACGATCAGGTCGCTTCGTTCTTGAACAACCAGAAACGAAAAGACCTTGCCTTGCTGGAACAAAAAGGAAAATTTGAGATCGCCATTCTGGGCAGTGAGATGCTGTTCCCTGAATTCCTTGATATCAAGTGTCTCGATGAACGAAACATCGAGTTGCCGTTACCGTACAAGTTCGGATAGAGAAAGAGCATCAACGAAAACGGTAACCGTTCACGCCAAGCAACCGTTTAGCCGCAAGCCGACTGCGACTTTCCCGCCGCCGTTCGAACCGCTTCTGGTACGTTTGACAACCGTTTAGCCGCAAGCCGAAGCCGACTGCGACTGGCTTGCAGCAACCTTGCGTGGCCGTTCAATTGATTGATTGAAGTTTGAAGATCGACAGGTAGTCGGCGCAGGCGCGACGGCAGGGTGCAACTTCCAGCAACCTGCTTCCCAATGGAATCGCCACAACCCCGGTGCCCAGCGCGCCTTGGGGGATTGCTGATGGAGCGATTTCGGTATTTCAGTAGATTTTCGGCAGCAATCCCCGACGGCTTGCGGCTAAACGTCTATATTTCCCGTAAACGATCACAACTTAAAGCAATGCCAGCTTGGCAAAAAACTCATCAAAGAGTTCCATTTTTTCCTGATACTGCATCCGCTGAGCGTCGGTCACTCGCGAATCGAAATAGAACTTGAATGCTGAAGTGAAATCGGCTTGAGGATTTTTGCGAGCATAGTTCTCAGTCATACTGGCCGTTCTCACATACCACCATTGATTGTCGGTTGACTGATAGTAATTGGTGATCACATTCAGATCGGGAAGGGTATTTGTCCAGTTGCTTAAATTAGCAAATTGCGGATAGATCCCTGCCAACTTGATGGAGACAGATCGCATCCATTCATCCGAAGCCCAGTTATAGCCCACCTCGCGAACGACTTCGGCAACCACATCCAGATTATCAACGGAATCGGTTTCATTCCATTCCGACATCGTCACTTGATGTTCCACAAACTCCTTGGTTTCCACTTGACCGGTCACCAAATTGAGTTTGGACTCTGTTCGGGTCACCAACGCACTGGCAAACCGCCGATCCGCCAGCATCGTTGCGTCCTTGATAAAGATCAGGGGCTCGCTGGTAACGGTTCCTTTGAGGACCCGTGTCGATCCGGTTCGAGCATGCATTAAATGCAACGCCTCATCGACCACCTGAATTTCGAGATTCGTCCAGTTACTCGTTCGATGCCGGAACTGAATCACGGCGTCATTGCGGACCTGGATCCCTGCCACGGCCTGATTTCCAACGACCAGGAAACGATCATTTCCGGGGCCTCCGTAAAGTTCATTCTGGTTGTCGATACCACCGAACAGTCCATCGTTGCCGGCACCACCATAAAGTTTGTCGCCCCCGGGACCACCGTATAACCGGTCATTGCCATCGCGACCGTAAATCAGGTCATCGCCAGCACCGCCGTAGAGGATATCATCGCCAACGCCTCCGTCGATAAAGTCATTACCTTCCATTCCATAAATGATGTCATCCCCTGCGTCTCCGTAAAGCAGATCATCACCTTCGCCGCCGCGAATCAAGTCATTCCCTGGTCCACCGTAGATCGTGTCGTTTCCATCGTTGCCGATCAACTCGTCGTCTCCAAGCCCTCCAAAGATCAGGTCATCGCCACCCCCGCCGACAATCCGGTCATTGCCAGTCCCTCCATGAAGAATATCATCGCCACCCCCGCCGGAAATGGTGTCATTGCCCGGACCGCCCAGAACGGTGTCATTGCCGGCCTGGCCATAGAGCGTATCGTTTCCTTCACCTCCCAGGATTCGGTCGTCGCCATCATCACCAAAAATGGAATCATCGCCGTTTCCACCCCGGAGCGTATCGTTTCCACTGCCACCGAACAACACGTCGTCCCCGTCGCGACCATCGAGCCGGTCATCGCCATCATCTCCGTAAAGTGTATCATTTCCAGATCCACCGATCAGCATGTCGTTTCCATTGCCCCCCCAGGCCCACGAAGGGATGGCGGTATTGTTGATGAAATAATCATCGCCATCGAGTCCATGAAAGTAGATCTCGTTGACTTGGGACACTTGAAACTGATGAACTGGAAATCCGGCCAACCGAACTTCGATTTCCACAGCCGAAAGTTGATTGACAAATGCAAAATCATGCACTTCGGAACCGGTGATCGTCACGACCCCTGAGAGCGGAGCAAACTCGATACCCGCAAGCACGCGCCGGTCTTCAAGCTGGTCGTACCCCATTCGTTGATGAAATTGGGGGCGTTGACTCGACGAACTTCGAATTTTTGTTTGAAAGAGTCTGGAGATATGAGCGACGTAACGGAGCATGGGGAGATTCCAGAAGTTAAAAGGAAACACGTAAAAGCAGGGACAATGGAAAACGGAATGTAAAACCAGAATTCAATCTCCCACCTCTATTTTTAATTGAGACCGAAAATTTTGCAAATTTTCCGACCAAGTTTAGGGGGGGGCAGACCAGAATTATGCGGGGGGTTGGCCCCTGTTTTCGGCTTTTTCGGCCAGGCTTACAAATCAGGTCACACCCAACCCAGAACCTGAGAAATCCTGCCACCGAGCCAAAATCGATATAGAAACCACTCCCGGAAGGAACAACCGGCCCCCGCGAGCGCCAACACCCAACGGAGTTGACAGCCCAATGTAGGCAGGAAAAACAATGGAAAAGCCATAAACAGACAAGTTCAGAAACGGGCGAAATCACTGGCATTTCCGGGGAATCGCCGCTTTCTTTCTGATATAAGTACCCTGACAAGGGTTCGAACCTTGGACCTACTGATTAAGAGTCAGTTGCTCTACCGACTGAGCTATCAGGGCTGACATTGTTTTTTCTCGTGTTTTACCGTGCTAGTCCCATTCTATCAGGCCCCGTCGCAATTCCAAGCCGAAATCCGGTTTTCCCCAGCGACCCCCTCCTCACATTCCGGACAGACCCTACTGGCGAAACTTTCTGCTCACCATTTCTGTTGACGAACGTAAACAGTCGATCTATTATTACATGGATTGTCAATGAACTGGTTGGCGAAATGGCACGTCCGAGACATCCCAATAAAGATATCGAAAAGGTTTTAGACTACGCCGAGTCGGTCGGGTGGATGGTCGAACATCGCAGTGGGGGACATGCCTGGGGGCGAATGCGATGCTCCAACCAGGGTGCAATCATTGGATTCATTGCACACCTCGTGTTCCTGAGAACCACGCACGAAGCCTACGGCGTGCCATCGAAAAATGTCCACATGACAATGAGTAGAAAAATGAACCACGAATTCACCTTGATCATGGATGTCCGAGGCGAAGTAACGGAAGAGCTTGCAGAAACAATCTACGCAACTTTTGACGACTGCACCTTGAGCGATTGTCGCGGAGTTGTCTATCTAAAATTCGATCGCGAAGCCGACAGCTTGGAGACGGCAATATCAACCGCGATTCAGGAATGCTGTGGAATTGGCTTAGTTGTACTGAGGGTCGATCATTGCGACTTGGTTAGTATTTCTGAAATCGCCAGACGCTGCAAACTATCAAAGCAAGCGATTTCGAATTACGCCAATGGCAAACGGAATGGCGGATTTCCGCCACCGATCTGCCATATCCATGATGACCACGCGCCTCTCTGGAGCTGGTGCGAAGTGGCGACTTGGTTGGCTCAAAATCAGCTGCTATCTGACGATGCCTCGAAAGAAGCCTTTCTGATCGAAATTATCAATCTGAATTTGTCGATGCGACAACGCGAATCGCAAGACCCCAATCTTGCCAAGCGGATCGAGGAAATGCTCGACTGCGAAACGTGCCAGTAATTGCTTGGTAGTGTGATCAAATTGCTTTTGAATAAGGGGTGGGTACCATCTCTTATTCATTTGGTTCGCCGGATCCGGTCATTCGATAAACGAACCAATCGGCTTCTATCAGGGCTGAAACATCCCGATATTATAGAGAACGATATTCGGTTTGAATAGATTCAATGGCCTTTTTCATATCTGCTGATTTTCCGCCTCTCGCCACGATTTTACCGGGCGGAAGTCGGTTTTGACGCGGCGGTAAATGGCGGCGCAAGGAAGCTGCTTGACCCGTTGGGCATTCCGCCCCATTAGGCCGATCGTTGTGAGGACTCTCATCACGCGTCACCGAACGATCGTCGTCCGGACGCACTGACAAATCGGCTTGAAAAACATATTCGCGAGTCGTCATCAAGGATCCAACGTCGTAAAACGCAGATCGGCGCTACCCTCTGAAATTCATTCAGGTTAGACTGAGCAGTTGCATGTTTCCAACGTCGCGCTTGAATGTTCCTACTTTGTGGAAGGGCCCCTATGACTTCAATAACTTTCGACGACAAGACAGCTAAGTCGCTTTGCACCGCCGATGAATTCAAGCTGCATCCAAAGGCACAACCACAAAAACTGGAGCCGCTGAAGGCGAATCAACTTCAGGATCTGGTATCGCGAAGTCGCGAAGCGAGGAACCAATGGCGTGATGTCTCCCGGCAATCACGAAGCACGTACCGGGCAGCTCGCGCTGCTCCGCTACCCATGGAAGCGGAATTGCGCAAGCAATCCGGTTCTTGGGTACTTTTTTTTCTGCCGGTCGTCTTGCTTGGGTTGCTTTGTTCATCGGCTCTCTGCTTGCCGCTGCATCAGGACCCGGATCCAGCGGTGGGCGCCCCCATTGAATCCACAGCTCCAGCAGCGGAGACAACCGAAAAAAAAGTCAGGCGCATCGGAGTCCTGAGCAATGCGGAGGTTCCCGGAAGAAATACCAGCCAGGGACTGTTCATCAAGATTCTTAATGACGCCGGGATGGAAGCCAGACGTGTTTCAGCGGAAGAAATCCGGCAAGGTGTACTCGATGAGCTGGATATTTTTATCATCGGGGGAGGCAGTGGGACTCGGTTCAATGCATCCCTTGGCGCCGACGGAGGAAAAAACGTTGAGGAGTTCGTTCGCAACGGGGGGGGTGTGATTGGAAGTTGCGCGGGTGGCTATTCGTTTGTGCTGGGACATAATGAAGCCCTGAAATATATTGAAATCGCCAACGCGCGTTGCATCGACACGGAAAACCAACGATGGGCCCGCGGTTCCGCCGTTGTCGAAATTGAGCCTGAAGGCAAAAACGCCCCCCACATCAAAATGCGCTATGCCAATGGCCCCCTATGGGAAATTACACAGGAGCCTCGCCTGGACCGATGTGTTGCCCTGGCTCGCTTCGTTTCAGATGTGAAAAAGGGGGACGATCCTGGCGGCATCATGCCAGGCACACCAGCGATTCTGGCCGGAACGTTTGGCAAAGGAAGGTTCGTCCTCTTTAGCGCCCACCCTGAATTTAATCGCGCTCTCGGTAACAACCCGATGGTCGTCGATGCCGCTCGCTGGGTCACCGGTGGTCCGATCGCTGACGATTCGGCCATTACCTGGAGTGACGTCTTCCCCAGCAAAATGCCTGCCGAGGAAAACGCTCCGTCTGAGGAAAACGCTCCGTCTGAGGAAAACGCACCGACAAAGTGATGTGGCGGACGAAAGGAATCAAGGGTCGCTCAACGACTACTTTGGAACACACTTGGGCGGGATTGGGCCGTCGGTGTGAATACCGGAAGCCGTCATGAAGACCGGTTCGCGCTGCGAACTGCCTCCCGGATTCACAGCATCATTACGATTCAACGAATCGCCCCGATTTACCGAATCGCCCCGATTCTGACTGACATACTCATCGAGTGAAACGGTCTCCTTGGACAAATCGCTGACCGGCTCCGCGCCGTTGACGACCGGACGAATCGACCCGTTTTTCAAGGATTGTGTTTCTGTCGCCAACTTCCCAATGCGAATGGTTTCCGCTTGACCGACGTTCTCGCCTGGCAAGCCTCCGATACCATTGGTCGACTTATTTTCTTGACCGCTCTCCTGGCCATTGACGCTGTAGATTGCCCGGAAGGTCACCGTCCCGAGCGTCAACAACTGGTCCGGATCAAGCGGCTCACGATCAACAATTCGAAGGTTATTGACAAACGTTCCGTTTTTTGAACCCAGGTCTCTCACAAAAAGTCGCCCATCCGATTCGAAAATTTCGGCATGGCGACGACTGACCAATTCATCCGGGACCGCCAGATCGACCTCCACACCTCGTCCGACAACCACAGGCAGTTGCAATGGAATTTCATTTTCTTCGGTATTGCCACCCACGACTATCAATTTCGCATTAACCATGTTCTTCCTTTCGCTAACACGAGTGATCCAGAATCAAGAAAGACTACCTGGACGAGAATCAAGTTCGAGACCCAGGAGCCGAGAAAAATCTGGAAGTTCGCCGGCATCCGTTATTTTACGGATTATCGCGCGAACCGCTAATGGTTTTTTCTTTCTTTGTCAGGTACAACGGATTGGCATCGGCTGCGTCACCCACTTAATTCTCACACTAAAGCGGATTAAGCAACATTCAACAACCCTTAGGGTGACAGAATCCACCACAAAGTCAATGGCCGTTGGCTAAAATCAGCCTCAAATTTAAAAAAACTTGACGCTGGCCCCCATGGAGGCCGATGGAGAAAAAGTATTAAGCCTACGCTCGGAAATGGGGTCTGGATCGGCTTGTTTTCAAAAAAAAAATGGGCTTGTGCGGCCCACAGTGAACCGTATAATCCGAGTAGGTAAAATTTTGCAGCAAGGACCGAAATAAATCTTGTAAAAGATGGCCTTCGATGCAGAAACCGGTCGATAGACCGTTAATTTGCGGGTGTAGCTCAGTGGCTAGAGCGTCACGTTGCCAACGTGAATGTCGAGGGTTCGATCCCCTTCACCCGCTCTTTGAAAAAAGGATGGCCGACAGGCCATCCTTTTTTTGTAGCACTTTGAAACCCGCCCCCTTTGCGGTAACATATCCACTCTCGATCATCCTTCCGATCGAATGAATCCCGGCGAACAGGCGAACTTCCAGCAGACTGAATTTCGCATGGGGTAGTCCTCCAATCAAAGGCCAGTGATAAAACGCCTTTGAGTCGCCATAATCCATCCGCCCAACCAGGTAAAAACTCCAGGTAAAACGAAGTGAACACCGAACTTGAAACTTCTGAAGTCGAACAACCGCAAACCGAAAAACTCAATTTGTCGATTGACATCAAGGAAACCAGTTCCTGCCAGCGACATATTACCGTAACGGTTCCCCGCTCTGAAATTGATCGCTACTTCTCACGACAATTTGATGATCTGGTGCCCAGAGCGGAACTGCCTGGATTTCGAGTCGGCAAGGCTCCCCGAAAGCTGCTGGAAAAGAAATTCCATCGACAGGTCGCGGACAAAGTCAAAAGCGAACTGTTGATGGACAGCCTCACTCAAATTCAGGAATCGTCTGATTTTTCAGCCATCAGCGAACCCGACCTGGACTACCAGTTGGTCAATATTCCTGATGAAGGCGATTTGACGTACGAGTTCAACATCGAAGTTCGACCTGAATTTGACCTCCCCGAATGGCGGAACCTGAACCTGACACGCCCCGAACACGATTTCACCGATAGCGAAGTTCAGGCTGAGATGGACCGATTTGGCAAGCTCTTTGGTGATCTGGCCCCCGTCGATGAACCGGCGGAATACAACGATCTGGTGATCTGCAATTTGATCAGCCGCTACGAAGGTAAGCAGGTTGCCGAAGACACTGAAGTCAGCGTCTACGTCCGGAAAACACTGAGCCTGTCGGACGCCACCATCGAGGGACTCGATACGCTGTTGGTCGGTGCAAAATCCGGCGACAAGCGAACGATCCAGGTCAACATCAACGAATTCTCAGACAACGAAGAGCTTCGCGGGAAAAGTGTCGAGGTCGAATTTGAAATCCTTGACGTTAAGCGAATCGAAGCATTGAATGCAGATCAACTGGCGAAAAAAATCGGATTTGCATCCGGCGAAGAAGTGATTGACTTCTTCCGCAATCGACTGGTTCAGTCCCTGCAATACGACCAACGACAATCGATCCGGAATCAGATCAGCGACCAATTGACGGCCGAAGCCAACTGGGAACTCCCACCCGACTTGCTACGACGCCAGTCGAAACGAGAAATCGAGCGAGCGACCATGGAAATGCGTCGGTCAAGTATTCCGGAATATGAAGTCATCGCACGGGTCAATGCCATGCGCAAGAACATCCTGGAACGAACCGAACGTTTGCTCAAGGAACATTTCATTCTGGAAAAAATCGCCGAAGACCAGAAAACAGATGCCGAGCCGGGCGATTACGAAGCCGAAATCATGCGAATTGCCGCCCAGCAAAACGAATCGCCACGACGTGTCCGGGCCAGACTTGAACGCGAAGGCCAGTTGGATGCCCTGCGAAACATGATTATTGAGCAAAAAGTAATTGACATGATCATCGAGAATGCAAAACTTTCGGCGACCAAGTACGAGGTCCCCGACGAAACAGAAACCACATACGCCGTCAAGTTTTTTGCCGCAGGCTATCGTCACGAGATACCGGAAGCGAAATACGACGGTGGCGAAGCTCCAGCAATTCCAGGAACTGAGCCCAAGAAGAACTGACGTCCTGAATCCACCCAGGAGTCAAAGCCTGATGAATACAGATCAACTGAGGATACAGATCAGGAAGCCAGCGATCAGGGTTCACAGGGTTCGAGCAACCTCTCAAGCGTACTGCTTTGCACTATGTACGAAAGGCAATACGCGAAAGAACCGCACCCATCAAATGTATTAAACCTCACATTTTTAACCATCACTTAACACCTCACACTTCACACCCCATGCAAGGTTCAAATTTACGAAACAGGCCTGCCGAGCGCTACTTCGATCCGTTGGCGGACATCCAGAACTCGTACGCCAGCGCTAGCTATCAACGCCAGCGCTCGATGACA
This sequence comes from uncultured Pirellulaceae bacterium, assembly GCA_964414815.1. Lineage (GTDB taxonomy): Bacteria > Planctomycetota > Planctomycetia > Pirellulales > Pirellulaceae > Mariniblastus. The sequence continues at coordinate 21,353 of CAYPXY010000010.1, read as the reverse complement.
TTGGGCGATTTGCTGCTGGAGAACCGAATCGTCTTTCTGCAAGGCGAGATTCACACCGGCAACGCCAATGAAGTGGTGATGAAGCTGCTGTTTCTGCAGTCGGAAAACAAGAAAAAGGGAATCAACTTCTATCTGAACTCGCCGGGCGGCGATGTCGTAGCTACCTTGGCAATCTACGATGTGATGCAGATTTTGAGCTGTCCCATTGCCACCTATTGTGTGGGTCAGGCGGCCAGCGGAGCGGCTGTTTTGCTCGCCGGCGGAACCAAAGGACGACGCTTTTGCCTGCCTCATTCGCGGGTGATGATCCACCAACCCTATGGTGGCGTATCCGGCCAGGTCAGCGACATCGAGATTCAGGCAAACGAGATTCTTCGCAACCGGGAAGTACTCAACGAGATTCTTGCCAAACACACAGGAAACCTGGTTGAAAAAATTGCCAAAGACATTGATCGCGATTTCTTCATGACGGCTGAACAAGCCAAAGACTACGGAATCGTCGATGCCATCACGACGGTTTCAAAGGATGAACAGGAAGACGATTGACGGTCCATCATCGTTTCCTATCGTTTCCTTATCGAGCCTCCCGGGTATTGTGCAACATTGCCCGACCTTGCCCCTACCATTGACTTCAATCCGCAAACACGGAGCTTTTTATGCCTTACGTTCCTTATGTAGTAGACAACACGGGTCGCGAAGAGCGGGTCTACGACATCTACAGCCGACTGCTGAAAGACCGAATCATTTTCCTCGGTTCGCAGGTCAACTCCGAAGTAGCCAATTCATTGGTGGCCCAGATGCTGTTTCTGCAATCCGAAGATCCCAAGAAAGACATCAACCTGTACATCAATTCGCCCGGCGGATCGGTCACTGCGGGACTGGCAATCTACGACACGATGCAGTTCATCTCTTGCGACGTTGCCACCTATTGCATTGGCCAAGCGGCCTCCATGGGGGCCATGCTATTGACAGCCGGCGCTGCGGGCAAACGTTTTGCCTTGCCCAACGCCAGCATCATGATTCACCAGCCTCTGGCCGGCATGGAAGGCACCGCGGAAGAAATTCTGATCCACCGCAAGGAATTGCGACGAGTCAAAGACAAACTCAATCAACTTCAGGTCAAACACACAGGCCATACCCTTGAATTCATTGAGCAACAAACCGATCGCGACAACTTCATGTCGGCGGAAGAAGCCCGGGAGTTCAACTTGATCGACCAAGTCATCACTTCACTCAAAGACATCCAACCCGTCTAATCATGGAACTTCCCCAAAGCTATACGGTGACGGCCCAAGCCTCGCCGGCATCGAACATTCGTCTGTCTGTAGAAAACCTGCCCGATATTGAATCGGCAGCCCCCAAGGAATTTGGTGGGCCGGGAGATCGTTGGTCGCCTGAAGACTTGCTGGTTGCCGCCGTTGCCGATTGCTTTGTGCTGTCGTTTCGGGCGATTGCCGCCGCTTCGAAATTTGAATGGACGGAATTGCAGTGCCAAGCCTCCGGCAAGCTCGACCGAGCGGATCGAGCCATTCAGTTTACCGAACTCACGGTGAAGGTATCGCTGACCCTTCCGGAAGGCGCCGACCCTACCCGCGCTCAGCGATTGCTGGAAAAAGCAGAGCAGACCTGTTTCATCACCAACTCACTCAAGGCGAGCGTGCAGATGGAAAGCACGATTCAGTAATCGAGCGGCCTACTCACCGGCTGGCTTTAATACCTTTCGGATGCTCTCGGCCGTGGCCTCACACATTTCTGACAGCTTTTGCGTGATCGGTTCTTCCCCCTCAGGTGCATCGGTACCGGGTCGTCGTCGATTGGCCAGATTGACGATGCCGATATTGGAATCGCGAGACAACTTTTGCAGGCTGGCCACCATCGAATCGATCTTGGTCTTGGTCGCCTGATCGGCATTGGCATGCAAGCCCGTTCCGCGACCAGGTTCTGATTTAAGGACACTGGCGCCGACGGAACTCAGTGCCTTGATTCGACTTCGGGAACTGTTAATTAAGTAGTTGGGCAACTCCAGTTTCTTTTTTGCTTCTTCGGTCGTATCCCCACCTCGGGCGGCTCCACCGGACCTGCCACCGCCACCGGACCTGCCACCGCCAAGACCTAGTCCACCACCACCACCAAGACCCAATCCACCACCGTCTCCGTCGCTCGTCATCGATCCCCCCTGACCACCGTCAGTCGCCCCGCCTCCAGGCCCTTCCGTCCCGGCACCACCACGACTTGGCCCCCCTCCACCCGATCTTCCACCCCCGCCGCTCCCACCGGTTACCTCTGCAGTCCAATTGGTCCCATCTTTCTCCAGATCGATGTCCTGGAACAGCATGTTGTCATAAACCAGACTGTCAAGCTCATCTTTTAGCCATTTTGATTCCAGCGCCAGACTATTGGCCAGAAAGTTGCCAACCGACTCAACCGTTTTTGGATCCACGTTGGTCATATTGAACCGACCAATTGCTTCCATCGCATCAAAGCGAAGCCAAAACCGATTGTTTTCATTGTCCAATGTCTGCACGATGACTGCGAGTGATCCGGGGTCCTTCAATGCCCCAAGCGTTTGTACCGAGCGGCGTTTCAACCAATAGGAGAGATCCGATTCCCATTGATCCTGGCCAGCGAAACGGTCGCCCAAAATGTCGATCGCCATCTGCTTGATCAGAGCTTTTCTAGGATCCGGAATTTGATTGCGCGCTGCGGAATCAATTTCGATGTGACGTTGAATCCCGGCCCACGCGCCCACTTTCAGAAAACCTTCTGCATTGGCATCCTGGAAAATACCCAGCAGTGCCTCCAGTGCCTGCGGAGCAGGTGTGGGGGCAACTACAGGCGAACGCGAACCGGCCACCGTATCGAGCAGCCCTAACAGATAGACCGCGCTCAAGCGGGCCGAAGGATGAAGCTGTTTGTCATCATAGATTCGTTTCAGTCCCGGCAAGCAAACCGTTTCGATAAACCGCTGCCGCATCGGAGCCGGAACCTGGGACGACAGATAGGATTTCAGAAAGTCATTGCGAAGCTCTCCCAGATTCGACAAAACGTCGTAGGTCTGATCGCCCAACTGAGTCATCTCGGGAAAGACATAGCCTCCAAAAAAACTGGCAACCAGCGGATCATTGAGATCCCCCCCCGATACGAGAAGCGACCTGACCTTACTCTTGTCATCAGAAACGGCGCTCTTGCCGTCTTTGTTGCGAGCGGTAATCGCTTTCTTTTCGTTGTCGTCAATCTCCTCGAAAACACCATTCTTCAATCGAGGAGCAAACGATTCCTGCCGGTACCGTTCATTGACCTCATGCTGAGAATATTGGTCATAGATTGCCTGGGCCACCGACTGGCTGGAAGACGTGACCAACAAACACCCGACAGCTCCGATCACCCAAAGAAGGCGTGAGCAGCCCTGGATCCTACGGTGGTACGGGCGGATATCGACTCCAAAATCGCTAGTTTTCATGAATAGTCCCTTGGGCTGGGAAGTGATCGCCTGACAAATGGGCCTGACCAAATTTAAAGATGACGGTAAAACAGGCACCTTCTATAAGATACTCGAAAAAGGCAGAAATGCGAACCAAACCGATCCCCAACTCGGCAAGATGATATTCCGAATTTGGAGGCAAAGTCGTTATATTCGTACCAGAGGCCTACGTGTCGCCTCCCGTCCCCCTTCCTTCTGAATCGATTCCTTTTTTTCCACGAGGAATAAAAATGTCGCTATTGAACCAAAATTCAATTCGAAACCAAGTCGCTCCCCACCTGACAGACCGACCCCGATCACGAACCATCGCTCTCCTTGCCAGCCTGGTTTCGCTTGCCTGGCTCGTGATCTTTACCCCCACGGGCGAAGCACAGTCAGCCCCCCAGAAACCGGCACAAGAGCTGACTCCTTTGACGCCTATTGAGGCATTGAGTTCCGAAAAAACAACTATAAAGCAGACCGGAAATATCGAAAACGGACCTCAGGGAAAAAAAGAGATGCTGTCTCCTCTCCAAGAACACCTCCAGATTCCTGAGAATCGTCAAATCCTGCGGCCCGTTGAAGAACGGCCCGTTGAAGAACGGCCCGTTGAAGAACGGTACGCTGAAGAAAGGCCGATTCAACCAGAAGAAATCGAGGCCATCAAGCAAATCCGACAGCAAATTGGCAGTGTCGTCCAGCCCGTCCCTGGAAGTTCGATCTGGACGAGGGAATCCGGAGAGCAACTTTTCGAACAAGCCCTTCATCAACTCAATCCGGGCTACTTGCCAACACAGGCCCCTCAACACCCCCATCCGGCACCCACCCCCGGTATCAGCCACCAGTTTGGCGACCAACCTGGAAGTCACTGGGAACCCCAGCGCAGTTCCCTCCCTCAACATCCGGTTCACTCCGGTACCGGCCACCGACTGGGCAACGAACCTGAAAATCAATGGGGACTCCAGCAAGGACATGCCGATCCTCGCCTTTGGCAAAACCACCCACCAAGCGGCCAGCCAGGTGGTCAGCCAGGCGTACATCCGGTCGGACCCGCCAACCCACTCCGTCATGCCGCCCGAGAGCTTGAAGCCCTGGCGGCCAACCTTGAGAACCTACACTGCTATGACGAAGCCGACGAACTTCGCGATCAGGCTCGCCGGCTCTGGAAAAAAGCAAGATAAAGCGGAACTGGTTTTTGGCGACTCAGGCCTCTTTTTGCAATTCTCCTCTTGATTTGATTGACAAAGCAGGCAACGATCAATCAAGATAAGCATATCGCTGCGGACTGAGCCGGGAGCCAAACAGGGCTTGCCGAATCTCCGCCTTTACCTCCGTATCTCAAGCGGTTGTTGCCGTATCCAAGCGGTGATTGCCGTATTCAAGCGACAGAAAGTTATTTTTCATGGCTGCTCCCGTCTTCGATGGCTTTGTAAAAAGGATGATCGCCAGTGGCGCCGTAACCAAGGAACAAGTCATCGATGCCGATGGGATGTCCAAAACGACCGGCAAACCCCTGGCCGCTTGCCTGGTCCAGCTTGGCTATGCCACCGAAGATGAAGTCCTCAAGGCCCAGGCCCAGCACTACCGGATGGAGTACTACGATGTGGCCAAGCTGGAAATCCCCGAGTCCGTCATTGAGTTAATGCCCGAAGCGGTCGCCCGCGAAAACGTGGTGATTCCGATGAGCGAATCGGATCGCGGGCTGAAAATCCTGATGTCCGAACCGGGCGACATCGAAACGGTTGAAAAGCTCAGGTTCATCCTCAACCGCGATGTGACCGTCGCCCTGGCCACTCGCTCGGGCATCATCATGAAAATCAGCCAGATGTACGGCCAGGCTGAGGGGGAATCTGCCGACACGGTTCTGCAGGAATTTACCGACACCGCCATCGACTTTACCGAAACGGTAGACGATGGCAGCAAAAGAGACGACGGCGAAGACGAAAGCAGTGCCCCCATCGTCCGCTTGGTCCAGATGATGATTACCGAAGCCGTGCAACTGCGGGCGTCGGATATCCATGTCGAACCCTTTGAGGATCGCGTTCGAATTCGCTATCGGATTGACGGCGTACTGCATGAGCGAGACCGGCTTCCCAAACGGCAACTCGGCGCGATTTTGTCCAGAATCAAGATTTTGGCCAGAATCGATATCGCCGAGCGCCGCCGCCCCCAGGACGGCCGGATCAAGGTCAACGTCGGTGAAAAAGAACTCGACTTGCGAGTCAGCGTGATCCCCACCAATCAGGGCCAGTCGGCGGTTATGCGGCTACTCGATAAGGACAACATCCGTATCGGTATTCGCCAACTGGGATTTTCAGAGGAGAACTTTAAGCAATTTAACAATTTGATTCGCCGACCGAACGGCATCATTTTGGTGACAGGCCCCACAGGTTCGGGCAAGACGACCAGTCTGTACGCCGCCCTGAACGGCCTCAACCGACCCGACCGAAAGATCATTACTGCCGAAGACCCAGTCGAGTATTACCTGCCCGGCATCAACCAAGTCGAAGTCCGCCACGACATTGGGTTAGATTTTGCACGAATCATCCGATCCATGCTGAGGCAGGCCCCCAATGTCATTCTGGTCGGTGAAATGCGAGATGCGGAGACCGTTCAGATGGGCATCCAAGCCAGTCTCACTGGACACTTGGTTTTTAGTACACTACACACGAACGATGCGCCCAGTGCGATCACCCGTCTGATCGACATCGGCGTTCCCTCGTACCTGGTAGCCAGTAGCGTGGTTGCGATTCTGGCCCAGCGGCTGGTTCGGACGATTTGTCCGAAGTGCCGTGCCAAGTTTACCCCTTCTCCGCTGGCGATCGCGGAATCCGGTTTGTCCGAAGCCGAGTTAGCCGAAGCGACGTTTATGAAGGGAAAGGGCTGCAATAGTTGTCAAAAATCGGGGTTCCGCGGGCGGATCGGCATTTACGAAATGCTGATGATCGACTCCCGCGTGCGCGAAATGATCTTCAAGAACATTGCCGCCAATGAAATCCGAAAATACGCCATGACTCGCGGGATGGCCACGCTCTATCAGGATGGCCTGAAGAAAGTTCTCAAAGGATTTACCACGTTTGAGGAAGTCTTCCGAGTGGCAAAGAAAACGGAACAAGACTAGCTATTAGGACAAGTTTTAAGTCATTTGTCCGTTTTTTCCCGAATCTGACGGAAAAAGGGCGGATTATTTGGACTCTGCGCCATCGGAGGGAAACAATTTTCGTGGATTGGCGACGGAAATTCGTGGGTTTCAGTGATAATAGGAAAACCCCGGAAACAATTTCGTTGGTTTTTCAATACCCTTAACCTGAAGCAAAATAGCTCACATGGCAACCGTACTGATCGACAAACTGCTCGAAGCCTGCGTCAAGCAAGGGGCCAGTGATATTCACATCACCACCGGCCAGCCGCCTGTTTTTCGCCTTCACGGCCGATTGCGAAAACTCGAAACCAAGGTTCTCGAGTCGGAAGACACGATGGCATTGATGAAGAGCATTGCTCCCGAACGTTGCCAGCGGGAGTTGCAGGAAAAGGGAAGTGCGGACTTTGGTTTTGCATACGCCGACAAGGCTCGCTTTCGGGTCTCGATTTTCAAACAGCGGGGCGATGTCGCGATGGTGTTGCGACAAATCCCCAACGACATGATGTCGCCCGAATTTCTGGGCGTCCCTGAAGTCTTTCAAAAACTGGTCATGCGGCCTCGGGGATTGATCCTCGTGACGGGCCCAACCGGTTCGGGCAAAAGTACGACCCTAGCCAGCCTGGTGAATTTCATCAACGAACGTGTTGACCACCATATCATTACCATCGAAGACCCGATCGAGTTTTATCATTTTCACAAAAAATCGACGGTGAACCAGCGTGAGGTTCACGTCGATGTTCCGTCGTTTGCCGAAGCGATTCGCCGTGCGTTGCGACAAGACCCCGATGTGATCCTGGTCGGTGAGTTGCGCGACCTGGAAACCATCGAAGCCGCCATTACCGCTGCCGAAACGGGGCACATCGTGTTCGGCACTTTGCACACCAACAGTGCCCAGGGCACGGTCAACCGGATCATCGATGCGTTCCCCGGTAACTTGCAGGACCAAATTCGTACCCAGCTTTCGACTTCCTTGATCGGCGTGCTGGCTCAAACGCTGCTGCCGCGCATCGGAGGCGGGCGGATTGCAGCCTATGAATCGCTGGTGGTGACTCCTGCGGTCGCCAACCTGATTCGTGAAAACAAAACGTTCCGGATCAACTCCGCCATTCAAACCGGTGCCAAGTTCGGAATGATGTTGATGGACGACTGCCTGTTCCAGCACTGGATCAACGAAAAGGTTGAGATGGAAGAAGTCCTTGGCAAGGCCCAAGATCCGGACGCCCTGGCCCGAAGAATCGCCACCGCAAAACGAGAGATGGAAGAAGGTGAGATACTCGATGACGACGATGTGGTCGAGTAGAGGGATGAAGGATGAAGGCCGTGCGTGGGATAGACCTCCCGGTCTGTCATCTACAACCTGTCATCTACAACCTGTCATCTACAACTTCACCTGTCATTTGCGACTTCGACAGACCGGGAGGTCTATCCCACATACAACTGACAACTGACAACTGACAACAGACAACAGACAAAAAAATGGCTATCCGACGTTTAGGACAAATCTTTGTGGACCTTGGTTTCATCTCCGATGACCAGCTTGAAATGCTGATCGAAGAGCAGAGCCAAAACCGGGGTCAATTGATTGGCCGTATCGCACAAGATATGGGGCTGGTCTCGGATAGCGAACTGATCCAGGGGCTGAGCGAGCAGTTCAATATGCCGCATGTGGATATCGAAGGCGTGACTCCGCCCGCCAATGCGCGAGCGGCGGTATCGGATTCGATGGCCCAGCTGTATCGGGTTGTGCCGCTGCAGTTGGATGACAACCGGTTGACGCTGGCGACCTGTGATCCGCAAAATCTTTCGATGCAGGACGAGCTACGTCGGTTTTTGGGATACGACATCCGCTTGGTAATCGCAACCGAAGGACAAATTCTCAAGGCGATCGACAAGTTTTTCAATGCCGATTCGGAAAGCATCGAAAAAATCATCGACGAGCTGAACAAGGATGAAGACCTCAAAGCGGCTTCGGTGGCGATTGCGGCAACGGGCCCGATCCATATCGACAATGTCAACCAGTTGGTGGAAAGTGCTCCGGTTCGGAAATTGCTGAACATGGTATTGCTGCTGGCGATCAAGGATCACGCCAGCGACATCCACTTCGAGCCGTTCGAAGACGAATTCCGGATCCGCATTAAGGCGGACGGGGTGCTGTTTGAAATGGTGCCTCCGCCGCGTCACTTGGCGTTTGCAATCACCACCCGCATCAAAGTGATGGCCAACCTGGACATCGCCGAACGACGGCTGCCGCAAGACGGCCGGATTGAACTGATGATCGGCGGCCACCCGGTTGACTTGCGGGTCAGTGTGCTGCCGACGATGTTTGGCGAATCGGTGGTCTGCCGAGTGCTGGACCGGAGCGTGGTATCGCTGTCGCTCAACAATGTCGGCATGGACAGCCAAACCATGGAAGAGTTCCGCAAGGTGATGGCCAAGCCGAACGGTATTATTTTGGTGACGGGGCCGACGGGATCGGGCAAGACAACGACCTTGTATTCGGCTCTGAGCGAACTCAATACCATCGAAGACAAACTGATCACTACGGAAGACCCGGTCGAATACGATATCGATGGCATCGTTCAAATCCCGATCAACCATGAAATCGGAGTGACGTTTGCAATGGCGCTGCGTGCGATTTTGAGGCAGGATCCCGACCGGATTCTTGTCGGCGAGATTCGCGACCTGGAGACGGCAGAAATCGCCATCCAGGCGTCGCTGACCGGCCACACCGTCTTCAGCACCTTGCATACCAATGATTCGCCCAGCACCATCACACGTCTGAAGGACATGGGAGTGCAACCGTTCATGATCACGGCTACGGTGGAAGCGATCCTGGCCCAGCGGCTGGTTCGGCGAATCTGTGCCGAATGCCGTGAGGATATTGGACTATCAGAAGAATACTGTTTGGAGCTTGGCATCAAACCGGAAGATGCGGTCGGCAAGACCTTTTACCGTGGAGTGGGTTGCAGCAGTTGCAACAACACGGGTTACAAGGGTCGGGTCGGTCTGTTTGAGTTGATGATCATGGACGATGAACTGAGAGGCATGATTATGGAAAATGCCAATACCGATGACCTGCGACGCGTGGCCCAATCCAAGGGAATGCGACAATTGCGGGATATCGGTATCCAATTTGCATTCCAGGGAACGACCACCGCTGAGGAGATTATCCGCGAAACCGTACTGGAAGCGTAATTCGGGGCCTGTTTTTCGGTTTTCAGTCGGCAGATTGCTGACGGCATGCCGCTCAAATTGAGAATCAGGTTGCAAATTGAGAAAACCAACCCAGAAAAATTTTTCCCACTCATCCCCACTAAAAAATAACTAAAAACCAGTAACCGCAGCGCTCCCTGTCAACCGCGCACGGATCACTCCTACCAACGACTACCGCTATGCCTACCTATCAATTCGAAGCGATGGACCCTCAGGGTCAGGAAATTCGTGATGTTATCGAAGCCGCCACGCAAGACGAGGCCCAGGCGACGATCCGCTCGATGGGTTACTTCGTCACCAAAATCTCGATCCAGAAAGCCGCCAAAAAAGCAGAGACAGCCGTGGGCCGAGGCCGAAAAACGTTTGCACTCGGCGGTGTGGGCGGAAAGAAAATGGTGACGTTCACACGCCAGCTTTCCATTCTGCAGGATGCCGGGCTGCCGATTCTGCGAAGCTTGAAAATTCTGGAAGAGCAATCTAAGCCGGGGGCACTCAAAAACAGCCTGATCGATGTCTGCGAAGAAATCGAAGGGGGAGCGTCGCTGTCCGAAGCGATGGCCAAGTCACCGCGCGCGTTTGATCGCCTGTATGTCAACATGATCAAGGCGGGCGAGGCGGGCGGTTCACTCGAAGTCATTCTCCGGAGGCTGGCCGAGTTCAAGGAGCGGACCCAGAAGCTGAAGAATCGCGTGATCGGCGCGCTGATGTATCCCGTCATGGTCGTCATATTCACGATTGCGATTTTGACGTTCATCATGCTCAAGATCATTCCCGAGTTCAAGAAAATCTTTGACGAGTTTGACCTTGAACTTCCGGCGATGACCAATCTGCTGATGGCCATTTCGGATCGTGTCTGCAGTCTGTGGTTTCTATTCCCGTTAATTCCGATGGCAATGGTTCTGTTTGTGGCATTGGTCTGCAAGTTCCGTGCGGGGCGGATGGGTTGGCACTTGTACTTGCTCAAGACACCGGTCATGGGCAAGCTGGTTGAAAAAGCCAACATGGCCCGTACCACCCGGACGCTCGGTGCCCTGGTGGCTTCCGGTGTGCCGATCATCGAGGGACTGACGATCACCCGCGAAACATCCGGCAATGCGATGTTCGAGAAGGTCTACAGCAAGGTCACCGATTCGATTCGGGAGGGGGATACGATCGCATCGCCCATGAAGCGACATGCGATTCCTCTGTTTCACCCGGTGGCGGCGTTCTTCTTCATGGCCACGATGGCGCTGCCTCCGCTGGCCGTGCTGTTCATCGATCCCAGTTTCTACTACTCGGTACTCTACGGAGCAGGCGTGCTGTCCATCCTGGGTCTTGCCTGGTACTTCTTGAATCACAAGAAACCCGTGGTAGAAGACTTGGTGGTCAACATGGTGGCCGTCGGTGAAGAGACTGGGGAGCTGGATGTGATGTTGTACAAGGTCGCGGACTACTACGAAGAAGAAGTCGAGACCTTGACGGACGGAATGATGAAGATGATCGAGCCGTTGATGATTATTTTTCTTGGGGTCGTCGTCTTGTTCATCGTCGCATCGTTGTTCATGCCTTTGATCTCGTTGATCAGCGGTTTGACAGGCAACAAACAGAAGTAGGGATTAGAGATGAGGAATGAGGGATGAGGGATGAGGGATGAGGGATGAACGCCCCCTGCCAGCTTGTCTGGCAGGAGCAAAAGTTTGGCCAGCTAGAAGTTTGGCCAGCTAGAAGTTTGGCCAGCTAGAAGTTTAGCCAGCTAGAAGGCAGCCCGGTCAGTCTAGCTTGCCAAACTTGGCTTCCAGCGGGACAAGCCCGCGTGGGGAGCTATTATCCGCATACACGCTCCCTAGCTTTTCAAACTTTGCATCCTGCCAGCTAAACTGGCAGGGGTGCTAAATGACAATTTTTTTCCTCAGACAACTGACTAATAACAACTGACAACTGACCACATACAACTGACCACATACAACTGACCATATACCACCCACAACTGACCAAAAGATAAACCGGAGTAAACCATGAGTCGTCAACCCCACAGGCATTTGGGATTTACCTTAGTAGAAATACTGGTCGCAGTGACCGTACTATCCATCCTGGCCGGGATGCTGGTGGTCGGGCTGTTTCCGATGATGAACCGAGCGAAGGAAATGGCGATCACGGTAGAAATGAAGAATATTGAGCAAGGGATTGAAATGTTTAAAAGCAAGTACGGATTTTATCCGCCCAGCTTTAAGCAGTTTTATGGTCCCACGATGACGAGTGACGTTCAACGAGTCGCACTAATGCGGCAGTACATCAACCGCATTTCTCCCAATCACTCCGAAGATGTCGCTACGTGGTGGAACACGGTAGGTCAGCATATTGATTACCGAAGGGGTGAAGACCTGGTGTTTTGGCTGACCGGCTTGTTCAAGAACAAGCAATATCCCTTAACGAGGGATAATTTAATCCGACCAGCGTTTGGCGTCGTTCCTTCAGACAATAATTTTACGCAATCAGCCATGGTTGCAGCAGATGATCGTGATATCTTTTATGACTTTAAGTCAGAGCGATTGTCTTGGGATCCGGCTCGCCAACTTGTCGTTAGTTATCACCAGGATACTGACTTTCAGCCCGGATCAACGAACTTTTTTTATGTTGATTCATTCAGCTATTCTCTCTTTGCGGCGAATGAAAAGTTTGGTCCGTGGTTCAAAACGACTCCGGCTGGAATTGAATTCATGAATGCCAGATCGTTTCAACTGACGGCTCCCGGACTGGACAAGAAGTACAGTGAAGCCAATGCTACTGAACGTCCAGGCGGTTTGAACGTAAAGCAATTACCGCTCGCAGATTATGACAACATCACCAATTTCGCGGAGGGTCGGCTAAGCGCCTATGCCGATTCGTTGCCCGATTAGGACTCGCACAGTTGCGATCACCCATGTACCGGAGAGTGAGCATGACAATCAAATCGAACTGCGGACCGCATGACGGCTTTACCCTGATGGAATTACTACTGGTGATTGCCATTTTGGGAGTGCTGACCACGATGGCGTTGTCAGTCATGAGTACCGCCAACAACGACGCGCGTGTTTCGGCCACTCAATCGCGCATCAAAAAAATTGAGGCGATTCTGCAGAACGAGTTGGAGAATTATGAGGTTCGGCAACTGCCTTTTCGATTTGACGTGGTGCAGCCGAATACCAATTTCAGCGATGTTTATCTGTTGCTGTACCACAACAACCCTTCGATTGTTAATCCCGTCCCATTCCTGCGCGATCCGTCGCTTCCATTTGTTCCGCCGCAAACTCTCAAGCAACACATGCGGCAACGGTTTTATCAAGACCTGATCAGTGTCGAATACCCTCGACCACTATACGACGCTGCGACTCAAACTTTTTCACACAACCCTCAACTCGGGTATTTCCCTAGCAACCTCCCATCCCTGATTGGTAGCAGTTTGCAGTTTAAGGACTGGCTAAACGCCACCTGGACGAATAGCACCTTGAATATCCGGCTTGGTGACTTTCTGGCAGTGGAACCTCTCTATGCCACGCAAATGGGACTGTATCGGCCCAGCGGCACGTTGGCTTCGTGGGGGACCGAGTTTCATAGCAATCCGACGGCTCTGAACCATTTTGACTTGCCGGCCGAGTATTTGTACAGGCTGATGCACCGCCTTGAGCATGACGGCCTACCTGCGATTGAAAGCATGGGGGATGCAGCTATTGCGGATACCGATGGCGATGGACTGCTCGAATTGGTCGACTCCTGGGGGGAGCCTTTATTGTGGATGATTGTTCAGCTGGATGTGCATCTTCCTGCACCGAGCGGCGCAGCCGAGCTTCTTCAGGCCCTTGGAACGGAAACGTTTCCAGAACCTCCAGTCGTTGACTGGACTCAACGGAACTATGGCGGCAACATGGGAATGCCGTGGGGTTACATCGCGTTGGATCCGATCGTTCCTCGTGATTTTTCCCAGATACGAATCATGGTGTATTCAAAACGCTTGAATGAAGCAGGTGTGTTCAACTACTAGCTTGAATGAAACTTTTATGACCATCTCATCAACCACACAACAGAATGCCCGACAAGGGCTTACACTTATCGAGCTGTTGGTCGTGATTTCAATCTTGGCAATGATTACAGCCATCGCCGTTCCCGGACTGCGAATACTGAGTGAAGATCGTTTTGTTCGAGAAGCTGCAAGAGTGGCAGGAAGCCGCTTTTCAATGGCAACTCAGCGAGCCATGATTGATGGCACCGCTGGAGTCTGTATTGAAGTAAATCCAAATATTATTGACAGTGATGGCATTCAGTACGCGGGAACCGCACTCTATCTGTTCAAAGCCCAATCGCCGCTCGATGGCAAAAAACCATGGCGGATACGCGAGACTTCACCTGGCCAACATTATTACTACAATTTTGGCCAGCCCAATCAAGGGGCGCCGGTCTACCATGTTGAAGTTGAAAGACCCTACAATCACACGCCCAATCGACCGCTTATACGCCCAGGTGACAAAATCAGCTTTTCTGATGATCGAGGCTGCAGCAACATCAAGTACACGATCGTCAAGGTCTACCCGAATCTCATCGAGAATGTGTATGCACCGACTGATCCCGATCGCATTCTCCTTCAGCTTGCGAAAAACAATGACTGGGGCAATCCCAATTCCCAGGTACCGGTCGTTCTGCCAGAGCCCTTGATTCCTGACTTGCCTGTGCCGCCGGTTTCTCCCGAACCTGCCAATGATCGTAGCTATTGGATTCATCGTGGTCCAAGACTTATCGAGTCAACCCGCCTGGAATTGCCGGAAGGCTACATTATTGACCTGAGATATTCTGGCCCATTGCTGAATTCCGTCAACGGCTACCCGAGAATGAATCTGAACAGTGCTGGGCCTTTGTCTCCCAGAACAATTTTCCATGATGTGTTACCTGTCGTTCCTCCAATACCGGGGAATCCGGTCCCCCGAAATCGGGACATCTGTTTCTATTTCAGTGAGGGACTTGAACAGATCACAACCTTCGGAGGAGTCGCTTATCGCCCTATGGATGATATTCATTTGTTCATTTCCAAATTTGAATGGGAACCCGCGAAAGAAACCATTCGGAGCTTGTCTCCCAGTGTCAGTGGCCCCGGCAACCCTAACGGACTTCCGGATCCGCTGGACAACCCAACCAACTTGTGGCTAACCATCAGTCGCCAAACAGGAGCGATTTCCGTAAGCCCCAATGCTCCTCAGGATCCGTCCGGTATTCCAACCCATACCCCCTTGGGTTTTTGGGGCGAAAGAATTGAGCGGGCAAGATCGCTCGCGCACCAAAATCAAGGCTCATCCGATTAAACCTGGAGAGGTTTCAATCTCCAACGACTTGTCACTCATATGAAAATGTTCCATCCAGGTATTCCTGCTAAAAGCAAAAACGGTTTGACCGTCATCGAAGTGTTGACCTCGATCGTCGTGGCGATGATCGGTGTCATGGGGGTCATGATTTTGGTCCCGTTTGCGGTTCGTCAGACTCAGACCGGGCTGGACATGGAAGCTGCCGGAGTGGTCGCTCGAAATGCTTTCAGCCAACTGGAAGTCGGTGGTTATCGGAACTGGGGAAACTGGATGGTGGTTCTGGATCCTGCCACCAATCCCACCGGCCCAGCGGCTCCCTATAGCATGGTGACTTCGGCTCCCTGGCCCGTTTCGATTGATCCATTGGGAATCACCGAGCAGCTCGACGTGAACGGGCTTCCCCAACCCAATTATCTGACAACGCTGTTTCCTTTTAATCATACCGGCACGTTTCCGGGAGCTTATCAAATCCAGGTTGCTAATTTGAGGCTGCCAAGCCCGGACAGTCATCCCATTCCCATGGCACGTCTGGATGCGCGACGACTACTTCAAACCAATGACGATCTGGTATTTGAAGAGCCTGTCCAGACGCTCAATCAGTCAAATGCCCCTCGACAGGGATTTGACCACCACTTGGTCGGGGGTGTCCCGCAACCCGCCAGACGTCAACATGCCGGAAGCTTGTCCTGGAGTGCGATTGCGGTGCCTAATGGTCAGCCAGTCAGCAACTGGAAGTTGTACATGCTTGTCTATCGGGATCGTCCAACGGACCTTTCGTCTTTTTCACTTATCCCGCCCAACGTGGCCACTTCCAATTACATGCACACGGCGTTGGTCGATCAACCCCAAGCCTTAGCAAGTCCGATCAGCACGATCACCATCGACCATGTACAATTTGGTAACGGAAAGTTAAAGAAAGATGATTGGGTCATGCTGGTCAATCAGATCGCATCTCCCATACTCGATGTGGACGGGAACGTAACAAGCTACCATCCCCCCCAATCCAACATGCCGGGCGACTTCTGGCAGATTGGTTTTTACCGGGTGGTCAACTTTCATTTCCTCAATGGCCAAACATTAGTTACCTTGAATGGTCCTGATTACGATTTCAGACAGATCGTCGGTACGGACCCGGTTACAAGTGTTGACTTACGTGCTCATTACCCCACCTACATTGTCCATTTGCAGAACGTCGTCGGTGTTTATGAGCGAACGATTCAGCCGGAAGGGCAATCGAATTGGAACATCTCTTTCTAGACCTCCGACTCTCTTCATTCCCTCTTCTCTTTGCTCCTTTCAACCTTCTCCTTCAATCAAAACTGCAGCCCCCCTGAGATAGCCATGAATACCCTCCGAAATTCAAATCGAAACGGTATTACCCTTTTATTCGTGATCAGCATCATTGTGCTGTTTCTGTTGATGGGTACTGCTTTCGTGGTGCTGGCGGGAGACTATCTGCGAGGCACCAAGCTCATTACACGAATCGAAAACGAGAAGTTCGAACAGCCCGAAGCCGTTATTGAGAAAGCAGCCTACGAAGTATTCCGCGGCCCGGAGTTGACCGATGTAAACTCTCCCCTGCGATTTCAGGACATCCTGGCGGACCAGTACGGTTATGGTCTCCGGGCAGTGCTATGGGGAGATCCGGATAACCCAAGCCTGACTCCAATCACGTTTGCGCCCAACTCAAACAATCAAATCGTTAGGATACGACTGAGACATCCAGTTCATCCCAACAATCCTGCGGACCCGACTAATCTGGCTCGAAACCGGGCTTTGAAGATCCTACCGAGCCGGGATGCAACGGGGGCGTTGATTCCAAGGACATCCATCGCCCTTTCACATTTTGCGGAATCCTACGCGGGGCATGTCGTCAGTTTTACAACCGGCCCTTCTACTGTAAAAGGATATTCCGGTCGCGTCGTCCATCATGAGATTGACTTGACCGATCCGTCAGACCCAGAGCATTGGCTTTGGCTGCCGGCTCAGGAT
Organism: uncultured Pirellulaceae bacterium; assembly: GCA_964414815.1. Taxonomy (GTDB): domain Bacteria; phylum Planctomycetota; class Planctomycetia; order Pirellulales; family Pirellulaceae; genus Mariniblastus. The sequence goes on along the minus strand of CAYPXY010000010.1, from coordinate 4,240 downwards.
ATCGATGTTGAAAGTTTGACCACTTATCTCCGTGACACGTTTGCCAATAATCCGCCTACCCCTATTGATGTCATCATCAATAACCGCGACTTTGCGGGCAACGGTCCGGGATTCGATCCGACCGCAGATCCCGGTGTACCAGCGTTTCGTTCACCTTTTGCCTTGAACCCGAGAGGCGTTGTCGGGATGGGATTGGATAACCTGGTACGCAACCCAAACAATCCATCCGACTTCTCATGGTACGTCTCTGACAACAGCACCAATGAGCCTTGGGATGCCGCCGACCAGTGGAGCAATTTGTTTCTCTCGGGGTACAATGATGATGTCAACCCCGGTCCGATCGCCAGCTTCCATCGCGATAGTCCCCAAAATACCTTGAGAGCATTCGTCGGCTCACCCACCCTGGAAGTCGATGCTGACAATGATGGAGTGTCGGATTCCGTCTGGATGGATCTGAATTTCCCCGCTCGGTCTCACAAGGACAAATTCTACAAACCGTTGTTTGCCATCAAAGTCATGGACCTCGACGGCCGCTTGAATCTCAATGCCCACGGAGATATGGCCGATACCGCTCCCGATTATTTTATTGCCGAACGAGTCCCCATGTTGGGCGGAATCGATTCCCTGGACCTGCCTCGTGGACTGGGCATGGGACCGGCAGAGATTTCTTTGAGACGGTTGCCAGGAATTGACACCGACGGCTACCAACGCTTGATCTTGGGGCGATATGGAGAGGATGGAGTTCCGGGAGCGGTCCGAAATAACATTGACGTTAACATTGACAATAGCATTAGCATTACCCGCACTCAACTGTTCGGCCATCCATTTGACATTCTGGACTGGAACACCGGAAGATTCGGAACCGTCGGTCATTTATATGCATCGAGTCCCATGGATATCCGCGGTCGCTTTGCCATCGGTACCCCACAACTAGCCGCCCTCGCTCGCTCCCAAGACAGTTTTGTCGATTTGAATGATACCAATTTCCCCAATGGGATGCCGGTGATCGATGTGAACCGCTCCTCCCTTCATCTAACGCAACTGGAGCGAAATAGAAAAGAAATCACTCGGTCGAATTACGGCCTTTCGTTTGCCCCGATTCCCTGGAACAATCAATCGACCCTTGACCGGGACAGCAACCTCCGGTACGTGGACACTCCCTACACGGAACTGGAACTGGAACGCATCCTTCGTCCCCATGACCTGGATGTCAAATTACTGTCGAGCCGGCTCTGGAATCAAGTGTCTACGAACCCCGAAAGTTTTTGGCGTCTCAATCGCGACCACGTCACCACGTCCAGCTATGAGGTACTCACCTCCGATTTCGAACGCTTGTTATTCCGAAAAATTTCTGGTAGCTCATTCGAACTGCTTACCGATACACAAAGGGATACCGCCCGCGCGCAAGTTGAAGCAATCAAAGCCGCCAATCTCTTTGCCCCGGAACTATTCCAGGGGCTGAAGATGGATGTCAACCGGCCGTTAGGAAATGGATACGATGATGACGGCGACGGGATTGTTGACAATCCGGGCGAAGAAATTGTGGAGGTCAATCTCGATCAACAAAATTACTACGATTCGATCCGGCCACCAACCCATTTCCGCATGGACCTCAATCAGGATGGGCTTTTCAACAACGATGATTTGGCCGCCCGACAAATCTATGCTCGGCATCTGTATTGCCTGACATTGTTGGTGACCGATAACTACGCAACGCATTTGCGTACCATAGATCCGGATCAGTATGAGCATTACGTTCGTACCATCGCCCAGTGGGCCGTTAACGTCGTCGACTTCCGGGACCCCGATTCGATTATGACTCGGTTCCACTTCGACCCGCAGCCGTTTGCGGATCAGTCCGGTACCGGTAACCTTTGGGACCCACCGATGAACGGCACCGATCCCGATCCGGAATTTGTGGTTTGGGGGATGGAACGACCCGAACTCCTGATTACCGAAACGTTTGCAGCGCACGCTCGCCGTAGCCAACCCGACCCAAGCAATCCTGGGCAATATCAGCAGGGCCTGCGCCCCGAGCCGTTTGCGTTTATCGAACTGTACAATCCCTGGACTCAGAACAGCTTCAATCAGCAGTTTGATTCCAGCCTCTACAACAATCAGGGAGTCAACCTGTCGAGAACCGTCGGCGCCACCGAGCAGGATCCCGTTTGGCGGGTTCGTATCGATCGCCCACGCAGTATCGATCCCGATCAAGCAACGACTCCCCTACGATATGTTTATTTCACCGATCCTGGCTCCAACCCTCGGGGTGAAGCCGCCGATTCTGAAGCATTCTTCACAACCTATCCCACCTTGCCGGTTCGACCGGGTTCTCAGGCCTTGATCGGTACGGAGGGTACTCCCGCCCCCAATAGTCGATTCCGCAGCTACATGGGGCGACTGCAGGGAAAAACTCAGGCGGATGAAGCCACCAACGACCTTGAGCTGGACTCCACCAGCTATCTCGAAATCGATCGCGCCAATCGAATGGTGCGAAAGTACCTTCCCAACACGGACACGATCGAAGAGCGGCGGGTTTCAACCATCGTGCCCGTCAACCGATATCGTGGCCAAGCCAACCCGACGACCAATCCACGCCCCTTCAACGTCAGCGATCCCCGAGGCGGCTATCCGACCGTTGTCGCTCCCAACGCGACTCCGGTTCCCGATGGCTTCCGATACACCTCGCCGATTTCACCAGTACTCGATAGTGAGTTGAATCCTGATGAAAACCGGGATGACGTGGATTTCGCGGCCATCCAGCAACACGGACGAACCACTGAGCGATTCCGGATCATCTATCTGGAGCGATTGGCCAATCCATCACTGCCGTGGGATCCCGACACGAATCCTTACATGGCGGTCGATGAGCTTGCAATGGATTTAGTGGCGTTCAATGGGACGCGCGACGAAGGAGATGACCCGCCTCCATCAGGAACTCCGGGAACGACGTATGAGTCGGCAGACGCACTGGAACGCAATTCGTCAACTTCTCTGGGGCAACGGGTGCTTTGGGCATCCGCCGATCCACGGCGACGAAGCGTTACAGACTCCGCTCCAGGCAATTACACCACCCCGCACTTCTTCAATTGGATATTGAGGGACTCGCTGGGCAAGACCAATGATCTGCTTTATCCCAACGGAGCGGGAGATTTAACTCCGCTTGCAGGTCTGACCTGGAACAACCGGCCATACGTCAGCCATTACGAGTTGATGAACGTGTCCTATACGGCTTCCGGACCGATATCGGGCGAAACTCAAATGAACCATTGGTTGAATCAACGATTTAGTCTGCTCAGATCATCGCCTCCTTACAGTGGTCCCTTTCCTGGAGTTCCTGCGCTCAGTACCTATCCCTATCTGGGAGGAAATTTTGGACATTTGCTTAATTTCTATCTGGAAGGTGATGAGACGGACAGCCCACATCTGTATCGGATTTTCGAGTACCTGACCGTTCCATCCCGTTATGCCGGAACGACCGTTGAGTTGATTCCGAGTGGAGGCACACCCGGATTCGCCTTGAATCCGTTCAATACCCTTTCGAGGTATCGCGAACCCGGGAAGATTAACCTGAACACGATCTATTCCGAACAGGTTTATCTGGGATTGATGGGCAACTATGCAACGATCCCCGGTGGGCTGACCTGGAATCAATTCAAAGAAAACCGGCTTATCGGAGCCAATGGTGAGAATCCGTTCCGGCCTGCTGGCACCGGAAATTTTGCACCCCATGTCGACTTCGTTACCGCAGGCCCTCGCAGTACCCTGTTCCGGGGTTCTGCATCCAATCCTGCCGAACCGTTGTTTGATTTCAAGGCTACCACGGCTAACTTGCCAGCCATGGCCAGTGACCGAAACGCGTTCTTCCGCCATCAGATGCGGCAACGACTGGCGAATCTGACGACCAACCGCTCCAGTGTGTTTGCGATCTGGATCACGGTCGGCTATTTCGAGTGTGATGGTCAGGGCGTTCTCAAAGGCTCACACGCGGAACTGGGCGTCGATGATGGAACCAATCGGCGAAATCGAGGTTTCTTCATCTTCGACCGCTCGATTCCCGTTGCCTACGAACCCGGAAAAAATCACAATATCGATAAGGCGATTTTGGTGAGAAGGATCATTGAGTAGGGATGAGGGAGGAAGGATGAGGGATGAAGGAGGAAGAACACCGTTGTTTACGCAACTTCAAAACCTGCGATTCGGGTTGAGATTTCCGCCCGGCCCCCCCTCACCCCCGGCC